>JBOHFR010000089.1:0-16680 GCA_050699715.1 Pseudonocardiaceae bacterium
CTCGGCAACAGTAGAGTTGATCACAAAAAAAGAGATCAACAGGCCCGCCCTCACCAGCTTGCACGCCTTGCTGCCGGGCATAGCCGCAGTTCACAGGTGTTCCCGCGACTTTGCCGGGGCCCTGCCCATCCCTCTCCTCCGCCACGAGCCGGGTCAGTGATCTTCAAGACGCGCATCACGTGCCACGGGAACGGCGTACCGGTTGTCCAGGTCAGGGTAACCGGCATTCTGGGGTCGATCTCCGGTGCGCCACCTCCCGCTAGGCCGCCGCAAGGTCCGACAGTGACGCGGGCGACCAGTGACCAAACTCAAGCTGTCACAGTCAATGGCGAGTCGGTCACGTACTACACCCCGTTGGAAGGGCCAGGGGAACCCAAAGTCCGAGGTAGCGCGTGGTATCAGGGCAACATCACCGGCCAGATCGTCGGGCCTCCCGGCGGTACCCCCACTGGTCCGGCACGTGCATCCAGCAATCGGGCCTGGGTGAACGATCCTGGTTAAGAACTTGAGTCGGAAGCTTGTTCCTCGACATCGCCGGGAACGGTGAATCGCCACGTGACGGTCGGGGCATTGGTCGCATTGGGGTCAATGCCCGCCAACCATATCAGCCCGGGTCTCTCCGACGAGGGGCCAGCGACGTGGAGGGTCCAGGTCCGGTCGGGACCGGCGTGCTCCGTGGCCCAAGCGAGGGCTTCCCGCACATCCCCCCCGACAAGCTCCCATTCCTCGGACTCGTATCCCACGAATTCGGACGGCACATCGGCGTAGGCGGGGTCATGCTGGAAGAACGCCACCCGGAAAACCGGGTTGTCCAGTTCCCACGTTGTAGACCGCGGATCGACGACTCGAACCTGCACGACAATCCAGCTTTCTTTTCACTCGCGCTCACCTGCCGGAAATCCAGGATGCCAGATTCCCCTCAGCGGCCACACTCAGGGACCAGCGGAGAGCGGGAAAAACTGGGGGAGGCTACGCGGCGAGGTCGTGCCGGTCGGTTGTGGTGTGGGTGAAGCTGGGGTACCAGCGGTGGAAGTCGCTGGGGTACCAGCGGTGGAAGTCGTGGGCGAGGTCGTTGTTGAGGACGCGGGTGCGGATCTGGAGCAGCAGGTGGGCGCCTCGGGGGCTCCAGCGCATTTGTTGTTTTTTGACCATGTGCTTGCTGATGACCTGGTTGACGGTGGACTCGACGAACGCGGTGGAGATGGCCGAGCGGGGGGTCAGTGCCGGAGGGTGGGGTCTAGCAGCTGTAAATCCGCATCAGGGTCCACTTGCTGGTACGCCGAGTTCACCAACACGCCTGGTCCACTGGCCCTGGCCGCGTAGCCTCCCCCAGTTTTTCCCGCTCTCCCCTCGCCGGGTGCCTCGCATGACTACCACTCTAGCACTTTCTCCGTCTGGCCGACCAATGACCCTCTCGACAGGACCAAGTCAAGATGGTGGGACGTCAGACGCTGGTCACGTTCTGAGGTCTCCGGCAACTCCGCGCCTAAACCGATGTGCATCCCGTAGTGCCGCTCATACCACCTGCGCGCCACTCGGGTGGTACGCACGGCATCAACGACAGCCAAGGACTGGCCCAGACCAAGCTCTCCCACTACTCGCAACCCGGGCACTCTTTCTAGCGCAGTTTCGAGGTCCGAGCATAACGCGGTGTTCGTCCCCATGATCCGTCGAACTTCGCCGTTCATGAATTCTAGAGAGAGTTCACCTTGGCGAACAATCGGATACTTGAGCCCAAACGGGATCGTTCCGATGATCCATCCCTCGACCGCGAGCACACCAGATACATCTGACGGAAGACATGCCACCTCGCCAATCGGCAACCCATAATCCGACCAATCTTGGATTCCATCGTAGATTATCCAGTCGCGCCCTTCGCAGTCAAAGTTCAACGGCGCGGATGAGTCCGGTGCGCAGAAAGTCAGCTGACTCTCTTTCTGGACCCGATGATGGGTTTCCCGACACCTTGCCGCGACGGCATGCGGATCCTCCGCGAATAGTGTAGAAAAGACGCGGTCCGAAACATCGAGGCAGAGCTTGACACGCGAGGGCAGCCAGCTGGAGAAGTAACCGAACGCATCACGGTAATCGCAATAACGATGAACCGCGTGGACGTCCTTCATTTCAAACCCAATGAACCCCGTGTCGGGATCATCGGCATACTTTCGCGCGACCTCACCAACGAGGGACGCTGGCGTATCCCCGAGTACGAAGGAGTGCAGGATGGGCAATTCGGAAAGGAGGGCGTTACGTATCTTCTCGTGGCTTTGCCGCTCCGTCCAGACCACCCATCTCTTCACTGAGGCTGGGAGGTAGATGATGAAGTGCCGGACGCCCTGTTCCCAGTCACCGTCCACGTTCACCGGACAAGTCGGTTGCGTGTCAGACCCACTCAGGATTACCACCTATGGGGTCAGTCTGAAGCGTCGAACGGCCGCGAGCGGGCACGTGGGCCCGCCGATCAAGCATAAACGGAGTGAGGTCGAGGTCAGGCTGCGGCACATCGAAATCAAGTTCTTGATCGACAAGAGCGGGAGCTGTGCGCGCGCGAAGGTCGACTGTCATCGATCTTTCCCCTCACCTAATTCGTATCGGGAGTTCCGCCCGGTAGCAGGAACCCGAACCGTATGGATAGCGTAACATCCGGTGTTTCGTCAGCCTAGCCCGAGCTTCCGACGATCTTGCCTTTTGAGGGCTTGATCATCCGAGTTGTGGGGGTATCTTCGCAGTTCGACTGGTGTGTCGGTGGTTGATTGGATCTATGAGTGAGCGTATGACCTAATCGTATGGCGAGCCTGTATCCGAAGAAGGTCGATGGGAAGACGTACTGGTATCTGCGGGAGATGGCCAGGGTGAACGGCAAGCCCAAGATGATCTCCGAGCGGTACCTGGGGACGGCGGCCGATGTCGCCGCGGCGGTGGCGGACAGGGAGGCGGCCGCGATGCCGGAGCGAACCCGGCACTTGGCGTTCGGGGATGTGGCCGCGGTGTGGGGGGTGATGCGGCGTCTGGATGTGATCGGCATCGTGGACGGGGTGACCGGGGGGAAGGTGCCGGGTGTCCCGGTGAGTGTCGGTACCTACCTGGTGTTGGCCGCTCTCAACCGGGTCGTCGCCCCGTGTTCGAAAGCGGCGTTCGCCGACTGGTGGAAGACCACCGCGGCCGACCGGTTCACCAAGATCGCGGCGGGCGCGCTGGATCATCGCCGGTTCTGGGACGCGATGCGCGCGGTCACCCTGACTCAGCTCGCCGAGATCGAGCGGCGGATCGCTCTGGCCGTGATCGAGCGGTTCGGGCTCGACATCTCGGCCCTGGCGCTGGACATGACCAACTTCGCCACCCACATCGACTCCACCAATGACAAGGCGCCCATCGCCCAGCGGGGCAAGGCCAAGCGGAAGAGATCCGACCTGAGGATCGTCGGGCTCGGTCTGGTCGTCACCCGCGACGGCGGGGTGCCGCTGGTCTCCCACGCCTACGCGGGCAACCAGCCCGACGTCACCCAGTTCGCGCACATGATCGACCTGCTGGTGGCCCGGCACGCCGCGCTGGCCGAGGGCGCCGGTGCTCCCGCGGCGGCCACGGTGACGGTGGTCTTCGACGCCGGGCGGAACTCGGTCGCCAACTTCACCCATCTGGCCCGATCGGGGCTGGCGTTCGTCGGCTCGATGCCGCCGTCGGACTGCGCCGACCTGCTGGCCCGACCCGCCCGCGACCGGCGCATCGTCGATGCCGACCGGTTCGCCGGGCTGACCGCCTTCCAGACCCGCCGCGAGGCCTACGGCGCCCAGCGCCGCACCGTCCTGACCCACTCACCCACCCTGCACCACGCCCAGTCCCGCGGCTTGGACCAGACCCTGGCCAAGGCCGAGGCCGCCCTGACCGAACTGGCCGACACCCTGGCCCGGGGCAAGACCCGCCGCCCCCGGGAACAGGTCATCACCGAGATCAACAAGATCCTCAAAGACCCCTGGGCGGCCCGCGTGGTGTCCGTCGAGCTGACCGGCGACACTCCAGCCGAGCACCGACTCACCTGGACCATCAACACCCAGGCCCGCAAAGACCTCGAAGAAGAAACGTTCGGCAAACGCGTGCTCATCACCGACCACGACGACTGGCCGATCACGGAGGTGGTAGCCGCCTACCGCTCCCAGCCCGAGGCCGAATTCTCCTTCCGCCAGATGAAAGACCCACACGTGGTCTCCTTCAGCCCGATGCACCACTGGACCGACCACAACATCCGCGTGCACACCTTCACCTGCGTCCTCGCCCTCCAAATCGCCCACCTCATGCGCCGCCACGCCGCCCAGCACGGCCTGAACCTGTCCGTCCGCGAACTACTCGACACCCTCTCCGGCATCGAAGAAACCGTGCTGATCTACCCCTCCACCGGCGGCCGCCCCAAAGCCCGCCGCATGCTCACCGAGACCACCCCCACCCAGAACCACCTCACCGAGATCTTCGACCTCCACCGGTGGGCACCCCCGACTTAGGTCATACACGTCAAACACCCATCAAACCAGCCACCACCAGCACAAACACCAAACAAGATCATGAAATCTCGGAAACTCAGGCTAGGGGTGAGCAGCCGAGGTTAGCAGCCCCGACCCCCGCCAAGGCAGCGTACGCGTTTGTGGGATAACCAGTGGGTTCCGATGGAGGTTCCAGTCCGTCTGGGACGCTTGTGACCAGGGGTTTCTTCTCGTTGTCAGCTGCTCGCCAACGAAAAGATCATGAGGATACCTCAGGAATACTGAATTCCTGTCATCCTGGTGGGAAGGGCATCGTGGTCAGGGTGTGGCACGCAGGTACTGGTAGACCGTTTCGCGGCTGATGCCCAGTTCGCGGGCCAGCGTCGTCTTCGGGACACCCTCATCTGCTCGTTGGCGCAGCCTCGCCGCTTGTTCCTCGTTGAGGGATCGTCTGCGGCCCCGGTAGGCCCCACGCTGCTTGGCCAAAGCGATGCCTTCGCGTTGCCGCTCCCGGATCAAGGACCGTTCAAATTCGGCGAACGCGCCCATGACCGACAGCAGCAGGTTCGCCATCGCGGTGTCCTCGCCGGTGAAGGTGAGCTGTTCTGTGATGAACTGGACACGCACGCCCTTGGCGGTCAGCTCACGCACCACACGGCGGAGGTCGTCGAGGTTGCGGGCGAGGCGGTCCATGGAGTGCACGATCACGATGTCACCGTCACGGACGAAACTGAGCAGGGCCACCAATTGCGGCCGGTGGACATCCTTGCCCGACGCTCGCTCAGTAAACGCGCGGTCCACGGCGATGCCCTCGAGTTGCCGGTCAGCGTTCTGGTCCAAGCCGCTGACTCGGATGTAGGCCACCTTCTGCCCGGTGATCGCGCGCTCCCCCCACCCATAGTGTCAGGTTGGAATCTAAAACCTGGTGAGCGTAGTGTCAATCAATGAGTCTTCGGGGTCTAACCTGACGGTGCTCGTGGGCACGCCTGACGTCATGTTGGGGTATACCCCAACATGACGCCCTCGTGGACCTGCCTAAGAGCCTGTTGGCGAACTACGTTCGCGCTCTCGGGACCATGGGTAACGGGTAGCGGTTGGGTCACGGTGGCGTGTCCTGGCCGGATGGTGGGCAGGGCTCCTGGTAGCAGAGGAGTGTCGATCAACTCCGCTAACCAGAAGCCCGGGGATGTCTGTTTACTCTGTCACGGCCGCGAAGGCCAGTTGCCCGGTGGCGGGATGCGGTTGCGCCACCCGCGTTCGCCGCTACCCGTTGGATATGACCGACCCGGAGTGGAAGGTATTGAGTCCCGAGGCCGAGCAGGTGATGGCCGAGTTGCGCCGTGGCCGGGGTGGGCGGGCGATGAGCCACAATCCGCGGGCGATGTTGGATGCGATCCGCTACCTCACCAAGTAGGGGGTCAAGTGGCGGGCGCTGCCCGCTGACTTTCCCCCGTGGGAGGCGGTGTATGCGTTCTTCGAGCGGTGGAGTGCCCGGGGCCTGCCACAGCGGCTGGTCGATCGGCTGCGCGGCCGGTTGCGGGTGGCGCAGGGACGCCACGAGCTGCCGACAGCGTGTTCGATCGACTCTCAGTCGGTCAAGGCGGCCGACACGGTCGGGGCCGCGAGCAGGGGTTTCGATGGCGGCAAGAAGATCAACGGACGCAAGCGGCGCATCGCGGTCGACACGGTGGGCCTGCTGCTGGCCGTGGTGGTCACCGCCGCGTCGGTGCAAGACCGCGACGGAGCCTGCCCGCTGCTGGCCCTGCTGCGCGAACGGTTCTCCACGATCACCCTGATCTGGGCCGACGGTGGCTACGCCGGGCGCCTGGTGACCTGGGCGGCCGGCGTGCCGCGGCTCAGCGTCACCGTGGTCAAACGCAGCGACGACACCCGTGGATTCGTCGTGGCGCCCCGCCGCTGGGTCGTCGAACGCACATTCGGATGGCTGATGCGTCACCGCCGCCTGATCCGCGACTACGAACGGCTTCCCGAACATCATGAGACCATGGTGCTCTGGGCCACAGTTATGATCATGACACGCCAGCTGGCCCGTCACACCACCGCCACCCCACCCTCACCCCGCTGGGGCGGCAACCGTCCCGTCCCACCCCCCAAACCAGATCAACAAGCCGCCTGAGACGTTCGCCAACAGGCGCTAAGGCCCGTCGGCGCTGAGCATTCTGAACCGTGCCGCCCGTTGGGGCGGGCGGCACGGTTCTTACCGGCATCCCGTGATCGTCGTGGGCGTAGAGGTAGCTGATGGCTTCGCCAGTGATCTTGCTGACCGCGTAGAAGCTGTCGGGGGTTCGAGGTTGTGTGGGTGACTGTCTCGCCGAGCGGGGGGAAACCGATGGTGTGGTGGCTGCTGGTGAGCACGACGCGGGGGATGTGGTTGCGGCGGACGGTCTCCAGGACGTGGTAGGTGGCGGTGATGTTGTGCTCGCGGACCTCGGGGAAGGGAGCGTTGGCGGCGAGGTGGAATCAGCCGCTGCTGCGGATGGCCGTGAGGGTCGAGGGCAGATCCCGCAGGTCGGTGTGAACGAACTCGACTGATCTGCGGGCCGGTCACCACCTCGCAGTGTTCCAGTTCAGTCGTCGGTTGCCCGTGGGTGTCGATTCGTGCGGTGCGGGGGCCCTTCCCGCCCGCGCGGCTGGAGATTGCAACGGTGGACCGCTGCGTAGAGTTCGTCCCGTTCCCCTCGCTAGTTTGCCCCTGTCGTCGAGGGCGCACTTGTTCCCGACTGGCGGCGGGTGTCAACAGAGGTGATACCAACCCCTGGTTCTCCGTTCCGTTCCTACCCGATCCCGAGACTGAGCTGGCATGCCTTCAGGCTATCGTTGTAGGCTCCCGCGTGCGCATGTGAATGCCCGCGTGCCGCCACACTGACGTCCCCCGCACGCCGACGCCAGCCGCCAGATCCCTAGCCGTAGCGAGCGCGTCCAGTTAGCTCGTCCCCATGGGTACATTTAACAAGGGGTCTTGTTCTCCAGGCAGGTGTCGCCACCGTCGGCCCAGTGTCGCCAGTGGTGCGCTTGGCACATTCCTGGTGGCCGGTCGCAGCCGGGGAAAGCGCATCCGCGGTCTCGGGCGACGAGCGCACGGCGGATGGCTAGCGGGACGGTCCGCATGGCCCGTCCGACGTCGAGTGGTTCGGATGCCCCGCCCAGGACGACGGGGATGATTTTCGCGTCACACGCCCACCGTCGGGCCTCCGACGCACTGAGGGGTGTTCCGTAGTCCAGGGTCGCGGTCCCGAGACTGGTGCGCAGGGTGTCCTAGTCGAGGGTGACGCTCAGGTGTGGGGGTTCCCCGCCGGTGGTGGGGCAGTCCTGGACGGCGCGGGCGAGCCCGCAGACCTCCAGCAGGGCATCGGCGTTGCGCTGGGGGGTGGTACGCGGATCGGGGATGTTCTCGGCGGCCGGGCGGGGAGCAGCGAACTGCTCGATCAAGGAACGGAACGCAACGCTGTGCTCGGGTTCGAGGAATCCCTCGAGCCCGAGCCGGCCATCACGGCGCTCCCGAAACCGGAGCTCCCCCGCGGCGGGAGCAAGTTCGGGCTCCTCGCGCGGCCGCGGACCGTCCGGATCGAGATGCGCCAGGAGATAGCGCCCGATCTTGTGCAACGACGTGGGGTCAAACGACCGGGCATAACGGGCCAGCTCAGCCTCGGCGGCCTCCCGGTCGGTGGTACTGACCGAGGCGGGGATCGCGTTCATCGTCTCGACGTTTCCCCCGAACCTGCGCCGACCCGATCTCCCCAGCGGCCAATGCCGCAGCGGTGTTCGGCAGCGTGGCGCCAGCGGCTCACCACTCACCGCGCGGCGTGGCGCAAGCTGGGTGGCGTGCGTGACCCGGGTGCCGGCCTCGGTAGCGGAGAGGTGCAGCATCCCGGCGAGCAGCCGCTTCGTGGTGCCAAACCCCGTGGCCGCGGCGACACGACGAGAGTCCAGCTCCGCGACCGCCTCCAGCATCACCGAATGCACCATCCGCGACACCGACTCGATCTCCCGGACCTGATCCCGCAACCCCGCGTCATCACACCCAACGATCACCTCACGCCACTGCGCCAGACCAGCGACCATCGCCTGCCTCGGGTCCAGCCGCGTCTCCAGCACCCCACCATTGTCGACCCCACCACCGACAATTTCCGGTGCTCACCCCATCTCCGCGGTCAACGATGCCGGATGGAGTCCTGGTAGGCGCGGGCGTTGCGGGTGGTCTCGGGCAGGGCGTCACCGCCGAACTTCTCCAGCGCGGCGTCGGCGAGCACGAGTGCGACCATCGCCTCGGCCACCACGCCTGCGGCGGGCACCGCGCACACGTCAGAGCGCTGGTTGATCGCGACGGCCGCCTCGCCGGTCGCGACGTCCACCGTGGCCAGCGCGCGAGGCACGGTGGAGATCGGCTTCATCGCCACCCGGACCCGCAGCACCTCTCCGTTGGTCATGCCACCCTCCAGACCACCGGCCCGGTTAGTGCGCCGCACCACACCGTCGGGCCCGGGCGTCATCTCGTCGTGCGCCACGCTGCCCCGGCGGCGCGCGGTCGCGAACCCATCACCCACCTCGACGCCCTTCATGGCCTGGATACCCATCAGCGCGCCAGCCAGCCGAGCGTCCAACCGCCGGTCGGCGTGCACGAACGAGCCCAGACCCACCGGCAGCCCGTGCACCACGACCTCGACCACGCCGCCCAGCGTGTCACCGTCTTTCTTCGCCGCGTCCACCTCAGCGATCATCGCGACCGACGCATCCTCAGAAAACGCGCGCACCGGGCTGGCGTCGACTCGCTCCAGGTCACCGGGTCCGGGCAGCACGTCCGCGGGGGCGTCCACCTGCCCTAGCGACACCACATGGGAGAGCACCTCAACACCCAGCGCCTGGCGCAGGAACGCCTTGGCCACGGTGCCCAAAGCGACCCGGGCGGCGGTCTCGCGGGCGCTGGCCCGCTCCAACACCGGCCGGGCATCGTCGAAGCCGTACTTGGTCATGCCAGCGAGGTCGGCGTGCCCGGGCCGGGGCCGGGTCAGCGGCGCGTTGCGGGACTGCGCGGCAAGCACATCCGGGTTCACCGGGTCGGCCGCCATCACGGTCTCCCACTTGGGCCACTCGGTGTTACCGATCCGGATCGCCACCGGGCCGCCCAGGGTCCGGCCGTGCCGGATCCCCCCGAGCAGGTCCACCTCGTCGGCCTCGAACTTCATCCGCGCCCCACGCCCGTACCCGAGGCGGCGGCGGGCCAGCTCGGCCTGCACCTCTTTGGAGGTCACCTCGACCCCGGCGACCATGCCCTCCAGCACCGCGACCAGAGCAGGCCCGTGCGATTCCCCAGCGGTGATCCAACGCAGCATGGCGTAATCGTGCCACGGGGTGCCCGCGTTCCCGGCCACGCCGCTGGGCTCATAACCCAGCTTGGGCTTCCACGGCTGCGGCCCCCGCGTCAGCCCCAGCCGCGGCGTCGCGGCGCAGCAGCCGGTGCAGCACCGCGCCGAGCACCACCAGCGCGGCCACGAACAGCAACGCGAGGTACTGCAGCACCCAGCTGGTGCCCGCCGGGTCGTACACCGCCTGGCGCGGCCACGCGATGTTCACCATCATCGCCACCCCGTAGACCATGGCAAACAGGTTCACCGGCAGCCCCCAACGGCCGAGCGAAAAACCACCGTGGGGCTTCGCTGGCAGACGTCCGCTCAGCCGGGCACCCAAGGCCGGTACCGTGACCAGCAGGTACGCCAGGTACACGACTACCACTGACGTGCTGGTGACCGCCGCGAACGCCGCCGGGTTGCCCAGATTGATCAACAATATCGCGATGGCCAGCACGCCCACCGCGATGCCGGTAAGGATCGGCGTCCCGGTCTGCGGGCTGACCCGGGCCAGGAACCGTGCCCCAGGCAGCCGGCCGTCCCGGGCCATGCTGAACATCACCCGCGACGCGGAGTTCTGGATCGCCAGGCAGGCAGACACGATCGAGATCGCGACCACCGCGAGCAGCGCCCGGCCGAGCGTGGAGTTCAACTGGCTGGTGATGACGTAGGCGATGCCGCCGGTGGACAGCTGACCGTCGGTCAGCGAAGGCGCCGCCATCAGCGCAGCCACGATCATGAAACCGCCCCCGACGAAGGAGACCAGCAGCGCCCGCAGGATCGCCGAAGGCACCACGCGCCGCGGCTGGCTGGTCTCTTCGGCTAGCTCTGCGGCGCTGTCAAACCCATACATGACATAGGCCGCCATCAGCGTGGACGCGAGAAAGGCGGACAGGTATGGACCCTTGCCGGACACATTAAGCGTCTCGGTGACCACCCCGGGTCCACGTTCAGCATGACCGAAGAGCAGTACCAGCAACAGCACCACACCGATGAGCTCGCACGTCACCCCGATCCCGTTGATCAACGCCATGAAGCGCACCCCCACCGCGCTGATCACGGTGGCCAGTGCGATGAGCACCGAACCCAGCAGGATCCCGTTGGCGGCACCGGAGGCCGAGGTGATCGACGGATCGGTGCCGACGACCTGAAAGCCCGACCACACCGCGGGCAGCACCGCCTGCAGCGCGATGCCAATGGCCGCCACGCTCACGATGTAGCCGACCAGCATCGCCCAACCGGCGAACCAGCCGACGGTCTCGCCGACCAGCCGGCGCGACCACTGATAGATGCACCCAGCCAGCGGCCAGCTCGCCGCCAGCTCGGCGAAGACCAGCGCCACGCACAGCTGGCCAGCGAACACCAGCGGCCAAGTCCAGAAGAACGCCGGGCCGCCGAAGGAGTAGCCCAGCGCGAAGAGCTGGAACACCGTGGTGAGGATCGAGACGAAGGAGAACCCCGCGGCGAAGGAGGAGAAGGCGCCGAGCCGGCGGTGCAGCTCCTGCTGGTAGCCGATGTGGCGCAGGTCGTCAGCGTCGATGCTGGCCTGGGTCGTCATGGGATCGCCTTTCGCGGGAGGTGACCGGCGCGCACCAGGCAGCCGAGGGTGTCGCAGATGACCCGGGTCGCGATGAGCGCGGTGATCTCGGCGTTGTCGTAGGGCGGGGAGCACTCCACGACTTCGATGCCCGCCAGCGGGCGGACGGCGATGAGCTGGATGAACCGCAGCACCTCGCGGGGTAGGAAACCGCCGGGCTCGGGCCATCCCGTGCCGGGCACGAACGCGGCGTCGAGGCAGTCGACGTCGAAGGACAACCAGACGGCGTCGGTGCCGTCCCAGGCGACGTCGAGAGCGCGCTGCGCGGCGGCCTCGATACCCATCTCCACGCAGTCGGTGACGGTCATGATCGTGGTGCCGCGCTCCCGGCCTACAGCCACCCCGGGCCGCGGCGCCTGCCACCCGCCGATGCCGATCTGCACCAGGTTGCGCGGCGGCACGTTGGGGATGTCCGTGGCGTGAAACCACGGGGTGGTGTGCATCCGCTCGTCGAGGTCGGTTTCCTGGGTGTCGACGTGGCGGTCGAAGTGGATGATGCCGAGTTTGCCGCCGCCCAGGTGTTCGGCGACGGCGCGGGTGGTCGGGTAACCGATGGAATGGTCCCCACCCAACACCACCGGAAAGGCGCCGGAGGCGTAAACGTGCCCGACTGCCTTGGAGATCTGGTCGAAGGTCTTCTCGATGTTGCCCGGAATGGTGAACACGTCGCCGAGGTCAGCGATGGTGATCGACTCCCGCAGGTCGACGCCGAGCTCGAAACTGTACGGCCCGTACAACGCGGAGATCTTGCGGATGCCCTGGGGACCGAAGCGGGTTCCCGACCGGTAGGTGGTGCCTCCGTCGAAGGGGGCGCCGAGCACCGCCACGTCGTACTCGCCGCAGCGGCGGACGTCCTCGACATAAGGCGCCTTGAGGAAGGTGTTGATGCCAGCGAAGTGCGGCAACTCGCCACGGGAGAAGGTGGGGATCCGCCGGTCGACGATCGAGTCGGCACCCGGCAGGCCCAGCTCAAGGCCCCGGGCAATCTCCTGTTCCCACTTCGTTGTCGGCAGCGCCGCTTCCGCTTCCACGGCGTAGCGTGCCTCCGGGCCGTAGTGATGGTGCAGGTCCTCGTTATGGTGCAGGTCCGCCACGTCGGGGCCTCCGGGTCCACGGCGCCCGGCCGCCAGGCAGCCGAGCGTGGCTGGCCTCCCGGGCTTTTGTCCCGCCGTGGAACGGGCCACGCACCGCCCGCCTGCACCTCTCGGACCAGGCCCGCTAACGAACAGCGACGGAACCCTAGGTGCGCCTCACTCACTAGAGTGAGTCAGAACCATCACACGACATCCCTATGACCGAGCTGTAACCGCTAGGTTTCAGCCACATCACCCGGTCACGTGGGCAGTCCAGGTCCCGCAGGGACGACCAATAACCACGCGGCGGTATCTCGTTCCGGTATCCTCATTGGTATGTCTACTACGACGATCAAAGTCGACAGCGCGATCCGGGACCGGCTCGCGCACCTCGCGCGGGCACGAGGCACGACGATGGGCACGCTGCTGTCCGATGTCGTCGAGCGGCTGGAAACCGAGCATCGCTGGTCCGACATCGAGGCCGCCTACGAGCGGATGCAGCGCGAGGACCCCGACGGGTGGGCCGAGTACCTCGGCGAGCTGGCCGAGTGGGAGGCCAGCACCGCTGGCCCGGACACCGCAACCGCCCAGGAGTGGCCGGAGTACAACCACCAGTGAGAGTCGCCCACGGACAGATCTGGTCAGTCATGCTGGACCCCACGGTGGCCAACGAGCAACGCGGCACCCGGCCGTGCGTGGTGGTATCCACGGATCGGTTCAACACCCTGCCGATTCGGCAGGCCATCGTGGTCCCCTTGACCACCCGGGAACGCGGATTTCCCCACCACATCGCGGTCACCGATGACGGCGGAGTGAACCGGTCGAGCTGGGCCATGTGTGAAGCCGTCCGGGCTGTGTCGCTGGAGCGGTTCGGCCAGCTCATCGGCATCGCCGACAACCCCACGCTTGCCGCGATCACCGATCAGCTGGTGCTCTGGCTCGGGCAGGTGTAGCTGACACCGGTCACTATGATCTCGGCCATGACAATGCCATCGCGGCAGCAGCTTCGCGACTGGTCCGCCGAGCTCACGCTCAGCCACCTAGACCCGGCCGATCCGGACGAGACGCGGTACGTCCCGCTGGCCGACGCCGGCCGGGCTGCGGTCGATGAGCTGCTGGCGACGATCGAGCTGGCCATCGACACCACCACCCAGCTGCTCTCCGGCCCGTCCGGCTCTGGCAAGACCACCGAGCTGTACCGGCTCAAAGGCGAGCTGGAAGATAGGGGCTTCCACGCCACGATCTTCGACGTCGGCGCCTACGTCAACGAGTCCTCGCCGATCGACGTCACTGAGTTCCTCATTGCGCTGGCCCTGGGCGCGCACGACATGCTCGGCGCACCCGATGCGGACCCGAGGCCAGGGTTCGTCGGCCGGCTCCGCCGCCTGCTGGACCGCCTCAAGATCTCCGTCGACGTCCCCGGCCTGTCCGCCAATGTGTCGCGGGACGGTCTGGAAATCGAGGCGATGGGTACCTCGATCGAAGTCGAGCTGCAGCGCGAGCTGAAAAGCAGCGAATCGGTGGTGACGGAGCTGCGCAACAAGCTCACCTACCACATCGGCCACCTCTACGATGAGGTAGCGGACTTTCTCCGCACGCTGCTGCCGTTCGATGAGCCGGGTCAGGGCTCGGTGCTCATCGTGGACGGCCTGGAGAAGCTGCGCGGCACGAGGGTGAACGACGTGGCAGTGCAGGAGTCGGTGCAGGAGCTGTTCGTCGCGCACGCCAGCAAGCTCAAGTTCCGCTCCCATCACATGATCTACACTGTGCCCACCTACCTGCAGTTCACCGCGCCCGGAGCGCTGCCCTTCGACTCCCGGGTGCTGCCGGTTCCGGTGCCGCACGTCCGCCCGCGCCCCGGCCACGCCGCCGACACCGACACCGTCGCCAGGACGGTCGCGCAGCTGCGGGACGTCGTGTCCCGCCGGCTCCCAGTCGATGAGATCTTCGCCGGCAAACAGCTCGATACGATTATCGAGGCGTCCGGGGGGCACCTGCGGGACCTGTTCACGCTGCTGCGTCAGGTACTCAACCTCATGCTCCGCAGGTCACTGACGCCACCGCTGCGCGACGAGCATGTCGAGGAGGCAGTCAGCCTGATAGCGCACGACTTCATGAAGATGACGGCAGAGCAAAAGGCGTTCCTGCGCCAGGTGGCCGCAGGGGACGGCACAGTCGACCCTCAGGAGTCCGAGGTGCAGCTGATGGCCCGGCTGCTGCAGAGCCACATGCTGCTCAGTCACCTCAACGGCCAGGACTGGTACGAGGTGCACCCGCTGGCCAGAAGAGCGCTCGGCCTGCCGTGAGCGGCGCGAGACCTGCTCCCAGGGTCCGAATCATGAGGGTCGAGTCATGAGCACCGGCCGGCAGGCGGCGCGGAGCCTGCACCGGGATGTCGAGGCCGTGTGGGAGCGGCTTCGGGCCGAGTTCGTGCTGCATGACGGGTTCTGGCTGGCGTTCCTGTTCGGCGCCCAAGCGCCGGACGTCGCCGAGCTGATGGCCCGTACCCGCGACCTGGCCCGCCCGCAAGTCAAGCACGTCGCCACCCTCACGTTGACCGAGCGGGCAGGCGAGGCTGCGGTGCTCAGCCAGCTGCTCGCCCCGCATCCGGCCAGTCTCGCCGCGACCTGGGTGCTCGACGACGAGGCCATCACGGCCGACCGGGTGCGGCTGTGGTCCCGGCTGTTGCTGCGGCTCAACGAGAAACGTGACGCGCTGGCCGCCGTCCACCCGGCCGCGTTGCTGCTGGCCTGCCCAGCCGACTCGCTGCCGCTGATCCGCGACATCGCCCCGGACCTGTGGTCAGTCCGCAGCCTCACGGCGACACTCGACACCGCTGCCACCGCCACGGCGACCGCACCTACCGCTGCGTCCCCGGTTCACAGCCAGCTCACGCCGGTACCAGGTGAGCCCATCCAGCCCTCGCCCGAGGTGAAAGCGCTGCTGAAGCGGGCCGCAAGCGCGTTGCGGTCGACCCGCACCGACCTTGCGGTAGCCGCGAGCCTCGGCGCGCTTGATGCTGCGTCGAACCCGGACGACGAGTTGCTCGCGCACGCCTGGCTGGCTCAGGTGCTGGTCGGGCAAGACGAGCCGGTCGAGGCCGCTCGGCACGCCCAGATCGCGCTGGTGGGCCGGCGGCCACTCGAGCTGGACACCACGGCGGCGCTGCTGGAGATCCTGTCCGGCTCGCTGGATAGCGAGATCGCGCTCGACGCCGCCGCAGCTCTGGTGGATCTGCACCGCGAGCTGGTGCGGCGCTCCCCAGACTCACCTCCCACGCTGCGCGACCTCTCCGCCTCCCTCGACAACGTCGCCGACATCCAACAAGAGCGCGGCCAACTCGACGACGCCTTGGCCGCTTACACCGAGTCCCTCGACCTGAGCCGCCGCATCCACACCACCTACGGCGACACCCCCCAATCCCTCCGCGACCTCTCCATCTCCCTGAACAAGGTCGCGGACATCCAACAACAACGCGGCCAACTCGACGACGCCCTCACCACCTACACCGAATCCCTCAACCTGCGCCGCCGCATCCACACCACCTACAGCGACACCCCCCAATCCCTCCGTGACCTCTCCATCTCCCTGAACAACATTGGCCGCATCCAGGAACAACGCGGCCAACTCGACGACGCCCTCACCACCTACACCGAATCCCTCCACCTGCGCCGCCGCATCCACACCACCTACAGCGACACCCCCCAATCCCTCCGCGACCTCTCCATCTCCCTCAACGATGTCGCGGACATCCAACAACAACGCGGCCAACTCGACGACGCCCTCACCACCTACACCGAATCCCTCAACCTGAGCCGCCGCATCCACACCACCTACGGCGACACCCCCCAATCCCTCCGTGACCTCTCCATCTACCTCAACAACATTGGCCGCATCCAACAACAACGCGGCCAACTCGACGACGCCCTCACCGCCTACACCGAATCCCTCCGCTTAGCTCAACGCATCCACACCACCTACAGCGACACCCCCCAATCCCTCCGCGACCTCTCCATCTCCCTCAACAAGGTCGCCGGCATCCAAGAACAACGCGGCCAACTCGACGACGCCCTCACCACCTACACCGAATCCCTCCACTTAGCTCAACGCATCCACACCACCTACGGCGACACCCCCCAATCCCTCCGCGACCTCTCCATCTCCCTCAACAA
>JBOHFR010000090.1:0-16480 GCA_050699715.1 Pseudonocardiaceae bacterium
AAATTGGACGTCACCGACTGGTATCGCAGTCCACAGGCGCCGGAGCTGGGGAAGTTCGGCAAGCTGGAAGTCCGTTGGGGCAAGTCCTCGAAGGGATCGCCGCCCAAGCGGCGCACCGTCCACAGCGTCATGCCGTGGGCGGTTGAGGCGGTCGAGGACTACATGGTCAACGTCCGCCCGCGTTACGGGCTGCCGGATCAGCCCGCGCTGTGGCCGACTGAGCGCGGCGGCCGGATCCGGCCCCGCCACATCGAGGAACGCTTCGCCGAGTACCGCGACGCGCTCAAGCTGCCTACAGAGCTCGTCCCGCATTGCCTGCGGCACTCCCATATCACCCATCAGGTCGAGGACGGGGCTGATCCCGGGTTTGTCCAGCGGCAGGCCGGCCACGCCTACCAGTCCACGACGGCGATCTACACCGGGGTCAGCGACGACTTCATGAACACCATGATGCGCAAGGTTCTGGACAAGGCGTTCGCCGTCTGCGAGGAGGAGAAGCGATGACCGCGAAACTGGATTACAGGTGGAGGCTGCGTGAGGTCATGGCCACCCGCGGCCTGTTCCAGACCACGCACCTGCGCCCTAAGCTGGCCGAGCGCGGCATCGGCCTGTCTGATAGCCAGGTCTATCGGTTGGTGGTCGACACGCCAGAACGGCTCAACCTCAAGGTCTTGATGGCGTTGTTGGACATTCTGGGTTGCCGGATGGACGACCTCATCGAGCCCATCGCGGCCCGCGCGACCAAGTCAAAGAAGAAGGCTGTCGGTCAGAGTCCCGAGCTCGCCACGGGCGTTGGTGAGTTCCGGCCGAAGCGGGCGCGCGTCGTTCCCGGCTCCTCGTCGTGACCGACCGTGCCTTGACCACCGGCTTTCTGGACGATCCCGACACGGTCATCGTCACCGTCGTCACCGACATCGAGCCAGACCTCGCCCTGGCCGACCTGCACTGCGCGATCGCCGAGGCCGCGCCCTCACGGGCACAGCGGCGGCGCCTGGCACATGCGCTGCACGAGCAGCCGGACCTGCTCACTTCCGGACGTCCGGAGGGGCCACCACAGATCGAGCGGCTGATCCGCGCCCTGCGGGCAACGGGCGTGCGGCGATTCGCGCTGCCGTGTTGCGGGCACTGCCATCAGCCCAAGCCACTCCCTCAGCTCGACGGCACGATTCGGATCTGCGGATCCTGCGCCCGGCGCAAGCCCAGCACGGCCGAAGCCTGTGTCGGCTGCGGGGTGACCAGGCAGATCGCCAGCCGCGACCGCAACGGAGGGTCACTGTGCGTTCGCTGTGTTTCCTCCCATGACCACGACCCCATCGACGAGATCCGCGCCAGGATCAGCCAGCTCGACCCCGTCCACAACCAGCAGGCCCTGATCGAGATCATCGCAACCGCGGTCCCGCGGCGGTTCCAGCGCCACAAGGTTCTCTGGGAACTGGAAGACCGCCCGAACCTCCTCACCGGGCAGGGGGCACACGGCTCGCCTCGCGTCAACGCCCTGATCCAGGCGCTGGTCGCCGCCGGGGTCAGCGGCGTCGTCGCCCCCGCGTGTCCATTCTGTGGACGGAGCGTGGTTTTGCCCACGCAGCGCGATGGGCTGCGCTGTTGCCAACGCTGCGACGACCAGAACCGACATGCGCCCTGTTCCCGGTGCGGCCAATCCCGGAGGGTGTCCAGCCGCACCGCGGCCGGTGGAGCGGTCTGCGGCCCCTGTTATCGACGCGACCACGCCAATCACGCACCGTGCGCCGACTGCGGACGCGTCACGACGGTCCATCGCCACGGCGATGGACCAGCTCGATGCGCTCGCTGTTTCCGCGCGCCGATGGCGACGTGTTCGATGTGCGGACGGGTCAAGCCCTGCCACCTCGCCGCCACTGACCGGCCGCGTTGTGGGAGCTGCTCACGCCGGATGCGGTCACTTCCCTGCGCGCGGTGTCGCCGAACGCGGCCCGTCGGCGGCAGGACGGCAGACGGCCAGCCTCTCTGCGGCAACTGCAGCAGGCGACCCGTGCCCTGCGCCGGCTGCGGCCACACGCGCTTGGTCAAAAGCAGGGTCCCTGAAGGCCCGCTGTGCGCCACCTGCTACCCGAAGCACCCGCTGTCATTCCGGCCCTGTATTGACTGCGGTACTACCGAGCGTCTGCATCACCAGGGACTGTGCCAGCGCTGCGCCTTCCGCCACCAGCTTCTCAGCCTGCTCGCGCACTCCGGTGGGGACATCCACCCGGACCTCGAGCCGGTCTTTCACGCCCTGGTCTCCAGCGAGCCCAAGTCAGGCCTGGTATGGCTGGAACGCTCGGCCGCCGTCGCGCTGCTCAACGAACTCAGCCAGCTCAACCAGCCTGTGACTCACGAGACGCTCGATCGCCACCCACACAACAAGGCCATCGACCACCTACGGAACGTGCTGGTCGCGGGGAAGGTCTTGCCCCCGCGAGACCAGTACCTGGCCATGTTCGACCGTTGGATGACCAAGACCCTCGCCCAGGTCGCCGATGCCCACGAGCGGCGCATCGTCCGGGGCTTCGCCAGTTGGCACGCGCTGCGGCGGTTACGGGATCGCTCCGAGCGGCACAACATCACCGCTACCCAGGCCGGTTACGCCCGCGCGCAGGTCCGGGCAGCCATCGCCCTGATCGCATGGCTTCGCGACAACGGCGCCACCCTGGCCTCCTGCGACCAGCGCCTCATCGACCGCTGGCTCACAGACGGACGCAGCACCAACCACAATGCCCGCGCGTTCCTGCTCTGGACCCGCCGCAACGGACACACCCCAGACGCCGAGATCCCCCAACGCGCCACCGAAGGACCGGCCGCCCGCATCGACGAGGACGACCGCTGGACGCTGGTCCGCCGATTCCTCCACGACGACGCCATACCCACCGCAGACCGCGTCGCCGGCCTTCTTCTGCTGCTCTACGGCCAGCCACTCACGAAAATAGCGCACATCACGCGAGATCAGATCCTCAGCAGTGGAGGTGGAGTCCAAATCATACTGGGCACCAAGCCACTGGACTTGCCTGATCCCCTCGGCGGTCTCGTGCTGCGGCTGGCCGCCAACCGCCGCGGCCACGCAGCCCTCGGACACACCGAGGACCACCCGTGGTTGTTCCCCGGCGGAGCACCGGGCCGGCCGATCAGCCCAAACAGGCTGATGGCCAGGCTCCAGCCGTTCGGCGTCCGGGCCCGCGCCGGACGCAACACCACCCTCATGGACCTGGCCGCCCAGCTCCCAGCCATCGTCTTGAGCAACCTTCTCGGCATCCACATCAACACAGCCACCTCCTGGACCGAGCAGGCCCAGACAGGTGCCGCCTACGCCGCTGAAATCGCCCGCAGGGGGTCATTCAGCAAGTCCTGATTCCGGTGGTTACCAATAGGGGGGTTGAGGTAGAGGGGTAGGTCGCGGATGTCCTCGCCGCCGTCGGTGAGGAACGTGACCTGCTGGTTGGCCTGCATGCCCTGGGAGGTGAGGACCTCGAACAGTCGGCGTTTGGGTTTCTTGTCGTAGGTCTGGACATAACCGAAGCATTTGGCTGGCCCGTCGGTGGGCATGCTCTTGCCGGCGATCACCTCGAACCAGCCGTCACGCCGCGAGCGTTGTGTCGAGGAGTGGACGTAGCCGCCGTCCAGGCCGACGACCAGCGGCAGGTCCGGTCGTGGCAACTCGGCCCAGTCCTGCGGGCAGCCCTCGATGAAGGAGAATTGCTCCGCCGCGAGCTCGTCTTCGAGGCGTTGGGCCACGGCCTGTACGTGGTGGCGCACGGCGGTGGCGTGCAAGGGACGACCCAGCGGCAACACCTCGGCCAGCAAGGTGGCGGCCAGCCCGTAGGAAACCAGCCCGGCGAACTTCGATTCCAGGTACATCAACTCCGGGGTGGTCCGCTCAGGCAGCAGCACAGCCAAGGGTCGGAAGGTCCGGGTGGGCTGGGCTGCGCAGGGGCAGTGCCACCAGCGGGGGCTGGGCAAGCGCAGCGTGCCAAACAGGCTGCGCACCACGATGCCCCTGACGTCTTTATGCCGGCGCGCTCTGCCGCAGTGCGGGCATCCCACCTGGGCGGCCACCCCCGCGGTGACCTGCTCGGTGACCAGCGCGCCCTGCACGGCGGCGAGCAGATCCTTGGCCTCCCCCAAGCCCAAGCCCAGGCTCTCGGGTGACAGCGGACCCCGGTCCAGGTGAAACACCTCGCGCACCACGGCCTCGGCACCGTCATCGGCGTGCAGCACGACCCGCACGCTGAATTTCATGCCACGCCCGACTCGGTAATAACCCGCCGGGCCAGGGTCTGCTGGACCAGTGCCCGGTTGACCACCCGGCGATCGAAGCACTCCAAACCACGCAGCCGGTAAACGATGAGGACCGATGTCACAGCGGGTTCAGTCATGGCCCCATCCTTGCCGGTGACCCCCGCACCCACACCACCCAGAGCGACCCAGCGGCTCACCAGTGCCCCGAACGGTGATCATCGGGATCGACGAGGTCCCCGCCCCCACCGCACCCCGCCCCTGAAGCGGTAGCCAGCCTCCCCCAGTTTTTCCCGCTCTCCCACCGAGGCCACCGAGCTCAAGGCCGAGCTGGCCGGGATGCTGCCGTTCGCGCCGATCGCCTCGCTGCTGATCGAACTGGATGCGCGCACCGGGTTCCTGGACTGCTTCACCCACGCCGGTGGCCGCAAACAGGCCCGCTCGGTCGAGGTCAAACGCAACATCTTGAGTGTGCTGATCGCTCTCGCAACCAACCTTGGCCTGGTCAGGATGAGCGAGGCCTGCGGCATCCCCTACGACGTGCTGGCCTGGACCGCCGAGTGGCACGTGCGGGCCTCCCGGTAGTAAGCGCCGAAATACCAACGATCATCCCGTTTGCGCAGGTCACGGCGTTGCAATCGACCTTCGTGCGCTCCACTCGGACGATGTCGATCAAACCTTCTGACGTGCGCAAACGATGTGAAGCGATGGTTTTTCGCTGGAAACTACGGGGAGGCCGATCACCGAACACGGCCGAGCAGCCCGCCCACCCGCCAGTTCCACCACCCGCGCCATGGCCAAAGCCACCCTTGCCTCAGCGCTCACCAAACGGAGACCGACCAAAACCGTGGGAGATCAACTGTTCGGGCGCCCGAGGGGCGCTGGCCTACGCCACAAGCTCGACGGCACGCTGTGATGGGTGAACCCGGGATGCCAGCGGGCGAAGTCATCGGCGAGGTCATCATTGAGGATCCGGGTGCGGACCTGCGGCACCTCGTGGAGCTCAGCGAGGGTGGCGCCACCGCAGACGCGGAGATCCGCACCTGGCGGCGCCGGAGGACCACCGGACGCACGTCGAGCAGTTGATCTCCCACGATTTTGGTCGGTCTCGCTGGGCAGCGTCGCGGTCAATGGCTGTGCGTCAGTGTCTGAATGAGCTGGGCGCTGTGCCGGGGCGCTCGATCGGCGTTGAGCAGGCCGAAGGGGACATCGAAACCGGCCAGCCATTCGTAGTTGTCGATGCCGGTCCACAGCGTCACGCCCTCGATGAGCATTCCTTCGTCTTGCGCAGCGGCGATGTGCGCCAGGGTGTGGCGCAGGTAGGTGCAGCGGGCGTGATCTTCGGTGCCGCCGTAGCCGAGCTCGGCGACCACGACCCGCGCCTGGGGCAGCTCGTGGTGCAGCCGGCGCAGCACCGCGGCGATGCCATCAGGCCAGGGGACGTAGCCCAACGGCCCGGGCCGCTGGCCGGCCGGGTATGGCAGCAGCTGCCCCTGCGCGGTGACCATCGCGCCGTGGTAGTAGGTGAATCCGTGGAGGTCGAACGCCGGAGCGTAGCGTGGGTGGTGGGCGAAAGTCAGCCACGAATCCCACACCAGCACGTCGAGCTGCGCCATCGTCGCGGTGGTCTGGGCGCTGTTGTCGGCCGGGTAGAGCGGGAGGAGCGCCTGGTTGCTGCAGGTGGGCTTGCCGGTCTTGCGCAGCCGCAGCGCGGCCTCGAAATCGCAGGTGTGCACCGTCGTGAGCACCGTGACCATCTCGCCGGGATCGCGGTGGCCCGGTGGGAATGCGCCCGCCAGGTAGGCCTTGTGCGCGTAGGAGCTCGGCGTGTTGAACGGCATCCACCCGCCGACGAGATCTCCGAAGGTCCTCGCGGCGAGGTCCACCCACCGCAGCCAGGTGTCCAGCGCGTCTGCGGCGGCGAACCCGCCTTGGTCGGCGAACCACATCGGGATGGCGGTGTGCAGCAGGCACACCCATGCTCGTAGGCCCGCGTCGCGGGCCGCGGTCAGCACCGAGCGGTAGTAGCCGATCGCCGCCTGATCGATGTGCCCCTGTTCCGGCTGCACCCGCGCCCAGTTGATCGACAGGCGGTGATCGGTCATCCCCAGCTCACGCAGCAGCGCGAAATCCTCGCGAAAGTGGTGCGCGAAACCGTTGCCGGCACCAGAGGGCGGGGCGTTGCCCGCTCGCTCCCAGCGGTACCAGTCATCCGCCGGTGACGCCCCTTCGGTTTGTACCGCCGAGGCGGCGGTGCCCCACCACCAGCGGCCCGCGAAACCGTGAGCATCAAGCACAAGATCGGACACTACGGGCACCACGAAGTGACCTCCCAACACTGGACTGCGTCTGCTGCCACGGGCGCGAGGGCCACTGCGGCCATCACCGAGCCAAGGCGAAGGTCAGGCCGGCCGAGAGGGCACCGATCGGCACAGCGGCCAAGACCTGCGCCACGGTGTGATCACGCAGGTGCACCCGGGCCCAGCCGATGGCGGCCAGCAGCGGGTAGGTCATGATCAGTACCGGACCGAGGACCAGGACGAGAATGAGACCCACCGCCGCCGCGACACCGATATGAAAGGAGATCTTCCATACCCGGGTGATCGGGGTGCTCACGACAAGGCCTGCCAGCATCGCTTCCTCGGTAGCGAGGATCTCCCGTGGGGCGTGCAGGACCGCCAGGAGCACCACGCCCAGGGCCACGAGGGCGAACGCGGCGATGAGCGGGACTCGCCGGTGTTCCTGGACGGTGAGGTGGCGATCGCTCCAGCGTCCATGTTGCACGCCGATGATGATGATCGCGGTGGGTCCGATGCTGGCGAAGAACGCCCCGGCCAGTCCCCACAGCAAACCCCGGGGGAGGCCTGCGGCGGCGAGACCGACGGCCAGGAACAGGATCACCATCAGCACTGACGGCGCGAACACCTCCGTGATCACCCTGGCTGTGACGTGCCGCCAGGTTCGCGGTGCGGCGCTCCGCTCAGTGACGACCACGGCCTGCATCCTGGGGGGAAGCGATCGCCATCCGAACAGCGGGTGTCGCGATCACTGTGGTCAAGACGACGGACACGGCCTCGAGCCAGTGCGATTCCGTCGCCAGGTTGGCCCCGAGCTGGGGAGGCATCGCGATGTCGGGACTGCCCGCGGCGAGTCGCCCTTCGCGCCGGGCCTGGATCGCGCGGGCGATCACCGTGGCCTCCATGGCAGCTGCGGCGGCCAGCGACGATTCCCCAGCCGCGACCGAGGTGGCGGCGACATCGGTGGCGAGAGTGGTGTCGCGGTAGGCCCGCAAGGTAAGGATCATGTCCCGGATTTCGATGATCCGCCGGTACCGTTTCTGACCGATGGTCAGGCTAGCCATGTCCTGAGGAGGGATGGCTTCGGGGGCGACCTCGGCCAGGGCCCGCCACAGCGGACCCAGCTTGCGGTAAGAGCGGTAGTCAGCGAGCCGCTCCCTGGCCTCGCTGAGGCGGGGACCCCACCCGCCGATCGTCGATCCGATGACCAGCAGCACACAGGCCGTCGAGGGAAGGAGTGCCGAGGTGACGATGGGGGGACCGAGCTGGGTGAGCTGGGTGAGTGTTGCGACGGTGTTGTAGCCGTAGACGGCGCAGTACAGGATGCCCAGCGCGCTGCCCAGCGCCACCAGCCGTAGACCCAGGTTCAGGTACTGGTTGGGGGTGTGCGGGGCGTAGCGCACGCACAGCTGGCAGGCATCGGTCATTCCCGCGGCGAGGTAGCTCACATAGATCAAGACATAGGCGAGGGACTGCACGCTGCGATGCTCGAGGAAATCAGCCGGCGGCGAGGCCAATGACCACACGAACAGGCCAGTCATGCAGCTGAGCGCGCCAAGGAGGAAACCAAGCCGTAGTCGGGATTTGCGGCGGCCGCGGCGGTCGGTCGGTTCGGTGAAGTATACCAGCACGGTCAGCACGCTGCAGGTGCTGACCAGCGTCATGCTGTTGCCCGCCAGCACGTTGAGGTTGGGAACGTGGGTGGTGTTGTTGATCGGTGTCGCGATCACCGGGGCGCGTAGCGCGAGAGCCAGGCCCAGCGCGAACAAGGTCGCGGCGAAGGCCACGGCGGGTCTGCTGGCGGGCTGGCTGCGCAGACCGAGGGCTTTGTACGTTGCCCCGCTCAGGGTGAGCACAGCGGCGGTGAGGAACACGGCACTGGTCATGACCAGGGGCGGGTGGGGCGCCGACCCCAGATCGTCTCGATCCGCTGCTGCGTCGCGGTGACCTCGGGTCTGGCCGGGGCCACCGCCCGCGCGGCCGGTGCTGGGCGGATGGCCCGCTCCAGGATGAGGGTGGCGACCAGCTCGGCTTCTTGTTCTTCCACCGTGGTGTAGGCGCCGCGCCCGAGGACGGTGTCCACCTGGCCTTGCACCGCGTCGGTGAGCAACAGGCTACGGACCTGATCGGCATTGGACAGAGCCGCGCCGGTGTGGGCACAGACCATGTGCCCGATCTCGTGGAGGATGATGTGGTCCTGGTGCAGCAGGCTGGTCGCTTCCTCGTGATAGATCAGGTCCAGGCGGTCGGTGCCCACCCAGATGCCGCACAGCTTTCCCGGCGCGGTGGCCGAGAAGGGGACCAGCTCGATCGGGCGGCCCCGGTCGGCCTCGATCTGGTCCAGCAACGCGTTGAGGTCAAAAGGCACCGGGATCCCGCCGATGCGATGATCCAGTGTTCGCACGATGATCTCGCATCGGCGTCGCAAGTCCCGGCCCATGGCCCTCACCTCCCCGGGGGCAGCCACGCCCGTCAGCCGCGTGCACAGAGGCTGGTCTCGCGGCGAGCAACCAATATTACCCCCCGTGGCCATGGTCTCACTCTGGGTCGACGTCTGCCGGCGGGTGCCCCGTCTCGGAGCGCTGCCCGGCGCCGAGATTGCGCTGTCTCCTGCTGCGACCCTGGGGCAGACCATTGATCGTGTGAGCGAGCCACTCGCGCATCTCGGGGTCAAGGTCGAAGGCACGCAGAGCGATGCTCTTGACCTGCTCGTTGTCTCGGATCGCGCCCAGTAGTTGTAGGTCGGTGTAGGTCTGCTCGGTGTCGGTGTCATCGCGCAGGAAGTAGCCGGGATCGACCTGAAAGAACTTCGCCATCGCCTGGACATTGCGCATGGTGGGGTTATCCCGCTGCCCGTTGCGCAGCAGCAGGAGGTAGTTCGCCGAGATCGTCAGGCCGTCTCCGTCCACGGCGGCGCGTTCGGCGAGCCAGCGCTCCACTTCTTGGTTAGACCACGGCCCCCGGTCCGGCGGATGGAGGGTCTCGAAGAGTCGGTTGATCTTCTCGGCAAGCGTCCGGCGGGGACGCGGGCTACCACTCACGTGTTCCTCCTGCCCTGAAGCCACGCTTCCTACTGTCATGGTGATAACCAGTGTTTCAGACACACACTGGTGTTGACAATCCGATGTCGGTAGCTACATACTACGAGCCACATGACACTGTTATGTGACATGATCAATATTTGATCAACCACTGGTGGTTGATCAAATATACTTCGGGCAACGTGGCGGTCAGGAGGTGAGGCGGGAGAGGAGACGACTCCTCGCGCGACGCTGAACAGGTCACACATCGCACTGAACGTCAGGACCCACACGATGTACAGGGAAGGAACGTAGTCCGATGGTCAAGCTGACCACCGCTACCGAGGCGGTCAACCACTGGGCTCCTGAGGCGGCCCGGATCGATCACATGCTCCACAACCTCGACGATCTGCTGCCGGAGACGGCCGAGGGCCAGTCCCCGATCGCGGACGAGACCCGTCAGGACGTCGAGGACGCGCTCATGCAGGCCCGGCTGGCGATGGACACGGTCTTGGGCGCCTACAGCCGGGTGCTGTTCCACGAGCGCACCGCGATCCAGCAGTACCAGCCCAGCCAAGTCTCCCACCACGGCAACAGCCAGCACCCGCAGCGGGGCTGGTAGCACCCCAGCTCAGCCAGCACGGTGAACGACGTCCAGGCCACAGGAGGTGGCACATGAGCACGGTGGTGGACAGCCCGGCGAGGGAGGACATTGCGTCGCCGGTGACCGGTGGTGAGGTCGTGCCGCTGGCGTCCCGGGCGACGTGGTTGGCCACGGGATCGGGCGGCGCGGGCACGGTGACCACGATCGGGCTCCAGTTCGGCACGGCTGGTGTGGTGACCGCCGGCCTGGTCGGCCTGGGTGGCGCGGTGGGTGTAGCGGCCCTGCGAAGGTTCGCGCCGGGTACGGTCACCCGCCTCGGCCCGCGCAGGGCAGCCGGCGCGGGTCGAGGCGTTGGTGCCTCGCACCGCGCTGGTGGTCGGCCGGGGCGTGCTGGCCGGGGCACTGGTACCGGTGGTGATCCGCGCCGGGGTGGCCTGTTGGGAGCTGCTCGGCGGGTCGCTGGCGGCGTCCAGAGCGGCACCGGTCGGAGCGGCACCGGTCGGCGGCGCGACCTGCTCGGTGGTAGTCGCCAGCACCAGGCCGGCGGCCGGAGCCTGCTCGGCGGCCCGCGCCGTGCCATTGGTCGTGGCCGGGGAACCGGCGTGGGTGTCGACGGCGCGGTTGCTCGCCGTGGGCGCGGGTTACTCACTCGTCGTGGTGGGGTCGACGGCGGATTGGCTCGCCGCGGTGCTGGCCGCGCACCGAGGCGCTCAGGTGCGCCGGGCTCGGGGAAGCCGGATCAGCCACTGGGCCGGCTGTTTACTCGCGGCCGCGGCTCGGCGGGCGACGCCAGGTCGACGAAGGGCACCGGTTCCTCCGGCAAGAGTACGAAACCGGGCCTGTGGAGCCGGCTTCGCAGACGCGCTGAGGCCGGCAAACGGGGACGGGCGCGGGTCCGGCGGGCGGGGCTGATGAAGCGGGCACCCCGACCGGTCAAGGCTCGGAAGGCACCACAACCGCCCCCGAACAGGGCGGACGTCACCAAGCACAAGACTCGTCCCGATCAGGCGGCACCGAAACGGGAACTGGAGGGGAGCACGGCGATGCCGAATCCGTTCAACAACCACAACGAGGCTCTGCACCAAGCGGCGAACAATCTCGACATCGAGAACGCCCGCGCGCTGATCGACTGGGTCGACGGCGCTCCTGGAGCGGCGGAGCAGCAGGCCGGCATGTGGCGCAAACACGCCACCACAATCCAGGAGTCCATCCCGGTCAGCGGCGAGTTCGCCGAGGCAATCAACGACTTCGCCGCGACACAGGCTTTGCAGGCCGGGCGCATACGCGAGGCCGGGATCGTGTTCCGCCGGACCCACGAGGAGCAACTCCGCAGGATCGACTCCCCGAAGCCGGGCGAAGACAAGTGGGATGTCTCCAAGAACCGCTAGCCCGCTGGTGCGCCCCTACCACCTGTTCATCGGGGATAGGGGCGCACCAGCGATCCTCGTGAGGAGATCAGCACCGTGAGCACGCCGACCCTGACCCCATCGCGACGTCATCACGACGTCGACCTCATTCAGTCGCGGCCGACGTTCTGGGCCCTCGTTCGCACCTTCAACCCGGACCGCCGGTGGTTCCACCCGGTGATCACTGCGGTGTGGGCGTACTCGCTGGCCGGCGTGCCGGTCTGGACTGGCCTGCCGTCGTGGGTCCTGGTCCCGGTCGGGCTAGCGGGCACCCTCCTGGGTGCGCTCGCCACCCGCCGGCGCTACTGTCCCCTCGAGTACGGCTACGACCAGCGCACGCACGCGGTCTGGCTCACCGCGCTCACTGGCGTGGCCACGACCGCCTGGCTGGTCTACGCCGCCGAGGTGCGACCCACCAACCTCATCGCGCTCGGTGTGTTGATCCTCGGTGCGCTGGTGCTCGGCGGCGGCTACGCCCACATCCGCACCCTGGCACCGGTCCGCAAGGTCGAGGTCCAGCGCCAACGCGCCGAGACGCGGGCCCAGCGCGAGGACGTCCTCCAGGAGAAGATCCTCGACAAGTGGGACGAGATCCTGGAAGCAGCGGGTTGCGGGGGCGTGCGGGTGATCGAGAAGATCCCGACCAAGGCCGGGTTCACCCTCAAGATCGAGGACTCCCCGGGCAAGGCGGTCAAGTTCGAGGGCCTGCGGGCCGCCCTCGGCGACATCGCCTCACACGCCTCCGCCTACCTCGCCCACGAGGGCATTCGGCTGTCCACGGGGCAGGTGCGGGCCGAGGAGACCGACGTCGCCCACCAGTTCCTGCTGCACGTCAGCACCAACAACGTCTTCGCCGAGGCCATCAAGTACCCGCTGGACCGGCCGGTGGGCACCATCCGCCACCCGATCCGCCCGGGCCTGTACGAAGACGGCCAGGACCTCACCCTGACCATGTTCGGCACGCACAGCGTAATGGTCGGCGCGACCGGTTCCGGCAAGACGGTGTTCAGCAACGACGTCATCGCCGAGACCACGCACTGCTGCGACGCGCTGCTGTGGATCGCCGCCAGCGACAAGCTGATCCCGCTGATCTACCCGTGGCTCTACCCGTGGTTCGCCGGCATGACCACCCGGCCAGTGATCGACTGGGTGGCCGGTGAGGACCCCACGCGGGTGCTGGAGATGCTCGCGGCCGCCTACCAGGTCACCAAACTGCGCAACAAGCGCCTGGGCCCCATCTCGGTGTTCGAGCCGAGCGCGGCCGACCCGGCCATCGTGTGCCTGCTCGAGGAAGCCTCGGACCTGCTGATCGACAACAACACGGTGACCATCACGACCTTCGACGGCAAGGTGATGACCGGCTCCCAACTCGTCAACGCGATCGTCCGGGCGGCCCGCTCCGCTGGTGTCAGCCTCTACCTGGTCACCCAGTACGGCCTCATGGACGCCCTCGGCGCGCATGGCAGCATGGCCAAACGCAACATCACCCAGCGCATCGCCGGCAAGACCTACAGCTCCCACGACGGCCAAGCGACATTGGTCGGCATGAACGTCGACACCACCAAGCTGCGCAACCACACCCTGCTGGTCCAGCCCAGCGCTGAGGTGCCACGGGTGATCCCGGCCAAGGCCTACGAACTCGACGGTGTTGACCAGATCTCCCCGGTCGCCGCCCGTAACACCGCCACCACGCCCCGGCTCCCCGCGTGGCTACCAGCCCAGCTCGGCGCAGCGTACGCCGGGCGGTGGCTGCCCGAACGACTACCCGAGCTCACTGAGGTGATCCAGGCGCAGGGCCTGAGCTGGCCCGCACTGTCATCGGTGTCCACGGCAACCATGGACACAGCGTTCACCGAGCTGAGGCACAACTCCGCTGTCGAACCCGACACCGGCGACGACCAGACCCAGCCCCACCGGGCCCTGACCGACGAGGAGATCCAGCACATGGCCACCAGCGCCGAGCGGAAAATGGACCAGGCGATCGAGACGTTCCGCAAATACGGCTCGCTCGGCAAAACCATGACCGAGGTATTCGAGATGATCCGCGCGGAAAACACGCCGGAATTCGTGCCGGCCGGTCAGCTCGCGTTCGTCACCGGCCGAGTCGACCGTGACGGCGACTGGGACAACGCTGGCCAAAAACTCATCACCGAGCTACGCGCCACCCCGTGGCGACTAGAGCCGGTCGAGCGCGATGGCGAGCTCGGTTGGGAGCGCACCACCATGATGGAATGCATCCGGACCTACCTCACTGGCGTGGCCTCACCCGTGGCCGAGCCACTCCCGGAACCCGCACAGCCATTGGCCGCGATCCTGGAGGCCGTGCGTGACCTGGCTGACGATGAACTGGTGGCCACCGCCGAACTCGGCCGGCGCCTCGGCCGCATTCCGGCCGAGGCCAACCCGGAAAAACAACGCTCCGAGGCTATCCGACTCGGCCGGGAACTCGGCGCGGCACCATGGTTCCTCAAGGCCCAACGTGACCGCACCGGCTCGATGATCCAGGTCGGTGAGCTGCGCCGCGCAGCCACCGAGGTCGCCGCAGGCACCCGCCAAACCCCGCTCAACTGATCATTCATCCTCACCGGGAGGGGCGCTTCACCATGCCCGACGAGCCCAGCCAACCTGCCCCAGCACAGGCCACCACCCGCACCATGCCACACGGGCCGTGGCATCTCCGGTGGCCTATCCATACCCCTGCTGAACTCGGGAAACGTGTCCAGCGTGGCAGGTGTGGCAGGTGTGGCAGATCAGCACCCGCCCCACCAGAACCCGGACGTTCCCCCAGCTCGCGCGCCCAAGGGGGATTTTCCCGCGAACCGGGTCTCACCTGCCACCCACCCGCCACACCTGCCACCGGTGTCGGGCGAGCCCGCGGATGGTCGGCGTCCTCGCCCGAACTGTCGGATACCCCGCGACGGTTCCCGCGGTCGGGGACCGTCGTGACCAGGTGCCTTCTGGTTCCTGGTGCCCCACCCCCGACGACAGGATCACGAGGATGCCTCGGAAATCCTCCAGTGATCTCATTCACACTGGACAGGCCCGCTACCACATTACCACCGGCGATCAAGGACAACGCGGTGAACACGAAAGACAGTGACGAGGCGGAACACACAGAACATCCCACACACCAAGATAACCAGCACCACTCGCTACGCCCTGACCGGTCGCCGATCCCCCGACGTCTACCTGAGGCGACACTATGATTATTTCACCCTGCGAGACCAGACCCGAGGGCGGTCTACTGCTTGGCCGGTTCACCCTTCACCGCACCGAACACACCACGTGATCCCTCTCTGGGCACGAAAGGGAGGAACGCTCAGTGCTTACCACGACACTCAACCAACCAGGCGGGAGACGGGGCCATGGCAGAGGCGAATGATCAGCTCCGAGCGGCGCGGGAGCGCACCGCCTCACCCACCAACCCGGGGTCGGGCCTATCCCGGCAGGAACTAGCCGAAATGGTGAACGCCTGGGTGTGGAAGCACCGAAACAAGGAGGTGCTGGCCACCGCGAACTACATCGGAAAACTGGAAACCGGTCTCATCCGCTGGCCGAGAACATGGTGTCGAGAAGCACTTCGGGCGATCCTGAGTGCCCCCACCGATGCTGCGTTAGGGTTCATCAACGCGCGTTCCCGTCACGCGGCGGTAAAACTGGACGACGTGGACCGGCAAAATCTCATCCGCGGCACCGCCGCCCTGGGCGTGGGCACGCTCGTCCTGGGGCCGCTGGCGGCGGCGCTGGAAGGCATCGAACCCCCGCCAACCCCCACCCGGGTCGGCGCGACCGACATCGAGCAGATCCGCATCGCCAAGCAGGTGTTCCAGTCCTGGAGCCTCACCTACGGAGGGCGGGGGGCCCTGGACGCCGTGATGGGCGAGCTGCGCTGGTCAGCCGCCCTACTCAAGGCCACCTGCCCGGACGAGCTAAGCCCCGAGCTGCACTTCGCGGTCGGTGATCTCGCCGACACCGCCGGATTCATCGCCATGGATGCCGGCGCCGATGAGCAGGCCCGCCGGGCGTTCCGCTTGGCGCTGTACTGCGCCGAGAAGGCCAAGAACTGGCATCTGCGCGCCGATGTCCTGGGATACATGACGGTGCACGCGATTCAGACCGGGCAGCCTGATGAGGGGCTCACGCTGGCTGAGCACGCCCTGGTCCGTGCTGATCGACTCACCGAGATCGAGCGGTCGATACTGCACACCGAGCGGGCCTGCGCGCTGGCCAAGATGCGCCGGGTTCAGGAGACCCTGACCGCCATCGGCACCGCCGATGACCACTTCTCCCGCGCCACCCCGGCCAACGACCCGTCACCCATGTCTTTCATGATCTACCACAACCCCGCCGTCCACGCCCTGCGCACCGGGCATGCCCTGGCCGACCTGGCGATCCTGGGCCACAACCCCGGCGAGGCCACCGACCGACTCACGACGGCAGCCGCCGGACTCACCGGCTACACCCGTCCCTTGGCAAGATGCCAGATCTGGCTGGCCAGTCTGATGATGATCACCGGAGACCCGCTCCAAGCCGTCACCATCGGACACGGAGCCCTGGACGCCGCCGGCACCATCCGTTCCCGCACGGCCGCCGACGACCTGCGGGAGCTGTCCCGCCACGCCGCCGCACACCAGAGCCTTGATGAGGTCGCGCACCTGCAACACCGAATCACCTCCCTGCTGGTGCATACCGACAGCCCGCAGAGAGAGGGGAAATCCTTCCCCTCATAAGCCCTTGACATGCACATGATCACGTGTTCCCCGTGTGTGCCTGAAGCCGGGAAGGTCATCTCCACGCCGCCACTCTGGTGCCTCGATCACACCCAGGTGACGGTGCGTGGCGGTGGCCCCGCTTCTGAGCGACAACCCCCGGGGCCACCGCCTTCCACTCATCAGGAGCGGGAGGCGC
>JBOHFR010000091.1:0-16478 GCA_050699715.1 Pseudonocardiaceae bacterium
GTGCGGCTGTGGGACGTGGCCAGCCACCAACCCCTCGGCCAACCCCTCACCGGCCACACCAACTGGGTGGATGGCGTGGCGTTCAGCCCCGACGGCAGGCTACTGGCCACCACCAGCCGCGATCGCACCGTGCGGCTGTGGGACGTGGCCAGCCACCAACCCCTCGGCCAACCCCTCACCGGCCACACCGACACGGTCAATGGCGTGGCGTTCAGCCCGGACGGCAGGCTACTGGCCACCGCCAGCGACGATCGCAACGTCCGGTTGTGGGACGTGGCCAGCCGCCAACCCCTCGGCGCGCCTCTCATCGGCCACACCAACTGGGTGTATGGCGTGGCGTTCAGCCCGGACGGCAGGGTACTGGCCAGCGCCAGCAGCGATCGCACCGTGCGGTTGTGGGATGTGGCCAGCCACCAACCCCTCGGCCAACCCCTCACCGGCCACACCAACGCGGTCACTGGCGTGGCGTTCAGCCCGGACGGCAGGCTACTGGCCACCAGCAGCGGTGATCGCACCGTGCGGCTGTGGGACGTGGCCAGCCACCAACCCCTCGGCCAACCCCTGATCGGCCACACCAACTCGGTGCAGGGCGTGGCGTTCAGCCCCGACGGCAGACTACTGGCCACCGCCAGCAGCGATCACACCGTGCGGTTGTGGGACGTGGCCAGCCACCAACCCCTCGGCCAACCCCTCACCGGCCACACCAACGCGGTCAATGGCGTGGCGTTCAGCCCGGACGGCAGGCTACTGGCCACCAGCAGCGGTGATCGCACCGTGCGGCTGTGGGACGTGGCCAGCCACCAACCCCTCGGCCAACCCCTGATCGGCCACACCAGCACGGTGCATGGCGTGGCGTTCAGCCCGGACGGCAGGGTACTGGCCAGCGCCAGCAGCGATCGCACCGTGCGGTTGTGGGATGTGGCCAGCCACCAACCCCTCGGCCAACCCCTCACCGGCCACACCGACGCGGTCAATGGCGTGGCGTTCAGCCCCGACGGCAGGCTGCTGGCCACCGCCAGCGCCGATGACACCGTGCAGCTGTGGGACGTGACCAGCCACCAACCCCTCGGCGCGCCTCTCATCGGCCACACCAGCACGGTGGATGGCGTGGCGTTCAGCCCGGACGGCAGACTGCTGGCCACCACCAGCCACGATCGCACCGCCCGGTTGTGGGACGTGGCCAGCCACCAACCCCTCGGCCAACCCCTCACCGGCCACACCAACGCGGTGTATCGCGTGGCGTTCAGCCCCGACGGCAAACTGCTGGCCACCACCAGCGCCGATCGCACCGCCCGGCTGTGGGCCACCCCCGCGACGTGGATAAGCCAGGCGTGCGAGCGCGTCAGCCGCAACCTGTCACAACAAGAATGGGACCACTACATCGACGCCGCGACACCGTATGTACGCCAGTGCGCCCAATACCCCTCAGGCCCCGGCGCCAATCCCCACGCACCCGCCGCTACCTACCCCACCAACCCATGATCACTTTTCTCCCTGTATATCTGGCTCGTCCGTTACCCATAGCGGTCTCAGTCTCGACCGGGTACCAGCGGCAGAGCCCGCCGCCGCAGAGCAACGCCAAAACAATCACCGCCTCAGGCGAGACAACACCCAACGCCACCAACGCGGCCAAACAACCGTTGCCAACGTGGACTCCGACCACCCAACCGAGCCAAGCGGCAGACCACTACCGCGCTGATCGCGCATCGGGCGCAGCCTTCCAAAGCGCGCCGTCCCGGTACAAAAATGGGTACAAACCGCGTCACCCGACACTAGCCAACGTCACCCAACGTTCCCACAGGCTACCGGCCCTCCACATCACCAATGCACTGGCCGGCGTTCTCCCAACGGCGCTACCTCAGCAAATGCAGCCCCACCCAACCAAAACGTGCCCTCGCCGGGCGGGCAGATCTCCGGGATGACCAGCCACAAGAACTGCTGCGGCTGAGCCGGGGTGGGCAGGGTGTGGCATCCCATCGACCTCCCTAAGGGCTACCACACGCCAACCCGGGGGCAGAGCCAGACGACGCACGCACCGGTTCGCTCGGAGGGCTGCCCCCGGGCTGCCGTGTGGTCGGGCTGCGCCAGATCGACGGGATGCCACACGACCCCCAGCGTGCAAGATCATCGGTGATCACGTCGCCACGGTGAGGAACCCGATCGGGAGAGAGGGGAAATGAGGAGCACCAGGGTCAGGTCCTAGCGGTGCGCTCAGAACAACAGTGACGACAACCCTGAGCACCACCAGCACACTGCGGAACCGAGTCATGGCACACCGCTCGTGCTGCCCACGTGCTGTAAGGAGGGGTCAATAGCGGCCAACTGCGGCAAGCTGAGATGCAGGCCAGGCGCAGATCAGCGGCCATCACCTGGCACGGTAGCGAGATTCCCAAGCTCACGACGAACCGCGCACACAGCACAGTCACAGACGATCCCGTGCGTAGGCCCACACTCCGGAGCCCCCTTCCACACACCCGTCACCACCGGCCCGCACGCGCCGATGACCATGGAAAGGTCCGCACCGGGGCCGTCTGTGGGCCGTCTCAGCGGACGAAACGACGCGCAACAACGAGACATGACACCAACCAACGAAGGGTATTTCCGCTGGTAGGCACCGTTCTCAGGGCCGTGATCAGGAGGCCCGCCTGGTCTCCCGGAATATGTCGTACTGCTCCAGGGTGAGCGTGACGTCCCGGGTCACCGTGCTCCTCAGTAGTGGTAATCGGGCGGGTCCTCGCCGATGACCGGGGGCGCGACGCGGCGGCCGTCGCCCCAGATGTCCTCGGTCTCGATCAGGTAACTGGGGCACCGGTGCTCGGTGTCCTCCTCGCCCCGGCTGCGGCCGGTCCCGGCCATCGGGGCGAACCCGCTCCCGGCTCCGGCACCATGAGCTGCTTCGACGGCGCCGGTTCCAGCACGCCCCAGCGGGTTCACAGTGGGGTTCGAGGCGGGCTTCGGGGTGAGGCTCCAGGCACCCAGACCACTCGATCCGCGCGGACCGAACCGCACGCCGGCACTGGTCCCTCGTCCACCCGACCCGGCTTCGCCGATGACCGCAGCGGCGGGCAGCAAGCTCGGCCCACCCGGCTCCCCGCCACTTCCGCCAGCCGCAACGCCGCCGCCCGGGATCCCTCCTGGGGGATAGGACGGGGGATAGGACACCGACTGCGCCGGAGTGGACGACGGTGGCGCTCCGTCGCTCCCGTGTCCACCTAGCTGCCCGTGTCCACCTACCTGGCTACCCACAGCTACCTGGCTAGCCACAGTGGTCGGTGGACCCCCACCACGAACGCCGGGCGCACTGCCTCCAGCGCCATCCCCCGGGGAGACCACCCCACCGGCCCGCACGCCCGGCATCGGACCACCGGGAGTGCGTCCAGTGGCCCCGTCGCCGAACCTCGGCGGCGGCGTGAAGGCGGGCATCGCCGCGTTGGTATCGCTCAGCGAAGCGCTGTAGGTCTCGACCACTCGGATGGCTTCGGCGTGCGCGGCGTGCTGCCGGTCGGCCTGCTCACGGGCGTCACCGATGATCCGCGCCCACTCGGCGGGGTTGCTCGTCGCGTTCAGCTGAGCCTGGTATCTCGCGGGGTCGTAGGGCACTGGCTCGGGCATTGCCAGCTTCGCGGTGTGCGCCGCCTCGGCTTGGGTACGCACTGTTGTCCCCATGAACTGCACGTCCTGCGTGGGGACGGCCTCCCGTCCGCCTCCGGAGCTGGCGCCGAGCGAGCAGGTCGATCACACGGTATACAGGGCCAGTTTGCTGTGCAGGCTCGATGCGAGGTGCTGGAGGTCCTGTGGGTCGCTGGTGACCACCAGAGCGTCCAATCGCAGCGCGGTGACCACCACCAGCCCGTCGATGACGTCGGAGGTACCCGCCCGGCTGCAGATCGCGCCTGCCGCTTTGCCGAGTTCCTGGGTGTCTGGCATCACCTGGCAGCCCCGCAGTAGCCGGGAGAGGTTCGCGTGTGGTCTGCCGCGCCATGCTTGGGCCAGGACCACGACGGGGACGATCGGGCGGACTCCGCCAGCAAGGCTCTGCTCGTGCAACGCCCACAGGCTGCGGTGGCGCCGTTCGGCGGCCAGCAGGGCGCCGGTGTCGTAGACGAGTCCTGACACCTAGCAGGCGGTCTGCTGTGGCGGGATAACCCCGGCGTCGATGAGCACCTGATGTGCCTCGGCCCGCTGCGCGTCGGTCAGGGGGCCATTCTCAGCCTCGAACTCCGCTACCCCAGCCAGCCCGTCGGCGATTGCGGTCTGCTCCGCGGCGGCGCGCTCGGCGGCCTGAGCGAGCCATACGGAGACCGGCAATGCGGCGGCCTCGGCGGCGGCTCGGATCGCCTTCTCCACCCCAGGGGGAACCGAGATCGACAGTCTGCTCACACTCACAGATCGAGACTACCATCAGTGTTATTAGAGTAATACGCCAGCTGGTGAGGCGGTCGTCGATCGAGTGCCGCAGCCCGGGGACGTCCAGGCCGTGGGCTGCGTCGGGCTCGGTGAGTGTGGCGCGCAGCCAGTCGGCGTCGAACGGGCGGACGGTGGCGGCGTAGAGCACGGTGACATCGCGGTGCGCGGTGGTGGCGAGCACGCGGTCGGCCATCGGGACTGACGCGATCGAATGCCCCATCGCTCCTTCCGTGGTCGGCCTGTCAGGGCTCGCGCTGTTTCTTAGGCGCCTTCTTCGACAAGGCGGCGTATGAAATCTGGAATCCGCTCTTCGAAGTCCAGCAACTTAGCCCAGTGCGGCATGATCGTTATGCGCGCCATCTGCTTGTACATCGCTCGCACGCGCGCCTCGAAGTCCTGCCATTGTTGTTCGGCCATTCGCGCTTTCTTGGCACCTTTGAGATATTCCGACGGGACTCCATCGACAATCTTGATTTCCGCTGTGCCGCGCACCAGTAGCACGTGAGGTGGCTGCGTGTCAGTATCAATGGTGAGCGCCACTACGGGGTTCACTGTCAGCGCTCGCACCTTCGGCGCGGTCGGGGCTGTGCCAATAACGATGTCTGCGCCGTTCCAGTAGTACCCGACCGGCACCACGCGAGGCGATCCGTCGGTTGCCGTGTACGCCAACCTGGCAGGGATCGGAGAATGCAACAGTTGTTGTGCAAGCGGGTCGTTGAACACCCGGGCAACGTCCTGTTGTCGCATCTCCGCTCCTTGCGCTTGACCAGGAGCACGTCGTACCAGGGGTGCTCGAGCGGGTCTAGAGATCTCAGGCTACACACTATGCGACGCTCCAGGCGGCTGCAGCTGCCGCTCCGCCCTGCGGCAGCATCCCGGATCCTGATCAGCCTCAGCCGCCTGTGTCGCCGCATGTCGGCAGACGGCGCGCGAGGCGTCTCACCATCCGCCCGTCGGGTATAGATGGTGATCGTCATTCGAGACGGCGCAGCCGCCGGACACGGACATCGCGGGACACGCACAGTACGGTGGAGTTGGTCCTCAAGTCGCGGGAGGAGTCTAGAGATGCTGTTGGATGGTGTGAACCACATCGCCTGGATCTCCAAGGACGTCGATCGGCTTGGCCGGTTCTACACGGCGGTGTTCGATGCTGTCGTCGGACCCACGCGTGCCCACGGGCCTGGCGAGACGATGACCGTTATCGATATTGGCCCGGCCACGCAGCTGAATATCTTCGTGATCGACGGCAACACTGAAGCCAATCACCAGACTCCGATGATGGGTCGCGGACGCATTGATCACATCGGGCTGGCTGCCGCGTCCCAGGAGGCCTTCGAGACGATCCGAAGCCGGCTGATCGACGCCGGAGCCAGCGACGGCACGGTCAACGACTTTGGTGAGGCCTTGAGTATCTTCTTCCGCGATCCGGACGGCCTCGAGGGTGAGGTGTTGCTGCCAAAGGGTTCTTGAGCAGGTCGATCACACGCCGGTAGCAGTCATTCAGGGCGCCGGGTGTTGAGATAGCTGGTGGGCGATTTCGGTGATTACGGTTTGGCGCTGGATCGGTGATGTTCCGCTGAGCAGGTTGCGCTCGGCCACCTCCAGCACCACGACCTTCCCGCTGGCAAGCAATTCCCCGACTGGGCGGGGGCCGCGTCGACGGTCTCGGGATGCACGATGGTGATGTCGGTGCAGGCTGCTGGGTGCGGTCCGCCTGCCCGGCTGGTGCCAGCGAGTACGTCGGGATCGAGTACTTGTCGCGGCGACCGATCAGTGGGCTGATGTCGTCGGGCCACGGGGTTGAGCCGGTCGGGGCCACCTGCCAGGTCCGGGTGATACCGGGTTGCACCTGGTCGGCCAGCGCGTAGGTCATCGTCAGGCCACCTTCCTGGCTCCAGTGGGTGTCGCCCGGGGAGCCCTTGCGCTGGGCTATCTCGGCAAGCGCCGGCCGCAGGTCGATCGCGCCGGCTTCGGTGACCACCCGGCGCCAGAACTCATCCCTGGCCCGCGCTGCGCAGTCCCGTCCCAGGTAGAGCCGAGGGGCCGGGTTCGGCCGCGCAGCGGGCAGCGCGGCTGGCTCGCCGAAGACACCTCTGCTGATGGCTTCGGTTACCCGGACCGCGCTGTCCCGAAACGGCAGGTTGTCCGCCGCCCAGGCGGGTAGCCCGGTGAGCCAAGCCCAACCGTTGCGCGGATCGCCGAACGTGGCCAGCGCCCGGTTCTCGAACCGGGCGGCGTGCACCCCGAGGAGCTGCGCGATATCGCGGTGGTGACCCGACTGCTGGTGCCCGGCGGGCTGTTCTGACCAGCACACCCGATGTGGATGCGCACAGCTACGAGCACGGCAACGACAACCTCTTCCACGTCCGGGAGCTCACCGAGCCGGAGTTCCAGGCGTTGCTGGGGGGCTCGTTTCGCCACGTCGCGATCCTGCGGCAGAACGTCACCGTCGGATCGCTCATCACCGGCGAAGCGGGGCCGAGCGCGGGAATTGTCCAGTCGTTGCGGAAAGCACCAGAGGGTGGGTGGCGGGTGGGGCTGGGCTCGCCGCACACCTACCTGCTCGGCATCGCCTCCGATGCGCTGCTGCCGGAATTGCCCGAGCTCAGCGTGCTGGTTGATCCAGATCTGACCCTGGTGCGTGCCGCGCACCGCGCGCTGGCCGCGCAACGGCACCAGGAGATCGTCGCGGCTGCCGAACGCCGAGCCACGGAGCGGGAACTCCAGGTGCTGGCGTTGCGTACGGAGCAGTCGGCCATCGCCGCGCGGCTGATCTCCCGCTACCGGGACTCCGGATCGATGCGTATGCACCGGCTGCCGCTGGCGCTGGTCGAGCTCGGCCAGCGGGTGGTGTTCTTCCCCTGCAATGGCGCGCTGTTGCAGCCTTACACGGGAGAGCTGCAGCGCCACGGGATCACCGTGATCCCCGACCCGGCCGGGCATAACACGTTCCTGCGCGAGGCGGGTCGGCGCTGCGCCTGGCGGTGCTGTCCCGCCCGCAGGTGGGGTGGCAGTTGCTGGCGGAGTTGCGGATGCTGGCGCCGCAGTGCCTCATCGGCTATGACACGGTGGACCTGCACTTCCTGCGCCTGCAACGGCAAGCCGAGTTGGCCGCCACAATCGGCGACGAGCCCGGCGCGCGGGCCCTGACGGGCAAGGCGGCCGCGTCGCGGGAGCTTGAGCTGGGGTTGGTGCGGGCCGCCGACCTGACCCTGGTGGTCTCCGAGCACGAGCAGAGCCTGCTGCGCAGCCTGGCGCCCGAGGCGGACGTGCGGGTGCTGTCCAACGTGCACCACCGGGCCGGTGCGGTGCCCGGGCCGGGTGGGCGCGCGGGGCTGCTGTTCGTCGGCAGCTTCGACCACCTGCCCAACCGGGATGCGGCGGCCTGGATGGCCCGCGAGGTGCTGCCGCTGGTGCACCGCCGCCGGCCGGACGTGGTGGGCAGCAACCCGTCGCCGGACGTGCTGGAGCTGGCCTGCGAGACCGTCACGGTGCACGGCTGGGTGGCTGATCTGGTGCCGCTGCACCAGCGGTGCCGGCTGTCGGTGGCGCCGCTGCGGTTTGGGGCCGGCGTGAAGGGCAAGGTGGGCGAGAGCATGGCGGCCGGGCTGCCCACGGTGGGCACACCGGTGGCTGTCGAGGGGATGGGGCTGGTGGACGGGCGGCACGTGCTGGTGGCTGCCGACGCCACCGGCTTCGCTGAGCAGGTGCTGGCGTTGCTCGAGGACGACGCGCTGTGGTGCACGTTGTCCTGCGCCGGGGCCGACGCGATCACCGAGCGGTTCGGGTCGGACGTGGCCCGCGCCGCGCTACAGGACCTACTGGACACCGCTACCAAGAAGACGCCAAGGTGACGCCCGGCGGCTAGCGAACGGTTGGTGGCGCGTGGGTCACCTGATCCTTGAGCAGAGAGTCGAAGGTGGCTAGCACCTCGTCGCGGTTCTTCCCGAGCACCTCAAAGAAGATCGTCCGGTTGTAGAGTACATAGACCGCCCGGTACACCGAGTTCTCCGAGCCCGAGACACTGCCCATCACCGCCACACCCTGCATCGCCCGGGTGTTGTCGATCTTGAGCCCACGGTGGAATTCCGTGTTGATGATCGTGCCCGCCACCTTCGCCGCCGCCTGCTGGTCAGGCATGGTGAAAGCGAGCATCCCGATCTCGTTGGCACCCACGGTGGTGCCCTTGAACACGCCGCCGGTCATCGCGCCGGCCCACAGGGCGTTTCGGATGTGGTCGTTGGGTAGCAGTTTGGGGCTCAGCTGGGCCAGGTCGAACGACTCGTTACCTCGAGGCTGGCCGGGCGGGTCGATCAGGGCGTCCGCAGTGTCCACCGGCGGTGGGAGCTGGGCGGGTGGGGCAGGCAGGTCACGAGGTGCCGTGTTCGGCAGGGGCGGGGCGATCTGATCGCTGTCGGCCCGGCCCGGTCCTGAGGTCAGGGAGTACGCCACGGTGGCGCCCACCAACCCCAGCACGACAACCGCCAGCACCGTGAGCCCGATGATCTGCTTGGACCGGGACTGCCCCGCGGGTGTCGGGAACATCCCCGAGCCCTGGCGTAGCCATTCGCTCTGCTGTTCGGCCAGCGGCGGCGTCTCGGTGTCGGTCCAGGGCGGCGCCGAGCTGGTGATGGGCTCGTGCGGCGGCGTCTGGACCGGCTGGAACAGATCCCGGACCTCCTCCGGGCGCTGCTGCTGGTCCGACGAGGAGGCCGCCCAACGGAACGGGTTGGCCGCCTCGGGCGCACTCGCTGCAGGCGACTCGTTCGGCTTCACACTGCCACCCCCTGGGGTCATCGGGCCGGCGCCATCGCCGCCGGTGGCACATTGTGCACAGCGGCGACTCTGCGTTCGCGTCCGACCTCATCACCGTCGGTGGCCGGTGTTAGCCTCTCGACCGTGCCGCTGCCCCCGAAGGCGCATCCGAACACCGGTTTCGCGTGGCTCAGGATGATCGGCGCGCTGATTGTGGTGGTCGATCACTCCGCTCCGCTGACCGACGCCGCACGCCTGACAGTCTTCCCCACGTCGTGGAACCTCTCGCCTGGCTACATCGCCTTGATGGGGTTCTTCGCGATGAGCGGCTACCCAGATCAGCGACAGCTGGCGCCAGGATCCGTGCTGGTGGCGCTTCAGCGCCAAGCGGGTGCTGAGATTGTGGCCTCCGCTGCTGCTGGTGGTGCTCGTCACTGCCCTGGTGATCGGGCCACTGGTCTCGGCGCTGGGTCCCTCGGAGTATTTCTCCGCTCGGGGCACATGGGGATACATCGTCCACAACGCGGGCTTGTACACAATGCAGCATCGATTGCCCGGGGTTTTCGACAACAATCCGTGGCCCTGGTCGGTGAACGGCGCGATCTGGACGCTGTCGATGGAGTTCACCGGCTATCTGTTGGTGCTGGGCTTCGGTGTTGCCGGGCTGTTCCGCCGGGCGCCGTGGTTGACGATTGCGCTGATGCTGACGCTGATCGGGCTGGATCGCCGATTCGAGGCGAGCATCGGCAACCCCGGACATGGTGGCTCGTTCCTGCAGGTGCCGATCGGTGCGATGGTGGCGTTCCTCGTCGCGTTCAGCATCGGTATGGTGCTGCACGCCTACCGAGGCAGGATTCCCCTGTCGCCTGGTGTGGCGTGGTCGCTGGTCGGGCTCCAGATCGCGGTCCACACCACCAAGGTTGGCGCTGTGACGCTGCCATTCATGGCCGGTTACGGCGCGCTCGTGCTGGCGTTTCATTGGCCGGCTCGCCTGGAGGGCTACGACTCATGGGTATTCGGTAGCTATGGCTTGTACGTGTGGGCGTTTCCGGTCCAGCAACTGCTGATTATGGCCGGCGCCGATACCCAGTGGTCGCTGACGGTGACCGCGCTGCCGGTGACCTACCTGTGCGGCTGGCTGTCCTGGCGCTATATCGAGGCGCCGACGTTGTCGTTGCGCCGTTATCTCTCGCGCTTCCCAGGCCGCGAGCGGCTCGAGCCGGCTGAGCGGGAGGCAGCCGTACCCGCAGTGTCGGCGTAATCTGGCGAGATGGCGCTATTCGGACGTGACAAGGCTCGCATGGTGACCGCCGAGGAGGCGCTCCCCGGGCGATCCACCCCGATTCCTGTGCCGCAGCGGCACGGCGTGACCGGCCACCGCATCGTTGCCCCCTTCCCCGACGGCCTGCGCACTGCGGTGTTCGGGATGGGCTGCTTCTGGGGCGCTGAGCGGATCTTCTGGAGTACCCCTGGGGTGTACTCCACCGCGGTGGGCTACGCCGGTGGCCACACCCCTCACCCCAGCTACGAAGAGGTGTGCTCCGGGCGGACCGGGCACACCGAAGTGGTGCTGGTCGTCTTCGACCCGACTCAGATCCGCTACGCTGAGCTGCTGCGAGTGTTCTGGGAAGGCCACGACCCGACGCAGGGCATGCGGCAAGGCAACGACCGGGGCACCCAGTACCGCTCCGCGATCTACACCACCGACCCCGACCAGGTCGCGCAGGCGCAGCTAAGCCGGACTGCCTACCAGCGAGCGCTCACCGCCGCCGGGCGCGGCCAGATCACCACTGAAATCGCTCCGCTGCACGCCTTCTACTACGCCGAGGACTACCACCAGCAGTACCTACACCACAATAAGAATGGTTATTGCGGCCTGGGAGGCACCGGAGTGGCATGTGCGGTCGGCGCGGGTGTGGAGTCGAACGTGACTGAGAGCTGAAAACCTCTCGGGCGCCGAATCCTGACGGCGGTCACCATGTTCGATTCGGAATCCAGTGAGAGCATCCACGATCTGGGGTCGGGGAGGCTAGTGTCACCGGAGTGCCGGCAGACCCGTTGGCTTCGCTGATGGACCTGCCCGGAGTCGGGGAAGCCGTCACGCATGCTCGCGACGCAGTGAGCGCGGTGCACCGGCACCCTGCTACCCAACGCCGCTGGGCGGCTACCTCGGCCGAGGCGTCGGTGCGCGCGGCCCGGGCTTCAGCCGCGCTGGACGGTGCGAGCCCCACATTGCCCAGCGATGGGCCAGTGCGCGACCCAGTGCTGGCCGGCGCGCTGCGGGTGGCGGAGGCCCTCGGGGGGCTGTTGGGCACCTGGCAGCGGGCTCCGCTACAGGCTCTGGCCCGGTTGCACGTGCTCGCTGCGGCAGACCTGTCACCTGGGCCGCGGCTGGGGCGGCCGCGCTCGTCGCTCGAGATCACCGCCCGGCTTGACGGGCTGGCCCAGCTGGTCACCGGGGGTAGTCGGGTAGCGGCGCCAGTGCTCGTCGCGGTGGTGCACGGCGAACTACTGGCGCTGGCACTGTTCGCGCGGGGCAACGGTGTGGTCGCCAGAGCTGCGGCGCGACTCACCATGGTGTCCAGCGGGCTGGATCCGCAGGGATTGGTGCTACCGGAGGTCGCCCACCTGCGCCGCGAGCGCGAGTACCGGGCCACCGCAGCCGGCTTCGCCAGCGGCGGTGCAGTGGCCGTCGGCGAGTGGATCGTGCACTGCTGCACCGCGCTAACCGCAGGAGCGCGGGAAGCCCTCGCGATCGCGGAAGCGGCCGGCAGCTGAGCTGTCGCATTGAGGCTTGACTGTGACGGCGGCGCTACTGGAACCTGGCGATGAGGTTCCAGTAGCGCCGCCGTCCGCACGGACTGCCGGGTTACCAAGCGTGCAACTCGTGTCGTACCTAGCGGTGTCTCGGCGCCCGTGTCCCCAAAGGACACGGCACGCAGACCCTTGACGACAAGCCTCCCGCGGCGTGCTGCGCGTGGGGTGCCCGGCGCCCGTGCACGGAGCCCTAGGTGGGGTGGCCGGTACTTCTCTGCCGCACCGTCCCTGGCCTCCCAGAGGTCCGTGACGTCATGTTTACTCCGTGACCGGGGGCACAGCAAGAGGCCCGATCGGGGACACCGCGCCGACTACTCATCGTACAAATGGTCAGTAGGGCCCACTCATTCGACGTAAATGAAGACCCGATGAGTCGAGCCGGGTTAACGCTGCCGCCGCCGCAACCCGTACCATGCGACGCCGGCAGCGGCCACGGCCCCTAACCCCACAGCTGCGGCGATCTGCGCACCGGAGGGCGCCGGGATCCGGGTCCGCAACGACACCGGGTTGGAGAATGCGAGCACCGGCCACCCCCGCTGGAGCGCCTCCCGGCGTAGCGCTCGGTCCGGGTTCACCGCCGTTGGGTGGCCGACCGCCTCCAACAGCGGCAGATCTGTGATCGAGTCGGTGTAGGCGTGGCAGTGTTGCAGGTCATAACCCTGCTCCTGGGCTAGCTGCCGTGCGGCGAGTGCCTTATTCTCTCCCGCGCAGTAGAATTCCACGTCACCGGTGTACCGACCATCGTTGGTCACCATGCGGGTGGCCAACGTGTGCGTCGCGCCGATCATCTTGCCGATTGGCGCCACGACCTCCGCCCCGGAGGCCGACACCACGACGATGTCCTCGCCGCGCTGGCGGTGCGCGGCGATCAGCTCGGTTGCCTCGGCGTAGACCAGCGGGTCTACCACGTCGTGCAAGGTCTCCTCGACGATCGCTGTCACCTGGGCGACGTCCCAGCCGGTGCACTGGGCGGTGATGTGCGCCCGCATTCGCTCCATCTGCTCGGCGTCGGCCCCGGCCAGCAGATACATGAACTGGGCGTATGTGCTCTTGAGTACCGCGCGCCGGTTGATCAAACCTTCCTGGAAGAACGCTCGGGAGAACACAAACGCACTGGACTTCGCGATGATGGTCTTATCCAAGTCGAAGAATGCCGCGACGCCCGAGGAGCCCGGGCCACATGAGCTCACGGCGGGCAGCATATGAGGCAACGTTCGTGGTCGGACGAGCCCCATGGTTCGACGCAACGGCTGATCGGCATCTGGATCCCTCTACGCCCCCTCGGTGATCCCCCGACGACAGCACTGGTCACAACCGGTGAGTCTGGAAGTGGGGCCAGGGGGTATGCTCAATCATCCGGTTTGGTTGAAGCCGGAAAGGTGTCAGCCCGACCCCCCTGGGCTGACACCTTCTGGCGACCCCCGTCTCCTCCTGGCGGGGGTCGCCCCGGATAAGTCCCTTCGTCCCCCGGCGCGTAACCGCAGGTCAGAGGTTGTCCCATTCCTCTCCGTCCGTCTCGTCCATGTCCGGTTGGTCCCCCTGAGTCGGTGAAAAGTCGGCGGGCGCCCCGAAAGCGGCCAGGACACGGTGGGCGTAGTCGTCTGGGGTGTGGGTGTATCGGTTGAGCGATGACCCGCGAGATCGGAGGGCAGCGCGGGTCAGCAGCGACGTGAACCGTGGTGGTGAGGCCACCCCGGGAGCGCCCCCGCGCCTGCCGGTCGGCATTCGCGCTGGATTCTTTGTCCTTCGACCCCCGCCGACCACTGCACCGACTGGCCAGCCTCGGTGTTCTGATCACCACCACGGCGCGGCTCCTCGAGAACCGTGGCCCAGGTCCCCTCCGCTGACCAGCGGCGATGCCGGTTGTAGACCGTTTTCCCGTGCCCGTAGTCGCTCGGCAGATCCCGCCAGGGCGAACTGGTACGGATCCGCCACAACACCCCATGGATCACCAACCGATGATCAACAACGGGTACCCCAACGACGCGCTCAAGCAATTCCAACTCGGCGGGTTCTGGGCCAGCAAGCCCACTTCGGGCGTCGGATTTTTCCCGATCAGAGCAAAGCGCAGTTAGTGACAGGAAGGCGCCGTCCCGGCGACTGGCCACGTCGATGTTGAGTTGACCGGGTGGCCGGGCCCCGCCGGGCCTGTGGCGTCTGGGGGTTGCCCGTATCGTGTCGTCGGCTGTGACGTGATAGGTGGGTGATCGTGGCTCATATCTTTATCAGTTATGCCACGTCGGACCGGCCGGTGGCTGAGGAGGTGTTGGGGTGGCTGCGGGCGGCGGGTCACGAGGCGTTCCTTGACGATGATCTTCGTGACGGGATCAGTGTCGGTGAGGACTGGAAGCAGCGCCTGTACCACGAGCTGCGTGAGGTCGACGCGGTGATCGGGGTGGTGACATCGTCGTTTGTGGCGTCGACCTGGTGTACGGCTGAGGTGGGGATCGCCGACGCACTGGGGTGCCGGCTCATGCCGGTGCGCGCTGAAGCCGGCGTGGTGCATCCGCTGATGCGGGATCTGCAGTACGCGGACTACCAGGCCGACCCTGGGCGGGCCCGTGACCGGGTGCTGCGGGCGGTACGGCTACTGGATGACGGTGCAGGGACGTGGCGGGAGGGTGAAAATCCTTTCCCAGGATTAGAGGCGTTCACTGCGGCGCGCAGCCGGGTGTTTTTTGGTCGCGCGGCGGAGGCTCGCGAGGTGGGCAACCGGTTGCGCGCGAGGGGTGGCACCGGCGGGATGCTGGCCATTGTCGGGCCGTCGGGTTGTGGGAAGTCCTCACTGCTCAACGCTGCGGTGGTGCCGCTGCTCGACAGTGATCCGGCGTGGTTGACAGTACCGAGGCTGGTGCCGGGGAGTGATCCGCTGTCTGAGTTGGCCCGGGCGTTGGCGGCCACGTCCGCCCGTCTGGAGTTGGGCTGGGCAGCCAGCGATGTCCGTGGCGTGCTCGAGGGTGGTACCGATGGTTTACGCCGGGTGGCGGATGATCTGCTGGCAGCCGGCTCGGCTACCCACCAGGGGCTGCTGGTGTCGATCGATCAGGCCGAGGAGTTGTTTACCCGCACGACCCCGGACGCCCGGCGGCGATTCGCGCAGCTGTTGGGTGACGCTATTGCCGGCCCGGTGCGGGTAGTTGCGGCGATGCGCTCGGAGTTCCTCGACGACTTCCGAGACCTGCCCGCGCTGGCCGGGGTGCCGATCGAGGCCTATGTGTTGGCCCCGCTGGACCGGGAGATGCTGCGCGAGGTCATTGAACGACCGGCGAAGGTGGCCAGGCTGCACCTGGAGAACGGACTGGCGGCCACGCTGGTTGCCGACACCGGCAGTGGCGAGGCCCTACCGCTACTGGCCTTCACCCTGCGCCAGTTAGCCGACGGCCTGCCCCCCGGAGGCACGGTGACTCTGGCCCGCTATCACGACCTCGGCGGTGTCCGCGGCGCGTTGACCCGCCATGCCGACGCCGCGCTCACCGAAGCGATGCGGGCCAGCGGCCTGATCGAACGCGAGGTGTTGGCCGGGCTCACTCGCCTGGTCACCATCGACGACATCGGCCGACGCGCCCGGCGTCGGATCACTCTCACCAGTCTCACCGAGCCGCTGCGCGTCGCCTTGCAGGTCTTCATTGACCGCCGCCTATTGCTCAGTGACACCGACGACGGTCAGCTGTGGCTCACCGTGGCCCACGAGGCCCTACTCACCGAGTGGCGCCCCCTGGATGCCGCCACCGCCGACATCACCATCGCCCTGCGTACCGCCCGGACCGTCGAGCAAGCGGCCGCTGAGTGGGACAACAATGGCCGGCCCGAGCACTACCTCTGGGATGACAAGCGGCTCACCGCTACCCGGACCACCTTAGGGATGACCAGCGACAGCAATCGCAATCCCGCTACGACGCTCCTCGTCGAGTTCGACGACCAGGCACGAGCGTTCCTCGACGCCACCACCCAGCGCGTCCACATCACTCAGCAGCGCGAACGGGGCCGCCGCACCCGTACCCTCACCGTGCTCTCCACCCTGCTGGTACTCGCGCTGATCGCCGCCGGCATCGCGGTTTGGCAACAGCAACGAGCCAGCAGAGCCCAACACACTGCCATTGCCCGGGGCATGGTGGCTCAGGCTGAGCGGATCCGCGACCAGGATCCCCGGGGTGCGCTTCAACTCGGTGTCGCCGCTGAGCAGTTCGACGCCAGCCCGCAAACCCACGCGAGCCTCCAGCAGACCCTCGAATCAACCCCCCACTTCAGGACTCTTAGCGGCCACACCGGCCCGGTGTGGGGGGTGGCGTTTTCCCCCGACGGACACACCTTGGCCACCGCCAGCGACGACCAGACCGTGCGGTTGTGGGATCTGGGTGACCGGGACCGGCCCCACCCCCTCGGCGCGCCCCTGACCGGCCACACCGACAGGGTGTGGGGGGTGGCGTTTTCCCCTGACGGGCGCACCCTGGCCACCACCAGCTTCGACCGGACGGTCCGGTTGTGGGATCTGGGTGACC
>JBOHFR010000092.1:0-16140 GCA_050699715.1 Pseudonocardiaceae bacterium
CACCGTGTGGGCGGTGGCCTGGTCCCCCGACGGCACCCGCCTGCTCACCGGCGGCACCGACAGCACCGCCCGCATCTGGGACGCCACCACCGCGCAACCCCTCCACCAACTCACCGGCCACACCGGCGGGGTGTGGGCGGTGGCGTGGTCCCCCGACGGCACCCGCCTACTCACCGGCGGCACCGACAGCACCGTCCGGGTCTGGGACGCCACCAGCGGGCTGCCCGTCGAGTTCATGATCGTCATCCTGTCCGAGTGTGAGATCGCGATCTTCGACGCCAGCGCGGACCAGCTCGTCGGGGCCAGCGCGGGGGCCTGGCGCTGGCTCGGCTGGAACGTCGTCGAGGACGGTCGGCTCACCCGCCTCCCCGCGGAGTCCTTCGGGCCCCTTCCACCCCTGCATCCCGCCGCCCGATCAGCACCGTGAACGGCACGGCACAGACGCTGAGGGACCGCCACGACCTGCATCACGCGGCGGTGTCCACCTGGCTCAACGCGGGCGTGCCAGCCACCCAGATCGCGGAGTGGGCTGGGCACAGCGTCGCCGTCCTGCTGACCTCGTTCCCGCAGTTCAGGGGTCGATTGTCGGTGGTCACAGCGGGTGCCCCCGGTGGGAGTCGAACCCACCCTGGGATCCTTCTAAGGGGGCAGACGACCAAACCTACTAAGGAACTGGGATGGGCTACTGGCGGAAGCATCCCCGTAAGGATCTTGAGGAGGTGCTCCTCGTCTTCCATGAGGCTGGGTGGCTGATTGAGGACTCGGGCAGGTACTACCGGGTGAAATGCCCGTGCGGGGACCACCAGCGATCGATCCATGTGACGCCAAGCAACCCCAATTACGGTCGGCAGCGTTAAGTTGGTTGAGACGGCAGCCATGCGTGACTGCGGGAGGTGCGTGATGACAGTCGCCATGTTCATCTGCTGGAGGTTCACCGTCGAGGGGAACGAGGACCTCTTCGAGCAGGCTGATGCGGTGACCGAGGCCCTCCTCGACCAGGAGCGTTGCACGCCGGAGGTCAGGGATTCGGCAGTGTCGGCCGACCGGAGCGGTCGAGTCATGGAGATCGAGGTGACCGTGCACGCCGCGTCGGAGCACGAGGCCATCGCAATTGGGCACGCCGCGATACGATCCGCCATCCACGCGGTCGGGGGTACCACCGCACAGTGGCCACACCACGACGAGATGGTGTCGCTGTTGCCGACCGGCCTGCGCACCGAGCGTGTGACGTCTGGCTCCTGAGGTTAGTCGCGGTCCTGCGTTCTGCAGGTCAGGTGCCGATTATCGGTGGTCACAGGAGGTGCCCCCGGTGGGAGTCGAACCCACACTGGGATCCTTTTAAGGGATCTGCCTCTGCCGGTTGGGCTACGGGGGCGCTCGCCTAGGGTACCGGCGCCAGCTTGGGGAGGATCACGAAGTGGCGTTCGCGCGGGCGAAGTCGGCCTTCGGGTCGTTGATCTGGCCCAATGCCACCACCTCGCGGTGAAACAGCAGGGCCGTCGTCCAGTCGGCCACGATGCGAACCTTGCGGTTGAACGTCGGCATCCGGCTCAGGTGGTAGGTCCGGTGCATGAACCACGCCACGATGCCCCTGATCCTGATCCCATAGACCTCGGCGACCCCACGGTAGAGGCCCAAGCTGGCCACCGACCCCGCGTACCGGTGCTGGTAAGGCCGCAGCGGCTGGCCACGCAGGGAGGCGATCACGTTGTCGGCCAGTACCTTGGCCTGCCGGACAGCGTGCTGGGCCGACGGGCTGCAGGTGGCGTTCGGATCGGCGGAGGTCAGATCGGGCACGGCCGCGCAGTCCCCGGCGGAGAACACCTCCGGGCAACCCACCACCTGCAGGGTCGCCGTGCAGCGCAGCCGCTTGCGGTCATCCAGCGGCAAGTCGGTCTGCTGCAACACCGGGTTGGCCCGCACCCCAGCGGTCCAGACGATGGTGTCGGCGTCGAACTCGGTGCCGTTGTCGAGAACCAGGTGACCGTTGTCCATCGTGGTGACCCGAGTGTTCAGGAAGATCTCGATACCGCGCCCGGTCAACTGCTTGGCGGTGTAGCGGCCCATTCTCGGGCTGACCTCGGGCATGATCCGGCCGGTGGCCTCGACGAGCACCCAGCGCAGGTCCGCCGGGTCGATGCTCTCGTAGTACCGGCAGGCGTAGCGGGCCATGTCCTCCAGCTCGCCGAGCACCTCGATCCCCGCGTATCCCCCGCCGATCACCACGAAGCTCAGCAGCTTGCGGCGCAGCTGAGTCTCGATCATGGTGTCGGCGGCCTCCAGCCGGGACAGCACGTGATTACGCAGGTAGATCGCCTCGCCGATAGTTTTGACCGCGATACCGTGCTCGGCGAGCCCGGGAATGGGCAGGGTGCGCGCGATGGAGCCGGGCGCCATCACCAGCACGTCGTAGCTGTGGTGCTCGACCTGCCCGGCGCAGTTCTCGATGGTAGCGCACCGGTGGGCGTGCTCGACTCCGGTGACCCGGCCACCCACGATGTGGCAACGCCGGAGCACCCGGCGCAACGGCACGACCACGTGGCGCGGTTCGATCGAGCCAGCTGCGGCCTCGGGCAGGAACGGCTGGTAGGTCATCTGCGGTTGCGGATCCACCACGGTGACCGATGCCTCGCCCGCAGTAAGCCGCGATTGCAGCCCCAGCGCGGTGTACATCCCCACATAGCCACCGCCGACGATGAGGATGCGCGGTCGGCCCCCCAGTGCCACAGCCGGTGTCGAACCCATATCACCACTATCCCCCGATCCCAGCCAGTTCGGCCGCGCGGCGGAGCACGTCACAGAGCATGGCTGGGGTGAGCCGGCCGGTGAAGGTGTTCTGCTGGCTGACGTGGTAGCAGCCGAGCAGGTGCAGCCCGTCGAGGGCGATCTCGGTACCGTGCCCGAAGCGGGGCCGCGGCGTCGGCACCGCCCAACCCGCGACGCTCAGCGCGGGCAGGAGTGCCTGCCAGCCGAAAGCGCCGAGCACGACCACCGCGCGCAGCGTCGGGGCCAGCAGCTGGAGCTCGCGGATCAGCCAGGGCCGGCAGGTGTCCCGCTCGGTCGGGGTGGGCTTGTTGGCTGGGGGTGCGCACCGGACCGGGGCGGTGATCCGGGTGCGGTGCAGCGTCAGCCCGTCACCGCAGTGGGTGGCGAGCGGCCGGTCCGCCAATCCAACCGCGTGCAGCGCGGCGTAGAGCACGTCACCGGAGCGGTCCCCGGTGAACATCCGGCCGGTCCGGTTGCCACCGTGCGCGGCGGGCGCGAGCCCGACGATGGCCAGCGCGGCATCAGGCGGGCCGAACCCCGGAACCGGACGTCCCCAGTAGGTCTGATCGCGGTAGGCGGCGCGCTTGTCGGCCGCGACCTGCTCCCGCCAGGCGACCAGGCGCGGGCAGGCCCGGCACTGGGTGACCTCCTCGTCCAGCTCGTCCAGCGTGGCCAGATCGCCCGTAGCGCACATCAGGCGAGGCCGAAGGCGATGCCGTCGAGAATGTCATGCTCGCTGACTACGAGTTCGGTGATGCCGGCCCGGGCGTGCAGCTCCTCGGCGAGCACCCACACGATGAGCGCACCACCAGCGATGACATCCACCCGGCCGGGGTGGATGACGGGATTGCCGGCCCGCTGCTGATGCGTCGAGGCCAGTAGATCCTCGGCGGTGCCGCGAAGGCGCTCCAGCGACAGCCGGGACAGGTGAATGCGCTCACGGTCGTAGGCGGGCAACCGCTGGGCAATGGCGGACAGCGTGGTGACGGTGCCGGCCACCCCGACCCAGCTGCGGGCCTCGTGCACCGGCACCTGGGCGAAAGCCTCCTGCAGGGTCTGCGTCGCGAACCGCTGCGCGGCACTGACCTCCTCAGGCGTTGGCGGGTCTGAGTGCAGGTGCCGCTCGGTGATCCGGACACATCCAACGTTCACCGACCTCGCCGCCGTGACGTCCACTCTGGTGCCGTCCCAGCCACCGAGCACGACCTCGGTGGACCCGCCACCCACATCGACGACCACGAACGGCCCGTCAGCGGGGTCCAGGCCGCCGACCGCACCGGTGAACGACAGCCGGGCCTCCTCATCCCCGGTGATCACCTCAGCATCGGTACCGAGAGTCTGGCGGACCATGGTGAAGAAGTCCTCCCGGTTGGCGGCGTCGCGGGTCGCCGAGGTGGCCACCATCCGGACCCGCCGCACGCCAGCGCGGTGCGTGATGCCAATGTAGTCGGCTAAGGCGACTCGGGTGCGCTCCAGCGCGTCCGGAGCCAACCGACCCGTGGCGTCGACGTCCTGACCGAGCCGGACGATGCGCATCTCCCGATGCACATCAACCAGCTCATCCCCCACCACGTCGGCAACGAGCAACCGGATCGAGTTAGTCCCGCAATCAATCGCCCCTACCCGGACCATCTCCACCTCCACATTCCAGCGAAACACAGGGGCCGGTGCTCCACCAGGTGCCGATGTGGGCGAGGACCTCGTCGCCGAAGGGGTTGACGCCGGGGCCGCAGGCTAGGGCGTGGGCGACGTGGACGTGCAGGCACTTCACCCGACCCGGCATCCCGCCGGCGCTAACCTGGGTTCCCAGCGGTTGCACCGCGTCCCGCTCAGCCAGGTAGGACTCGTGCGCGGCCCGATAAGCCCGCGCGAGCTCAGGATCCCTCGCGAGCCGATCGGTCATCTCCCGCATGGCGCCACCGGCCTCGATCCGCGCCACCAGCCCGGTCAGCCTGCTGCAGGTCAAGTAGTACAGCGTGGGGAACGGGGTGCCGTCCTCGAGCCGGGGATGGGTCTGCACCACGCTGGGCCGCCCGCAGGGGCAGCGGTGCGCGACTGACCGCAGCGCCCTCGGCGAACGGCCCAGCTGCGCGGCGACGGCCTCCCAGTCGGCGCGGTCCACATCGGCGCGGTCCACATCGGCGCAGCCCAGATCCGAGCGGTCCACTGCCTCACCCATTGTTGATCGACTTCCAGAGCTGGCCGTACCACGGCTGGGTGGACGCCGGGACGCCGCCGGCACCGGCGGCGACGATCATGCCGGGGGGAAGCTGCACCAGGTACGGCGCCTGTCCTGGGTGCACGTAGCGCAGCCGCTCACGGGCCTGGGTATCGACGTTCTCCGGATCAGCCAGCAGGACGCGGCGGCGCGCCAGCTCCGCGATCTTATCGGCCAGGATGTGCTGCTGCTCGTACACCGCTGCCAGCTCGGCGCGCTGTCCCAGGTAGTTGCGCAGCGGCACCGCCACGCTCAGCATCAGCACGCAGACCAGCGCGGCGAGCATGGCGACCCGGCGCGGCGACGTGACGCCCAACACGGAGCCAATCCGCACCCCCATCTGGCCTAGCCTTCCGCAGCGTTCCGGGCGAACGCCAGGTCCCCGGCGTAGCGAGCCGCGTCCCCGAGGCTCTCCTCGATACGCAGCAGCTGATTGTACTTGGCCACCCGCTCCGACCGGGCCGGGGCGCCGGCCTTGATCTGCCCACAACCGATCGCCACCGCCAGGTCAGCGATCGTGGTGTCCTCGGTCTCGCCAGAGCGGTGGCTGATCATGCAACGGTACCCGTGGGACTGGGCGAGCGCCACGGCATCCAGGGTCTCCGACAGCGTACCGATCTGGTTGACCTTCACCAGTAGCGCGTTGGCTACCCGGCGGTTGATGCCCTCCTCCAGCCGCTCCGGGTTGGTCACGAAGAGATCATCACCGACGATCTGCACCCGATCGCCAAGCTCCGCGGTGAGCCGCGCCCAGCCATCCCAGTCGTCCTCGGCCAGTGGGTCCTCGATGGACACCAGTGGATAGGCATCGAGCAGCTCAGCGTAGTAGGAGATCATCTGCTCAACATTGCGGGCGCTGCGCTCGAAGGTGTAGACGCCGTCGGCGAAGAACTCGGTGGCGGCCACGTCCAGCGCGAGCCCGATGTCCCGGCCGAGGGTGTAACCAGCCTTGTCCACCGCAGTGACGATCAGATCCAGCGCGCCGGTGTTAGCCGGGAGATCGGGCGCGAAACCGCCCTCGTCCCCCAGCCCGGTGGGCAGCCCGTTGGCCTTGAGTACCGACTTCAGTGCGTGGTAGACCTCGGCGCCCCAGCGCAGCGCCTCACGAAACGAGTCCGCGCCGATCGGAGCGATCATGAATTCCTGGATGTCAACTCCGGTGTCGGCATGCGCACCACCGTTGAGAATGTTGATCATGGGTACCGGCAGCACATGCGCGTTCACGCCGCCGACGTAGCGGAACAGCTCCAGGCCGCTGGACTCGGCGGCCGCCTTGGCAACCGCCAGCGAGACCCCGAGGATCGCGTTGGCACCCAGCCGGGACTTGTCGGGGGTGCCGTCCAGGTCGACCAGCTTCTGGTCCACGACTCGCTGCTCGATCGCCTCAACGCCGATCAGCTCGGGCCCGATCTCATCCAGCACCGCCGCGACCGCGCACTCCACACCTTTGCCCAGGTAACGCTGGGGATCACCATCGCGCAGCTCCACCGCCTCGTGTCGCCCAGTGGAGGCACCAGAGGGCACCGCCGCGTGGGTCACCGTGCCATCATCAAGGGCAATCTCAACCTCGACAGTGGGGTTCCCGCGCGAGTCCAGGATCTCACGAGCTCCGACCTCTTCGATGACGGCCACAGATACGCTCCTTGTCTCCAGCCAGGGTCTCCGGCTAGTTAGTCTGGTTGGGTAGAAGTTGGATGGAAACAGCCTAATCAGGGTCCAACACACTCGGTCGCGGGCGCGTACCCTGGGTGTCACAATGACAGCCAGCGACCGCCCCCCGGACGTTGTCCAGCCGGACGTCGTCGAGCAGTTCCGGCTCGCTGAGTCGCTGGTCTCCGAACGGCGTCCGCTGGAAGCCCTCCGCGAGTTGGCTCCGGTACTGGATGCTGAGCCCAACACACCGAGCGTGCAGTTGCTGGCCGGCCGAGCCTACCTGCAGTCCGCACAGCTGAACCGCGCCGAGAAAGCCTTCCTTCGGGTACTGGAGCACAACCCTTCCGACCATTACGCGCGCTTCGCGCTGGGCCGCACGTTGCAGCGACAGAGCCGACTGGAGGAGGCCCGTGCACAGTTGGCGATGGCAGCGGCGATGAACCCCACTCCGGAGTATCAGGAAGCGCTCAACGAAGTACGGATGCGGATAGCAGGTCGATAAAGTCTAGACGAGGGCCTTGGCGCTGCGCGCATAGCCCTGGGCGAAACCGTAGACCTCCTGGGCGTAGTCGAGAGAATCGTTGTAGGACAGGATTGCTCGCAGCCAGCCATCACCGGAGCTCAGGTTCCGGTTGTCCGCGCACAGGTATTGGGCTGCAGCCAGGGACGCATCGTCGATGTTCTGCGGGTCGGTGATCCCATCGCGATTCCCGTCGGCGCGCCACTTAGCCCACGTGGACGGAATGAACTGGAAAGGCCCGACAGCGTGATCCCACACCTTGTCACCGTCAAGGATACCGTTGTCGGTGTCCGCGATGGCTTTGACTCCGGGCGCGCCATTCAGTGCTATCCCGATGATCGGGGAGGACGGACGACCATCAGGTAGCAGAGTCCGGCCATCGAAACCGCCGTGCTTGGACTCGACGGCGGCGATGGCGGCCAAGGTCACCCAGGTAATGCGACAGTTGGGATGGGTAGTGGCCATCACGGCGTGGGCGTTGGCGTAAGCCTCCAGCGCGCGCTGCAGGATGCTCGTGACCCTGGACATCCTGGTAGCCCAATCGGCAAACGCCAGCTGCGGCGCGCCCGCAGCTGGTCCCGGTGTGGGAATCCGCACCGGGACCGTGACAGTCTGGTGAACAGGCGCAGCAGCAGGCTGGGAAGTGCCGCCAGGCTGGACGACAGGCTGCGTGACCGGCTCCGGGACGTCGGGCAACGCAGCGGGCGCGGCCATCGCCGCTGGCGCGGGGGCGACGAGCCCGCGATCAGGCAACGGAGCAGCTACCGAACCCAGAGCCGCGAGGATCACACCCGCACAAGCCAGCGCACCACCAGACAAGACCCCACGGAGCAGGTAGTGCGACACTGCGGGTAACCGTCTCACATCAGAGAGTAACGATGCGCACGCTAGGGAGATACGCGCCAGTGCTCCCGCCACTGCTGCGGGGTGAGCGCCTGCGCGTCCAACCCGGCGGCCCGCGCAGAGCGCTCAGCAGCGCGCACGTCCTGGGCAAACCGCCGGGCGACGCGGCGCAGCGCGGCCTCGGGGTCCTCACCGGCCAGCTTCGCCGCCGCAGACAGCGCGAACAACGACCCGCCGGTACCGGCGTCGGCGCTAGGTAGCAGGTCCGAGGGAAACGCCGCCTTCGTCACTCGGGACACCAGCTTGGCCGCCAGCGCCACAGCTGGCTGGGCCAGCGCAACCCCGTCAACGCTCGACTCGCGGCGTTTCTCGACCCGTTTGAGTTGCTCCCAGCGAACCTCCTGCTCAGCGGCGGTGCGCACCTGCTCACCGCCCGCGAAGACGTGCGGGTGCCTGCTGACCAGCTTGGTCACCAGCCCGGTGGCCACCGCATCGATGTCAAAGCCCCCGTCTGAGCTCCCGTCACAACACCCGGGCGTCTCTTGCGCGACCCGGGCGTGGAAGAGCACCTGCAGCAGCACGTCACCGAGCTCCTCGCGCAGCGCAGCGGTGTCACTGTCCTCCAGTGCTTGATACAGCTCGTAGGCCTCCTCGATGAGGTAGGGCATCAGCGAGCGGTGAGTCTGCTCAGCGTCCCATGGGCACCCACCCGGGGACCGCAACCGGTCCATCACCGCGACGGCATCCAGCAACGCGGCCCCCGCGGGCTCGGGGGTAGCCAGCACGGTGGCGCCGGTGGCCACCCAGCGAGCCGCCGCACCGGTGCTGGGGTCCAGGGTGAGCAGTAGCCCTTGCCCGGCGTCGCCGACCGGATGCGCCCCGCACAGCTGTACCAGCTCAACCGGGATGTCGGTATCGGCGTGCAGGGCTGCCCCGTCCCGCAGCAGGCGGACCGCCGCCGCAGGAAGCACCGCGCCGAGCCGGTGGGACAGCGTGACGACAACCGGCGGGGTGACGACAACCGGCGGGGTGACGACAACCGGCGGGGTGACGACAACCGGCGGCGCCGGGGTCATCCGCGGGGGGCGACGCGTAACGGCGCGAGGAAGCCGCTGGTCTCGTTCGCATCGGACACGACCTGGAGGTTCACCGGATCCCAGACGCCGTAGCGGGGGGACAGTCGCACTCCCAGCTCCTGGGCCACCGGGCCCAGCTGGCGAAAACCGATGGCTTCCAGCACAGCAGGGTCAATCTTATCGATGGGAGGCGCGTGATCGGATGACTGGGCACCCCGGTTGGTCCGGTTCTTGACCACCATGATCACCCAGGGCGTGTTGTCCTCGAGCTGGAAGGCCACTACCGTGCCCTCGTCGACGCCGAACGCCGGGGTGGTAGCGAAGATCGGGTCGTCTGCGGCCACGATCCGCTTGCCAAGCTCGGCGTCCTTGCCGGCGCGCACGTCAGCATCGATTGACTGCCGAGCCCGCTTGGACCCGGCCTGGGAGAGCTCCTTCACCCGCTGTTGCGCGGCGGTTCGGGTGTCGGCGGTGGTGTAGTCGACGGTGACCGCGCTGTTGCGCAAGGTGACCCGGCCCAGTGCGGCCATGAGCAGCTTGTCCTTGGCCCGCTGGCGGTAGGAGTTGGCGTCAAAGATCGTCCCCTTGGCCGCGGCCTCAGCGCCGCCGGCCTCCTTGATCAGCCGGTTCACCCGGGCCTGGTCTACCGTCAGGCCGGCCCGCCGGGCGGCGATCTCGAGCAGCTGATGCCTGATCCGCGCGGTGAGGATATTGCGGGACACGTCGGCGAGCCGGTGGCCCGCTGCCAGCTGGGCGCGGACCTGTGGGTCCTCCTTGGCCAGCACTGCCACGAGCTGACCGTGCACCTGCCCCAGCGGGATCTTGGTAGTGCCGACGAACGCGGCGGCATCGAGCTGGCTAGCGCCAAAGCCGCAACCACCGACCAGGGCCACCACGGCGGCGACCCCGGCAGCGGTACGCAGGACGCTTCGCACGGGCGCTACCCTCTCACGCCGCCGAGTACCGCGGTGACCAGGTTGGTGCACCAGCCGAGCAGCTCCCGGTCGCGCAGCGGCGCGGCGCCGATGCCCCCGGAGCCCTCACTCGGCCTGGGCACGGACAAGGTCTGGCCAGCGGCCCGGTACACCGCCTGGGGGTAGAGCCGGTTCAGGCGCACCACCTGGGAGTCCCGGAGCGTCACCGGGACGAACCGCAGCTTGGAGCCCTGCAAAGTCACCTCCGCCACCCCGTGCGCCCGGCACACCAGGCGGAAGCGCGCGACGTCCAGCAGGGTCACCACAGCGGGCGGCAGAGCGCCGTAGCGATCGCGCAACTCATCGGTGATGGCGTCCAGCGCCTCGGCGTTCACCGCCTCGGCGATCTTGCGGTAGGCCTCCAGCCGCAGCCGCTCACCAGGGACGTAGTCGTGCGGCAGGTGCGCGTCCACCGGCAGCTCAACCCGCACCGGCGCGGCCTGCGGCGCAGCATCGGAGCCGCTGGCGCCGGCCGCCTGACGGAACGCCTCCACTGCCTCGCCGACCAGCCGGATGTAGAGGTCGAAACCGACCCCGGCGATGTGCCCGGACTGCTCACCGCCCAGGATGTTGCCCGCGCCGCGGATCTCCAGGTCCTTCATCGCGACCGCCATGCCCGCGCCCAGCTCAGCGTGCTGCGCGATGGTGGACAGCCGGTCGTGCGCCGTCTCGGTCAGCGGCGTCTCGGGCGGGTAGAGGAAGTAGGCGTAACCCCGCTCCCGGCTGCGCCCGACCCGCCCGCGCAGCTGGTGCAGCTGGGCGAGTCCGAGCAGATCACCGCGCTCCACGATCAGCGTGTTGGCGTTGGAGATGTCCAGCCCGGTCTCGACGATCGTGGTGCACACCAGCACGTCGTACTCGCGCTCCCAGAACCCGGCGACGGTGCGCTCGAGCTGATCCTCGTTCATCTGCCCGTGCGCCACCGCCACCCGGGCCTCGGGCACCAGCTCGCGGATCCCTCGAGCGGCCTTCTCGATCGAGGACACCCGGTTGTGCACGTAGAAGACCTGCCCGTCGCGCAGCAGCTCGCGGCGGATCGCCGCACCCACCTGCTTGCCGTCGTAGGCCCCGACGTAGGTCAGCACCGGGTGGCGCTCCTCGGGTGGGGTGAGGATGGTCGACATCTCGCGGATGCCGGCCAGGCTCATCTCCAGGGTCCGAGGGATCGGGGTGGCCGACATGGTGAGCACGTCCACGGCTGTCCGCAGGGCCTTGATGTGCTCCTTGTGCTCAACGCCGAAGCGCTGCTCCTCGTCGACCACCACCAGGCCAAGATCCTTCCAGCGCACCCCCTGCTGCAACAGCCGGTGGGTGCCAATCACGATGTCCACCGAGCCTTCAGCGAGCCCCCGCAACACCTCCCCCGCGTCGCCGGGGTGAGTGAACCGAGACAACCCGCGCACGGTCACCGGATACGAGTGCATCCGGTCGGAGAAAGTCTGCAGGTGCTGCTGGGCAAGCAAGGTGGTGGGCACCAGCACGGCCACCTGCTTGCCGTCCTGTACGGCCTTGAAGGCGGCCCGCACGGCGATCTCGGTCTTGCCGTAGCCGACGTCGCCGCAGACCACCCGGTCCATCGGGATACCGCGGCGCATGTCCGCCTTGACCTCGTTGATCGCAGCAAGCTGGTCCGGGGTCTCGGTGTAGGCGAAGGCGTCCTCCAGCTCGGCCTGCCACGGGGTGTCCGGGCCGAACGCGTGCCCCGGGGAGGACTGCCGAGCCGCGTAGAGTTGCACCAGCTCAGCGGCGATCTCCTTGACCGCCTTGCGGGCCCGGCTCTTGGTCTTGGCCCAGTCCGACCCGCCCAGCTTGCTCAGCGTCGGCAGCTCGCCCCCGACGTAGCGGGTCACCTGGTCGAGCTGGTCGGTGGGGATGTACAGCCGGTCCGCTGGTTGGCCTCGTTTGCTGGGCGCGTACTCCACCAGCAGGTACTCCCGGGTAGACCCCCCGACGGCGCGCTCGACCATCTCCAGGAATCGCCCGATGCCGTGCTGCTCGTGCACCACGTGATCGCCGACGCGCAACGCCAGCGGGTCCACCGCATTGCGGCGGCGGACCGGCATCTTCGACATGTCCCGGCTGCTAGTACCGCCGCGGGCGCCCGTGATGTCCGTCTCGGTGAGCACCGCCAGCCCCAGCGCGGGGACCGCGAAGCCCTCCTCCAGGGTGCCGCGGACCACCGTGACGGTGCCCGCGGCGGGTGGCTGGAGCAGCCCGTGGGCGGCGTGCGTCACCGGCACCTCAGCATCGCGCAACTGCTCGCAGGCGCGCGCCGCGGTGCCGGCCCCAGGCACCACCAGGACCGCCGCGTTCCCGGTGGCGGTATGCGCCCGCAGATCGGCGAAGGCGCGCGCCACATCGCCGTGGTAGGACTGCGCGGGAATGATCCGCAACCGCAGCGGGCCGTGGGTGTCAGTCGCCAGCGGGCTCAGCGTCCACCAGGCCAGCCCGGTGCGGCGGGCGTGCTCGGCGACCTCGCCCAGGTCGCGGTAGGCCGAGGCGGACAGGTCCAGCACCGCGATATCGACCGGGGCGGCACCGCCACCTGCGGCGACCATCCAGGACGCGTCCAGGAACTCCGCCCCGGTGCGGACCAGGTCGGCGGCCCGGGTCCGGATCCGTTCCGGATCGGCGAGCAGCACGTGGGTGCCCGCCGGCATCACGTCGGTGAGCAGCTGAAGCCGGGTAGCGCCATCCTCGTCGTGGGCGAGCACCGGGATGAGCGACTCCATGCCCTCAGCCGGGACGCCGGCGGCGATCTTCTCCAGCAGCTGCGCGACCGGCCCGGCCGGGGCCTGCCCAACGAGGCGCGCCGCAGCGGCCCGCACCTCGTCGGTGAGCAGCAGCTCCCGGCACGGTGGTGCGTGCAGCTCCTGCGCGGGCGCCACCGTGCGCTGGTCGGCGACCGCGAACGAGCGGATCTCGGAGACCTCATCGCCCCAGAACTCCACGCGCACCGGATGGTCCGCAGTGGGCGGAAAGACATCGACGATACCGCCGCGGACCGCGAACTCGCCGCGTCGATCGACCATGTCGACCCGGGTGTAGGCCAGACTCACCAGCCGGGCCAGCACAGCGTTGAAGTCGTGTACCTGCCCGACCCGCAGCCGCACCGGGTCGATGTCCCCCAGGCCAGCGAGCATCGGCTGGATCAGCGACCGCACGCCGGTGACCACCACCTGCAGCGGGCCAGTGGAGTCGGCAGGGCCTTTTTCAGGGCCTTCCCCGGGGCCCTCGTCGGGATGGGCCAGCCGGCGGAGCACCGCCAGCCGCCGCCCCACGGTGTCGGCCCGGGGGGACAGCCGCTCGTGCGGCAGCGTCTCCCAGGAGGGCAACTCAGCGACCACCCCGGCGCCCAGCACGTCGGCCAGCTCGGCGGTCAGCTCACCGGCTTCCCGATCAGTGGCGGTGACGGCCAGCACCGGATGCCCCGCGCGGGCCAGCGCGGCCACAGCCAGCGGGCGGGTCGCGGCAGGCCCGTGCAGCTCCAGCTCAGGGGAACCGGCCCGGCCGACCAGTTCCCGCAGCGAGGGTTCCGGCAGTACCGCCTCGAGTAGGCCGGATAGGTAAGCGGATGTGGTCGGTAGCGCGGTCGCTACAGGCACCGTGGTGAACCTTTCGGGCGCAGACGTGGTCGACCGTGGTCGACGCAGAGCAGACACACTACCGACCGGCCTCGTCCGCGATCACCCAGGGTCGGTAGCGGCTTGCGAGCGCGGCGAAGGGGGTTGGTAGTCCGCGAAGAGGCTTGACACCAAGAGGATTGTACGTGCCATTCTCAGTGATCTCGGTAATCAATTTGCCATGTTGCATTGTATACTGGAAGCAGTTAATCGATTATCACGGTTTCTACTGTGACGATACACTGTTCAACGATACACTGTTCAACGATACACCGTTCAACGATACACCGTTCAACGGTACACCGTTCCGCGACGACATATTTTTGGGGGCCCAATGACGAGCGTCGTACTCGGCGACGATCATGCAGTATTCGTGGAATCGCTGGTCTCGGTCCTGGTCGGGCAGGGGTTCCACGTGCCGGCGGCCGCCCGAAGCCTCACCGGGACGGTCGAAGCGGTCCATCATCACCGGCCCGATATCTGCCTACTGGGTCGGCACTTCTCCGATGGCGACGGAATTACCGCGATCCGCAACATCATCACGGTAAGCCCGGCGACCCGGATACTCATCCTCGCGGCAGGCGGTGACACCGACGCAATGCGCCAGGCCCTCCGGTCGGGGGCCGCCGGTTACGTGCCCACAACGTGGGGCCTCCGCAAGCTGATCCACGAGCTGGAGCGGGTCATCGACGGTGCGATCGCGCCGGACGCAGCCCAGGCGAGCAGCGCGCGATCCGAGGGCTCCGAAGCACACCGGCTCGCCGCTCACCTGACGGCCCGGGAACGAGAATGCCTCGCCTTGCTCGTCGAGGGGCTCGATACCCCGGCGATGACACTGCGGCTCGGCGTCTCGACGATCACCGTGCGGTCTCACGTGCAGGCTCTGCTGACCAAACTCGGAGTGCACTCCCGACTTGAGGCTGCCACCTTCGCTGTGCGCTACGGCCTCGTCGATCAGGACCAGCACGGCCCGAAAGGCCGCACGAGAACGGGATGATCACGCGATCCGGGTACTACTACCCCTAAGTTCTCGTGATTGCTCGCCCCGACCATGGAGGTCGCGGGCTTCTGCTATCCCTACGGGCTGACCGGTCCGCACGCCCTACCTGCGCACCTAAACAGTTAGGGGGCAGAAACCAGCGCCCGGTCGCACACCCGTTGGCCAGCATCAGACCGGCACCGTCACCGGGCGGAACGCCAGGGACACGGAGAACGCATCAAGAATCCCGAGCAGTGGCCGCTCCGCCCCCGGCGCGATCCTCGTATCCCCTCCAGGGCCCTCACCAATCAACTGGTCAAGCAAGAAATAACCCTGCCCGACGTGGGCGCCCATCGAGGCCAGCACCGGACGCAGGGCATAGTCTACGGCTAGGACGTACGCTGGCGTGCCCCCGGTGACCAGCGGCAGCACGGTCTTGCCGGCCAACGCGTACTGCGGCAGCAGGTCAAGGAAAGACTTGAGCAACCCAGTATACGCAGCCTTGTACACCGGCGAGGCGACGATGAGACCGTGCGCGGAGTCGACCGCCTCGACGACGTCGGAGATCGCTGGGTGTTGGGCATCGGCAGCCAGCAGGGGCCCTGGTGGCAGCTCGCGGATCAGAACGACGCGCACCTTGTGGCCGTGTGAGGTCAGGCGTAAGGCGAGCAGGTCCAGTACCCCAGCGGTGCGCGAGGTCGCCGACGGATTGCCGGCCAGAAGGTGTGGGTACGCGCGTTGCGTCAGTGTCGTCGTTCAGGTCAGCTCGTGCCGCGTCGATCGACCGGGCGGCGGCTGCCAGCACGGCCTCGGCGCTACGTAGTCGTACCGCCAGCTCGCCAGCGGCGATCCCGGCATCGATCGCGGCGTGCAGCACCTGGGCGGTCGCCCCATGAATCTGCGGTCCGATCCAGTGCGCGAACAGTACCCCGGTGCTGTAGTGCTTCACGCCGTTGAGCACGAAGTCACCGTCTGATGTGGACGTCAGCCGGGTGCCATAATCCTGGACGTGTTTGGCGTGTGCCTCGGACTCGAGGTAGATGCCGAGCAGGCCGCTGGCGGACAGCTCGGCGAAGGGCAGCCGCCGCTGGGCGTCCCGCTCGGCTGATTCGCGGGCCAGCCGGGGGGCAATCCGCTGCACTACCGCAAGTGCCTCGTCGTCGGCGATGACGTGTGCTCGGTGGACGGCCACCTGCTGGGCGAGCGTGTCCGGTGTCATGGTCGTGTTCACGGGTCCTCCCCGGGTATTTCCGGTGGCCGGTGGGTCAGGCCACCACCGGCCACCGGGGGAAAACAGACCTCGTACTCGCCGCGAGTCCCAGACCTCCTGAAGTTAGGTCATGAACGTCGATCGATACGGTGCTCGCAGGCGGTGAGCCACCATCTGCCCATCGCCCCGCCTGCGCACCACCAGCTCGGGTGGTGCGCACACCCATGACCCCACCAACCGGGCGTTGCCTCAAGGCGCGGGCGAGCAACGTCCCGCCC
>JBOHFR010000093.1:0-16077 GCA_050699715.1 Pseudonocardiaceae bacterium
CGAGCGGCTGCGCACCGAGCCGTTAGCACCGATCGCCCGTGCCTGCCTTGAGCTGGCGTGGCGGTACCGGCATCGGCTCCTGGGCCCATGAAGATTCTGGTCACCGGGGCCACTGGTCTCCTCGGCTACGCGGTGGCCGCACTACTGGTCGAGCGGGGGCATGAAGTGACAGGGTTGACCCGCTGCGGGGCATCCGCGCTACCCACCGGCGTCCAACGGCTCCAAGGCGACCTGCGCGCACCCGAGACCCTGCCCAAAGCGGTCACCGAGGTCGACGGAGTGTGCCACCTGGCCGGGTTGACCAAGGTGCGTGAGTCGCGGAGCAATCCGGTCAACTACTGGCGCACCAACGTCGGTGGCGCCCTGGCCATCCTCGACAGATTCGCCAGCGCCCGTGCCGGGCGAGTGGTTCTCGCCTCTACCTGCGCGGTCTATGGCGAGCAGGCCGAGCAACCGATCAGCGAGACAGCACCCGTGTCACCAAGCAGCCCGTATGCCACCAGCACACTCGCCGCCGACCAGGCAGCCGCAGACCTCGCCGCCACCGAAGCGACCGGAGCCATCAGCCTGCGTGCCGTCAACGTGGCCGGAGCCCTACCCGGACACCACTCGACTCATCCCCCAACTCTTGGCCGTCCACCAGGGCCGAGCACCCGAGCTGGTCGTCAACGGTGACGGCACTGCGGTCCGCGACTTCGTGCATGTGGCACCGTGCACGACGTCATCGCCGCCGTCGAGACAGTGACCGGACGACCCATCCCACGGCGGCACACCGCCGCCGCGCATGAGCCGGCGACACTGCTGGCCGACAGCACCCGCATCCGGTCCTAACTGGGCTGGCGACCCCATAAGTCAAGCCTTGCTGAGATCGTCTCAGACGCCTGGACCGCCCTGAACAGCGACTAGTCGCCGGCCGACTATTCGATCTGGGACTAAGGCGAAACTGACTGCGCTGCGCCTATCGTGAGGGCCTGCATTGCTGTTGTCTTCTCGGTTATGAGCGTGGATCCCGTCAGCGAGCCGGTGCGTGGTGCTGATGACGACGTGCTAGCAAGGCTGGCCGCGATTGACCAGCGTCTTCACCAGATATCGACTCACTTAGCCTCTATCGGCCAGTTGCTCAGCCAACTCGAGGAGATCCGTACCAACCTTGAGACGCTGATCGGGTCGCTCGGGTCGGCGGAACCGATCGTGGCGGAAACTGTGTCTGAGCTTCCTGGCTGCGGGAACGGCACGATGAGCTCCGGGCGCCGGTTGAGCCCGCGCCGGAGACCGCCGGTTGAGCATGACTCCTTTACTGAAGCTCCCGGCGGGAGTTCCCGGCGGCCGGGCCCGGTGCAGTACACCCAAATATCCGGCAGGCAGCGATGACTGAAAGCCCGGAGTTGGCGGCCGCCCAGCCGCTCCTCGATGCTGCCAAAGACCGGGGATTCACCGTCGAGCGGATCGCGGTCGGGGAGGACGCGCCCCTGCGCGGGGTGTGGGAGAGCGGGCCGGCTCGGTGGGCGTTGTCCCCGCTGGATTGCCCGGCGCACCTGCTGGTGCGGGATCATCCGCCAGGTGTCCTGACGCCGCGGTGCGGTGAGGTGCCGCCCACGGTCGCCCTCCTGCGCAGCGGCCGATCATCCGGGTCGCCGGGCGTGTCCGCCGTGTCCGGACACCACCCGAGAGCTGGCGACCCGATTTCCGGCTGGCCGCCGGTGGAGCTGTCCCCGACTCCACGCTCCCGGCGGCCAGCCGGTCCCTTCCTCCGGCCAACAAACCCACCGGTGAGCTTCTGGCCACCGGTTCAACCAGCCGGGCGGGACACGATCCCCGCCCCGCGCGTGAGAAATGAGGTCACCCATGACTGATGACCCGAGCGCGAGGACAGCTCGCGGCAACCCCAGACCGACCCGGGCCCCGCGCGCGCCGCGACGGCCTCACCCGGACCAGGGTGAGATCACCCTGCTGGTGAGCACGAGCAGCCAGGACACCAACCCCCTCGACAAGCTCGCCCTGAGCGCGCTGCTCAAAGTCCTCGCGAGGGGGATGTGGCTGCCGTGAGCGCCCACCGGGGCGCCACCCCCTGGCGGTGAACCGACGCGGACGGCGCCGCCCTGCCCCTGCTGTGTCGGGTGGAGCAGATCAAGGCCTACCCCCGGGAGGGCGCGACGCCCTCCCGGCTGCGCCAGCGGGGCCACGTCGTGGGATGGGACACTGTCACCCCGGCTGGCCCAGGCGGGCGTGCGGCTCTACGGGGCGAGCGGGGCGCCTGCGTGGGTGGCGCTGCCCCCCACCACCACCGGAGTCGTGCTCTTCCAACGGTGATTCACCAGCCCGGCCAAGAACCAGACGCGTCTGCCCCAAGCGGCGTGGGTGCAGCAGGTCCTCCTCACCGCGCTGCGCGACACCACAGCGGCACGGTGATGCGCGCCAGCGTGACGCCTCGACACCGGGCACCGTCCCGATGGATGCGCTGGGAGAGCGCGGACGACAACCAACGGGTCACGGTCACGCACCTACTCGCCCGACACCAACGTCACCTGTCCTGGTACCAGCAGGTGCTGCACCGGCGCGAGCACGCCAGCCACGCCCGGCGGGTCACCGTCATGCCCCGACCCCGCACCACCCCCGACTAGCGCGCAAGCGCTTCCGCACGCTCGCGCCGCGGGCTCCGCGGCTGGGACGAGCCCAGCTCCCCGCGACGCGGCCACCGGAGCGAGACCTCCTCACTGGTCTCGGCCCGGGCTGGAAAAACTCAGCAGGCTCCGTCCGCCCCGCCCGCAGGTGGGGCCTGCTGGGCTCGTCGATCAGCCACACACAACTGTCACTCGCCACGTGCGACCTCACGTCGCAACCCCGGTTTGCCCCGATCTCCCTGCTGGATCACCACCGACGTCGTCGGCCCGTTCACGGGCGGCCCTGGGAGGTAATGCGCCGAAGCCACCAGGCGCAGGCCACTGTCAGGATGGCTGTCAGGAGCTGCGCGGCGAGCGCTAGCACGTACGGGGTGGGGCTTGCTCCGGGGCCCAGTTCCGTACCGGTAAACAGTACCGCGCCGCACAGTGCCACGCCCACCGCGCCGGACAGCTGCTGAGCCGCGGTCAGCACGCCACTGCCCGCGCCCGATTGCTCGGTCGGCAGATAGTGGAGCACCGTGCCTGTCACCATGGGCAGTGTGGTGCCGATACCGAGTCCGAACACCAGCAGGGCACCCAGTAGTAGCCACGTCATCGTGCTGCCGTTTGCCAGCATGATGCTCAGGACCAGCGCGAGTCCCGCAGCGGTGAGCGCGGCGCCCAGCACGACCGCCCACAGCTCCACGCGAGCGTACAGACGTGGGCCCATCTGGGAGGCGACGATGAAACCCACCCCGGTTGGGGTAAAGGTAAGTCCCGCAGCCAGCTCTGACTCACCCAGGTGACGCTGGAGGTAAATTCCAAGCACAAAAGAGAAGGGAATGATGGCAGAGTACAGGGCCACGTTCAGCAGCACGCCGACCGTGAATCCGCGGTTCCGGAACAGCCAGGTGGGCACGAGTGGCTGGCCGTCCGCAGCCCGGGACAGCATCCGCTGCCTCGACAGAAAACCGGTCAGCAGGAGCGCACCCGCGGTGACGGAGGCGATATCCGTGGGCCACCATGACGTCCGGTGCCCGCCCATCAGGGGAACCAGGACCAGGCCCACGCCAGCGATGGACAACAGCGAACCGGGTAGGTCGAGTCGCCTCCGTCCGCTTGACCGGCTTTCCTGAGCCCACCAGCCGCAGCAGACCCACGCGATCAGGCACACCGGCACGTTGAGGTAGAAAATCGGTCGCCAGGCCAACCCGAACACATTCCAGTAGGGAATAACACCGCCCAGCACCTGCCCAGCGATCTGCCCGAGGCCGATGGAGACACCGAACGCGGCCAGCGCTCGGACCCGTTCCTGGTCGGAAAATTGCACCTTGATCAGCGCGAGGACTTGTGGCAGGAGCACGGCCGCCGCGGCTCCTTGCGCTAACCGGGCCACCACCAGTTCCATCGGGTTCAAGGCGAGCCCGCACAGGGCCGATGCCACCGTGAACATCAGCAAGCCCACTCGGTACATCCGCTTTCGCCCATAGGTGTCACCGAGTCGTCCGCCCGTCATCAACCCCAGGGCGTAGACCAACCCGTAGCCGCCGACAATCGCCTCAAGCTGCGGCGCAGACGCCGTGAGGTCGTGGCCGATGGGATCTGCGGCCACGTTGACGACGAACTGATTGAACAGCGACAGGAAAGGTCCGGCAAGCAGGAACGGCAGCGCGCGCCAACGATGAGTATTAAGCTCCAGGACGCCGCAGTTCTGGACCAGGCACTTAGCTGGCATCGTCATCCTCGGGGCGGGGGCTGCGGTGTCGGTGGAATTCGGCGAACCAGGCTCGGGGGCTGGGTGCCCGCAGCAGGGCCGTGCCGATCAGCAGCCCGGCGTAGCCGGAGTTGACCAGGTGGGCGGCGGCGTCGGGCTGGTGGATACCGCTGGCGCTCACCGGGCAGCGGGTACCGCTGCTGACCACCGCCGGGAGCAGCGCCATGCTGCGCTGCAGGTCACCGCGATCACGTTCGCGGTTGCGAATGTCCTTGTTGTTTACCGCGACGACGCAGTCCGGGCCATGACTCACCGCGTCGATCTCCTCCTCGGTGCAGACTTCGACGAACGGGGTCAGGCCGAGCCGCAGCGCCTGCTCGATCAGCCGCCGCAGCACCGCGGCGGGTAGTAGCCTCGCGGTGAGCAGCACCGCCGAGGCCCCCAGCTCGCTGGCTCGGCGCAGCTGGGACTCTCGGGTGAGGAAGTCCTTCTGGAGCAGCGGGGCATCGGTCAGCGCCGCCACCTCGCGCAGTAGCTGGCGGCTCCCGCCGAACCAGTGGCCGGTGACCACGGACATGCAGGGGGCGCCAGCGTCGTGGTAAGCGTCGATCACCTCGGCGACCGTGCGCGCACCGAGCAGGTCGGCGCCGGCCCCGTCGGTGAGCTTCACCTCGGTGATCACCGGGACGGGTGCGGTGAGCAGCGCCTCAAGGAAGGTCCAGGTCATGAGGCGGCTCCCACCATGGGGGACGTCGGCCACGCCCGGCGGATCTCCGTGATGCGCGTCGGGTCGAAACACCGGTCGCTGCCCCGGGCGCCGGTGTCCACATCGACCCCGATGAAGCGGGGATGGCCGCTGACCTCCCGCAGCTGTCCAGCTCGGTCCGCGGTGATCCCCCCGGCCAGCAGGAACGGCCGGCTGATGCGCTCGGCCAGGGCCAGCACCACGGGGACGTCCAGGGCGTGGGCGGTGCTGCCGAGCCCGCCGTGCTCGGTCACCGAATCCAGCAGAAAGTAATCCGCGCCGGCCCGCTCGTAGGCCCGGATCAGGGCCCGTTCCTGGCAGTCGCCCGCGCGCACGTGCAGCACCTTGATCACGCGCAGGTCACCGTCCGCGGCTTTCAGGGCGCGCACGGTGCCCGGCGGCTGGTATCCGTGCAGCTGCACCCAGCCCAGCCGGGCCGCCGAGAGTACCTGGCGGATGGCGGCCGCGGTGCTCTGGAGTGTGACCAGGACCGGTTGCAACCGGGTGCCCACCGCCGCGTGCGCCAGCGCGACCAGCGCTCCGACGCCGAGCTCGGCGTGGCCGCCTGGCACCCCGTGCCACAGCCCTACCAGGTCGACGCCAGCACCGGCCAGCAGGTCGATGTCCGCAGGCCGGGTCGCCCCGCATATCTTCACCCAAGGCCTCATGACCGGACCGGGGTGGTGCGGGCGTCAGCGATCAGCGATCCCTCGACCAGGTGCTCGGCGTCGCCGAAGAGGCCAGGGTGTGCTGCTCGCAGGCTGGTGACGACACGGTCATAGGGAAGGTCGGCGAATTCACCGTGGGTATGCAGAAACTCCATGTGCTGGCGACCGTGGAGGTCAAAGGGGTGGTGCAGGCTGTCGGTGGTTCCGTCGAACTCCAGCGGCGCGATGTGGTAGAGCTTGCAGAGGATTCTGGGGAACACCGGAGTGGCCTTGACCCAGCGGCCGTTCAAGTATACTGAGGTGAGGCAGTGATACCGGAAAACGTCACCGCCCACCAACGCCCGGAGCCGCGCAGACGCCAGGTGGTTGCGCACGTCGGTGAATACCAGCCTGCTGGGTACCGCGATGGCCCGCAGGGCCGCTGCATAAAGCACGGACTTGTGGATGCACATGCCCGATCCGGTGCGCGCTATGTGACTCGCCCGCAGTCCTGATCGGGAGAAGTCGGCGCTGTACACCTCATATCGCACGGTGTCGCGCACCGCGTAATAAAGTGAGACCGCACGCTCGGTGTCCGTGCTGCCCGCTGCGGGTGCCCAGCGCGCCACGAAATCCTGGACCTCCGGGGAGCGGTAGTCGAGGAAATCCGTGGGCGCCAGATCTGCGGCGCGGTGGTCTTTTACGTTCATGACTGTTGCTTCCTGTCGGTTCTTCCAGTCGGCCTACAGGCCGAGCATCGACGCGATCCGGTTGCGTTGGATCTCTGAGGTGCCGGAGTAGATTGTTCCGGCGACAGCGTTCCGCATGTCTTTTTCCAGGCCGTATTCGACCAGGTAACCGTTACCGCCGAAGATCTGTACGGCGGCGGATGCGGACGCGAGGTTGTGCTCACTGGCCACCAGTTTGGCGATCGCGACATCGATCGTCGCGTCCCTCTTGTGGGTAACCGCGTCGGCGGCGTCGAACAAGCATTTCCTGGTGACCTCCAGCCCCACCTTCATATCAGCGATCTTGTGTGAGATCGCCTGGTATAAACCGATGGGAGCACCGAACTGGGTGCGAGTGCTGGCGTAGTTGATACACCGTTCGAGGCGATGCTCCATCTCACCAAGATTGATCACAAATGAGCACAGGATCTCCCATTTCATGACGTGATCCAAAACGATGAAACCGCCGCCGGGCCGACCGATGACGTTGCCGGCCGGAACCCGGCAGTCGTGGAAGAACAGCTCGGTCAGCGGCGAGGTCCGCAGGCCCATCTTGGAGATCGGGTTGCTGATCTGGAATCCGGGGGTGCCGTTCTCCACCAGGAAGGGGGTCAGACCCAGCGGACCAGCGTCGGGATGGGTTCTGGCATAGACCACGAACAGATCAGCCACCGCACCGTTGCTCACGAAGGTCTTGCTCCCGTTGAGCACGTAGTGCTCGCCATCCCGGCGGGCGCGAGTGCGCATGGCTAGCGCATCGGAGCCGCCGTCCGGTTCAGTGATCGCGTGGGCTCCGATCGTCTCCCCCGCGCAGATGCCCGGCAGGTAGCGTGCTTTGAGCTCCGCCGAGCCGAAGGTCTGGATAGGTATTCCGGTGCTGACCAGATGCGTGGAGACCGAGAAGTTCAGGCCGCCGTCGCGACAGCCATAACCGAGACCCTCCAGGAGGTACATCGTAGTGCGCAGGTCCTGCTCGAGCCCGCCCCAGCGCTCCTCGAAGGGCAGCCGCAGAATCCCGCATTCCTGGATGAGCTTCCACTTGTCCCAGGGGAAGACGCTGTTGGCGTCGTACTCGAGGTGGCCCGCGCTGAGCGCGTCGCACCATTGGGCCAGACCAGCGCGCAGCGCGCGCTGGTCCGCGTTGAAATCGATCATCGTCGTACTCCTGATCCCGTCAGGCTGCCAAAATTCGCCGCTGGTAGCTGGAGAACCCGTTCGCATCGAGGCTGTGGTGCTCGTCGCCATACAGCGCGGGAGAAAACACGCACACCAGCCGCAGGTCAGTATCTGGTGCCGCGATGAGGAAATGCGGATCGTTCTTGTCGAGTGCGTACATCGTTCCCGTCCGTATCGGGTATGAATTCCCGTCGAGATCCCGAACTTCACCCTTGCCTTCAATGCAGTAGCATGCCTCGAAATGGTGGCGATATTCCATCCGGGATGTGGTGCCGGCCCGGACAGTGGTGTCCGTCAGCGTGTATCCCATGCTGTCGGAGTGCAGCAGGAATCGGCGGCTCAGGCCGTTGCCCCAGTCGATTGACGGCACAGCGTCGAGCGTGCGGATAATCATCTTGTTTCCTTACTTTCTATCAGATGGTCAGCCCCGTGCCGGGGCGGGCCGCAGCGTTTGCACAAAATCGCCGAGCGCTTGCACGGGATCGGTGTGCTGGGTGAGTGCGTGTTCGACCTGCTCGACGCCGGCGCTGCCGATAATCGCCGCGTCGGCGCCGATCTTGGCTAACGCCTGAACGTCCCGGTGATCTCGGACGCCGAAACCGACGGCGATCGGGACCCGCGTGTGGGCGCGCAGCGCGCCGATGACCGGCGCGAGCTCGCCGAATCCCGCCGCGGGCCGGCGTCCGCTGCGGCCGTAGCGCGCGACCAGGTAGAGGTAGGCGCTGGCGTGGGCGGCCGCGTGCGCCTGCACCGCGACGCTGGAGCGGGGATAGCAGGTGGTGATGATCGGTACCCCGTGCTCGCGGGCGGCGCGGTAGTACCCGGAGCGCAGCCGGGGTGGCAGGCCGTGGACGAGCAGCGCGTCGGTGGCGGAGGCGGAGGCGGCGAGCCGGGCGAGGAAGTCCGGCATCGGGACCGGTTTGATGGTGTGGCTCCAGTCGAGCAGCAGGGCCACGCGCAAATGGGTGAGCTCAGCGCGGACGGCCTCCAGCGCCCCGAGCGCGGCCGCGAGGTCGACGCCGGTGCGCAGTGCCCGGGTGGCCGAGCGCCGGATCACCGGTCCATCGGTGCAGGAGTCGGGGAAGGGCACGGCGAGCTCCAGGCAGTCCACCCGGAGCTCATCGAGCATCTGGACGATGTCGCGGAAGGCGCCCAGCGGGGGGTCGCCGGCGTTGAGGAACACCGCCAGGCCCGGCTCTCCCGCGCGACGCCGGGAAAAGAAGCCCCTGGCCGCGGCGGATTCGAGACGATTGATCATGCGACTGGCTCCACCCGGGACGTGGTGGCCGCCAACGCTCCAGGGCTGAGCACCCTGACCTGCTCGCGGTCTCGTCGAATGCGGCGGATCAGCTCGAGGGCGCCGCCGACGACGACGGCCTCGCGCGCCATGCTCACCGCGCTCGCCCAGTCCTCGGTGCTGCCGGCGGCCACCGCCAGGGCGGCCGCGTTAAGACACACCGTGGCGATCGCCGCGGGCGGTCCCTGTCCCCCGAGCACGCCCAGGAAGTGCTCGACCGTCGCGGCGCTCTCCGCGGCGGGTCGCAGGTCCGACAGGGTGCCCCCGTCTAGCCCCACGGTGGCGGGCCGGATCGGGAACTGCCCGGCACCCACGTCGTACACCGTGTTGTCCGCGACGCTGAGGAGCTCATCGGCGCCGAGATCATTGGTGCACAGCCAGACTCGCTTGGGCGCCTGCTGGGCGGCGAGGCGCCGCAGCGCCGGCAGGTAGGAGCGCTGGGAGACGCCGGTGAGCTGGGCCGACACTGGCATGGCCGCCAGGAACGGACCGACCGTGTTCACGAAGCGGCCCAGGGTGCGGATCCGCAGCGGCAGCACCGCCCGGGTCAGCGCGGCGAGCTCGACGGGGTAGACGAAGTAGCCGGTACAGGCGATGCGGTAGCGGTCCAGCATCTCGCCGGTCTGCTGGTAGCTCGTGGTCAGCGGGATCCCGAGCTGATCCAGCAGGTCAAGGGATCCCGCCCGGCTGGTGTATCCGCGGGAGCCGGTCTTCACCACCGGCACACCCATGGCGGCGGCGGCGAACGCCGCCGCGGTGGAGATGTTGAACGTGCGCGGTCCGCCGCCGGTACCGACGATGTTGACCGCACCAGCAAACTCCTGGCTCGGTTGGGCTCGCCGCTCGTTAAGCGACCGGACGAGGATCTCCACGGTGGAGGCGGAGGGCATGCGGGTGGATAGGCAGCTCAGCACGGCGGCGGCCTCGCCCGGGTGAAGTTGCCGGCGCTCCAGGCGATTCCAGAACGCCCGGCACATGTCCAGGTCGACCAGATGCCGGCAATTGACTAGGGCATCGAGTAGTTCGGTCATGGTGTACTCGCTCAGGCGCTTCGCCGGGCGCTACACACGAACGTGTTGATGGCGGCGGCGGTGCGGAAGTTGTCCGGTTCAATCTCGATGTCGTCGATCACGACGTTGAATCGGTCCTCCAGCCAGACGATGACCTTCAACAGTCCGAGGCTATCGAGGACTCCACCGGCCAAAAGGTCGTAGTCGACGGCCAGTGAGTCGGCCGGGACGTCGGGAAGGAATTCGTCGACGAGGAATTTCGTGATCGTCTGGGTGTGATCCATGTCAGCTTTCTCTTCTACTTAGGTGGGCAATCATCAGGTGACGATCGGGTTTGCCGGTCGAGGTCCGGGGCAACGGATCTTCGGTAATCTGGAAAGTCGAAGGAATGGCGATCCGATGCAGCCGGTCGGCGCAAAAGCTCCGGAGCGAGAGAGTGTTGAGCATCGACCCCGGGACCCGTCTGGTCTCGGCATGCAAAAGGTGCCCGGCGACCAGGTCGGGCACGGCCACGACAGCCACCTCGGCGATGTCGGGATGCGAGCGCAGGACTCGCTCGACTTCTTCGATGTTAAGTCGCACCCCGCGGATTTTTACCTGGAAATCGGTGCGTCCCTCCAGAGTGAGCGAGCCATTCTCGTGGCGGTGCACGAGGTCGCCGGTGCGGAAATAGCGCAGCGTGTCGGTCCCGTACGGATGCGCGACGAAACGGCTCTCGTGCCGTGGGTGATTGAGGTAGCCGGAAGTCTGAAACGGTGTCGACACATACAGCTCACCCGTTCCTGGTCCCTCGCGAACGGTGCCGTCCTCGTTGACCAGCAGCGCCCGCACCCCGGGCAAGGGGATACCCAAGGGCAGCGCGCCGGTCGGCAGGTTCGTGGGATCGATCTCGTGCAGCAGGCTGTCGTTGGTTTCCGTGCAGCCGTACAGGTTGTACAGCCGAGCGCGGGGAAACAACCCGGGAAGCTGCGCCAGGCATTGGGGCGTGATGCTATCCCCGGTCACCACGACATGGCGCACGCTAGCGAATTCGTCTGGGTTGTCCCGGTGTGCCTGCGCCTGAATGAGGAGCTGATAGAACATTGGAACAGCCTGCACCAGCCCGACCGCATGGCTCGTGAGCAGGCCACGAAGGTAGTGGCCATTGGTGGCCCGCGCCGGGTCCACCAACACGACGCATCCGCCGTGTTTGAGGGTGGCCCAGATATCCAGCAAGCACAGGTCAAAGTTCAGCGGGCTGAAGTTGAGGACCACCCGGCCCGCTCCCAGCTCGAACTGCTCGCCCGCCCAGTCGGTGAACCGGTCCACCGCGCCCTCGCGCAACGGCACGATTTTCGGTAGCCCGGTGGAACCGGAGGTGGTGAGCATGAACGTCACCGCCTCCGGATCGGGTGAGAATGACCGCACGCACCCGGCGGCCCCGCGGCCCCGCCGGGTGCCATCTGCCCTCGGCGTGGCCACCCAGGAATACCGGCCGGAGGAGCCTGAGACGGTCAGCACGCGGGCGCATCCGGCGCGACGGAAGAGTTCCTCAAGAGTGGGCTCGGGAAGCGTGGTGGCGGGCAACAGGAAAGAGCGCTGATCCATCAAACACGCGAGAATGAGGGCAATGGAGTCCGGAGACTTCGAGCACCGCAGACCGATCGGCGCCACGCCAAGGTCCGCGCCGCTCAGTTCCGCGCGGGCGCGCAGCGCCCGGTCATGCAATTCTCGGTAACTGACCGGCGCACCCCACCAGAGGAGAGCCGGACTGTCCGGAAAACGTCGCACGTTCGCGGAAAACGCTTCCACGAACGACCGTGCAGACCACTGCGCCCGGACGTCCTGGGCGGGCGTCACCATAGCTAACCTCTCCCCAGAAAAAACACCGGTCCAGCTCCGCTTCCGATCCGGCTCAGTGCCATCGCACGCCCGCCGGATGCGGCTCTCACCGACTAGATAGGGATGGGGGTTACTGACCAGAGCGGGTCCGGTACGGCGTGGCTCCGCCCGTCGCCGTGAGCTCGGGGGCGCAAGCCGGCGGGTCCGCCCCGCCGCGCTGTCCGGATACTGACGGTAGCCGCCGGTCGGCGTCTTGTGCTCGCTGCTGGCCGGTGGCGCGCCCTGACCGATCCGCGGTATTTCATTCCCTCCGCCGGGACTCTCTTGTCCAGAAGACCACCCATAGATCGAAAGGATCGCCGATGACACCCCGCACCTCGATACGCGGGCGAGCTCGTGCCCAGCCAGCCCCCAGGCTCGGCGCCCGATCCCAGACGGACTCGTCAGGGAACTCACCTCATACCACTCCTTCCCCATTGCCGACGGTCGAGGGAGCGACCTCGCCACCGCGACCTGCTCCACGGTGGCATTCGACCGGCGAGCATCGCCATAGGCTCTTTTGCGTACGTCCTACGCTCTTTTGCGTACGCCATTTTTGGATCATGGAGTTGTGATGGAGCGCGCACGTCTGACTGAGCTTGATCTCAGTTACCACACCGAGGGGCTACCCGACCGTGATACCTACCTCACGGTCATGTCGGCGTGCCTGAGCGAGGCCCTGCCTGGCGACATCACCGGGTGGAAAATTATCGACCGCGCCAACCCACCGATGAAGTTGTGGTTCAACGACGCGAAGGCATATCACCGCGTGCGCGACGTGCCCGATGCGGTGATAGCTGAACACCCCGTCGTAGCGCACCAGCTGGCACATCCTGACTCCGAACCGGTCCTACGCGTGAGCGATTTCATTTCCGATCGCAAGTTCCGATCGAGTCGGGTGTACCGCGATCTGTTTGTCCCCCAGGGCGCCCATTACCAGCTGAGCATCGCCACCGATGGGGACCATACCGTAAGCAAAGGTTGGATCATAAAACGCTCAATCCGAGATTTCACTGAGGCCGAGCTGCTGCGCGCTCGTCACTTGCAGCCACTGCTGGCTCTCTTGGACGCCGTCTACTCGTCTTCCCGGATATACCAGGCTGACAGTGCGGACATCGACGAAGCGCGGACACTCGCGCGCCTCACCGTCCGCGAGCTGGACATCCTCACCCTCCTCGCGGACGGGTTGAGTGCCCAACAGGTCGCGCGCCTACGCAGGATCAGTGTCCGCACGGTTCAGAAACACCTCGAAAACATCTACGAAAAACTGGACTGCCACGACCGCCTACTCGCGATCAACAAAGCTCGACAACTAGGGCTCCTCACACCGAGCGACCCAGTGTCGCTCGATAGGGAAAATCATGGCGCGCGCACATCTGACTGAGTGTGATCTCAGTTACCACGTCGAGGGGCTACCCGACCGTGATGCTTATCTCACGGTCGCGTCGGCGTGCCTGAATGAAGCCCTGCCTGGCGACATCATATCGTGGGCCGGTGTTGACCTCGCCAGGCCAACGGTGATAAAGATGTGGCATAACGAAGCGGAGATGTACCGCGTGCATAGTGTGTTCAATGCAGCAATAGCTGAACACCCCTTCATGGCGCACTGGCGGGCACACCCCGACTCCGAACCGGTCCTGCGCCTGAGCGATTTTATTTCCGATCGCGTGTTCCGATCAAGTCGGGTGTACCGCGAGCTGTATGTACCCGTTGGCAGTCGCTACGATTTGGCCATCATGACCGCCCCGGCGGATCCCCCAACCAGCTGCTGGGGCATCCGCCGCTCAACCCGAGATTTCACCGAGGCCGATCTGTGGTATGCTCGTCGTCTGCAACCAATGCTTGCTCTCTTGGACGCCGCCTACTCGTCCTTCCCGATACGCCGGACTCCCAGTGCGGACACCGACGAAGCGCGGACACTCGTGCGCCTCACCGTCCGCGAGCTGGACGTCCTCACCCTCCTCGCAGACGGATTGAGCGCCCAACAGATCGCGCGCCTGCGCCGGATCAGTGTCCGCACGGTCCGGAAACACCTCGAAAACATCTACGAAAAACTGGACTGCCATGACCGCGTGCTCGCGGTCAACAAAGCTCGACAGCTAGGACTCCTGCACAGCTGAGACTCCGACGCAGCTAGCGGGGACTGTTGCGTTTGAGCCCAAGCAGGGATCATTGTCCCGAAAGCTGGCGACACGCCGCATGAAATAACAGGCAACGGCCTCTCTGGTCGATAGAAAGGAGGTGACGAAACCACTCTCTCACGACGGAGAAGCCGTTGCGGTTCGATCGTATGTCAGGACTGGACGCCGAGCAACTCGACGTGCTGGAGCAGAGGGTCGGCGACCTGCTCACAAAACCATGGGATCGGGGCACAGGCCGACCAAAAGAACTCACCTTGCGCGAGGCACTTGTCGTCACCAGCAGGTATATGCGCCAGAACATCATCGAGGAGGTGTGGGCGGAGATGTTCGATGTGGATCAGTCGACAATCTCGTGATACCGTGCGCGGCACTGACCCGGCCGCGCCGCGCTGGATGTCACCGAGGTGATCGTGACCGACGTCGACACCTTTGGCCTCGACCCCTGGCGCTGGCGCACCACCCAACTCATTCGACTCCTGCACGGCTATCCGACATTGTGAGCACGAGCACGGGGTGGGACCGCACCCTGGTAGGGCACCGCATTGGGGCCGGTGACCGGAGCGTCTACGTCTGGGGCGGAGTGCTGGCGTGGCAGGACCACGATGCGCCGGGGCTGGGGGATGTAGGGCTGGGGGAGGTAGCCGCGCTCGCGTGCCAGCCAGTACCGGAGAGCCTTCCGGGTCTCTTCCGTGATCGGGACTGGTGGTGGCCCCAGCCACCACCAGTGGAGCCACGCGCGGAGCCGCTTGCGGCGGTGCCGTCCTCTCTGCTGGTTCTGGAGGGAGTGAGTCCCTGACCTTGTGCTCGGGTGGTGTGGGTCCGGCTGGCCGCCGGTCGGAAGCGGTGTGGGGGGCAAGCTCGACCGGCGGCCAGCCGGGGTCTGGATGGCGCACAGGGGATCAGGAACCTGTGGTGGACCTGCTTGTCTCAAGGTGTGATCCCGGTGCACAGTGCCCTCCCGCTCCTGGTGAGTGGAAGGCGGTGGCCCCGCGCCGGTGTCACCCGAGAAGGAAGCGGGGCCACCGCCACGCACCGTCACCTGGGTGGTCGAGACACCAGATGACGGCGTGGTGATGAGCTTCCCGGATCCAGATACCCACGGGAGGCACGTGATCACACGCTTGTCAAGAGATTGTTGGGGAGAGGATTTCCGTTCCCAATCCTCTCCCCGTTTTATGGATTGTCGGTGCGCACCAGGAGGGTGGCGATCCGGTGTCGCAGGTGGGCGACCTCATCGAGTTTCTGGTGGGTGGCGGCGTGGTGGGACAGCTCACGCAGGTTGTCGGCGGCCCGGCGGGAGCGGATCATGCCGGCGGCGTCCAGGGCCTCGTGTCCGATGGCCACGGCCTGGAGTGGGTCACCGGTGGCCATCGTGAGACTGGCCAGCTTGGTCAGGCAGGCCGCCCGGCAGCCGACGTCGGTGTGCCCGGCGGCCGCGGCGGTGAGTCGGTCAGTGGCCAGCTGGGGGTTGTGGCCAAGCACGGCCAGGTTGAACAGGGCAGTCCCGTTGCTCCCGCTGAGAAAGGCGGCGTTGTAGTGGGTCAAAAATGGTGGGTCGTTGGCTGGGGTGGAGTGCGCGAAGTGGTCCTCGGCGGTGCCGACCGCCCTGAGGGTCTCCTGAACCCGGCTCATCGTGGCCAGCGCGCGCCCCCGGGTGCTGTGCAGCAACGTCAGCTCGGTCGCGGTGAGCCAATCGGCCCGGACCAGGGCGAACTCGATCAGCGTGAGTCCCTCATCAGGCTGCCCAGTCCAGATCGCCTGCGTCGCCATGCATTCCAGGACATAAGCCCGCAGGGACCAGTCCTTGGCCTTCTCAGCGCAGGCCAGCGCGAAGCCGGAGACCTGGCGGGCCTCCGCGTAGCAGCCGGCCTGCAGGGCTATGTACCCCGCGATGCTGGCGAGATCGCCCACCGCGGAGTGCAGCGCGGGGCTCAACTCGTCCGTGCAGTCGGCGTCCAACAGGCCAGATGACCAGTGCAGCTGTCCCATCACGGCATCCCGGACCGGTCCGCCGCCATAGCTGCGCTCCCAGGTGATCTGCCCCGCGTTTTTCGGACCGTCGGATTGTGTGCTTCTTACGCTGCTTCCTGCGAGTCTACCCACTCTTTAAGGACCTCTTGCGGTGTCCTGTAGTCGAGACCGGAGTGGAGTCTGTTGGA
>JBOHFR010000094.1:0-15893 GCA_050699715.1 Pseudonocardiaceae bacterium
AGGCCGAATCCGCGCTCCTACGCCTCCAACGCTTACCCGAACTTGTCCGCGCTTTCTTCAGCGATCCATGCCTGAGCTACATCAAGTAGCCCACCGGTCGGTCTAGCTACTTTCGATCTTCTTAGTAACTCCAGTCCCGGGGGTGCCGCTGACGCCTCGGCGCTCTTAATCAGCGGGTTCGGGGTTCGAGTCCCTGGCGGCGCACCACCCTCTACCTGTGAGAGCTCGGTTCTCGGCGATCACGTCTGGTGATCCTTTGGACTCGATGTTAGGGATTTGCTAGGCAGTCGGCCGGCTCCGGTGACGGGTTACCAGTGCGGCAGTGGGTGAGGTAGGCGGGGTGCCAGTGTTGCCCATCAGCCCTGGTGAATACGTAGCCGGAGCCCTCCACGCCTGCCTTGGCGTACTCGGTCTCCTGGCGAGACCGCCAGATCCGTAGTACCTCGACGGTGCCTCCGTCGATGTCCAGCCGCCGGTCCTCACCGCTGCGGGTCTTGGGCCTGCTGACCACGAGCTGCGAGCCTGTATCTGCAATCTGGCGTCTCACAACCAGCACACGATTGTCGAGGTCGAGGTCTTCCCAACGCAGCCCGCAAAGTTCCCCTCGTCGCAAACCGATGTGCCCGGCGAGGTGGAACAGCGCGACCATCCGGTCCTGTGTCTGGTCGAGGTGATCGAGGAACGCGCCATAGATCTCCGGCGGCCACGGTCTGATCTTCGCTTGGCGTGCACGGGGCACCTCGGCCTGTCTGGCTGGGTTGATCGGGATCTCCCCGACCCGCACTGCGGCGTTCAGAGCAGCATGAAGGGTGGCGTGCAGCCGGATCAGTGAACTCGGCCCAAGATCTCGCGGTCGTCGTAACGGTGCGGTGGAACTGGCGGCCTTGGCCAACCGATCCGCTGCCGCAAGCATCTGCTGCTCGAAGCGGGCGATCGCAGCGTCTCGTTGCGACCGGATCTGAGCGTACATGCGCGTTACGTCCCAACCACGCAGCCGGCAGAGTCGCAGCCCACCGAGCTGGGGCAGCAGGTAGGCGTCCAGATGCTGGCGGTAACAGCGCGCCGTCGTCGGTCGCAGCGTGCCCGCTATGACCTTCGCTGCGTACCAAGACTCCAACCACTGCCCCACCGTCATCGTCGGATGCTGCGGCCAGCGGTCGGCGCGGTGTTGGGCCACGACCTTGGACCGTGCCGTTGCCGCATCGGCCGCAGAGATGAACCCGCCGCAGGTAGCCTGCCGCCGCCGGCCGTCGGAACCACGGCCCAGTTCGACATGGAAGCAGAACCGGTGCCGCCGACACCGCGCACCACATGACCGCTGACAACGTTGAAAGACTCCGCCGAATCTCGTACGACGCACTTTTACCACTCACCTTCCCGATCAAGGCGCTGCTAGGAATGAGTGAGGGGCGCGCTTCAAGGCAGCCGCAACGCCCCACCATCCCCGCGCTACCAAGTACTACGGGTCGCGTTTCGCAAGCCGATGCCTCCGATCAGAGCACCGACACTGCCCGAGCGGTACGAGACCGTCCGTGAACGTTGGTGCCGCTGATATGTTCCAAGCGGTCCCGGCCGATCCCTGTTGCCATTCATCCACGACGCTGGCCGGGAGCCGAGCCTCGCGGTGGTCGTGTGCCTTCGCCGCAACCACACAAGCTGCGCTCGAGGGCCCTTCAGCGCCAACGATGGCCCGTCCACCGGGACATGAGTCAGCGGCGTCGATCCTGGCTCCACGGCCGAACCCGAAGCTGTGGGCGGCGTGCAAGGTCTCACTGCTTGATCCGATCATGACCCCACGGGTATAGCGTGAGCTATACTCTTGGTACATGGAGCGACAGGATGCCGTGGGAGATCTTCCTCACCGACGAGGTCAACGGATGGCTCGACGACCTGGCAACAGCCGACGACGACAGCTACCGACAGGTCGTCTACGCGATCGAGACACTGGCCGACGTCGGCCCGAACCTCGGGCGGCCGTTGGTCGACCGCATCAAGGGCTCAGCCATCCACAACCTCAAAGAACTCCGCCCCGGATCCGCGGGCGCCACCGAGGTGCGGGTCTTGTTCGTCTTCGACCCGTGGCGCAGCGCGATCCTGCTGGTCGCCGGCGACAAGGCGAGCAATTGGTCAGGCTGGTACCGCCACGCCATCCCACGCGCGGAACAACTCTATGAGACCTACCTGAAAGAACGAGCCACCGAACAGGAGCCGCCACCGTGAGCACCGTGCGCTGGTCCGACATCCGCGACAAGCACATCGAGGCGATCGGCCGCGAGAACGTCGAGCACGGCACGTCCCGGCTCATCTCCCAGGTCCGCGCCCACCGGCTCGCCGACATGCGCAAGCGGCGCGGCCTGACCCAGCGTGAAGTCGCCCATGCGATGGGGGTGACCGTCGGACGGGTCAGCCAGATCGAGAACGGCGAACTCTCCGGCATCGACGTCCTCGACCGCTACGTCACCGCCCTCGGAGGCCTCCTCGAAGTCGTCGCCAACTTCGGCGACGAACAGTTCAAGGTCGGCTGAGCACTACTGCCCATGCCAACCTGGCCCGGTGACGGCCGTGAACCACACAGCGCGGCCGAGCCCCGTAGATCTTGTCCATTGAACTGTCCATTAACTCCAGTCCTCCGGGTGCTTCTAGTGCCTCCGCAGCGCAACCAGGGCGAGCAAAATGCCAGGTAGTACTACTGCTATCGGGTGAACTTGCGACTCTTAATCAGCGGGTTCGGGGTTCGAGTCCCTGGCGGCGCACCACCCTCTACCTGCAAGAGCTCGGTTCTCGGCGATCACGTCTGGTGATCCTTTGGACTCGATGTTAGGGATTTGCTAGGCAGTCGGCCGGCTCCGGTGACGGGTTACCAGCGCGGCAGTGGCTTCCGTAGCGTGCGCGCCAACGGTGGGGAGCAGGTGGCAGTAAGTATCTGCGGTGATCGTGTAGGTGGAGTGGCCGAGCCGCTTAGCCTGGATCCACCGGCTAACTTTGAGTGATCATTTTAGGGTCGCGTTCGGTGTTGTGGATCATGTTGTGTGGTTGCGGGCATGGGAGTATCGCTGGTCTGCCCAGCTTTTCCCCTGTGGTCGCTCCGGTCAGGCCTGGCGAGGCGGTGTTTGTCCTGGTCAGGAGGTGCGTGGTGGGTCGTGGGTCGCGGTGAACAGGCCACCGAAGGCGTGTCGGTGTGGCCAGTGGAGCGGTAGCCGCAGGGTGACGCGGCGGGATCGTTGGGCGATCCGGGCGGGCAGGGTGATCAGGTGGCGGCGCAGGGTGCCGGTGCGGGCTTTGGCGTGAAAGAGGCTGGCCAGGCAACCAGCGGCGCGAGTGAGGTTGTGAGCGATAGCCGCCAGCGCCAACCAGGCCGCATTCGCGGCAAATGATCCCGAGGGCATGGGAGCCAGGGCTGAGTCTGTGAGGTCGGCGTTGACCTGCTCGATGATCGCGTGTCCCCGGTGTTGTTTCTCGGCTTCTGCGAGGTGCAGGGTCGAGTCGGTGATGAACGCGTGGTAGCGCCAGGGGGGGAACAACTCACCCTGCCCGGCCACGACGTTCTTGATCTTTCACCCGCCGGACGATCAACCGGACCGTGATCCGCTCGGATATGGGCCGTGACCGAAATGCGGTGTAGGTGGTCTCCGCGATCTCGGCATCAGAGATCCACTGCCCGCTGTCCTCGTCGTAGATCGCGTGCGGGTAGGCGATCGGAACCCAATCGTCTACCCCGATGCTGTCGATGGCGGTCCGGACCGGGCGGGTCTGTTTCGTGGTGATCGAGAAGCGGACCCCGGCCCGCAGGCAGGTGCTGACTACGGCGTGGCTGTCGAACGCCGAGTCCATCCGGGCCAGCAGGACGCTGGTGACCCCGGCCGCTCGTGCGATGGTGATGGCCTCGGCCACGAAGCTGGCCGCGCCCCTTGGCTGAGCCCGCCGAACCGCGGCGTAGGCGGGTACCGGCGATGACCGGCGCGGCGATCGGGGTCGAAAGCGTCGCCAACAGGGGATGCAACCCCGGACCCGGGTGTATCCGTACTCCGCGCCCTGCTTGGGATACCCCTACACGCGGCTGATCGTGGAATCCACATCCAGAAACGCATACGAATCCGCGCCCGGCAGCAACGGAGCCTGGCGGGATAAACCGATGAGCGTCTCGCGGGCCACAGCGTCGAGAAGAAACGTACCCAACGTCGACGGTGCCCGGATACCACCGAAAAGCCCCGGCAACGCCCCGTGCCGAATCACCTCGAGGTCATCGATCGAGTCGGCACCGGCCACCATACCCACCACGATCGAGGTGATCTTCGCCCCAGCGTTCGCCGCGGCGCTACCCGCCGAGGCCGGAAGCCGAACCCGCTGCTGGGCGACCGCAGGCAACCCAGCACGCTGCGCCAACCGTAGCACCGGTACCAAACCAGCACACGACACCAGGTTCGGTTCATCGAACCTCGCTGACACCGCCACGGCGGTATGACAAGCTTGCACCTCGTAGATACCCTTCGAACTCGGCCAAATGGACCCTCAACAAGCCCATCATCCCAGCTCGGAGGGCATCTACCCTCTCCGACACCCCTCACACCGCAATTTCACCGGTGGATCCAGGCTTAATGGGTTGGCTCGTGCTGGGTGAGTTGGTTGATCCACGTTTGGTCGGGCAGGTGCGACTCTGTAGCGGTGCTGACCTACCTCGGTCGCCGCGCACGCCCGCCTGGCTCAGGGCACCCTCTGCGCCAAGGGCCGGGGGTCGGCGATGGCCGTGCGGTCGAGTGCGTGATCCGGGGATCAGGTATCGTCACAGCGACTGGCGGCCGACTATCATGTTTACATGTTCCGTCGCAGGCGTGTAGTCCAGAACGAAATCGTAGCGCGCCGCATGAGGATTTTTTTAGGGCCCTTAAACGCCAAAATCGAAATCCTGAGGCGGTGGCGGAGTGCTATGGACGATTTCTATGGGACGAGAAGGCTAGAAGCTTGATAGACGAAAAGGTGCTGTCCAGGTCCCGCTTCTACGTCGGTTTGTCGACCGGAAACAGTAGTCAGGATTTCGAGCGAATCACCAAGCGTGCCGCACTTATATCAGACACTCTCCTACTTTCGCATGACTGGACGGGAGAGTACCACAAGCTTGGGTGTCCATTCACGGATCCCGTTGAGCTGGGCCGTCGTCCGCAAGTCCGATCTTGGGTGGTGGTGTGTGGTCGGTGACGGCGTGTCGGGCTCGATCTCGGGTCGTTGATCGTCGATCATCTGGGTTGTGTCCGCGTCCGAGCCGCTCTCGCCCTCGTATGAGGAGTTGGCGGCGTTGGTGGTGGGCTTGAGCGCGCAGCTGGAGCGGGCGCACGCGCGGATCGCGGAGTTGGAGGCTCGACTGGGGCGCTTGATGTCAAGTGGTGAGTGCACCACAGCGAAACGGAGTTGCGGCGTCACCATTCGCACCGTGCCGGACAGGTTCGGCCATGGGATGCGCGACGTACAGACCGCTACGGGTTCCGCTGTTCGGGTACCGGAGGCAGCACCGGCAGTCGCCGCACTCGAAGCCGGCTCCGCTCGATGACCACGATGGCCCCCTGGTCCAGGTCACCGCGCAACCTAGGAAGGTTCGCCGAAGTCGGTGTCCTCGGAGATGAGGACGAACAAGTGCTGCCGCGCGAACTCGCAGATCATCAAGTCGGTCGCGTGCTGCCGATCGTAGTCACGAACGTGAGCGGCGTCCCGCAGCAACTGCGCCACACGATGCGAGAGATTGGAGTCAAGAAGGAACTTCACTACCGAACTGCCAACGGCAGCTCACGCTCCTGGACCGCCGCGGCGGCATACTCCAGGTGACGGGGATACACGGCAGCCCGCCCATCTTCTCGTGGTCGATGCTGATCCGCTCGAACGCCATGGTCGGGACCTCCTTGTGATCATGATAGCCCTGGCCTGCCCGGTCCGGCATGCTCGTCTCGGTTGATGCTATGCAGTCGGCTGGCGAAGGTGACTTTACGGGCATAGTGTCAACCGCCCCGGTTGCTCTTCACCTTCAGGTACCCCCGGCTCCACGGACACCTGAGGTTTGATTATTAATCTTGCAGTTGGGCATGACGTGAGCTCGGGTGGCGGGTGGTCAAGGGAGCAGGCAGTCGTTGACGACGGCCACGATCGGCCCGGTGTCGACGAGGATCATGCGGCAGTGCCGGACTCGGTTCGCAGAATCTCCTCGACGCGCTCCGCGAGATGTACTACAGCCGTACTACACTCGGGGTATGGTGCAGATACCGGTACGTGTGCTGAATCAGGACACCGCGTCGGTGATGGCCCGGGTGGAGGGTGGCGAGACGGTGGAGATCACCCGTCACGGCAAGGTGATCGGCCGGATCGTGCCCGCCGCAGCGGCGGGAGAACTCGACGACTGGGTCGACGCCGGACGCGTAACGCCCGCCACGATCACTGGCCCGATCCCCATGCCGCGATACCAGGCGCCCAGCGGAGAGGATGCGGCCGACCTGCTGCGGCAACTGCGCGATGAGGAGCGCTGGTGATCTACTTAGACAGCGCTGCGGTGATCAAGCTGATCCGGGAAGAGGACGAGACACCCGAACTGGTCGGCTACCTCAACGCCCGCGGCGACCAGCGGCTGGTCGCCTCCGCGCTGATCGAAGTCGAGGTGCCCCGAGCACTGCGTCGCAGCGAACCGGCTGTCCTTGGCGCCGTGGCAGCCACCATCGCGCGGATCGACCGCGTCGAGATCGACAACGCTGTATGAGCGACCGCTGGCGCTTACACCGACCCCTACTTGCGGTCATTGGACGCAATCCACTTGGCCACGGCCGACCACCTCCTAGCCAGCGGGAAACACCTGTCCGCATTCGTCACTTACGACAAACGTCTCGCCGACCGCGCTAGCGATCTCGGTGTAGTGATCGCCGCACCCGGGCAGGCGTCCTAGCTCCCGTGCGGGCCCAGAGCAGCAACCCGTCGCTGACGGCCCAGCTCAACGGGACCCGTGAATGGATACGTCACAGTGTGACCCATCCACACCAGACAACCGAACACCCCAACCTCGGTAACCTGACAGCGCCGTATGGCCGGCGGGGAGATCAACCTGGAGGTCGTTACGTGACACTGCACAAGCGGATCATTGAGGAGCTCATGGTCCGCCCTGGTCAAGCTGCGGATCTCAGGAACCGGAGCACCAGCGACACGAGGACCCACTGGCTCGGTCCCACGGGCACATTGAGTCCGCGGGACCTCGCCAACCACGATCTGGAGGAGTTCCGCAAAGAGCTCTCCTCGGCCCAGGAGTTGCTCTACGCAGCCAATACCTACGCGCTCCTCGTCATCTTTCAAGCACCCGACGCGGCAGGCAAAGACGGCACGATCAAGCACGTCATGTCCGGCGTCAACCCCCAGGGCTGCGAGGTCGTCTCCTTCACGGTGCCCTCCGCGCAAGAGCTCAACCACGACTTTCTCTGGCGTTGCGTCAAGGCCCTCCCCGAGCGGGGACGGATCGGAATTTTCAACCGCTCTTACTATGAGGACGTGCTCGTCACCCGGGTCCATCCCCGAACCCTCACTCATCAGCACCTCCCGCCCCAAGCGCAGCCCAACGAGGAATTCTGGAGCCAGCGCTACGAGGACATCAACGCCTTCGAACACCACCTTCAGCGCGAAGGCACGCGCATCGTCAAACTCTTCCTCCACGTCTCCAAGAAGGAGCAGAAGAAGCGGCTGCTCGAGCGGCTCGACGACCCGACAAAGTACTGGAAGTTCTCCAGCGCTGATCTCGCGGAACGGGCTTACTTTGACGATTACCAGCGCGCTTATGAACAGGCCATCACGGCAACGTCGACTCCCTGGGCTCCCTGGTTCGTCGTGCCGGCCGATCACAAGTACGCCATGCGGGCCCTTGTCGGAGGCATCCTGGTGCACGTCATCGATCAACTCGACCTGCATCTCCCCGAGGTGAACAGTGCAGAGCGAGCGGCGCTTGAGGAAGCGAGACAGGCGCTCCTCGCCGATGCCGATTGACTCACCAGTGCTCACCACTCAATTCCGCGCTGGCCCTTCTGGCCGGCGTCCATCGGGTGCTTGACCTTCGTCATCTCCACCACCAGGTCAGCGGCGTCGAGCAGCGCGAGTGGCACGTTCCGGCCGGTGATCACGACATGTTGCCGGCCGGGCCGATCGGCCAGCGTGGCCAGCACCTCGTCGGTGTCCACCCAGCCCCAGTGCAGCGGGTAGCTGAACTCGTCGAGCACGTACAGGTCATGGACCTGCTCAGCCAACCGGCGGGCGATCTCCGCCCAACCCGCCGCCGCGGCGGCGGCGTGGTCCGCAGCGTGGTTCTCGGGGCTGCCTCGCTTGCGCGCCCAGGACCAGCCCTCGCCCATCTTGTGCCACTCGACCGGCCCGCCCTGCCCGGTCCGCTGGTGCACCTCGTGCAGCGCCCGGAACGCGGCCTGCTCCCCCACCTTCCACTTCGCGGACTTGACGAACTGGAACACCCCGATCGACCAGCCAGCGCTCCAACCCCGCAACGCCAAACCGAAGGCAGCCGTGGACTTGCCCTTCATCGCTCCGGTGTGGACGATCAGCAGCGGCCGGTCTCGCCGCTGTCGGGTGGACAGCCCGTCGTCGGGGACCCTGACCGGTACGCCTTGCGGCATCTGCGCCTCCTCGGGCTAAGCGGCTCCCCGGGCGGCGCGGACCACCCCGGCTACCGCGTCGGCGGACAGCTCCTCCAGCCGCACGCACCCACCACCCATCGCGAACGCGAGCCGGCCGGACAAACCCAGCCGGACCGGCCCGGACTCGCAGTCCACCACGATCGACGCCACCCCGTCACGACGCAGCAGGCCAGCTGCGGCCAGTGCGGCGTCCATCCCGCCGTGGGTGGCCCGGCCGTCGGTGAGCACCACGAGCAGCGCCCGCCGAGTGGGGTCGCGCATCCGCTCGGCGGCCAGCACCCGCGCCGAGTACCGCAACCCCGCAGCCAGCGGGGTGCGCCCGCCGGTGCGCACTGCACGCAACCGGGCGGCGGCGGCATCCACCGCCGACGTCGGTGGCAGCACCAGCTGGGCCTCGGTGCCCCGGAAGCTGATCAGGCCCACCTTGTCGCGGCGCTGGTAGGCGTCCAGCAGGAGGGACAGCACCGCCCCGCTCACCGCAGACATCCGGGATCGGGCCGCCATCGAGCCGGACGCGTCGACGGCGAAGAGCACCAGGTTGGATTCCCGCCCCGCGCGCACCGCCAAGCGGACATCGGCCCTGTGCACCACCAGCCCCGGGCCACGGCGCCCTCGGTCACGCTGGTGGGGGGCGGCGGCGGCCAGTGTGCCCAGCAAGTGCAGCCCGCTGCCCTCGATGGTGGACGCCCGGATCGTGTGCCCGGCACTGGTCCTGGCCGCCGACCGCCGGCCAGGAGCCCCGGCACCGACGCCGGACAGCGTCATCAGCCGGGCCCGAAACGGCGCCATCGGCGCGGGCCCAAGGTGATCAGACCCAGGACGATCAGACCCAAGGTGATCGGGCTCAAGGTGATCAGACCCAAGGCGATCGGGCGCGGCGCCGTTGGCCGAACTGTCGTTGACGGAGCCATCGCCGGCAACGCCGCCTTGCGGCTCGTCGGCGCGGCCCCCTCCGGGACCATCGGGGGGATCGTCCGGCGGTTGGTCCGCGGCGCGCAGCGCGTCCTCGAGCTGCGCACCGTCCAAGCAGGGCTGGTCGAAGGGATCGCGGCGGCGGCGGTGCGGCAACGCCAGCGCTGCGGCGACCCGGACGTCCTCCGCACCGACCGCGTCGGCTCCCCGCCAGGCCGCGTGCGCCAACGCGGTGCGGGCCAGCACCAGATCAGCGCGCATCCCGTCCACCTCGAACGCGGCGCACACCGCAGCGATCCGGCGCAGCTCGCCATCCGGAAGCACCACCGTGGGCAACGCGGTCCGGGCCACCGTGATCCGTTCGGCGAGCGCGGCGTCCTCGGGACGCCAGGACGCCGCGAAACCAGCCGGGTCCGCCTCGTAGCGCAGCCGGCGGCGGATCACTTCGGCCCGCGTCTGGACATCACGGGCGGCCGCCACCTCAACGGTGAGCCCGAAGCGATCCAGCAGCTGCGGGCGTAGCTCACCCTCCTCCGGGTTCATCGTGCCGACCAGCAGGAACGACGCGGCATGGGAGACCGACACCCCGTCGCGCTCCACGTGCGCGCGACCCATCGCGGCGGCGTCGAGGAGCACGTCGACGAGATGGTCAGGCAACAGGTTGACCTCATCGACGTACAGCACGCCGCGGTGCGCAGCGGCGAGCAGCCCGGGCTGGTAAGCCGAGACTCCCTCGGTGAGCGCACGCTGCAGGTCCAACGAGCCCACCAGGCGGTCCTCGGTGGCGCCGACCGGCAGCTCAACCAACCGGGCCGGGCGCACGAGCTGCCCCGCTACCGCAGCGTGCGGGCCGTCCGGGCACGCCGGATCCGGGGACAGCGGGTCACAACCGAAGCGGCATCCCGGTACTGCGGTCACTGCGGGGAGCAGCGCCGAGAGCGCCCGCACCACGGTCGATTTCGCGGTACCTTTCTCGCCGCGGACCAGCACGCCGCCGATCCCCGGATGCACGGCGCTCAGCAGCAACGCCAGCCGGAGATCGTCGTGCCCAACGATCGCGGAGAACGGGTAGCGGGCGGCACTCACGAGCAGCGGATCCGGGCCGACACGGCTCGGCTCATCGGCACGGCGCGGCGCATCGGCACGTGCGGGATGCCGTCCTCGGTGAACTCCGCCCCGTCAACCTCGAAGCCGTAGGCACCGTAAAGCTCGACGCAATGCCGCTGCGCGTCGAGCACACAGGGGGCATCGCCCACCTCGGCCAGCGCCGCCTCAAGCAGCCGCCGAACCCCACCTTGGCACCGGGCCTGCCGGGCGGCGCAGACCCGGCCGATCAGGAACTGACCGTCGGTGGGCTCCAACAACCGCAGAGTGGCCCTCGGGTCCTCGATCGCGCCGTAGGGCGCGAGCCAATAATGCCGAGTTGTCCGGTCCAAGTCGTGGCCGTCCAACTCCTGATACGGGCAGGCCTGCTCGACCACGAACACCTCGACCCGCAGGCGCAGCAGGGCGTAGATCATGGCGGTCGACAGGTCGGCGGCGAGCCTTCGGTGTAACACAGTGTGGTCCACTGCTCCTGCTTACCAGAAGGTCTGACATCGTGGCGACGTGGCGCGGCATCAGCCCCTGAGGGGTTACCTGGTCTGGCTGCTCGCGGGTGCCTTACTGATGGGCTGTGGCACTGCCCGCCAGCAGACGCCCCTCCAGCAGACGCCCACAGCAACCTCGCGGGCTCCGGCCAAGCAGCCGGCGACCACTTCTGCCGTCCCCCGTCCCGTGTCTGCCTGGGTGCTGGGAGCCATGCCGCTGCGACGGCGTCCGGACGGGTTCGGGGTGGTGCGCTCCACTCCCCCAGCGCTGGTGAACCGGCGGCTGCCCACCATCGACCGGCTGCCCCCACCTACCTCGACCTCGTTCGTCTCGACGATCAGCCCGGTGCCCCCGCAGGTGCTGGCCCGCAGCAGCTGGAAAGCGTCGTGTCCGGTAAACCCCAGCCAGCTGCGTTACCTCACCCTGTCCTTCCGCGGCTTTGACGCCCACGCGCACACCGGCGAGATGCTGGTGAACGCTGACGTCGCCCAAGCCGTGGTGAGTGTCTTCAAACGGCTGTTCACGGCTGGCTTTCCCATCGAGGAGATGCGGATAACGTCGAATGCTGAGCTGAACCTGCTACCGACCGGGGATGGCAACAACACCGAGGCCTTCGTCTGCCGCCAGGCCCGTGGCCAGACGCACTGGTCGGCCCATGCCTCTGGGTTGGCCATCGACCTCAACCCGTTCAACAATCCCTACGTCACGGGCGACCTGGTGATACCCGAGCTGGCCTCGTCCTACCTCAACCGGGACTGGGTGCGGCCCGGCATGGCACTGGATGCGGGGACCGCGGTCACCGCGTTCGAGTCAGTGGGGTGGAAATGGGGCGGTCGGTGGCCAGGACCGGTTGATTTCATGCACTTCAGCAGCACTGGGCAGTGACCCATCAGCCCTCCAGTTCCCCCTCGAGCTCCAGGTACAGCGATCGCAGCGCGTCGAGATCCGCTGGGTCGGGATGGGCCCACAGGCCCCGGTCAGCGGCCTCGAGCAGCCGCTCGGTCATCCCCCGCAGCGCCCACGGGTTGGAGCGCTTCAGGAACTGCTGCACCCCGGAATCGAAAATGTACGAGTCGGCGAGCTGGTGGTACATCCAGTCCTCGACCACTCCCGCCGTGGCATCGAAGCCGAACAGGTAGTCGACGGTGGCGGCTAGTTCGAAGGCGCCCTTGTAGCCGTGCCGCTGCATGGCGGCGATCCACCGCGGGTTGACCACCCGGGAGCGGAAGACTCGGCGGGTCTCCTCGGCCAGGGTTCGGGTCTTGACCGCGTGCGGCACCGCCGAGTCACCGACGTAGGCCGCCGGATTGCCGCCGGTCAACGAGCGCACCATCGCGACCATTCCGCCGTGGTACTGGAAGTAGTCATCGGAATCAGCGATGTCGTGCTCGCGGGTGTCGACGTTCTTGGCGGCCACCGTGATGCGCCGGAAAACGTGCTCCATGTCCTCGCGCGCCGCGACACCGTCGAGCCCCCGGCCGTAGGCGTAACCACCCCAGGTGGCGTAGACCTCGGCGAGGTCAGCGTCGGTGCGCCACTCTCGGCTGTCGATCAGCGGCAGCAGCCCAGCGCCGTACGCCCCGGGCTTGGAGCCGAAGATCCGGGTGCGGGCCCGCCGGTCGTCGCCGTGCGCGGCGAGGTCAGCCCGGTAGTGCGCGGCGAGGAAGTTGCGCTCCGGTGGCTCGTCCAGCACCGCGACGGCGGCGATCGCATCGTCGAGCAACGCGACCACGTGCGGGAACGCGTCCCGGAAAAAGCCGGAGATGCGCAGCACCACATCGATGCGGGGCCGGGCGAGCTCCTCGAGCCCGACCACCTCCAGGCCGGTGACCCGGCGGGATGCGTCGTCCCAGGTCGGGCGGACGCCCAGGAGCGCCAGCACTTCGGCGATGTCGTCGCCCTGGGTGCGCATGGCGCTGGTGCCCCAGACGGTGAGCCCCACCGAGGCGGGCCAGGCCCCGGTGTCGGCGCGGTGGCGTTCGAGTAGCGAGTCGGCCAGCGCGGTGCCCACCTCGAACGCGTTGCGGGTCGGGATCGACTTCGGGTCCACGGAGTAGAAGTTGCGTCCCGTCGGAAGCACCGAGACCAGACCGCGGGTGGGAGAGCCGGAGGGCCCTGGCTCCACGAATCGACCGTCCAGGGCGCGCAGCACGTTGGTGATCTCAGCCGGGGTGCCGGCCAGGCGCGGGATCAGCTCGGTGCACGCGAACCGCAGCACGGCCACCACCGCGGCATCCGGTTCCCCGAGCACGCCAGCGACCACGGCGGGCACCTTCGTGGGGTCCCAGCCAGCCGCCTGAGTGCCCTGCACCAGGGTACGAGCCAGCGTCTCCAGCCGGTCCACGTCGGTGAGCGGGCCCTGCTCGTCCAGCCCGATCCGCGCGGCGATCGCCGCGCGCAGCCCCGGCAGCGGGTCTCCCGAGCCGAACACCTGGCGGGCGCGCAGCACCGCGAGCACGTCATTGACCAGCTCATCGCCCTCGGGGACCCGGCCCAGCACATGCAGCCCGTCCCGGATCTGCACGTCCTTGATCTCGCAGAGGTAGCCGTCGAGATGCAGCACGAACTCGTCGAACTCGGCCGCATCCGGCGGCGCGGCGGCGCCCAGGTCGTGGTGCAGCTGAGCGCTCTGGATCAGTGTCCAGATCTGCCCGCGCAGCGTGGGGAGCTTGTCCGGGTCCAGCGCCGCCACCGTGGCGTACTCATCAAGCAGCTGCTCGAGGCGGGCGAGATCGCCGTAGCTGTCGGCCCGGGCCATCGGCGGGATCAGGTGATCGACGATGGTGGCGTGCGCCCTGCGCTTGGCCTGGGTGCCCTCACCGGGGTCGTTGACGATGAACGGGTACACCAGCGGCAGGTTCCCGAGCACCGCGTCCGGGGCGTCGCGCGCGGCCAGGCCCAGGCCCTTGCCGGGCAGCCACTCCAGGCTGCCGTGCTTGCCCAGGTGCACCACGGCATGCGCGCCGAAGGAGTGCTCCAGCCACCGGTAGGCGGCCAGATACTGGTGCGACGGGGGCAGCTCAGGGTCGTGGTAGATCGCCACCGGGTTCTCGCCGAACCCGCGCGGCGGCTGGATAAGCAGCACCATATTGCCCCACCGCAGCGAACCGACATAGATCTCGTTGTCGGACACGTACAGCTGCCCAGGCGGCTCACCCCAGGACGCCACGACAGACTCACGCAGCGCTGCGGGCAGGCCAGCGAACCACTGGGCGTAGTGCGTGGTGGGCACCCGGATGGCCGCGCCCGCCATCTGCTCCTCGGTGAGCCATTCCACGTCATGCCCGCCGGCAGCGATCAGCCGGTGGATCAAGGCGTCGCCCTCCAGCGCCTCGACGTCCAGGTCCCCGAGGTCGTAGCCGGCCTGGGCTAGCGCGCGCAGCAGCACCACGGCTGAGGCCGGAGTGTCCAGCCCGACCGCGTTACCGATCCGGGCGTGCTTGGTCGGGTAGGCCGAGAGCACGATCGCGATCCGCTTATCGCGAGCGGGCACCTGCCGCAGCCGGGCCAGCGCCACGGCGATGCCCGCTACCCGGGCGGCCCGCTCGGGGTCAGCCACATACACCGGGATCCCGTCTGGACCGGGCTCCTTGAAGGAGAACGGCACCGACACCAGCCGCCCATCGAACTCCGGGATGGCGACCTGCATGGCGGCGTCCATCGGGGACAGCGCCGCGTCGCTGGCCTGCCAACTCATCCGGGAGCAGGTCAAGCACAAACCTTGGAGCACCGGGACGTCCAGCGCGGCCAGCGCTCCCGCGTCCCAGGACTCCTCCTGCGCCCCAGCGCTGCCGCCCGCCGCGAGCACCGTGGTGACCACCACGTCGCACCGACCCAGCAACTCGCGCAGCCCCCGCGCCTGCGCGTCGCCCAGCCCGCGCAGCGAGCCGCAGAACACCGGCAGCGCATTCGCTCCGGCCACGCGGATCGCCTCGGCCAGGACGTCGACGAAACCGGTGTTCCCGGCCAGCGCGTGCGCCCGGTAGAACACGATGCCCACAGTGGGGCGTCCCGGGTCTGGCTCACGCGCGTCATGCATGCCATATTCCGGGGTGGCGACCGGCGGCTCGAATCCCTCCCCGGTGAGCAGCAGCGTGTCCGACAGGAACCGGGCCAGCTGCGCCAGGTTCGCGGGCCCGCCGGCGACCAGGTACCGGAGCGCCTCCGCCGCCACCCCTGCCGGGACCGTGGAGCCCGCCATCAGCTCCGCGTCCGGGACCGCTTCGCCACCCAGGCACACCACCGGCCGACCCGAACGCAGTAGCGCCTCAAGCCCAGGTTCCCAGGCGCGCCGCCCGCCGAGCAGCCGGAGCACCACCACGTCCACCCCCTCGAGCAACGCGGGCAGCTCAGTAAGCTCGATCCGGACCGGGTTGGCGAGCCGGTACCCAGCGTCGCAAGCCCGAGCGGCAAGCAGGTCGGTGTCAGCGGTGGACAGCAACAAGATCCGCACAACGACGAGCTTACGAGCTACCGGCGGTCGCCAGGTTGCCTACGCTGTCAGGATGCTGTCTCCCATCGAGGCAACTGCCGTGATCAAGGAGCGGCTGATGACCGAGCGGGGTTCGCTTGGCGGATTTGGCCTGTGACGCTGGTCCGAAAACAACAGGTGACCAGGCGGGATTTTTGGTGACCACGGTGGTTCTGAGGGTAGGAGTCATCGACCGGGCTGGGCAGGGGTTATGACCTGGCCGGCCCGGCTGGCGCGGTGGGGTGACCGGGTTAGGCGGCCTG
>JBOHFR010000095.1:0-15691 GCA_050699715.1 Pseudonocardiaceae bacterium
AACTCGGCAACAGTAGAGTTGATCACAAAAAAAGAGATCAACAGGAACGCCCTCACCAGCTTGCACGCCTTGCTGCCGGGCATAGCCGCAGTTCACAGGTGTTCCCGCGACTTTGCCGGGGCCCTGGGGGGTCCACGGTCAGGTGCACGGGCAGCAGTCCGCCGGGAATCCTGATTGTCAGCCGCGTTCCGGTATCTTTGATGATCTCCGCTGTTGCGTTGTCGGTCATTATGGCGTCTACCAGCATCAGCTCATGCTCCATTGCGTGGATTGCTTCCTGGATTGCGTGGACAAGAGTGGTGGAAGGCATCGGGGCTGGCGGCTCTGAGTGGCGGCACCCGCCCCGATGCCAGTCTTGGGAGCGTGGCCGGCTATCTCCGGTTCACTCCAGCCACACGCTCAGCAGGTTGCCCAGCGCCGTGGCCCCCTGCTCATCGAGGGAGATCACGCACGAGCCAGGGACTTGAGGGTCGAGCACGATCGTCCCGCCACGCTTGCTCACCACCAGGTTGGTGACATCCACCGGACCCCGCTCCAGTTGACATGCTGTCGGGATCTCTTTGCGGCGGTGGCCGCTCGGATGGTCACCCTGGTTGGATCCAGACGAATGACGTTGTTCGATTGTCATGGTCGTTCTCCTCGCTGGTGTTGAGCTGGCACGGCACTTCCCTTTCCGGCTCGTCTCTTGCGGACCTACATCCAGCGCCCGGGCCACAAGACCTCCCGGGTAGTCCATGCGGGATTCTCGGTTTACCTCTAGCCCGGTGCTGGGCCCTGGTTGGTAGCGTTGTACGTTTTGCAAGCGGCGTCGAGCGACCGCGTATGATGGTGAACGACTGTCAAGAGGGATGGGCTGATGCTAGGCGATGCCAAACTCGGTGCTGTACTGCGTGAGCTGCGGGAAGGTCGCGAGCTGACGCTGGCTGCGGTCGCTCGGCAGGCCGGATGCGTGGAGTCGACCGTCTCGTACGTAGAGTGTGGTCATCGCCGCCTTAAGCCATGGCTAGCACAGGAGTTTGACCGGATTTATGAGACGGGCGGTGTCATCGCGGCGCTTGCGTCTGGAGTTGGTGACAAGCCACACCAAGCTCTCGTTTCTGAGGCATCCGGCTCAGATGTGTTTATAGTATTGCTGCCGGTAGGAGGTGTCTCAGTGCCACTGTCGCGGCGTGAGCTGCTTACATCTCTCAGCGTCGGGATCGTAAGCGGAAGATTGCAAGGCCAGTTCGAACTGGCGTTAGCTAAAATTAGCCCCAGTGATGATCTCCTGAAACATTTTGAAGATTCCTTTAATGGCTTCCGGAAAGCCGTTCGGATGCTGCCGCCACAACAGCTCATGGACGGACTGTCGGGTAATGTCGCAATCTTGGATGGTCTACGTCGCCGCGCGGCCAAGCCCGACCGTCAACGTTACTGTCGCCTGCAAGCCCGTTACGCTGAGTCGTTGGGCTGGTTGAGCGAGGAGGCGGGCGATTTGTCGAGCGCGACGTACTGGATCGACCGAGCATCGCAATGGGCGCAAGCGGCGAACTGGTCAGCGATGACAGAGTACGGTTTTGTTCGACGATCGATGATGGTCATCAGCTTCTCTGGTGATGGGCGGCGCGCTATCGACCAAGCTCATCATGTATTCGAGATCTCAGACGCCTCGCCCCGGATGAAGGGGCTGGCGGCCAACCAGATGGCCTTTGGGTATGCGCTTACGGGCAATAGAGATGCGAGTTGTCGTGCCCTTGATAAGGCTATGAACTGGCTTGCTCAGCCGGCTCGCGAAGACGACACATTGCTCGGTCAACGCAGTGTCGTGGATGAGGATCTGTTTGCTATTTTTCAAGCAACGTGCGATATCTACCTTGGCTGCGGGGCAAGTGCAATTCGGGTGCTTGAACCCAGGATGGTGTCGCTGTCGAGGTCATCTGTCCGCACGGCCACCATTACCCGCGCCAAGCTGGCACGCGCCTACGCTCAGGCTGGGCAGCCCGCTGAAGCGTGCCGCTTGTCGTGGGAAACACTCCACGCCATGGAGCACGTCGACTCGCTGTCTGCTCGCAGTCAGCTGCGCCGCACTGTGCGAGTACTTGATCAATGGCATGGCCGGAGCGATGTGCAAGACCTCACGCACCGATTGGGTAGTCCGACACTTACCACGTGAGATGCCTCACCTGAAGTGATTCCTCACGCACGCCTCCATCCGCCGACCGACTAGTGACCCGATAAGCACCGGCTCCTTTCCGGTCAGCAACGACGGCAACAAGATCGGTACCCCCGTAGTGCAAACCAGCACCGGCATCCGTGGCATACCCATCCGACAAGAGCCCGGAAGCGATGCACCGCTGGAAGAGTTCGCGCCGTTCACCGTAGTGGACTGCGTTCGAGTATGGCAGGAAATCAAGCCCATCGGCGAGCGGTCGTACATCCCCGAACGAGTCTGTGGTGCCGGCTGTGTGCCAACACAGTGATCCCGCCGATTCTCCACCGAGTACTACACCGTTTCTCCAGCAGTCTCGCAATATCTTATCAAGAGCGTGTGCCCGCCAGACGGCAAGTAGGTTAACCAGGCTACCTCGATCTACCCAAATCACATCTTGCTCATCCAAGTGAGCCGATACATCTTTCACATTTGGCTTTTCGAAAAATGACAAGTGGGTTACGTCAACATCGCTATCCGCGAAGGCTGTGTAGAAACTATTGATACTGGATTTCCGGTCGCCGGTTCCGGTGGTGAGGAAACATAGCTTCGGACGTTTTGGATTGCCAGCTAAGCCAAACGCGTATCGGAATATTGGCGATGGTTGCCACGGGTCCCGTGCCCGATTAAAACCCATAGACGTAGCCAGGATAGTCGGCCTCTCAGCGGGCACGGCGGCCTCCCTCTCTTGCGCAGAGTGGCAGTAACGAAATCCAGAAGAAGGTTAACTCTAGCGAGCCGCCAAGCGCGCCCATGCGGGCACGGGCTGGACGACAGTCAAGCTGTCCTTGCTACCACCCCCTGGGCGAGTAGTGTGGTCTGGCGCAGCGTGTCAGGCTGAGCACCCCCACTGAATCGTCAGGGTTGTCGTTAGGCCGGCGACCGACGCGCGGTCGGTTAATTCGCTGGACTGGGGAGGTAGGAAGCGCGTGGCTCGTCAACCCGAACACCTCGTTGATCAGCAGCGGAGGCTAGGCCGATACTTGGCGGCCCTGCGGGAAGCGGCCGGTCTCTGCCAGCCGGACATCGCCCGGGCCGTGCCCTGCCACCGCACGACCGTGACCCACGCCGAAGCAGGCTCACAGCTGCCCGCCAGCGACTTCTGGGAGACAGCGGATCGACTCGTCGGCGCGAACGGCGCGCTGGTTGCCCGCTACGACGAGTTGATCCAAGCTAAAGCGGCTCACCTTGCCGACCAGCAAGCCAAACGGCGAGCACGAGCTCAAGCCACCGCCCAACAGCTAACAGCGGGCCTCGCACGATCCTCTGACGAGACGAAAGCCCGGTTCGCTGCGGCGACGCACGCTGAGGTGCCTGAGCACGAGACCGCGCAACCATCAGCGCCGCTCGCCCAAAGCGCGATGTTGCCGGTCGTGGTCAACGGCCGCCTGGTGCTCATGCCGTTCGGCGCTGATGCGCTCGCAGACACTGGGTTCAACGCACTCCTGGACGAACTGGCAACTACCGGCGCGGCGGGGGGTTCAGCCTTTGCTGCCAGCGAGGAAGTGCAGAAATGGGGTGTTGCCGCTGCTGTTTCGTCCGACCTCTGGCAGACGGCCACCGCGATAACCCTCGGCGTGGGACAGGCAGATCTCGATCTGGACAGGCTCGACAGGCTGATACCGCGCCTGGACGCCGACGAACCGCCACGACAGGTCGGCGTCGCGGACGTCGATGCTATCGAAAGCACCACCGACGCTTTACGGCGCCGCGACTACGCGCACGGCGGCGGCCCGACCTACTGTCTACAAGATCGGGAACGGTCCAGTACACTCCTACCAGAGGTGCCGCTACCCGACGATTGGACTAATACATGGAACGCTACGCGCGTTGCAGGAGCGGGATGAGCAGATGGTCGTACGGTGACTGCTCGTGCAGGGTACATCCTTGCGTCCTCCCGAATGCCTCAGAAGAACCCCTTAGCGAGCACTTAGCAACGCTCGATCGTTCATATAGCGAAGCGCTGACTCGCAGGTTAAGTAGTTCATTTGGAGGTATTATCGAGCCCTCCAACCTGCGATGATGTCCAATTCAGTGGATTTGTTGTTCGATTCCGACTTCTTAAGCGTCATTACAGCGCAGGAGGAGTATTTGGATTCGAACTTCGACCACATCATTTCGTAATGGCTCCACCGGCAGCCAGTTGTATCAACGGCAATGACAATGCTTGCATCGAAGACGGATGCAACGCGGTTTGCATTCCAACAAAAGATCGTTGTTTGGCTCACGCCGATGATGACGATAGGCAAGATTATCTTTCCGCGCTGGCGCCAGGCGAAGATGTTGATTTGAGAGGTGTCACGTTTGAAGAACCATTATGGACACAAAAGTCGATGCATTCTCTAGCGAAGGAGAAACCGTAAAATTCGGCGTATTGCGGCTTGAAAAAGCTGTCTTTAGATGCGATGTTGAATTGAGTGATGCACAATTTTGCGACCAGGCGATATTCGATGGTGCCAAATTCCACGGGGAAGCAATCTTCGATAAAGCAACGTTTCATTCTCATTGTAGGTTTATTGGGTGTCAGTTCTTCGAAGGCTTCTCGCTACACATGTCCACTGTCGTCGGAGACTGTCTGTTAAGTCGCGCGATCATCCGGGGAGGAGCTAATCTAGAGCAAGTCAAGATTGGCTCGGCTATCTGGTTCGAAGAGACTAATGTAAAAGGATCTGCAAACTTTCGGAAACTTGTCGTCGAAAACGTGGGGTTCTTCAATAAGGTAAAAATCGAAGGAGCTGCAAACTTCACCTCAGCTACTTTCGTAGGCGACGCCTCTTTCGAGGCCGCTACCTTCGGTGGTGTTACGCGGTTTACGGAAGTACAATTTACCGGTTTAGCTTGGTTCGTCAACGCTTGAGTGGAGAGCGAGGCGTGGTTTGACAAAGCAATTTTTCGGCGTGATTGTCGGTTTACGGGAGTCAGGTTTTTAGGTGACGCGCTATACCAGAACTCACAATTCCTAGGAAACGCATGGTTCAACAATGTCGAGGTGTTCAAAACGATAAATTTTGATGAGGCTCACTTCGACAAGGATATAATGTTGGCTGCTAGCTACTTCAGACGTAACCTTAGTCTCACCGCTGCACAAGTTAAAACGGCGGAAGAGATAGGGCCAATGATCGTTGATGATATGTTCATACTCGATCAAGCCTCGTTTTATAGTAGCATTTCTATACGGGCCACTGCGCCACGTGTTTCCTGCACCGCAACAAAATTCCTGGAAGGCGCCATCATCGATGTCACTTGCGCCGATGTTCTCCTTAATCGTGCCCTGTTTGACAAGTCATCGAGCGTGGTCGGTAACGCCTTAGACGGTGCTCCTGGGACGACAACTTCAAGGTTACTCTCTATGTATGGTGTGGACGCCAGTAACCTCGCTCTGATAAATTTAAACCTGGCGCCCTGTCGATTCTCAGGTACTCACAACCTCGACAAAATGCGTATTGAAGCTACTCGACCATTTGCGGACTCGCCGGCCGCTTGTCGCATCCGCGTCGGCAATAGAACGATACCCCTCTGGCGCCGCTGGACAAGAAGGCAAACTTTAGCCGAAGAACATGACTGGCGTTACTCTAACTCGTCCGCTCGCACCTCTCGCTTCGCCCGATTTAACCGGATAGCAGCATGTCCTGAGTGGAATCCGCGTGAATGCAACTTTCCGGAGTGGGCTACTCAGTGGGTGGGTCGGCCACCCCTGACTCTAGCACCTGAGGACCTGGCGCCCCTCTACCGTTCTCTTCGTAAGGCTCAAGAGGATAGCAAGAACGAGCCTGGAGCTGCTGACTTTTATTACGGCGAGATGGAGATGCGGCGGCGGTCTAGTGCTACACCACTATCTGAACGCTTCATACTCCATCTGTATTGGCTATCGTCAGGCTACGCCTTACGGGCCTCTCGCGCGGTTGCTCTCCTTTTAGGGATCATCATTTTAAATGGATTTCTTTGCTACTTTATAGGGCTTCCTGGAACTCGTGGTTCCTCGATTATTTCCAGCACGGTGTATGTAGTAGAAACTGCTCTTTCGCTGCCCACCGAGCAACTCCAGCTATCAACCCCGATACGTATACTTCGCATCATGCTTCGTCTGACAGTACCACTGCTGGTCGGTTTAACAATTCTCTGCGTGCGAAACAGAATCAAGCGATAATAGTACGTTACAGGTCATGGAGTGCATTGCCAAGAGCTCGTACGTATGAATTGCCTGATGCTCGTGAGGATAGACGTGCGAAGAGCCGTTTTATCCGAGAGAAGGCGGCATCGGCCTTCACGGCGCGCGCAAGTATTACAGCACGAATAGCTTCATCTGCCGCCTCATCAACCACACCTCCTTGCTCCAGAACATCCGCTAGGCCTGCCTGGAGAAAAGGACGTTCTCTATGATCCTCAATGGATGCAAAGGAAACTGCGTCACGAAACACGGGCACTGCAATGCTTGGAACGACTAAGGACCGTAGCACTTCTGCTTCCCATGAACGGATGAACCCTTCATCGTCTACCCACCAGACCCACGGTGGACGAGGATATAGCCTGGGAGCAGTGTCGAGCAATGCGACACCCGTTCGTTCGAGCGCATCGAGTGCCTCTTTAGTCCGATTGCGAACTGTGTCTGACCGCAATTTAGTAAGAGCAAGCGCTCGGTGAACTTCGATACGTGACACGCCATACGGAGTCAGACTGCCGTAGGATACTCTTTCCAGAACAGAAAGCGCCTCATCCGGTTGTTCTAGGTCAAGGTATGTACGACTCATCCGTGATATGGCATGTGCGCGCAGATCTTCATCACCAGTCTCGCGTGCCACACGAGCGGACAATTTCGCCCAACGTAAAGCTTGATGATCCGCAGAGTTGTCCGCATGAGCATTGGCGGTAAGCCACGCCGTCTCTGCCGCCAGTCGGCCGAGCTCATGATAGTAAAAAGGATCAGCCGACGCAAAGAGCCTAACAAGAAGCCGTGTGTGCTGCTCTAAACTTACTATGACAGGGGCTACTGTCTCCTTGGACTCAACGCGAAGTGCCTCAACTTTTGAGGTAAGAGCTCTAAGGATGTCGTGATTCACTCGTTCAGCCTTAAAAGGTAAATCTCCTGGAAGGAAGTCGGTGCTCAAGATAGCCACCGACCACATGAATTTTCTGCGGTCCATCCTCCCGACATTAGCACTCCCTTCCTCACGCTGTACCAGCAACGACTGCTACAACTACCCTGTCTTTAATAGACTCGCCCTGCACGAGTGCGAATAAGCCATACATCATTTTGGCTTCATAGACCCAGTCTAAGCCAATATTGTGCCGCTCCTTGAAGTCGGCGATAAAGCCATGAAGCTCAGGTTTGGCCTTCGCGTAGCCCCCGAAATGAAAATCATATTCTATCCTCCAATTATCTGAGTTGAAGCCGAAAGCATCTCGTTGTAGCTTTTTTACCTCTTCAGCCAGAAATTGGCCACCTTTGAGGGCCGCAAAACCGAGTGCCCGTTGGCCGCCATGCAAGCCCGCTGCCATACCTGCCAAAGTACTGCCGGTGCCGCAAGAGCAACAGATCAGATCAAAGGAGCGATCTATCTCGCGAGTTATCTCGATGCAACCTTGGACGCCGAGGGCATTACTGCCACCTTCTGGTATCAAGTAGAAATTGCCAAACTCACGCCGCAGGGCTGCTATAACTTCAGGGCTGTCCTTGTGTCGGTAGGTGGCTCGGTCCATGTAACTAAGCCGCATTCCACGACTAACTGCGTAGGCGAGCGAGTAATTGAGCGGCATATGTTCCTCACCACGGATTACTCCGATTGTTGAAAATCCAAAGTAGTATCCGGCCGCAGCTGTCGCTCGGATATGATTGGAGTAGGCTCCTCCGTAGGTAAGTATAGTACGATGACCCTGCTCTTGAGCTGCCGCGAGATTATACTTGAGCTTGCGCCATTTATTGCCGGAGATCTCGGGGTGGATTAGATCGTCGCGCTTGAGATAAAGTCGAATACCATAGCGCGCAATTCGATCGTCGTTGATCTCTTCGAGCGGTGAGGGCAGCTTAACCTCGATGTCGCACTTGGCTGATTCCGCAGGCATAGATGTAGTCTATACCATCCCGTGTGAGTGTGCTACAGCCGTGAAGGCCAGGGCTACTGCCCGAGGCAATGAACTTGATGCTCCTCACCGCACGCGAGCAAGCTGCGGTGATTTTTTCCTAAGTTTGTACCACGTAAATCTATAAGAAACGCAGATTCCGAGGTGCCGGTTAAAGCTTATGGCAACGCGATGATGGAGTCTTTCTGAGGCACCCTACAACTGGAGGTTCTCGATACCAGAACCTGGGAACACGCGCTGAGCTTATCATCGCCATCTTCGAGTGGATAGAATGTCGATACAATACCAAACCGGGCGACGGAATTCCAGTCTCGGAATACTCAGTCCGGTCGATTTCGAAGCCACTTCACCGCCCCATATCTCCATGTTGCTCATTTTAGCATTGCTCGTTTCCATAGGCGAGCATACAGTAAGCAGAATGATCGTCTTTCGAGTCGATACCACAAGAATTATGCCTTCCGATCATCCATGTCCACGCCCTCACAACACGTTAACTAGATCAGACCCGGGGCGGTTTATTGACCTGTGATCGCGAAGCTGACGTGGGGTATGATTGTCGGCAATGTTGGCATATCCGAACAACTATACCCCGTATTAATCATGCACCAGGAAAGCGCCGAAACGGGAGGACCTACCATGGACAGCGGTCCAAAACGCACTGAGATCTCACAGAGCCCTCTCCAGGCTGAATCGGTTCTCAAGTACTACCATGCCAAGACAGAAGGGATTATCCGCAAGTATGGTCCTGGTCCGGATATCCATTACCACGCCGGACTTTTCTCGGCTGACAAGCATGACCTCGAAGCGCTCAGCTATGAAGCGATACGCCTCGGGATTATTAACAGCCAACGTGCGCTTGTAAGTTACGCCGCTGAGTCATGGCCCAGAGGGGGGTTTGGGCTCCAGCTCATTGACATCGGAGCGGGCTTGGGTGGACCGGCCATTCAGTGGGCTAGTCAATATGCCGCAAACATAACCTGCCTCACCAATATACACGATCACGTTTCGATCATCATGTGGATGGCCGAAGAGGCCGGTGTCTCCCACCTCTTGAAGCCTCACCTTGCGGACATACACAGACTGGAAGGCATTGGAAAATTCGACTCGGCATTTGCGTTCGAGAGTACGGGCTACATGCATCGTCCGGAGTTGTTCGAGAAAGTCAGGAGTGCATTGCGGCCCAACTCTCGATTCGGTATAGCAGATCACTTCGTTCGAGACGTCGAGTCGGCCCGTAAGGTCGATGCGTATGCGCAAACTCGGCTTGGCAGCTTGGACGAGTATGTCGAATCAGCCGAACAGGCGGGCTTCACCTTGGACAAAAATGAGGACCTGTCCGAGCACACGGCGAAATACTGGATGTGGCAGCAAGGCTGGGCTCACGCCAAATTGCGCTCCCTCAATGGCTCCGGACCCGAAGCGTTGACTGTCAAGACTCTGAGGTCTGCCGCAAAGGCATACGGCGAGTTCCGTCGCATGTGGCTGGATCACGGCTTGGAGACTCGACTCCTCCTCTTTCGGCTACTGCCGGGGATGGCATGAAGGTGAACTGGTCGGTATTTCTTGTCTAGTGCAAGGATCAGATCAAATCTTCGCCAGGGTGGTACTGGAGCATGGCGGCGCCGTTGAAGTGGTCCTCCCGGCCGCTGATTATCGAGAGCGGAAGATTGAGCCCGACAATTTAGCGGAGTTCGACGACCTTATGAGTTGTGCTCACGTGGTGCGGACGTTGCCCTGTGCGAAATCCGACAGGGATGCGTACCTGGCGGCGAGCGAGGAGATGCTCGACTCCGTTGGCTCTCTCATCGCGATATGGGATGGCAACCCTTCCGGGGGTTACTCGGGTACCGCCGATGTCGTGGCAGCCGCACGCGAGCGCGGGATACCGGTCACGGTGGTGTGGCCCGATGGCGCGCGTCGCGATTAAGCTCCACGGCATGGAGCAAGTCGACTCGCAGCCAGCCGCGCTGTGCAGATACTTGATCAATGACATGGTCGGAGTGATGTGCAAGACCTCACCCACCGACTGGGCAGTCCCGCACCTACCACGTGAGACACCTCAGCGAATAGGTACGACCCAGATAGTGAAGACGCAGGGCGGCTTGGTCGGGCAGTTCCAGCGGAGGTAGGACCTGCCCGGTGACCTTGTGCAGGATGTGGTCGGCCAAGGCCGGGTTGCGGGCCAGCACGGGGCCGTGCAGGTAGGTGCCAATGATCCGGTCGGTGAGCACACCTTCGGTGCGATACCTCGTGGTGCCCCCGTAAGTACCGTTGCCGTTGCCGGTGATCACTTGTCCCAGTGGGGTGGCGCTCGGGCCCAGGGTGGTGACGCCGCGGTGGTTCTCGAAGCCGGTCAACGAGCCGACGCCGGGCACGGCACAGGTGGCGATCACCTCGCCGACGGCGCGCCGGCGGCCGGGCGCGGTCGTGATGTCCAGCAAGTCCAGGCCTGGGTAGTGCTGGCCGCTGGCGTCACTCATCGACCGACCCAGGATTTGCATCCCGGCGCACACAGCCAGCGTCACCGCACTGGTTTCTAGCGCGCGACGTAGCTGGTCATGGCGACGCAGCCAGTCCGCGGCGAAGTGTTGTGCGGTGTCTTCGCCCCCACCCAGCACGTACACCGCACAACTGGTCGCGGGGACGTCGCGAGCCGTGATGGTGCGAATCTCGGCGGGAATGCCACGCCAGCGCAGCCGTTGCGCCAATATCGTGGCGTTGCCGGCATCGGAATAGGTGCCCAGCACGTCGGGCAGCAGCAGGCCGATCGTGACCGTGGACTCCGCGCTCACCCGGTTGCTCCCGTTCGGCGGCTGCGCCTGGATCCACCGTGCAGCCGGCGGCGGAACTGATGAAAAGCGGTGTAGTTGGCCACCACGTCGATCTCACCTGCGGGCAGCGCCGCGAGAGCGGCCAGTGGGTCGGCCACGGTCTGGTGCTCTAGCCCGGCATAACTGAGCCGCACGCCCAGGTCAGCGGCGCGTTCTCCGCTAGCCACCACCTGACGGGACGTGAGCTGCTCGAAAGGGACATCCCACAACCACGAGGTGTCCCGCCCATCGGCTTCCCGGGCGTTGATGATCACTAGTAGTGGCCGCGAGTCACCAAGCATGGCCAACGTCCCGGCCCAGCCAGCCGGGTTCTTCGCCAGCAGCATGCGCAGGCTCTGTGATCCGCGATGCACCACCGCATACCGGCCGGCCACGACGTCAACCTCGCGCAGTGCCGATGCGGCCTGATCGGCCGGGACACCGACAGCACAGGCGGCAGCCAACGCCATGGCGGCATTGCTCCGATTGACCTGGCCGGGCAATCGAATGTCCAGCGGGAGCACCGTGTCAGCGGTGCACGCCTTGCCGTCCTCGATCCACCAGTCCGGGGTGGGGCGAGCCAGCCCGCACCCACACTCCCACCCGGTCTCGGTGAAGGTGAGGGTGTGCCCACAGCGCGGGCAACTGGACGCATCACCTAACCAGCTGGACCCCGCAGCCACCCAGACGCTGCGGGTGGCCAGCTTCGCCGCCGACACCACCATCGGGTCATCCGCGTTGGCCACCACCACCGTGCGGGGATGCCGGGCCAGCGACTGGCCCAGGGCGGAGGCGACCGCACCCACTTCGGTGGCCCGGTCCAGTTGGTCGCGGGTCAGGTTGAGCAGGACCACCACCGTCGGGTCCACGGCTGCGGCGACCGCGGCCAGGTGCAGCTCGTCGACCTCGATCACCGCGTAGTGCGCTTCTGGTGCCTCGGCCAGGGCCGCCACCGCTCCGTCGGCCATATTCGAGCCGCCGGAGTTGTGCGCCACCGGCCCGGCGGTGCGCATCGCCGCCGCCACCAGATGGCTGGTTGTGGTCTTGCCGTTGGTCCCCGACACCAGCACCACTGCCCGCCCGGCTGCCAAGCGCCGCAGCGCACGGGCGTCCAGGGCCAGCGTCACCCGGCCACCGATGATCGACCCGGCGCCCAGGCCGAGGCGCCGCGACAGCGCCGCCGTCGCCAGCCCGGCCTGCACGGCAGCGCGGGTCCACCACCCCAACCGGCGTTGCCCGGGGGGCGACGTTGCCGCCGGGCTCACCCCGGATGTCCGCACCAGCATCGCCCCCAGCCTCTTCACCATCACGGCCCAGCACTGTGCCGAGGGCAGTATTCCCTACCCGGTTGGCTTGCGTTCGAGGTAGTGATGCATCGGCGACTTCTTGGGTGACTTGTGAGGGGCGCCGGTGGTCAAGCGTCGCTCGCCGGTGGCGAGCAGCCATACCCCGGTCAGGGTCAGTGCCAGCCCAGCGGCTTGGACTACGGCCATCGGCCCGGTGGAGAAGGACTCACCGAAGACGATGGCGCCGAGGCTGACACCGATAATGGGGTCAATCACCATCATCGCCGCCAGTGGGCCACCGAGTGGACCGGACTGGAAAGCGGCCTGGCTCAGCAGCGCACCCACCAGGCCGCAGCCCAGCGCCGTCCACAGCTCCCAGCTGGTGGCCAGCGCGGGAACTCCGCCGGCGCCCAGGATCTCGCCCCAGGTCTTGACCAGTGCGGCGGACAACGCGAACATCGTCCCGGCAGCCGCACCCAGGCCCAGCGACCTGGCCTGGCCCGGCCCGGCCAACGCGACGCCCAGCGCGGCGAGCGCCACCATCGCGACCAGCAGCAGCCCCGGTAGCCAGTCCGTGATGCGTTGCGGGTCTCGGGATTGTATGGTCGGCTGGACCGCCAGGAACACCGCCAAACCGGCGACGGTCAGGGCTGCGGCCAGCAGCGACCTTCGGCTCACCGGGCGCCCGAGCACGGCCTGCAGCGGCAGCGCGACCACCAGGCCCACCGTCAGCAGGGGCTGCACGACCGAGAGCGCCCCGAGGTTGACCGCCACCATGTGCAGCGCCACACCAGCCACCTCGGCCACGACCCCCAGCAGCCACAACGGTTGGTGCGCGACATCAATCAGCAGCCCAGGGTTCAGCGGGAACCGTCGGCGTACCTGGTTCGCCCCCTGATGCTGCAGCACCGAGGCGGTCCCGAAGCACACCGCGGCCACGAGCGCCAACACAACGGCAAGTCTCACAACCCCCCTGAGCCTACAGGGTGTAGGTGACTGTGGGTCCGCTCAGGTTCGGAGCGGTGTCAGGTCAGCTCGATACGTTGAGCTTGGCGGGTCACGGTGAACCGCCAGCGATCGACGTCGGGCTTGCCGTGATCCACCCACCACTGGTGCGCGGCGTGGATCTCGTCCCACAGCTGCCGGGGCCCATGCTGGTGCACGGGGAACTCGCCGTCACTGGCGTCGGGGGTGGTGTGGGTCAGCTTGGCCCACGATCGGGACCCGAAGTCCAGCAGCCAGAACACCCCGGTGCCGGTCCGTTCCTCATAGGGCCAGTACCGCCATTGGCACCGGTGCACCCGCTGGCCGATCGCGAACCGAGCACTCGGCTCGCCACCGACCGAGTACGGATGCAGCTGGGTCAGGTGGACTTCGGCTCGGTCCTCATTGTCGCCGACAATGGAGCCCACCGCTGCGCGCCGCTCCCGCTGGGCGCGCAGCCACATGAACGACGACTCGTCGACGATGCCGCCACTGGCGCTGCCGTGCTCGTCGACGGTCAATGCCACCAGTGCACCGGTATAGCTGGTGGCCCACGGCAGCACGATCCGGCCGCCCGGACGGGTCTGTTCGACCCACGGGTAGGGAATGCTGCGCACTGCGGCGGTGGCGATGATCCGGTCGTAGCGGGCGCCTGGCGGATACCCGAGCGCCCCGTCTCCCGTGACCACGCAGATCTCGCCGTAGCCGGTATCGGACAGTGCCTGACGCGCCTGGGCCGCCACGTCCGGATCTACCTCAATGCTGGTGATGTGCTCAGCTCCAAGCCGGTGGGCCAGCAGCGCCGCGTTGTACCCCGTGCCGGTACCGATCTCCAGGACCCGATGCCCCGGGTGGGCGTCCAACTCGGCCAGCATGATCGCGACGATGATCGGGCTTGACGCCGAACTGGTCGGCATCGAGCCGCCGCCTGGTTCATCCGGGTGCCCGTCGTCCACCTGTGTGACCACGTAATCGTCATCGCCGGTGGCGTAGGTCAAGCGCAGCCACCGATCCGGATCGTCGTCTCGATGCAGCGGCACCAACGTGGGCCCACGCCCAGAGTTCTTGATCCACACAGTGTCGGGGATGAACTCGTGCCGAGGCACCGTCGCCAGTGCACAGCGCCATGGCGCCATGGCACCGGACCGCCTGGCCACATCGTCCTCCGACAGCCGGTCAACCATCCGAGCCCGCAGTTCTGCGGGATCAGCGTGCCCGGTCATCGGTCGTGCTTGTTGGGGTCTGGGGGCGGGGGTATCGGGCGATTCCGATGTCCGTCGCCAGTGTTGTCCTCGTCGCGGTGTCGACCACCGTCATCTTTTTTGTCTTCTTTGTCGTTTTCTTTGTCGTCGTTGTCCTTACCCACAGCTTCTCTCCTCTCATGCGCCAGCGCAGCGCTGCGTCCCCGCAGGGAGTCTTCCCTGTGCGGATCGTATCCAGGTGATCGGCCTGCGGCCGGAGGCTACGAGAGCTCAGTGGGCGGATCGCTCAGGTCGGGTTCGGTTATGGGCGGTGCGGCGGTGGTCTCCGGATCGGCGGCGTCGGAACAGCGTGCAGCCGCAGATGCTGGGCACTGTGATGGGGGTACTGCCCGGAGTTACCTCATGAGGGTGTTTCTCCGCCGGATCAGGCTACCTGTGATTCATGAGGAGGGCGTGGTGTCGCCGGCAGCCGCAACATCGCCCAGTGCGGGTGCGGATCTGGTGTTCGAACAGCAGGTACCGCACGGTGGCGAGGACGTCGGGGTGGTCAGGACCCGCACGAGGTCGGAGGGGCTCACCCGAGCCACTCGGTCAAGATGTCGCGTAGCGCCTTGGCGCCCTGCTCGTCGAAGGTGATCAGGCATTCGCCGGTAACGTGGGGATCGAGCACGAACGACTCGCCCTGTTTGCTGATCATGAGGTTGGCGAAACCGATCGGGCCCCGGTGGAGTCCACACGTCGCGGGAATTCCTTTGCGGAAGCGGTTGCTGGGACGTCGTGATTCCATGATGGCTTCTTTCTTTTCCGGTCACCGGTCGGCGGTTTTCCGGCTCGGCTCGGCGGATATCGTGACGATGACCACTTCCGTCAGGGGCATACCGGTCCGTACCGCGACCACCGCGGCCGCGTACCCGGTGTCGATGACTTCTCCGTGGGGGGCGTTCACGGTCAATTCTTGGGGCCGGTCACAGACCTCCTGGAGTAGCTTCTTGATCAAGCTCTGACCTGGGGCGCCCGTAAGGCGTTCGCAGGAAAATCTTGTGAATATCTTAGGCCCGCGAAAGACCGGGTGGTGCCCGTGAGGCGCGTGTTGCAGTAGGTACTAGCCGAGGGAGGTTGGGGACTCATGATCACTGTTTGGGT
>JBOHFR010000096.1:0-15457 GCA_050699715.1 Pseudonocardiaceae bacterium
GTGACATGTCGTGTCACTTTCGGCACCCAAACAGTGATCATGAGTCCCCGACCTCCCTCGGCTAGTACCTACTGCAACACGCGCCTCACGGGCACCACCCGGTCTTTCGCGGACCTAGGATATTCACAAGATTTTCCTGCGAACGCCTTACGGGCGCCCCAGGTCAGAACTTGATCAAGAAGCTACTCCAGGAGGTCTGAGGCTCATGATGACGGCGGGCATCCGATCCGGAGCCGACCCGATCATCGTGACCCCTCTGGCGTGTGCCGCCAGATACGGCTTTATCGACGTATAGGGCAACTCGATAGCGCGCACCTCGGGTCGACGCCGATCCCAGATAGTGAGCTGGATGGAGCCGCCCTGGTACGCGAGCAGAGCGATCCGGTCGTTGTCCAAGAAAACGTAGGTGGAGTACCCGAACTCCCATTGCGCCGTTCCCAGATCCGCCGACTCACAATGAACCAACGAGACGATGTCACTATCCGATAGACAGGCGTACAGATCCCACCAACCCCTGCGATCAGACACGAAGTGCAGGACACCGCTGGGACTCCATTCCGGCTGAAACACCGATTCCTCCAGGCCACCAGCAAGATGCCGAGCAGCGCCGCGCGTGCCGTCCTTCCGGATCTCGGCCAGCCATAGCCACGTGCCGTCCCAGGGCATCAGCGGGTGCCGCCATGTCGTCCAGGCCAGCACGCGCCCGTCCGGTGAGGGCAGGGACCTTCCCCAGGGTCGAGGCCCTGGGGAAGACCGGCATCGGGGCGGGTGCCGCTACTCAGAGCCGCCAGCCCCGATGCCTTCCACCACGTTGGGAGCCGGCGCGAAACCGTCAACCTTGGCGGCCATGATGAAGTCGCTTTCGGTCAGACCCCCGGCGGCGTGCGTCGTGAAGGTCACGACCAGCTTGCCCCAGCCCACCTCCAGCTCGGGGTGGTGGCCCTGCGACTCGGCCAGCAACGCGATCTGGGTAGCCAAGGCGAAGGGCTCGCGGAAGTTCGTAAAGGTGAAGACGCGGCGGATGCCTCGGTTGGTCTCCCGCTCCCAGCCGGCATCGATCTGCCGGTGCATCTCGGCGGCGTGGGCCTCATCGAGTGGCAGAGCGCCAGCGACGCACTCCGTGCACCTACGCGTGGCGAGATCTAGAGCGCTCATACAGTCGGTCTCCTATCGCTCAGTGCTCACTCATCGACGTCAAAGGCTATCCCGAAGGGTGTCAACTGCCCGAAAGACCACTCCATAGGACATCGAGAAGTTGGCACGATCAGTAAGGTGCTCGCCCACGCCGACCCCTTCGACGACGCTGTCAAGTCAGGCGACTGGGCCACCGCAGCGACGTCGCTCGCGAAGCTGGCCACGCCGGCGACGAAGCTGCCGCCGCTCACGATCGACCAGTTGCGCCTGCTCCAAGATGCTGTGACCCGTGCTCGCTCCGTGCTCGGCGGCGTCGGCATCGTGCTCCAGCTCGCGATCGCCGTTGAGCTGCAGCGCAAGGGCGTCCCGGCGGGAAAGATCGCGGCTGGCGCCGCGTTCGGCAAGCTCGAGACCAAGGTCGACGAGAGGATCGACGGCGACAAGGCCACGGGAGCCCCGTACTCCTACAAGATGAACATCACCTTCACGCCTGACACCGCCGTCGTCGACGCCGACGAGATCGCGTTCATCCAGACGGTCCGCCTCGTCGAGACCGCGAGCGGCTCCAACACCGACCCCGAGAAGACAAACACAAAGCGCCAGACACCGTCGGCCACGAGCGTGGACCGGCTCAGCGGCAAGAAGCAAGGCTGGTACGGAATGAAGGACGACGGAACAGTCAGCGGCAAACTGACCGTCTGGAAGAAGTCCGCCCCGGCCACGCCGGCCACGCTGCAGGACCGCTCGAGTTGGAACCAGCCCAACACCACGTGGCAGTTCGAGACCATGGTGGTCTGCCGCTCCGGGGCGGACGTCGGCACGGTGTACGTGGTCGTCACGTGGGGTTTCACTGTGGACGCCCACCTCAAGCTCACCGAGCAGGCACAAACGGTGACGAACAAACAGAGCACCGAGGCCACCACGGCGGTGGGCACATGGAACGACCAGGCCGCCGGCTCCGCGGCCGACCGCAACGCCCCGGGCCAGATGTCGCTGCCAGCACTGACATGAACGCGGCGCCCACACAGATCGACGCACCGATGCCCTGTCTAACCCGCTGGTAATACGCCTACGTAGGACCTTGAGCTATTTAGGTACTACTACTGGTTGTCATATGACTGTCACGCTGGGCACCTTAGGTGAGGCCGAACCGGCACTACAACCGGTGAGGTAGCCGTCATGCCCGGGTGACCGGGACAGCCTTTTCTAGGGGGATTCGATGCACAGGGTGGCCCATCACCTGCCCGTCGGCGTCGCGCAGCGGAGCGTCAACGTAGGCGACGCAACCCGGGTTGGCCACTATCATGCCAGAGATGTAGAAAACTTCTCGGGCTGCATGTCTTGGGGTATGCGGAAGATGATCTGTGGGGATGATGACTGGACCCCGAGCGTCCTGCATCCTAGACAAAGATAAATAGCCGGAATCATCTCTCGGGTAATCGGTATCTGCTGGTGTCACCCTTGTTTTCCCTGTCGGCTGTTTATCACACGCGAAGGAGCGTCTAGCGTTTCCCTGGAAAAATTTCCCAGAGGAAGAAGAAGGGTAAAAATGTTAGTCTCGGATATCTTCGGAAGTGGCTTCTTTAGCACTGACCGCGACCGCGACCACGATCACGACGAGCACCACCACCGCCATCACCACCGCCACCACCGCCACGACCGCCACGACCGCCACGACGACTGGAAGTAGCCCTGCTAGCTGTGGCCCTACCGCCAGTCGTCGATCACGTAGGCGTCTGGACGGGAGTAGCCCGGCTCGTCGGGACGGTGCATCGTGACGCCGATGAGGTCGGCGGTGAACCCTCGCTGGAGCAGGATGCGGTAAGCGTCGCGGCGGGCGGTGTTCATGCCCACGACCAGCCGGGCGGCCCCACGGTGCGCGGCGAACCTCTCGCAGGCTTCCACCAGCCGCTCGAAGTTCGCGGCCGCGAACTTGACGAAGTACCTCCCGGTGTCCGCCTCTGAGCCCGGCCCGACGTGGCAGACCGCGAAGCCCGACCCCGTCTTCCAGCAGCACCATGTCACCCAGGCCCTGCTCGTGGCGGGCGCGCAGCTCGCGGCGCACATCGAGACCGGGGTAGATCGCGTCGGTGAGGGCCGCGCAGTCGGCCAACCGCCCTGCTCGGTCGGGGTCTGCGGAGTACGTCGTCGCTCCGGCCGCGCCGGTGGCCCGCGGCGAGACCGGAGCGGACAGCACCGCGGTGAGGAATCGTGGCAGGAACCTGAAGGCTTGGTAGAGTGGCCGATACCACGGTCCTACAGTGCTGGGTGCACGCTCAGCGGGTCGAAGAACCCGACGCTGCCCCACTGGGTGGCGAAGTTCTAGCCGACGACTTGGCTGTCCGTTTCGGCGGCCGGGTCGGTTCTCCAGCGGCTGCGCGCGTAGTCCCCGTTGCCCATGAATGCCATCGGGTCGGGCAGCCCGAGGAAGGTGCCGAAAGCCAGCCGCATGACCCGGTCGGCCTCGGCGAGCGGTCACACATCGACGTCCTGCACGGTGACCTGTCCGGTCATGCCCGAGCTCCTCGCCGTGGAGACGAAGGGACTTGAACCCTCAACCCCCGCCGTGCAAAGGCGGTGCTCTGCCAGTTGAGCTACGTCCCCGGGTCCAGGCGCGGCAACCGCGCCTGGACAGCGACTCAGGAGGTCGGAGTGGTCGCCTCACGCCAGAGATCCGCCTCGGCCTTGGCGGAGCGTTGACGTTGGACGAGGATCAGGGCAATCAGACCGACGAGCAACAGCGTCACGATCTTCTTCACGATGGTTCGCCTCCTGCGGGTTGCGTGTTCTTCCGTGGGGGTTCTGGTTCAGTGGGCCTAGCTGGACTTGAACCAGCGACCTCATCCTTATCAGGGATGCGCTCTAACCTACTGAGCTATAGGCCCCCGCACGACTCCGGCGAGGCTACCGCACGCCATGACCGGCGCCCAACCCGCATAAGCGGCCCGGCCTGAGCAGCGCAGGTCAGTCCGGTTCAGACAGGGTCACCTCGATGCCGCCGACGAAATCTGCCGCCATATTGTAAATCAGTGACCCGACGGTGGCTAGCGCGGTCATCAGCACGATGTTCACCAAGCCGATCACCATCGCCACCCCGAACACCCGACCACCGCTGACTAGCTCTGTGCTCACCTGAGCGTTGTTGGCGGAGGTGAGATCGGAGTAGGTGCCGTTGATCTGGTCCCACACGCCCATCCCCGCGAGCACCCCGTACAGGACGCCCACGGCCACCATCCAGACCAGGAACCCGGCGACGGACAGCACCAACGATAGCTTGAGCACCGACCATGGTTCGAGTCGCTGCAGTTGCAGGCTCGTCCGTCGCGGCAGCCGCACCGAGCGGGCAGTGGGTTCCGCGACGGCGGGCAACACCCGCTCGGGCGGCGTATACCCCCCGACCCGCACCGTGGAGGGCGAGAAATCCGGAACCACGCCGTTCTGGACTTCCGCCTGGTCGGCGTTCTCGGGTCTCGTCACGGCTCATCCTGTGCCGGTGCGACGCAGGCGTCTGCGCCTGCGTCGCTGGTTTCTGGGTCGTCAGCCTGTTCGGCGTTGCGGGCGACAGCCACCAGGCTCGCCCCCTCACCCAGGTTCATCAGACGCACCCCTTTGGTCTGCCGGCCAGCCTTGCGCACCTCCTTGGCGGTGGTTCGGATGACCCCACCGGTGGAGGTGATGGCGTACAGCTCGTCATCGACGTCGACGACGAGTGCCCCGACGAGCTTGCCACGCCGACGGTCGTACTGGAGGGTCAACACTCCTTTGCCGCCACGTCCTTGCACTGGATAGTCCTCGATCGGGGTCCGTTTGGCGTAGCCGCCCGCAGTCGCGACCAAGACAAACAGCCCGTACTGCACCACCATGATGGACAATAGCTCGTCACCGTCGTTGAACCGCATCCCGAACACCCCCGACGTGGCTCGCCCCATCGGGCGCAGCACCTCGTCGGTCGCGGAGAACCGGATCGACTGGCCTTGCGCCGAGACCAGCAACAGGTCGTCCTCAGCGGCGCACAGCACCGCGCCGACCAGCTCGTCCTCCTCACGCAGGTTGATGCCGATCAGCCCACCGGCGCGGTTGGAGTCGAAGTCGGTCAACCGGCTCTTCTTCACCAGGCCGTCTCGGGTGGCCAGCACCAGATACGGCGCGGCGGTGTAATCCTTGATCTGCATGACTTGGGCGATCTGCTCGTCGGGCTGGAACGCCAGCAGGTTCGCCACGTGCTGGCCGCGCGCGTTGCGGTTGGCCTCGGGCAGCTCGTAGGCCTTCGCCCGGTACACCCGGCCCTTGTTGGTGAAGAACAGGATCCAGTCGTGCGTGGAGCAGACGAAGAAGTGCGCCACGATGTCGTCAGACTTCAGCCCCGCGCCCAGCACGCCCTTGCCGCCGCGCCGCTGCGCCCGGTACGCCTCGGTGCGGGTGCGCTTGGCGTAGCCGGTGCGGGTGATGGTGACCACGACGTCCTCGACGGCGATCAGGTCCTCATTCGACACATCGCCGTCGTAGCCGGTGATCGTGGTGCGGCGCTCGTCGCCGTAGCGCTCGACGATCTCCGCCAGCTCATCGCGGACGATGGTGCGCTGCCGCTCGGGTTTGTCCAGGATGTCGAGGTAGTCCGCGATCTCCCGCTCGAGCTCGGCGAGGTCCTCGACAACCTTCTGCCGCTCCATCGCGGCGAGGCGGCGCAGCTGGGTCTCCAGGATGTAGTTCGCCTGGATCTCATCGACGTCCAGCAGCTCCATCAGCCCGGTGCGCGCGTCGTCCACCGTCGGAGACCGGCGGATCAGCGCGATCACCTCGTCGAGCGCGTCGAGCGCCTTGACCAGACCGCGCAGCAGGTGGGCGCGCTCCTGCGCCTTGCGCAGCAGGTAGCGGGTGCGCCGGACGATGACGTCGAGCTGGTGGCGCACGTAGTGCCGGATCACTTGGTCCAGCCGCAGCGTGCGCGGCACGCCCTCGACGATCGCCAGCATGTTGACGCCGAAGGTGTGCTGCAGCTGGGTGTGCTTGTAGAGGTTGTTGAGCACCACCTTGGCGACCGCGTCACGCTTGATCGTGATCACGATGCGCATGCCGATGCGGTCGCTGGACTCGTCGTTGATCTCGGCGATCCCGCCGAGCTTGGCGTCCCGGGACAGCGCGGCGATCGACTCGACGAGGTTGTCCGGGTTGACCTGGTAGGGCAGCTCGGTGATCACCAGGGTGGTGCGGCCCTTGGCGTCCTCCTCGACCTGCACCACGCCGCGCATCCGGATCGAGCCGCGACCGGTGCGGTAGGCATCCGCGATGCCGTCAGTGCCGACGATCATGCCGCAGGTAGGGAAGTCGGGACCCTTGATCCGCTCGGTGAGCGCGCCGAGCAGGGTGTCGTCGTCAACGTCGGGGTTCTCCAGCAGGTACACCACACCCGCGCCGACCTCGCGCAAGTTGTGCGGCGGGATGTTCGTCGCCATCCCCACCGCGATTCCGGAACTGCCATTGACCAGCAGGTTGGGGATCCGGGCCGGCAGCACGACGGGCTGCTGGGTGCGCCCGTCGTAGTTCGGCTCAAAATCGACGGTGTCCTTGTCGATGTCCCGCAGCATCTCCATCGCCAGCGGGGTGAGCCGGCATTCGGTGTACCTCATGGCGGCTTGCGGATCGTTGCCCGGGGAGCCGAAGTTCCCCTGCGGGTCGACCAGCGGATACCGCATGGCCCAGGGCTGGGCCATCCGCACCAGGGTGTCGTAGATCGCGGTATCACCGTGCGGGTGGTAGTTGCCCATCACGTCGCCGACGACGCGAGCGCACTTGACGAAGCCCCGCTCCGGGCGGAACCCGGAGTCATGCATGGAGTACAGCACCCGGCGGTGCACCGGCTTGAGCCCGTCGCGGACGTCGGGCAGGGCACGCCCGACGATCACGCTCATCGCGTAGTCGATGTAGGAACGCTGCATCTCCTGCTGGATGTCGACCGGCTCGACGCGGTCTCCATTCGGCGGCAGGATAATCTCGGTCACAGAGCTTGGTTCCCTTCAACGGCCACTGACGTGCGCGAACCCATCCAGTCTATCGGTCACGCACCGCGCTCCCCGCCCAGACGCGCAGCTACCCGTGCCGCGCTGGCTCGCACCCGCCTGATCAGGCGCGGGTGCGGGGCAGGCAGCATTTCTCGTATTTCACCGACGAGCCGCACCAGCACTCCTGGTTGAGTTCCGGTGGCCAGGCAATCTCTTGCCGGTGCTCAGCCAGATACCGGATGTAGTCCTGGAAGACCTGCGGACCGGTCGGATCGCCGTCACCGCGATCGGCGTAGCTGGCCAGCTCCTCGACCGAGCCGGCTAGCAACCCCACCGAGGGAGCGCCGGACTCCGTCGCCAGCACCAGAGTCCGTTGCAGCGTAGTCCGGTACTCCTCCCAGGTCTGGCCGTAGTCCTCGGCCAGCGCTGGCCAGCGCAGCAGGAGCTGGTCGAACTCCGACTGCGGCCAGAACAGCAACGCGCTCGGCGCGTCATCATCCAGCGCATCGAGCACCCTATCCATCAGGTGGTCGGCAAGGCGATCGTGTTCATCGTGCGGCAGGCCAAGGTTGCGACGCAGCCGGTGCCGAACCTGGGCCATCGCGAACGCCATCGCCGCAGCCCGCTCATAGTCCGGCTCCGGTCGATCGGGCTCCAACTCCGCCCGGCGTTGCAGCGCGGCGCGTAGCTCAGCGGTCAGCCACCGCACGGCGATCTCGGGCCGCCCGCCCTCCTCCAACGCCTCGCTGACGTAGGACACGGCGTTGGTGTCGTGGGACATCAATGGGCGCAGCGCCGTCAGCTCGGCCATTGCCTCATCCTCACGGCCGATCTGCAGCAACAACTCAGCGTGGTACGCCCGGGGATAGCCGTCCGGATCACCGCAGACGCGGTACGCCTCGACGGCGCGCTCGGCCAGCACCTGAGCCCCCGGCAGATCCCCTTCCCGTTCGATGATCTCGGCGGCCAGCATCAGCGCGTATCCGGTATCCGCCGGATCGGCCACCCGCCCCTGCTCAACCGCGTCGACCAACTCGGCAGCGAGCTCAAACGGTTGGCCTCTGAACGAGCTCCCGATCTTGTCAAGGTCGTCAGTGGTAATGAGTCCAGTCGATAGCATGAGGTACCTTACTACTACCATCTCCGCGCGCCCGTGACCCCTGCCCGTCGTGACGTTCAGTGCGGGGCGGGCGGGCTGCTGGGCAGCTCTGGCCAGTCGGTCGCCGGGTAGACGTCCAGGTAGCTGAGGGTCAGCGCGGCAGAGTCTATCGAGGAGAACGCGTTGAGCAGTCCGGTGTCGACGCCGGTGCCCGGGAGGTAGGCGACCACCTTCTCCGTCGTCGGGAACACCATCGCCCAGCCGGCAAACTGATCCTCGCCGTCCTCGTTTTCCCGGCATAGCGTCACGATTTCCGGGGTGTGGGTGTTCATCCGGTGGTTCCTCCCTCGATCAGTGCACTGGTTGCCCTAGTGTCCGGACGGGAGGATTGTGCTGGGTTCCCGGAGTGGCCTTCCCAGGTTCATGATCGGTGGTGCGTGATTCTCACAAACCAGCCGCTTCGATGATCCGAGAACTCGCATCCGCCTTGTCGTGTCCACCCACGCCAAATTCGATCTCTATTCCCAAGGTCTCGCACAGCTGGGCCTCAGCTATCGTGCCGGCGTCACGCCGGTCGCCACCATTCGCGAAGATGAGCGTGTCGCCAGGATACTCCTTCCGTATCGCAGAAAGTGTCATGCCCACGGACGCGTCTGAGTCCACCGCCAGGATGGCACGATCCACATATTTTATGCTGCTGACAATCTCGCACCGGTCAGCCTCGGGGATGATTACTCTTCCTTTCTTCAGGACCTGCTGATGGTCGTTGTTGACGACGACAACCAACAGATCTCCGAGTTTCTTGGCTTCGCGCATCATTCTCAGGTGGCCCACGTGCAGCGGATTGAAATAGCCACTCACGATGGCGATCGTACGCTTCATGCGGTCAGCATATAAGCTCTTTGATCGGTGCGGTGGGCGTGGGTTCCCGCATTGGGGTTCCCAGGTTCATGATCGGTATTGACGACGGGGGTGAGGTGCGGATCAAGGGGACGTTGCCGCAGCGGCAGTTGGCCAGGGCGCTGCGCCGGTTGCGCGAGGGGGCTGGGCTCACCCTGGAGGAGGCGGCTCCGCAACTGGACTGGTCCACCAGCAAACTCGGCCGGATCGAGACCGCCCATCAGGGCGTGGACGTGCACGGCGTGCGCAGTGTGCTCGACCTGTACAACATCGGCGGCGCTCAATGGACCGAGATCATCGAGCTGACGCGGGAGGCCCGGAAGAAGGACGAGTGGCACTCCCACAGGCCAGGCGGCCAGGGCTACCTTGGGCTCGAGGCCGACGCGGTTGTCGTGCACAACTACCAGCTCGCCTACGTGCCGGGGTTGCTCCAGACCGAGGATTACATGCGGACGCTTTTCCGACAATCCTGGCGACGCCACACCGACGCCGTGATTGACTGGGAGGTACAGGCACGGCTGCGCCGGCAGCGGCGCCTCACCAAGCAGCCAGCGCTGGAACTGGTCGCCATCGTGGATGAGGCCGTGCTGCAATGCCCGGTCGGCGGCGCCAAGATAATGCAGGCTCAGCTCCACTACATGGTGGAGCAGGCCGCCCTGCCGTCGGTGTGCCTCCAAGTGCTGCCGTCCTCACTCGGGATGCACTCCGGGATGGACGGCTCGTTCACCCTGCTCGGATTCGCCGAACCCGACGAACCTGAGATTGCTTACGTGGAGCACACCGCGATCGCCCTGCATCTGAACAAGGAGGCAGAGGTCCATGCCTTCAGGCTGGTGTTCGACCGGCTGCGGTCCGAGGCGCTGAGCCAGCATGATTCAGTAGCTTTCGTCGAGCGGCTGGCCGCCGATCTGTGACCGTCAGAACTGATGAGGCAAGCACCCGCGTTCGTCCCACTCTGCCTCCGGTGCCTGGCGTAAGAACAGCCGCAGCAACGATGGTGGCTGTCCTTGCGTCGAGGTCGCCGAGCTGCCCGGCTGGGTCGCGATGCGCGACTCCAAGGACCCCGCCGGGCCCGTCTTGGCCTTCACTTACACCGCGTGGCGAGCTTTCCTCGGCGGCGTCCAGACCCGCGAGTTCGACTGACCCTGACCGCCAGTTCCTTCAAGCCCCACTGACCGCCACACGGTGGGTGTGGAGGTTGAGGGTGAAGCTGTCGACGGTGGCGGTAGGGCCATGGTGCCAGGATTCTTGGGGTCGGGGCACGGTGATGTAGTCGCCGTGGAGCTCGGTTGATGAGACGGTGATGCGGAGGTAGCCGTGTCGGTCGTCGACGTAGCTGTCCAGGGTGGCGTCGAGGTCGGGGACGTTCCAGGGGGTCGTGAGCGCTGCGCCGTTGGCGTCTTTGGCCATGCTGTGCAGATGCCAGTAGCCGCCGGCGCCGGCGACGATGTAGGGGACCTGCCGGTCTTCTCTGGTGCGGGTGAACCGCTGGTAATTGTGGACGTGCCCAGCCAACACGACGTCGGGGGTGCGGCCGCTGTCGGCGATGGCCTGGTCGAGGAGCTCGTCAATGTACATGCTGCCGCTGTGGTGGCTGTCGGCGGAGAGCGCTGGGTGGTGCATGGCGAGGATCAACGCCCGGTCGGGGGGAGCGGTGGTTAGTTCGGCGTGCAGCCACCCGATTTGTTGATCGTCGAGCCGTCCTCCTTCGGGGACGTTGGTGTAGATCCCGACCAAGGTGGCGTAGGGGGTGGTCAGGGTCCAGTAGGGATTGGGTTCGGTCATGGCATTGCGCCCGGTGTCTCCCGACTCGGTGGTAGGGCGCGGGTCGGGTGCGCAGAAATTGGCCATAAACGCGGCCAGCGAGGGCACTGAGCGATCGATGACGTCTCCGTCGTGGTTGCCGGGAATCGCGAAGATCGGCGCGGGATAGGACAGGTAGGGCTCATAGAATTGGGAGTAGTATTGGTCGGCTTCGCCATAGAAATAGACGACGTCCCCGACGATGTACAGAAATGACGGCGCTAGGGTGACGTCGTGGAAATCGTTTTCCATGGTCATTGCCACCAGTTGCTGGGACTGGGGTGCCTTGACTCCGCCCACGTCCCCGGTCAGGTGGAACACCAGCTGACCGTCCTGCTTGATGGCCTGCATGGTCTCCGCTGACGCCACCTGTGCGAGGTCAAGATGGTATGGGGCGGCGCCGGTGGGGGCGGGTAGTGGCTCAAAGCGCTGATTGGACCGGGGCAGGTGGCGGATCCGAACAGCTTGCTCGGCGCTGAGCGCCAGCTTGCCGAATCTGCGACCAACCTGGTGGATTCCTGTCGAGAATTGCTCCTGGGTCATTGGTCGTTCCATTCAGTGTCGTGGTGCTGTCCAGATAGGCCGTCAGTGCCGCGGCGAGAGAACGGCCTTGGGGCAGGGGGATTACGTGAAAGCTGAACGTGACCCGGCCAGCGGCGTTGTGCATCGTGCCGGCGGTGTCAATGGCCGGTACCGTGACGCCGGGCCAGCCGGAGGAGAAGGTGAGAGTGAACTCTCTGTCGCGGTAGGTGATGACGTCGAGCAGATCCGCGCCCCTGCGTGAGCGGCCGATGACGCGCATAGCCAAGACGTCGGCCTGGGTGGCGTGGGTGGCGTGGAAACTGGCGAAACCGCTGGCGCGATCGTGAGCCACTGAACTATCGGTCACGGTAAGGATCCCTTACTCCGCCTCTGTCCGTGCATCCGTTTGCCGACAATGAGGAGTCAGAGTAATGCTATACTGATGAACTAAGAGTAATCAACCACCCGAACAGGTGAAAAACGACGCGCTGACTCGTCTGCTCCCTAGATGGTAGCTGTTCTGGCTGATGGGAGGATGTTCCGCACCACGACGACCCCTCACCTACGGTCACCCGATTGAGTTCCGATGCTGCACAGAGACGCGTGGGACCCGGGCTTTGATACGCCGATCGGGTGATCCTGGGGCGGTCCGGTATCTCGGTAGGAACACTGGGCCTTATGTTGCTTGTTGGTGAGCCTTTAACCGAAAGTCGACGGAGGCTCAGAGACTCGACACAAGGAGACGATTTATATGAGCACACCCATCTCAGAGCACGACGCGGCAGCGCAGAAGAGATCCATTCATCCACACGCAGCGAAGCAATGGCATTTCCTCAACTTCGCCAATACGCAAGCGGCGCTGAACTTCATTAACGCCTCTCCCGCGCAAGGTGCTGGCGAGATCTGCCGCGCCCTGAGGATGGTTCGCAAAAGAAGAAGCGCGGCGACCACCGGATGGTCACCCAATCGAATGGAACCTTTTGCAGGCTTGAGCTTCCCTGACCTGCCCGCCGAATGCGATCTTGAAACGACTGTGCCGACGGTGGGCACCGATATCATGATGGCGGCGAGGACTGCTCCTCGGCAGCCAACCGCCGCCGGGGCCGCGTCGGCGGGCGCCCTACACCGTCAACTACCGCGCAGGGATCGTCCTCCACCAGAGCGCTGCTCATTACCAGTCACCCCCGAACTACCAGGCCGGTGTTCACCCACGGTGTCGTCCTCCTCGTCCGCCGGGGAGTTTGAGGATGGTGCGGACGTTGGCTGGCGGGTCGGCCTTGCCGGTGGCCACCGAGTGCAGGATGCCGTTGTAGACCAGGTCCCACAGGGCTCGGTTGCGTTGCGCATCAGCCAACGACAGTGAACTGATCGAGCGGCCTTCAGAGTCGGTCAGGCGTAGCCAGAACTTGGCGCCACTGCCTTTGACGTCAATGCTGGTCAGCTCATAGACGTTCACCCAGGCGTCACGATTTTGCAGCCACGTCGCACCGGCCGCCACCCATTGTAGACTCATGGCCTTGTACATCAGCAGGCCGAAGATAATTGGCAGGAGCCACAGCCACCAGATTTTCACCCAATCGAACCCGTAGCCTTTAGTGTAGCCATTAACGACGTAAACCGATATTCCGATAGCGAAGGCGATCAATCCGCTGACGATCGCCGAGGCCGTGCTGTCCTGGATCCATTCGAGAGTGGGTCCCTGGCCGTCGGGGATCGGTGGGTGCTTGCGGGGTGTTCGTCCGGTCGGCGTGGGCTCCTGGGTGACGTAGTTGGTCGGGGCGGTGGGTGGTCGGGGTTGCCCACTGTCTGGGTCGGGCCGGGGCGGTAGGTACGCGGGGTTCATGGCGTCGGGTTCTCGGTCATGGTCGTCAGACCAGATCGCTGATGAAGTGGCCGACGGAGGACGCTGCGCTGCCCACCGCGTGATCCACGGCCTCGGCGCCGTGGACGAGCGCGCCTCCGGTTGCTTGGGCGGCGTGCCCGAGGGCATCGGTGGCGGCGCCAGCGTCGTTGCCGATCTCGCCCCAGTGGTTGACCACGTAGCCGACGCCGTAGGCCACACCCACGCCCACCCCCACCGCGACCAGGGTGGCCGGCCCCCCGGCCAAGCTGAGGGCGGCGGCGCCAGCCAGCAGACCACCGGTCGCGGCGGATCCGGCGGCGAACCCGCCGAGGTCAGCGCCGGCGGCTTTGGCTACCTCACCGCCGTCCTTGGCGTGGGCGGCCTCGAAGCCGAACTGCCCAACCGCGATTCCGAGACCGACGAATGGGATCTTTTCCCCGATTTTGGCCAGCAGGGAACCCTCGGCGAAGAATCTGCTGGCGTTGCTGACCAGGATATTGCCAGCCCTCGATCCGCCCAGGCCCAGGCCGACTTTGGCATTGGATGAGACGGCTTTCAGCGCGGCGGTCTCGGATTTCTCGAAAACACCGACCACGCGGGCGGCGGCGGCTTGCTCAACTGGATCGGCGGCTTCGGCGGCGATCTGCTTGAACACGGTGAGCTGCTTGGTGCGAGTCTCAGCGATCGGGGCCCACTTGTTGGCCTCAGCCAGGGCGGCGCCGACTGGGCCGGTCGTGTTGCTGGCGGCCAACCAGTACCACTGATCCTGGAGGTCCTCGACGATCGAGCCCCAGCTGGTGAGTTTCCGTTCGAGGGTGTCGTGGGCGGCGGCTTCCAGGGTGCGGGCCTCGGCCACCGTCTGCGACACCTCAGCGTAGGCGGCGGCCTGAGTGTCGCCGCTCAGCATCTCCGGCACCTCGATGGTGTCGCCGTTGACTGCCAGCCCGGCATCGCTGGCGACCTGACGGGCTTGGTCCATCCGGGAGCGCACCGTCGAGAGGTCGTCGGCGAAGGCGTGCAGCGCTTGGCCGATCGCCTGGGTGTGATCGGCGAGTTGGTCAGTGCCGGTCGCGATCGGGCTCATGCGATCCCGGAACGCGTCACCACCCTGGCCCAGCCACAGGGTTTCCGATTCGCTGCGGGCACGGTAGAAGCTGGTGGCGGCGCTGATGATCCCGCCACCCAGCGATTGCAGCGTGGTGGCGCAGTCCCGGCAGGACTGCACGTCACCGGCGATTCGCAGGTCCACTGACGTCATGGGCTATCGCGCCTTTCCCGCGCGGGACAGGTCCTCGGCGTTGTGCTGGTCGGTCTGCTGGTAGGTCTTCTCGCTCGCGGTGACCTGATAGCTGGCCACCGCAGCGGTCTCCACAATCGTCGAGACGGCTTTGGTGATCGTGGACACCAGCGCCGCGACTACCGCGGTCGACTGGCCGGCATCGGGGATCTGTGGGGCGTTGTCGGCCTGGTCATTCAGGCTGCGCTCGCCGTCGGCCAAGGTCTGGGCCAGCCGGCCGAGGCCCTCGACGTCCAGAATGTGCCTTTCGCTGCTCATGGAGCTGACCTCATTTCCGGTGGCAGCGCGACGTTGACGGCGATCAAGTCGAACTTCGCGCTGCGCTGGGCCTGCTCCAGCTCGGGAACGGGGACCGCGATCCACGGTTGCTGCTCACCGCAACCGGCGACCAGCAACTCCAAGGAGGTGTAAGCCAACAGCGCCAGCTGACCATCCTGCCTGCGACGCAGTTCCAACTCGGCCCGCCCACTGCCGCCGGAAACAGGCTGCGAGGGTATGTACACCCACTCCATGCCCGCCAACTCGCCCACAGTGCCTCCTTTCCTGGTCGGATACGCGCGCGCCCATCGGCCAGCTTCACGCGCACGGGGGCCGATACGGCAGGTCAGGAAAATAACGTTCCCACTCGGCTTTGGTGATAGCGGGCGTGATGCTACAGATTCGAGCGGCGACAGCGTCAACGGTGGTGTCCCAGACCTCCTGAAGTTAGGTCATGAACGTCGATCGATACGGCGCTCGCAGGCGGTGAGCCACCATCTGCCCATCGCCCCGCCTGCGCACCACCAGCTCGGGTGGTGCGCACACCCATGACCCCACCAACCGGGCGTTGCCTCAAGGCGCGGGCGAGCAACGTCCCGCCC
>JBOHFR010000097.1:0-15317 GCA_050699715.1 Pseudonocardiaceae bacterium
AACTCGGCAACAGTAGAGTTGATCACAAAAAAAGAGATCAACAGGAACGCCCTCACCAGCTTGCACGCCTTGCTGCCGGGCATAGCCGCAGTTCACAGGTGTTCCCGCGACTTTGCCGGGGCCCTGTAGGAAGCGAGTTGGGTATCGCCCCGGTACTGCTCGGCCTCGCCGGGCACTCAAGCAAGGAAAAACACAGCACCACAGCTAGCGAGCCCCCTGTGTACCGACGAGATTTTGCCTTCAGCACTACCACAATACTGGCCCGCGCCGCCTTTCCGGGAACTGCCATCGCAGAGGAGGCGGCGGCTACCGTGCACGCCATCACTGCCGCGCATCGCCGGCTCGATGGAACAACCTCAGCACGCGAACTCATCGAGCCGGTTGCGGCTCATCTGCGACTGGCCGGCCACATGCAGGCCAAGATCGAAGATCCATGCAGCCACCAGGCCATGGCCGCCGCCGTCAGTGAGGTAGCGGGGCTTGCCGGTTGGCTCTATTGGGATATGCACGATCTGGGCTCGGCTAGGCGTCACTACCGAATCGCCGTCGATCAGGCCCAGCGCGCCAGCGGAGACTCGATGCTCACCGCGTACATGCTGGGCAGTTTGGCGTCCTTTGTCGTCGTGCAGGAAGGCGCGGCCGACGAGGGCATCGCGTTGATCAGGCATGCGGCCACCGCCTTGATGGGTGAGCGCCCAGCCACTGCCGACGCGTGGCTGGCGTCCATCGAGGCCGTTGCCCACGCGAGCGCGGGCGAGGGCGACCAGAGCTGGCACGCGCTGGATCGCGCCGAGGCAGCGGTCGGGCGCGTCGCCGCCGAGGATCCACCACCCTGGCCGTGGGTGTTCCCGTTTGACGCCGGGAAGATCGCGACTCACCGGCTCACCTGCGCCGTACGGCTGCGCCGCCCCGATGTCGCCTACGCGGCCGTGGCGGACCTGCCTGTCCCCATGCATCGCAAGCAGGGCGCGCTGGCGCTGCTGGATCTGGCCTGCGCGCACGTCCAGGCCCGGGAGGTCGAGGAGGGCCTGCGGGTGGCGACCGCCGCCATCGACCTCGCGGCAAGCACACGATCAGAACGGGTGTTGAGCGGAGCGCGACAGTTCCGCCGAACAATTCCCGCCCCCGCGCCACCCGGCCCTTTGCGCGATTTCGATGAGTACCTGCGTATCGCCAACACACGAGAGCAAACCGTCAGATGATGGTCATCGGAATCACCGGGCACCGGGGCTTGCCGTCACAGTCCGCCCACCTCATTGACACCGCGCTCCATGAGGCATTGGCCGAATACCGTGACCGCGTCACCGGCGTGACCGCACTGGCCGACGGTGCGGATCAACTCTTCGCCCGCGCGGTCCTCGACCAGGGCGGTCAGCTAGAGGTCATCGTGCCGGCGGTCCGCTACCGCGATGGCCTTCCCCCGGAGTCGCACGCCGAATACGACGATCTCATCGGACACGCCATCATGGTGCACCGGCTTGACTTCACCGAATCAACACCTGAGTCACACATGGCGGCAAGCGAGCTGATGATCTCGATGGTCAGCGAGCTGCTCGCCGTCTGGGACCAACAACCCGCGCGCGGTTACGGAGGCACTGCGGATGTGGTCATCCGCGCACGTGATCGTGGCCGGAGGGTCCGGGTGATCTGGCCGGATGGCGCAACCCGTGATTGAAGGCCACTCACCGGCGCAGTCGCAACGCGCCGGGGGCGTCGGTGGGGACGGCGGGCGTGCGCGGTGGGATGGGGTTCAACCGCTGGTAGTCCTCGCCCGGGACGGGCCGCGCATCCACCTCGCCCTTGTTGGGCCAGAGGGCGAAGGCTCGCTCGGCTAACGCGGTGATGGTCAGCGCCGGGTTCACCCCGAGATTCGCGCTGAGGGCCGATCCGTCCACCACGGACAGGCCCGGGTAACCGTGCACCCGGTGGTAGGCGTCGATGACGCCGTCAACCGCGGTCGCGCCCATCGGGCAGCCACCGAGGAAATGCGCGGTCATCGGGATCTCGAACAGCTCCCCCCAGGTGCTCCCGGCGGTACCGCCGATGTATGTGGCGACGAGCTGGCTGGCCCGGAAACCGGCCGGGATGAACGTCGGATTGGGTGTGCCGTGACCGGGCCGCGAGGTGAGCCGGCCGCGGCGGCGGTAGGTGGTTAGCGAGTTGTCCAGGGTCTGCATCACCAGCAGGATCACCGTCCGCTCGCTCCAGCGCCGCACCGACAGCAACCGCACCGTCTTGACCGGGTGCCGAGCCACGGAACCCAGCAACTGCCGCCACCGCGGCGTGTCCGACGCACCATCGGTTGCCAGGGTCTGCAGCAGGCCCATCGCGTTACTGCCCCGCCCGTAGCGGACCGGCTCGATGTGGGTGTGCCCGTCGGGGTGGAAGGAGGAGGTGATGGCCACCCCTCGGGAGAAGTCGCGTAGCGGGTCCACCGTGGCCCGGCTGGCGCCGACGATCGCCTCGGAGTTTGACCGGGTCAGCTCGCCCAGCCGGGGCGAAAGCGCGGGTAGTACGCCCGCATCGCGCATCCGGTGCAGCAGCTGCTGGGTCCCCCAGGTGCCGGCGGCGAGCACCACCTGGTCCGCCCGGATCGTCTGGCGCCATCGCTTGCCGGTGCGCACGGCGTCGATCAGCCAGGTCCCGTCTGGCTGCTGGCGCAGCGCGGTTACCGTGGTCATCGGGTGCACAGTGGCTCCGCCCCGCTCCGCGAGGTACAGATAGTTCTTCACCAGGGTGTTCTTGGCGCCGACCCGGCAGCCGGTCATGCAGGAGCCACATTCGGTGCAACCGGTCCGCCGGGGCCCGGCACCGCCGAAGTAGGGGTCGTCGACCTGCTCACCCGGCCGGCCGAAGAACACCCCCACAGGCGTGGGGTGGTAGCTGCCGGCAACTCCCATATCCTGTGCGACCCGCTGTATCACCTCGTCCGCAGCCGTGCGCCCGGCGTAGGTCGTTACCCCGAGCATCCGCTGCGCCTGGTCATAGTGGGCGTCGAGCTCGGTGCGCCAGTCGGCGAGACGCGCCCACTGCGGGTCCTCGAAGAACACGCCAGGCGGCCGGTAGAGGGTGTTGGCGTAGTTCAGCGACCCGCCCCCGACGCCAGCACCGGCCAGCACCACCAGGTCCCGCAGCAGGTGGATGCGCTGGATGCCGTAGCAACCCAGGGCGGGCGCCCAGAGGAACGTGCGCAGCTGCCAGGACGTGGCAGCCAGCTCGTCATCAGCGAAGCGCCGCCCCGCCTCGAGCACGCCGACCCGGTACCCCTTCTCGGTCAGCCGCAGCGCGGCGACGCTACCCCCGAACCCAGAGCCCACCACCACCACGTCGTAATCCACGACACCTCACTCTACGCACCTGCAGGATAAACCGTACCCTCGCCGCTTAGCCGCTTACTGTTCGAATTTTCGAATATGTAAGATCCATTCATTGTTTGCTCTTGTCAGTGGACCAGTGACGCGCGTCAGCCCCATCTCGCCGCTGAGATCTTGATACCTTCTCGCTAGCTCTCTATATGCACCCAATTCGTCATTTGCGGCACCTCTGACCCTCCTCGCTTGGTGGTCCCATTGCACCTTTACACCTTGCTCGAGTGGTAAAATTATCACTGGACGATCAAGGGAGGGGCTAGCCAGCTGCAAGATTCCGTTTTGCTGTCGAACGGTGCCCACGATAGTCACCTCGACGCCGCGAAAATCGTAGCTGCGGTTCGCCCGGTGAGCGAACTGTTCGGGCCAGTTGTCGAGATCAGGTAGACCTTCGTCACCGAGGTAGACCTCGGCTGTCGAGTCCGCAGTATTTGCTATCGGCCGCACCGCCGCAACTCCGTGCAGCTCCTTCAGGGCCTCGTACGCCCCGGCCCAACATGCTCCCAGCCCGTATGGGCACTTGGCAGTCAAGCCAACCGTGACGCGAGTGCCAGTCGATTGGGTCCTGACGGCTTCGTCCAGTTTCTCGGTTCGCGTCTTCTCTGCGGGATCGGCCTGCGGTCTCGCCTCGGCAAGTGTCGGCGACACAGCCGCGTGAAGGTGTGCCGAAGGTGGACCAATCTGTACGATCCGCGCGAGCGAGGGGACCCCGGCCTGGCTGATGACGAAGAGCATGTAATGCCCCGGAGGGCAGATCTCCGCTCGTTCGGGCGCGTTGATGGTCAGGCTATCCTGGCCGCGGCTGAACTGGAGAAAGTTGATGCGCTGGTTCTGGTTGAAGGCGTGAGTCACCGAGGGAAGCCTTATCCAGGTGACCCGCTCGACGTCCGGTCCCGAAATCTTCAGTGAGAATGTCTGGCCATAATCGATTGTCTCAGGGGCCGAGGTGATTTCCGGGCGAGGACCGTGGAACAGATAGGGTGGGTGAAACACCTGCGCGTTGCGGTGGCTGTCCTGAGGATCGTTTGCCCCGCTGCCGACAGCGAACTCGCCGCCGCCCGCGCTGAGTACTGTCGCATCCGGTAGTAGCACGGCCGTCGCGTGGTAGCATCGATCGACATTTTCAGCGGCCAACTCCGTCCATGTGTCCGTTACTGGATCCCACAGTTCGGCGACATGGACAGGACTGCCTGGCGAGAGATCATTGAAGCCAGGCCCTCTCGTTCCTCCTGTCACCAGGACGGTCCCGTCCGGGAGAATCGTCGCGTTATGCTGGCGACGGGGAAAATGCATACTTGCGACCTCACGCCACGTCAGAGGATTCACGCCCAGATCAATGACCTCCGCCGCGGCAGTAGGGACGTCGGCGGCCCCACCGTTGCCACCACCGATGTAAATTACTTTCCCGATATCATACATTACCGAGGGAGCGTATTCTCGTACCCCGTTCCGCCGTAGTCCACCTGGTGCGGGCAATGGGGTCCAGGTACCTGCACCATCAGTGTCGAGCAGGTACGTCTGGGCATTTGATCCGGGCATGAAGACCTGCCCGTCCGGAGCGACGTGCAGGCGAGGATACAACGGAAGTCCGACGAAATTGATAGTCGACCTCCACTGTTGCCCATCCCAAATTTGCGGAAGATCGTCGATGATGGTGGCGCCATCTTTGATAAAGCTGCCCGACAGCACCAGCACCGTCCCGTCCGCAAGTGCTATGACGGTCGGATACCATCGCCCCCGATTCATCACGGGAAGAGCCGTCCAGGTGTTGGTCCGATAATCGTAGACGCACGCCTGATTCAGCCCATCGCCATCGATAATGTGCCCACCCGCGACCAGCAGTCGACCGTCAGGAAGGAAGGTATGCCCCGAGCAGAACAGATTCACCTTCGTCCCGTCGACGAGCGTGGGCTGAGGCGTCGAGCTCAGCTCCCCGGTTCGGGGATCCCAGATACGCGGCGTGCACTCGTGCTCATTCAGCGAGCCAGTAGGTTGATCCCGCCGTCCCCAAAAAAGCACCTTTCCATTCGGGAGCACGTGCGTGTGGATCGCCACGTTCGGCAATTCGAAGTCCGAATCCCACCGTCCCAGGCGGGCCCACGCGGGATCGCCTGCACCACCTCCTTCAAACGCACGAGACTGGATTGGCTGACCCAACTGCTGCTCGATCATGTGACCCCTATCGTCGGATGGCGGGCAAGCCAGGCTTGGTTGCCAGCGGCGATGATGACCCGCCATCGTGTGCCGTTGCTCATCACTAGGAGCCCATCCAGCGCCGCACTGATACGCGATCGACGTCCCCATCACCGGGACTGGCCGACGAGCTGGAACGAGCAGCGCGACTCCTGCGGGATAGCGCCTGACCGACGGCGGGCCGGTGAACCTCAGGGGCGGACGGTCAGGCCGACTTTCTGGAACTCTTTGAGCTCTGAGTATCCGGTCTTGGCCATCGCGCGGCGCAACGCGCCGAACAGGTTCACCGTGCCGCTGGGGTCGTCGGAGGGGCCGAACAGCAGTGTGTCGATGCCGATCGAGCCCTCGGCCACCTCGGTGACGTGGCTGCGCGGCAGTGACGGGTGCGCGGCGGCGGCCGTCCAGTACAAGCCGTTGCCAGGCGCCTCGGCCGCGGCGGCCAGCGGTTGGCCGAGCATCACCGCGTCCGCCCCGCAGGCGATCGCTTTGGCGATGTCGCCACTGGTGCGTATCCCACCGTCGGCGATGACGTGCACGTAGCGCCCACCGGTCTCATCGAGGTAGTCCCGCCGGGCGGCTGCGGCGTCGGCGACCGCAGTGGCCATCGGCACCCCGATGCCGAGCACATCGCCGGTGGACGTGCTCGCCCCCGCCCCGTGGCCGACGATGACGCCAGCCGCCCCGGTGCGCATCAGATGCATCGCGGTGCGGTAGTCACCCACTCCACCGGCGATGACCGGGACGTCCATCGACGCGATGAACTCCACGAGGTTGAGCGGCTCCGAATCACGGGAGACATGCTCAGCCGAGACGATGGTGCCCGCCACGATGAGGATCTCGACGCCAGTGGCGAGCAGGTCAGGGGCGAGGTCCCGGGCATGCTGCGGGCTGACCCGGGCAGCCACCGTCACACCGGCCTGGGCCACCTGGCCGATCGCCTCGGTGAGCAGCTCGAGCCGGATCGGGGCCGAGTGCCACTGCTGCAGCAGCCGCACCGCCGCCTTCTCGTCAGCCTCGTTAATGGCGGCGGTGAGCTGGAACAGCAGCTTGTCGACGCCTGCGTGGCGAGCCCACAGTCCCTCGGCATTGAGCACCCCCAGCCCACCCAGCTCACCGATCCGGACCGCCATCGCTGGCGACACGATCGCGTCGGTGGGGTGGGTCACCAGCGGGATCTCGAACCGGTAGGCATCGATCTGCCAGGCGGTGGACACCTCCCGGGAGGAGCGGGTGCGCCGTGATGGCACGATCTGGACGTCATCGAATTCATAAGCCCGCCGCGCGGTGCGACCCATGCCGATCTCCACCAGATCGTGCATCTCAGCGCACCGCGTAGTTCGGGGCCTCTACCGTCATGGTGATGTCATGCGGGTGACCCTCCCTGAGACCCGCCGAGGTGATCCGCACCAGCTGCGCGCCCTGCAACGCCGGGATCGTCGCGGCACCGGCATAGCCCATCGCCGCCCGCAGGCCACCGACCAGCTGGTGGGCCACCAGCGACAGCGGGCCCCGGAACGGGACCCGCCCCTCGATGCCCTCGGGCACCAGCTTGTCATCGGAGAGCACGTCGTCAGCGAAGTAGCGGTCCCTGGAGTACGAGCGGCCGCCGCCGCGGCAGGCCATGGCGCTCACCGAGCCCATTCCGCGATAGGTCTTGTACTGCTTGCCATCGACCAGGATCAGCTCCCCCGGCGCCTCGGCGGTGCCGCCCAGCAAGCTGCCCAACATCACCGTGCTGGCCCCCGCGACGATGGCCTTGGCGATGTCCCCGGAGAACTGGATACCGCCGTCGCCGATCACCGGAACACCTGCGGGACGGCAGGCCCGGTCCGCCTCGAAGATGGCGCTGATCTGTGGCACGCCCACCCCGGCCACCACCCGGGTGGTACAGATCGAGCCGGGGCCCACCCCGACCTTGACCGCGTCCGCGCCGGCGTCGACCAGCGCTTGCGCCCCCGCCCGGGTGGCCACGTTGCCGCCGATGACGTCGACGCCTGTGCCGAACTCGGCCTTGAGCAGGCTGATGATCTCCAACACGCCGCGGGAGTGCCCGTGCGCGGTGTCCACCACCAACACGTCCACGCCGGCCTCGACCAGCAAGGCGGCCCGCTGCTTGGCGTCCTCGCCGACCCCGATCGCCGCGCCCACCAGCAGCCGCCCGTCTGGGTCCTTGGTGGCCAGCGGGTAACGCTCAGTCTTCACGAAGTCCTTGACGGTAATCAGGCCGCGCAGCCTGCCGTGCCCATCGACGATCGGCAGCTTCTCGATCTTGTGCCGGCGCAGCAGGCCCAGTGCCGCGTCCGCGGTGACCCCCACCTGCGCGGTGATCAGCGGCGGCTTGGTCATCACCTCGGCGACCCGCTTGCCGTGGTCCACTTCGAAGCGCATGTCCCGGTTGGTGATGATGCCGACCAGCACACCCTCGGAATCAGTGACGGGCACTCCGGAGATCCGGTAGCGGGCACACAGCGCGTCCACGTCGGCCAGGGTGCCCTCCGGCAAGCAGGTCACCGGGTCAGTCACCATGCCCGCCTCGGACCGCTTGACCACCTCGACCTGCGCGGCCTGCTCCTGCGCCGGCAGGTTGCGGTGCAGGACCCCCATCCCGCCGTGCCGGGCCATCGCGATGGCCATCCGCGCCTCGGTCACCGTGTCCATCGCCGAGGACAGCAGCGGCACCCGCAACGTGATGTTGCGGGACAACCTGGTCGACGTGTCGACCTCTGCGGGCACCACGTCGGACTCGGCGGGCAGCAGCAGGACATCATCGAAGGTCAGACCAAGCAGCGCGAACTTCGACGGGAAGCTGGGCGCGGTGAGCTCGCTGGTCATGCGACGATCGTATCCGTCTCAAGCGGTTATCCCAGTGTGTTCGTCACAGTCGCGTCTACTGCGGTCGTCTACCGGGGCCATGTACCCGGACCATCTACTGGGGCCATGTACTCGGGGTCATCCACCGGGCGGGTACGGTGCCAGCCGTGGCGCATGACTCACTTCCCCCTGACCCGTTCGCTGGTGACCCGGAGGACCCGGCTCTGGCGCTGGAGGCCTTGGATGATCCCGCCGACGTCATCGAGGAGCCGCTCGATGCCGAGGAGCGGGCCGGGCTGCTCGCCGATCTAAACGATCTAACCGTCTATCAGGCCCTGCTGGCGCCTCGCGGACTACGCGGGATCGTGGTGGAATGCCCCGACTGCACTGAGCAGCACTACCACGAATGGCACTTGCTGCGGGCCACACTGCAACAACTGCTCGAAGCTGGCCGGATGCGCCCGCACGAACCCGCCTACAACCCGGACCCAGATGGATACGTGAGCTGGGAATACTGCCGGGGGTACACCGACGCGGCGCTCACTGAGGATGGTGGCTGAGCAGCCTCAGTTACCATGCCTCAGCTGTGATAGGCACCATGCCTCAGTCACAATAGGCAGGTCGCGGGCCGTCGAGATCTCACCCCGGGGGGACGGCGCCAGTCGGGGGGGTGCCCCCCACATGACCCCGTCTTGGCGGAACGCTACCGGGTCTTGGCGGAACGCTACCGGGGGGATAGGTGTTCGGCGAACCGTTAGCCGCCGGAGCGCCGCCGGTGGTGTTAGTACCAGCCGGTGTCCCACCACCAGGGGTCCCATCACCCGGGAAATCTTTGTCTGCGGTACTCCCGCCCGCAGTGACACCGCCCGTAGCACCGCTCCCTGAGGGACCGATGCCCGAAGGACCGATACCTGAGGGACCAGCGTCTGAAGGGCCACTGTCAGAAGGGCCACCACCCGGGCCGGGGTAACCGTCCGGGCCCGGGTAACCACGGTCCAGATGTTCCGGGCTGGGGGCAATCCGATGGGGCCGCGCCGCCGGGGCGCTGCTGCGCGGCTCGGTGGTTGAGTCGGAGTTGGTGGTCGAGTCGGTGGGTGTGAGTGGCGTACTCGACTTCGGTGACGTGCTTGGGTCGCGCCTGGCGCCGGGGGCCACGGGCGATGGGAACATCGGCACCCCGGGCAGATTCGCTGAGCCAGCACCCGGCGACCCGTTCAGCATCTGCTCGAGCTGACGGTGGCGCGCCGTGAGATCGGTACGACCCTCACCCTCACCGATCGTCGGGAGCTGCGTCTGGACGCGTTGCAGCGATGCCCTGGCGCGGTCGGGATTGCCCTCTTTCAGCGCCGTCCTGGCCTCGTTGAGCTCGGTCCGGACCACGGCCGCCGTCTCCACCGAACGGGCGTAGTCGCGATAGAGCACCTGGGTCACGCCCCACAAGGGATCGCCAGGTTGCGCGGCCTTGGCGACCAGGCCCACCGCAGCGAAAGCGATCACCAGTACCGCCGCCGCTGCGGCGATCGAGCCGAACACGGGATGACGACCGCGGACCGGCCGGCAGGCGGAGTGGATCACCTCCAAGGCCTTGTTGGTGTCCACCAGCTCACTGAACGGCTCAGCATGAACCTGGCGGCGCCATGCCGCCAGGATGCGCGTCAATTCCTCGTCAGCATCGTTCGGTGTGTGCCCAGCCCGGCCGATCAGGTCCAGCAACGCGTCATCGGCTTGCACGGCGGCCAGATCAACGGGCATCTCATGGGAATCCTCGTTGGAGTAGCCAGCACGGGGAAACTCGTCTCGACCAGACACTTTAGACCACCCCCTCGGACGCCAGTACGCCGCGCAGCCGACCTAAAGCCCGGTGCTGCGCCACCCGGACCGCGCCCGGAGTCGAGCCCACAGCTTCGGCGGTCTCCTCCGCCGACAACCCCACCACGACCCGCAGGCGGAGAATCTCGCGCTGCTTTTCCGGTAGGGTCTCCAGCAGCCTGGCCATCCACCCGGCTAACTCACCCTGCATCACCTGCGCCTCCGGTCCGTCGGCCAGGTCTTGGGTGTCGGGAACCTCCGGGACCGGCTCGTCACGATTGCGCGCCGAGGACCGGTATGAGTCGGCCACCTTGTGCGCGGCGATGCCGTACACGAAGGCAAGGAACGGCCGGCCTTGGTCGCGGTAACTGGGCAGGGCCGTGAGCACCGCGAGACACACCTCCTGAGCTACGTCATCCGCCGAGGCGAATGTCTTCTCCTGGCCGCCGACGCGGGCACGGCAGTACCGCACCACGAGAGGACGGATCCGGCGGAGCAGAACCTCAACGGCATATCGCTCACCGTTGGCGGCAGCACCGACCAGGACGTCGAGGTCGTCCTCTACAGCGGTCATCGCAGAATGCAGCCCTGCCGTTACGACGAGGGACCGGCCGGGCTGAACGCCGGCCGGCGGTGGCCACTCCGTTGTCCGGACCATCCATCACCATCCCGAGACACGGGCACCTCACGCGCAACCGTAGTGGTCGACAGATCGGAGTGCAGAATGCGGTACCGCCGCGCGACGCACGAGACCTCAGAATAGACAGCACAAAGGACCGATGGGGATACCACCGGTCCTCGCCGCCCAGTGCCCAAGCGACCCAGTGCCCAAGCGACCCAGTGCCCGAGCGCGCAGGACTCAGGCCACGAGGCCGCGCCGGAAACCGTGTGCGACGGCCTGAGCACGATCGCGCACGCCGAGCTTGCGGAACAGCCTGCGGGCATGGGTTTTCACGGTGTCCTCGGAGAGGTACAGTTCCCGTCCGATTTGCCCGTTGCTCTTGCCTTGGCTCATTCCACGCAGTACCTGCAGCTCTCGTTCGGTAAGCTGGACGCCAGGGTCGGACGGGGGGCGAGGGGCCGGCACCGACGTGCTGGCCAGTGTGTGCGCGAGTGCCGCGACAAGTTCGGGACGCGACGCGTCCCAGCGCAAATAGCCACGAGCGCCGCCAGCGATCGCGGCGGCGATGCTGCCCGCATCGTCCGGCGCGCCGAACACGATGACGTTGGCCTGCGGGTGCGCCGATACCAACCGACGGGTGGCCTCCACACCGGCCGGTACCGCCCGCTGGGTACCAACCAGGACGACATCCACCGGCTGTCGAGAATACCGAGCTAACAGCTCATCACCGTGTGCCACGCAGTCGATCCGGGCGACACCGGGGACAGCGGACATCACCCGAGTGAGCCCCTCACGGACGCTTCGCCGGTCGTCGCAGATAAGAACTGCGGTCACGGAAGGACTCCTCTCCTGCAGCCAACTGATGTGCCCACCTCCCTATCGGTCATGCGGAGCCGGAACTTGACACGATCTGATGGATTTCCATCAAGGACCAACAGCCGCACCGCTCCAGACGGCTGCCATCACCGATGTGAAGCAACGCTCACTCTACCGAGTGTGAGCGGATCGCGGCAGTACCGTGAACACGGATGATTCGGGCATTGCGGCTACTCATCAAGGTTTCGGTGGCCCCCGCACCCCTGAGGTGGAGGTACGGGGGCTATCGCGAGCGTGTCACGGGGCCCTCCAACTGTCACTGGGCCCTCCAAGCGGCACGGACCCGAGAGAGCCGCGCCTCTGGCTTCACATACCGGGGCCGTGCCCGTGCCCCTGGGCCGCCGGGGACGCCTTCACCGGTTTGTCGACCACCGCACTCTCGGTAGTGATCACCATCCGGGCGATGGAGGCAGCGTTGACAATCGCCGAGCGAGTCACCTTCACCGGGTCGACGATGCCCGCCGCGGCCAGGTCGCAGTAGGTCTGCTCCTCGGCGTCGAAGCCGTGGCCCCACTGCATGGCGCGCACCTTGCTGACCACCACAGATCCCTCGAAGCCCGCATTGGCCGCGATCCAGCGCACCGGAGCGGCGCACGCGGCCCGCACGATGGCGACGCCGGTAGCCTCATCGCCACGCAGACCGAGATCGCCAATCGAATCGGCGACGTGGATCAGCGCCACGCCGCCACCGGGCACGATGCCCTCCTCGGTGGCCGCCTTCGAGGCCGCCACGGCGTCCTCAATCCGAGCTTTGCGCTCCTTGAGCTCGGTTTCGGTGGCCGCCCCCACCTTGATGACCGCTATCGCTCCAGCAAGCTTCGCCAGCCGCTCCTGCAACTTCTCGCGGTCCCAATCCGAGTCAGTCTCGTCGATCTCACGACGAATCTGCGCGGCGCGGGCGTCGGCGTCGGTCTGGTTGCCCCCGCCGTCTACGATGGTGGTGTCGTCCTTGGTCACCACGATGCGCCGGGCCCGGCCGAGCACCTCCAGCCCGACTTCGGACAGCGTGATCCCGACCTCGGGGTTAATCACCTGGGCACCCGTGACGACGGCGAGGTCGTCCATGAACGCCTTACGGCGATCGCCGAAGAACGGCGCCTTGACCGCCACCACCGAGAGGGTCTTGCGGATCGCGTTGACCACCAGGGTGGACAGCGCCTCGCCCTCGACGTCCTCAGCCACGATCAATAGTGGCTTGCCGGCCTGACTGACCAGCTCCAACAGCGGCAGCAGGTCCTGAATCGAGGAGATCTTATCGCGGTGCAGCAGGATGTAGGCGTCGGTCAGCACCGCCTCCATCCGCTCGGGGTCGCTGACGAAGTAGGGCGAGACATAGCCCTTGTCGAACGCGATCCCCTCGGTGATCTCCAGCTCAGTAGCCATCGTGGACGACTCCTCCACGGTGATCACGCCGTCCTCGCCGACCTTGGTCATCGCCTCGCCGATCAGGGCGCCGATCTGTGGATCACGCGAGGACACCGTTGCCACCTGGGAGATCGCCCGCTGGCCGGCCACCGGTGTTGCCTTGGCCACCAACGCGCTGGCAATCGCGGTTGCCGCCGCCGCGATGCCGCGCCCGAGCGCGGTGGGGTTGGCGCCAGCGGCCACGTTGCGTAGCCCCCCCCGGACCATCGCTTGAGCCAGCACGGTGGCGGTGGTAGTGCCATCACCAGCGACATCGTTGGTCTTCGTCGCCACGCTCTTGGCGAGCTGGGCGCCGAGGTTCTCATAAAGGTCAGTCAGCTCGATCTCACGCGCGATCGTCACCCCATCGTTGGTAATCGAGGGGCTGCCGTACTTTTTCTCCAGCACCACGTGCCGGCCGCGCGGACCGAGAGTGATCTTGACCGCGTCGGTGAGCTGGTCGACTCCGCGCTCTAGCGCGCGCCGCGCGGTCTCATCGAACGTGATTTGCTTGGGCATTGTCTGCCTTCCTCACGGGCGAACTCGGAATGGGCCTGGCGGTCCCGCACGGGATAAGCCGGGACCCAACGCGCGACCGCCCCGCAGCCCCCCGGGGGGCTGCGGGGCGGTCGGCGCAATGTGACTTCGACGGCCAAACCGTCAGTTGACAACAGCGAGCACGTCGCGTGCGGAGAGAATCAGGTACTCCTCGCCGTTGTACTTAATCTCAGTGCCGCCGTACTTGGTGTAGATGACGACGTCACCGACGCTCACATCCACCGGGATGCGGGCGCCACTGTCGTTGACCCGGCCCGGGCCCACCGCGAGTACTTTGCCCTCCTGGGGCTTTTCCTTGGCGGTGTCCGGGATGACGATGCCGGACGCGGTCATCGTCTCAGCCTCGCTGGCCTGAACGACGATCTTGTCTTCGAGCGGCTTGATATTGACGCTCGCCACGGTGTGACCTCCACTCTCTGGGGTCTTCGAAGAGCTGGCAGGTTGGTTGACACTGGCTGCTGCCACCCCGCCGTCGCGGGTGTCGAGGCGGCTCGGGCCGTTGCTGGCACTCTGACGACCAGAGTGCCAATTGGCAGACTACTGCGCCGAGTGCTAACACTCAACTGGGGTGGTCGTAAGTGGACTGATGTCCCTCCAGAGGGGTTCACAGCCACCGCGCGGTCGGCGGGCGCCCCGGTGGCGGCATACGGGGGCGACACCACCCACCGTCCCCTCCCACGGAATGTTCCGCTCTCCGGATCCGGGCCCAAGTCACTTCGAGGGCCGATCGCAAGCGGGCGGCGAACGAACCGGAACGCACGCGACCGGTCAGGTCTCCTCGTCGAGTGCGGCGTCGATCTCCTCCTCGGAGGCGACCCGCACGCCAGCCTGGGCGGCCATCCGGCTGAGCGTGATGCGGGTACCGATCGCCTCGCGCTGGAGTCGGTAGAGAGTGTCGCCGTAGCCCCCTTCGACGTCAGCGAGTCGGGCTTCGAGGGCGCGGATGCGCTGCTCCAGGGACCTCAGGGAGCTGGTCATGGGTCAGACCTGCTCTAGAAAGGCGTTGATAACGGCTGCGTTCGTGACGGTCATGACGTCCTCCTGACAGGGGTGTGTGGGTGAGTGTGCCGGAGCGGTGAGGGGCGGCCGGCGTGGGCCGCCCTCGGCTGGGGGCATCCCACCGTTCAGAAACGCGAGCGTTTCCCTCGGCAAGACGAGAACTGCTCAGGAATCACGAAGCTCCCTCATCGAGGACCTGAAGCACCAGCAACCCCGGGAACGCCCTGGCCAGGTCCATGACAGCCGTCCGGACGCACACTACAACTCCCGCGAACTCACGGGTTATCTCTTAATCACCATGCGCCTGACCGTCATGATGAACACCGCCAAGTCCTTGCCCCCGTTACTCACCGCTGGACAGGAGCGGGCGGAAGGCTACGTCGATCGGGATCAGGTCGCCAAGGACTTGGAGCGGCTCAAGTGGCTGCTGTGGCACGGCAACACCTTCCGCGCCGACCAGGTGCTGTCCCAGACCTCCTGAAGTTAGGTCATGAACGTCGATCGATACGGCGCTCGCAGGCGGTGAGCCACCAGCTGCCCATCGCCCCGCCTGCGCACCACCAGCTCGGGTGGTGCGCACACCCATGACCCCACCAACCGGGCGCTGCCTCAAGGCGCGGGCGAGCAACGTCCCGCCCGCAGGCAGTGGTGGCCCCCATCAGGGCGGCACCACGGTC
>JBOHFR010000098.1:0-4780 GCA_050699715.1 Pseudonocardiaceae bacterium
TGATCAACTCTACTGTTGCCGAGTTCGACAGGAGAGCTGCTAGAGGCCCACGATACCTTGCTAGAGGTACCCTCCGGCGCATGGTCTTCGTGAATGGTTCTGAGCAGGGTGAACAGGGTAGGCGTGCTCGGGAGTACCTGCGGGTCAGCCTGGATCGGTCCGGGCGGGCCCGGTCGTTGGATGAGCAGCATGCTGATCATGTTCGGGTGGCGGGTGAGCAGGGGTGGGTGCTGGAGGGGGCCTCTTATCGGGATGAGTCGGTCAGCGCGTCGCGGTATTCACGGAAGGTCCGGGATGGTTTCGCTGCGCTGGTCGCTGATCTGGAGGGTGATCGGTTCGGTGCGCGGGTGTTGATGATCTGGGAGAGCAGCAGGGGCAGCCGCCGGGTCGGGGAGTGGGTGCGGTTGCTGGAGCTGTGTGAGCAACGCTCGGTGTCGATCTTCGTCAGTACCCACGGGCGGTGTTATGACCCGGGCAACGGGCGGGATCGACGGTCGCTGCTGGAAGACGCGGTGGACAGTGAGTACGAGTCGTCGAAGATCTCGGTTCGGTCTCGGCGGGCGGCTGCGGCCAATGCCGCGCTGGGGCGCCCGCACGGGCGGATTCCCTACGGGTACCGGCGTGTCTTTCATCCCCAGACGCGGGTGTTCATCGCGCAGGAGCCGGAACCGGCCGAGGCGGAGGTGGTGGCCGAGTTGTTCCGGCGGTTGGTCCAGGGGCACAGTTTCCGTGGCATCGCCCGGGACTTCCAGCGGCGGGGCATCCAGACCCGATCGGGCTTAACCTGGACGGCTCAGCATTTGCGGTCGCTGGCGCTTAAGCCCCTCTACGCGGGGCTGCGGGTGCACATCCCTGGGCGCCGGGGCGGGGACCGCCATGTCGATATGGACACGCTGCATGACGGGCAGTGGCCACCACTGGTCGGCAAGGCCGACTGGTTGGCCGTGCAGCGCCTGCTGCGCGCTCCCGAGCGCAAGACCACCCGCCCTGGCCGGGCCAAGCACCTGCTGTCCTTGATCGCGAGGTGCGGAGTCTGCCTGGCGGCTCTCAACGTGGCTTACCGCGAGGACACCTCCACCATGTACGTGTGTTGCGACAAGGGATGCGTCCTGATTACTCAAGCCGACCTGGACACCCTCGCCGAACAGGTCATGCTCACCTACCTCGCCCGGCCTGACGTGATGGACACGCTCCGCGCGGGCGACCAGGAAGGCGACCGCGAACTGTCCCACGTGAGGGATCAACTCGCGTTGGCGCGGGCTCGGCACGAACAACTCGCCGACGCCGTCGCGGCCGGGACCGTCAGTGTCGCCACGTTGATCCGGGCCGAGCCGACCATGCTCGCCGAGATCACCACACTGGAGAAACGCGAGCGCGAACTCAGCACACCCAGCGCCCTGCGTGGCCTGATCGAACCCGGCGCCGACGTCGCCCACCGATGGGAGGCCGCACCCATGAGCACTCGCCGCGAGATCGCCCGCCTGTTGCTGACTCCCGACCTGATCGGCGAACTGCGTCTGCAACCCTCCCCACGACGAGGACGGCACCGCACACCAGCCCAAGAGCGCACCCAATGGTGGCGCGGATAGGGGCCGGGGAGTGGCCGGGGACTGTACGGACGTGCCGGAATCCTTGGGAGCGGTAGTACTGGTGGAGCCCTTCGCCTTCACCAGTTGCCCGACCGGTGGCGCTGGTGGCCGCAAAATCCGCCGGCAAACGTAGGATCTTCGGCGCTCACATGATCCAAATCCTCCCTGTAGCTAACGACGGCCGCTACGACCCCGCCACCGGACAGCGGATCGACAAGGGCACGACGTTCTTGATCGGGCAGTAGCGACCAGCGACCGTAGATGACCTTAGTGGGATGCCACGCGACTAACCGTCATGGGTGAAGATCGTCCACCTGGTGCCGGCGGCGCCCGGGCCGACGCGCTACCCGGATTGTCTAGGTCAGACGGGTAGCGCCGCCTTAGATCCCCCACCCCCCGTGTGCTTCACTCACCGGTGTCGGGTTAACGGTGGACGAGGCGTCAGGAGGTACCGGTGAGTGAGGACGTGCTGGTCCGTTCGGGTGAGGCCGAGTTCTGGGTACGGGTCGCCGACGCGGGTGGGCCGAGCACCATCGGGTTAGGCAAGGCGTTCTCGTTCGATGGCGTACGCGAGACCGTCGAGGAGATCGGTGCTCAGCTGTCAGCGGCCTGGGATCGCGTCAAACCCAGCGAGGCGGTCGTCGAGTTCCGTCTGACGCTGAGTGCTAAGAGTGGCAAGCTTACTGGGCTGGTCGTGGACGGCGATGGCGAGGCCAGTTTCAAGGTCACCTTGACGTGGTCTGGTGCCCGGCCCGACAGCCGGTGAGAACCTGATGGGTGGCTGGGTCGACTCGCGCGAGTTGCGTCGCCATGTCGTGCGGGTGGACAACGACGACGGCCCGCAGGGCACCGGGTTTTTCGTCGCTCCTGGCTGGGTGCTGACCTGCGCACACGTCGTGAAGGACGCGGATCGGCTATCACTCGTGCCGGCGGGGGGCGGCTCACCGATCCCGGGGGTCGTCGAGGCTAGGTCCGCGCCCCATGCAGGGGGGCGCAGCGCGTTCTGGCCGTTCCCCGATCTAGCGCTGGTCAGCACGAGCCTGACGGATCATCCCTGTGTGTTGCTGGACCCCCGTGGCCCGCTTGAGGGCGAGTGCCACGCGTGGGGATATCCCGAGCGCGAAGACTACATTGAGCCGACCGGCTCGCCGGCGTCGTTCCTCTTCGAGGGTGTCGAAGGTGATGACTACCTCAAGCTCAAGGCGGGTCAGGCCGCACCGGGTTTGAGCGGCGCACCGCTGGTGTGCCCGGGGCGGCGAGCCGTGGTCGGGGCGGCGAGCCGTGGTCGGGGTCATGGCGGTGACCCGGCACCAACGTGACGCCCTGGGCGGGTGGGCCTCGCCGATCTCCGCGCTGTTGACCGGCGGGCCGGGTGTTTCCGACGATCTTGCCGCACTCGGGTCAGAGATCCGTCGGACCAACCGGGCCGCAGTGCTGCGTGATCGCGCCTCGTGGCACCGGGTACTCCCGGTGGAGAAGAACGACGATGTTCTCCTCAGGCCATGGGGCACCTTCCGTAAGACGAAACGACCCGACCCGGCGGATCTGCTGCTCGCCGGTTTCGGCGTGGTCCCCTACCTGTTCCGCGAAGCCGACCTCAATGCGGCGATCGCGTGGTGTGAAGCCCCGGAGGCCCTAGCCGTCAGCGTGGTGTCCGGCCGTGGGGGCGCTGGCAAGACCCGGTTCGCGGTCGAGCTGTGCCAGCGGATGGAGCAGCCGGATCATGGCTGGGTCTGCGGGATGTGGGACGCCGCGCGGGTCGCCGCCGCCGATCTGGCCACGCTGCCGCTGCCGCGTCTGATCGTGGTCGACTACACCGAATCAGAAGACCTGCCAACCTTGCGATCCCTGCTGGACCGACTAGGGCGCCAGGCCACCGATATCGCGCCCGCTCGGCTGCTGCTACTGACTCGGACCGGCGTGGCGGGCGTGCGTGATCCCACGCTCACGCTGCGCGAGGACGCGACACCATCGGTAAAGCAGATCCTCGATGACAGCGATATCAGCACGGCCGCATCCGAGCTGCTGGCCAGCGATCAACGTGACATTCTCTACCGCCAAGCCGCCGACGCGTTCGCCAACGCATGGCAGATCACACCGACCCCGATCACGCTCGACCTGTCCGCACCGGGCTACGGCCTCCCACTGGAGGTTCTCTTCGAAGCGCTCGACCAGACCTTGAACAACGGAGACGGTGGCTCCAGCTTGATCACCCCGCCCCAGCCCGTTCTTCCGGTTGCTCCACCGGTCCGCTCACCCGTCCAGCGAGTTCTGGTGCACGAAGAGAAGTACTGGGAAATCGACTGCCCGATCAATGACCCCGGCTTGGCGCGGACCTGCGTCGCGCTGGCCACACTCGCCGGAGCCGCCGACAACACCGAAGCCGACGCACTCATATCGCTCCTGCCGCCATTTTACGGCGAACACGCGGCAGCCTCCCGGCGGCGCGTGACTGACTGGCTCGCCGGGCTTTACGACGGCACCTCACGACTCAACGCCTTACGTCCAGACCGCCTTGGCGAAGCGCTGATCAGCAAAGCCCTGCGTGACGAGGCCGACGGAACGGCATTGCTCGCCGCTGTACTCTCCTTGCGGTCCGACGAGCAAGTGACGCAAGCCCTCGAAGTACTCACCCGGCTCACCGTCAGCGACAGATCGGCTGCCGATACGGTCGCCGAGGCCCTCGCTCACCATAACGTCGAGTTGCTGGATCGAGCACAGACGCAGACTCGCGGCCGACCAGATCAACCGGGACGACTCAGACTCGCCAGCGCTCTGATCCGCATCCACAGCGGTCACCTCACGCAACGAATCACCGCAGCCACTCCAGCGGGGGAAGTCCGCAATCTATGCATGACCTACGAAGGACTCGGAGCCATCGCGGCTCAGACCGGGCAAGCCGCCGAAGCACACACGCTCTACACCCAATTATTAACCATCGGCCAGGGCCTCGCCGAAACCGAACCCGCCAACACCACCTACCAACGCGACCTCAGCATCTCCTACAACAAACTCGCCGACCTCGCCATCACCGCCGGCCAAACCGACGAAGCCCGCCGCCTCTTCACCCAAGCCCTCACCATCGCCCAGGGCCTCGCCGAAACCGAACCCGCCAACACCACCTACCAACGCGACCTCAGCATCTCCTACAACAAACTCGCCGACCTCGCCATCACCGCCGGCCAAACCGA
>JBOHFR010000098.1:4880-14858 GCA_050699715.1 Pseudonocardiaceae bacterium
CGCCATCACCGCCGGCCAAACCGACGAAGCCCGCCGCCTCGTCACCCAAGCCCTCACCATCGCCCAGGGCCTCGCCGAAACCGAACCCGCCAACACCACCTACCAACGCGACCTCAGCATCTCCTACGAACGACTCGCCGTGCTGGCCGATAAAGAGCAGGAGCAAGCAGTGGCCGCCGAATTGTTCACCGAGGCCCTTATTATTCGGCGTGCATTGAACGCGCGGGAGCCCAAGCGGATCGATTTGGCTCAGGAGTTGGCAGTCTGCCTGAGGCTCGTTGCCGCTTCTGATCACAGCAAACTTCAAGAAGTTGAGCGCGAGCTAATCAACCTTCTGAGTCCGTTCGAGATCTCTGGAACAATCACGGCGAGGGCGGCCGAGATTCTCCACTGGGCACGAGAGTGAATAGAAAGAAAAAGGGCTGAGCTGTGTACGCGCTGCCCCCAGAATCTTTTAAGTGGGCGGTCTCTAGGGTGAGCGCGACGGTGGTTGTGATTGTGGCCAGCTTATCGCGAGCCTGGTGGACGTTGACTGGGTGTGGTCATGGGTGTCACTTGTCGGCGGTGGCGGGGAAGGTCTGGTCGTAGTGGAGTTGGACCCGGTCGCCCGCGATGACGGCTTGCGCGAGGGCCAGTGCGTGGCCGTCTTGGCCGTGGGTGAGTCGGTCGATCGCGAGTACTGGGGAGCCGAGATCTAAGCTGAGTGTTTCGGCTTCGGCGCGGGTGGGCATGCGGGAGGTCACGGTTTCCTCGGCGCTGGCTGGTGGGTGTCCGATCGCGGTCAGGGCGCGGTAGATGCCGCCGACGACTTTGCTGGCGTCAGCGAGCGGGGTTCCTTCGGCGAGCGTCAGTGGCAGCCAGGTTTCCTGGAGCTGGCCGATTTGCTGCCCGGCGTACATGTGCTGAAGCCGGTAGATCACCGGGGCGCCCTGCGGGATGCCGAGCTGACTGGCCACGTGCGTGCCGGCGGGGCGCTGCTCCACGGTCACGATCTCCGTCCGGCCCGGGATGCTCAACTGGGCGCAGGCGGTCTCCCATGGTCCGAAGCGGCCGGGGCTGGCGAGTACGTCAGTGTACCGGGCCACTGACAGGCGGACCGGTGTCCGGTCCCGGACGATGGTCCCGCGGCGGCGGATCGGGGCGACGAGTCCTTCCGCGCGGAGCACGGCGATGGCCTGTCGGACGGTGGTGGTGCTCACGCCGTAGGTGATCATGAGCTCGGCTCGTTTCGGGATGGTGTCGCCCGGTCGGTAGTCGCCGCGGAGGATCGCGGCGCGCAAGTCCCCCGCTATCTCCCGGTACGTCGAGGTGTTCACGTCCGCACCTCCCTCTGCGGGACCCGGCAGGAGGCTCCCTCAGGGCCACTGTAAGGCGTCATTGCCCCTGAGGGGCCACCAGCGGCTCAGCGGTTATGGCGCGCTCTATTGACGTCCGCTCCACCGGCGTGCGACAGTATGGCGCGCCATAAAGTGCTACAAGGTACCCGAGAGAAGGGGGCTTGAGATGAGGAACGCGCTGGTCAACCGCGGCAGGCGGGCGGGCGTGGTGGGGCGCGACGCCATCCCTACGGCCCGCCTGGCTACCCCTGGCGATGCGGGCCGACTACGAGGGGGCATGCCTCGTGGATCGGGTCGCGCCGCGCTGCCCCGGTTGCCCGCGGTGCTCTCGGCGGCCTGGCGAACAGCGGGGTGCGGTCGATGACCCGCGGTAACCCCTCCATATACCAGGACAGTTACGAGTTCGTGCGCAAGGTGTTGTGCAAGGTGCTCTCCGATGGTGTGCGGATCGGGCTCGGTCCCGACGGCGGGATCGGCTCGGTCCAGTGCCGGGTCAGCGGCGCGCTATATGCCCTGTTGTTGACGCACAAGGTTGATGAGCGGGGGCGCTGCCGGTTCTGTCGTCACCCGGGGATGTTCGGGTGGCGGCTCCGGCGCTGCGATGTCGCGCGGGAGGCGGGGTTCTGGCTGCGCCAACCCGACTGGCTGCTCTCCTCCCGGGGGACCCCGGGACTGGCGGTCGGCCCGCCACTGCCGATCGGGTGCGCGCACTGCGCCCGAGAATACGAGTGCCCACCCGACCCGGAGGACACCGACATCGTCGCCCGTGGTGTGCCTGACTCCAGTGGCCCACCCCGTCAGACTCCGGCTGTTCCGCCCCCGCCCCCCGCAGGTCCCCCCAGGGCGGGACAGCCGGACCCTCACCACGGCGGGGCCGAGGACGATCCCGCCCGGCCCGGTCTCGCCTGGGCTCCGCCCCGGCACGGTGGCCCTACGGCGAGCGGTGGACGTGAGTGGCCGTGATCGGGTTTGTCCTGGCCGGCGTGTGTCGCCGGTGCCGTGTGGATCACTAACCGATGAGCGGCGGGACACGATCCCGCCCTTGTCCACGAGAAAAGGCCAACCCATGGCGGATAACCCGGATCCGGTGACTTCTGTGATGTGGATGTTGTCGACGGAGGATTGGCGCTGGCACCTGCCCTCGCCCGAGGCGCTGAGGGCGCGCTGCGGTGTGCCCCTCACCAGCGACCCGGTGCGCAACGGCGACCCGATGGACGTCGCGCGGTGCGCCGAGTGCGCCCACGCGCCCGAGACGACGGTCTTGATGGGTACGGTTGCTGACACAGCCCTGGTCGCTGGTGTGGGCATGCCCCCGCCGGCAGCCGCCAAGCCCGGTACCGTCCCGACCGTCTCTGGCCACCCTGTGACCTGGGTAGGTCGCCGCCACGCATCGGAGGCGACATGACCGACGACACCGACTCCGGTCACGCAACGGTGGACGGGAACCGGCCGATGGTGCTGCTGCGTTACCGGCCGGGCATCACGGGGGAAGTCACCCGGACAGTGCACTTCGTGCCCCTGCCGTCCCCGGACCAGGCGCGCGACGCGGGGACCGCGTTGTGCGGTGTCGTGCTGCGTCCGGAGCTGGTGGAGCGGGTCACCCCCGGCCAGGGCATGCCCTGCGCCCCGTGCATCATCAGCCACCTCGCCACCAGCCCCCCACCCCCACCCGCCGCGGTTCCCCTGGGTGAGGGCATCAGCGGCGAAACCGACCCGTTGGTGGCCGCGGTCCGCTATCGAGCGTGGGGCTGGCCAGTCACGTTGCGCGGTCATCAACTATGGCTCACCCCGCGACCCGGCACTGTCGCGCTGGCCATCCCCGTGCCGCTGGCGGCGTGGGTCACCGGGATCCTCACCCAGCGACGCTGCCCACCACTTGCCCTGATCCACCCTGGGACGCCCGAACACTGGGTGATCTTGGGTTCGCGGCGCCCGGACATGGCGCTGCCCTGGCCGCGCTACGTGCGCCAGAGCGCCGACCCCCTGCCGCTGCCGCCCACCACGACCACCCGAGGGCCGGTCACCTGGGCACACCCACCCTAAGCGGACGCACTCCGGCTCTGCCGGGAATGTGAGGTGTTCGCCGCGCTGCTCACCGCACTGCCCGACCCTCTTACCTGACGAGCCGCCGCATCGAGATCACGAAGGAGGTGGGGGAGGCACGGGGAGACTGGCAGCCTCAATGATCTGGTTGACGCCGATGAATCGTCCGGCGATGAGCAGGCCGGCGTCGTGGGCGTCAGGGCCGGCATGGCTGGCGCAGGCGTCCTGGAGTATCCACGGGGTGAGGTCTCGCTCGAAGGCGTCCGCGGCGGTCTTGAGTACGCAGACGTCGGTGTCGATGCCGCAGAGGTAGAGATCAGTCCACCCGCGCTCATCAACGAGTTTGGTGCCTTCGGGTGTGAACAGGGAATAGATGTACTTGTCGACGACGGGTGTGTCCGGGCCGACGTAGGGCGCCAGCTCGGCGACGAGCTCGATCTCCGGGCCGTCGGCCATTTTGGTCCATCCGATGAGTCGCTCAAAAGGACTGCCGGGGTAGTTGAGGTATCGACTGAACACGATGTCACCGTGAGCGGCTTGCCATCGCCGGATCACGTCGACGATGACCGGAACCACGGGTTGTGAGTGATCGGTGATGAACCCGTTCTGGACATCCACCACCACCAGTACCGGCTTGCGTTCCTTCATCTCATATCCTACCGCATTCTCGAAGGATCTCCAGTGTCTGGGTCAGGTGTCGATCCAGTCCGCTGGTCTGTACCACGGCGTCGCGCATCGAGCGGTGTTGTGATGTTTCACGAGGTCGTTCCGTGGTCAGTCGTGATCGAACACCACGGAGAAAACGCCAGCCGAACTCCGCGGGCACGTCGGGGTCGTTCCCCTTTTCCACTTGCTGCCGGAGATGATCACAATAGGCCCACGCCGCTTGCGCGGACAGCTCGCAGGCGACCAGTTCATCCTCCCGCAACGCCCGATCTCGCGCAATGGGGTGGTACACGACACCAGACCATGACGCGTACCCCAGCGACGTCCCCTTCATCCCGAAGTCGACGAGCTCAGGATGGTCGAACCCGTCCCGCAGCAAGGCCCGCTCGACCAGCTCCGCAGGCGCCAGGCACGACTCGTCGATCTTGTCCGCTCGCTGGACCAGCACGCGGGGCAGGCACAGCAGCCGCAGCGCGGTCTCCAGCTCCCGACCCTGCCAGGCGGGCCTGTCCACCCAGTACAGACTCAACACGTAAGGCTGCCCCGGCGTCTCACCACCGGTGAGCGCCCGGAGCTGATCGCTGGCCCACCGCATGTTCTGCTCGTAGGTGACGTAGCGCCAGACCGCCAACTGAGCCACAGAATCAAGCGCGAGTTCTTCCACGACGTGGAACAGCGCCACACCGAACGGCCAGACGTAAAGGTGACACAGGCCGGTGGGATGGTCCACCGCGAGTCGCGCGCATTCCGTCCACTGATCCTCAGCGTGGCTCCATTCCCCCGCCGCAGGCAGTGCCGACGCCGCCTCCGTGCCAATGAAAATCGGGATGAACTTATGGCTTCGCGCGGTGCACGTGGCGCCGGTCGGGGCTCCGGCCGTGAGGTCACCGAACAACTCCAGCGCGGTTCGGTTGAACGTGAGGCAATACAGCTCCGAGTATAGCGTAGTGGGCCGCATGGTGCGGCCCGTCTCGAGCCGGTAGATCTGCTTTTCCATAGTGGCGGGCTCAGGAGTGGTTAATTTATGGCGCCGGCCGACCAACTCGAATTCCTTGGCGAGACGTGGCCGGCCCCAGCCGGCTTCCTCGCGCAGGTGGATGAGGACAGTGTTAGGGACAAGGCGCTTGTCCACCGATGTCCGGATGTCCATGGACATTGCCGCTGTCCTTCTCCGTCCGTCGCTGTCGTCTACCGGAGAAAGGACAGGACGGCGATTCTGTCTGCATGCACCTGAACCTCACTCATCACCGGAATCACCCCTCCGCCGCTCCAGCCGCTCCAGCCGGCGCCGGATCTCCGCCACGTCGAGCCGCAGGGCGGCGACCTCCTCGGCGAGGTCAGCACCCTCGGGCGCCTCGCCCGGGGTGCGCACGTAGGTGCCCCGCCCCGGCGAGGAAACGATCAAACCTTCGCCCTGCAACTGCTTCACCGCGGCGTGCGCGGTCAGCTCCGCGACCTCGTACTCAGCCGCGAGCGCCCGCAGGGATGGCATCTTGTGGTCCGCGTCGAATTCGCCCTCGGAAATGCGGCGCCGCAGATCCTCCGCTATCTGCACGGTGATCGCGGTCGGGTCAGCGCGGTTGATCGGCACGCGCACAGACTACGGGTCGGCGCTCTCGCGGTCGGCAGCGAAACACGCGACCGCGCCACCACCCACCCCTTCATCCCATCCAAAATAATGCGCACTAAAGCACCATGTAGCACTATGTTCAGGGTGGTATGGCGCGCCATTTCCGCCTAATAAAGATCCACGTTCCTGGCTGGGGCAAGGCCTGTGGGGCGACTCCCGGGAGTACCCGCACTGGCTGATCAAGAGCCCAGATGCCCGCTTAAACCACGGCACCAGAGCGAGCGCCGCGAAGCGGGGCGACGCGACACCACCTCACCGATTCCCCGGCTCGGCGGTCACGTGCCTGCCAGCAACCCGCCGAGCCGGGTCTCCCCACCACCCAGCAACAGCGATCGAGGAGATCAACATGATACAGGTGCACACCTGCGTCAGTGTCCATTGTGACCAGTGCGGGGACGCCCTGGGCGACCCTGGTTTCGAGGCGCACTACCCCACTGAGCGTTCCGCGTTGACCGCGGCCACCGCCGCACGGTGGCGAGCTGGCCGGAGTCGGCGGTTGCTGTGCTCGGCGTGCGCGCCGGTCCTCACCTGCGAAGCCGAGGGCCACCAGTTCAGCCCGTGGCGCCACCCGGTCACCGCCGAGGGGCGCCCGGCGCTCAGTGAGTACCGGCACTGCTGGCGGTGCTGCCGCCACGAGTCCCGCCCCGCCACACCGGCTGCGGCTGATGGTGGCAAGGGCACCGACGTGGCCGGGGAGGCGTGGTAATGCGCGGGCCGTTGGCGCCGCTGGAACGGGCACCGGTCAGTGTGCGTGCCCCGTTCGTGTCCTTCCCCGACGACCGGTACCGCTACGAGCCCGCCGCCCAGCGGCGGGCGGCCCTGGTGACGGCTCTGGAGGGGGTGGAGCTGGGCGCTTACGACGAGTACCTGCTGGAGTGGCTGGCCGGCTGGGATGTGGGCGTGGTGGCCGCGGTGGTGTCGCTGCTGCTGCGACTCCGCGAGGCCGCCACCCACCAGGCCCCCCATCACCGGGGTGGGGGTGAGCCCCGATGAACCCGGCTGTTGTTCCGGTGCTGGTCGTGGTGGTGGCGCTGGCCGGGCTGGGGGTGCTGGCCGCATTCCGCGGCGGCGCCCGCGGCGGGTACCGGGCCGCCCGGCACACCCAAGAAGTGACCCGGATGAGCGGCAACCTCACCCGGGCCCTGGGCACCACCGCAGTGATCGTCGCCATCCAGTGGACGGTCGTGTCCTTCACCACCGACCCCCGCGCCTGGGGCGTGGCGCTGGGAGTGCCGGCGATCTTCGCCGGCGCCGCCATCGCCCGCCTGTTCTCCGTCACCGACATCATCCACACCCCGAACCACGACAGGGACCGGCGATGACACCCAACCCAGACCAGGAACCCCCGATTCCACTCCCCGGCCCGGCTGACCCGCTGGTGCCCGCGACGGGCGGGGAGCTGACACCGGCAGTCCCGGTGCTGGACGGGGAACTGCTCTCCGAGCGGGAGAGCGCCGCGGTCGCCGCCCGGCTGTCTCGGCGAGGCCGGTCGCAGCCGGCCGTGGCCGACTCGCTGCGGACTGTGCAACTGAGGGGGGTGGTGGCCTACCGGGTGCGCACAGCACCCCGGGATGCCGTGCGGCTGTGCTGGTTCGCTCTTCGGGGGCATGCCCGGTGGGTCGCCAAGGGCTGGCGGTGGGCCACTCACGGTGATCTGCGCGCGGATGCCCGCGCCGCGCGGTTGATCGGGGACCGGGACGCCCGCCGGGCCGCGCAAGAGCTGATCCGCGCCGACGCCGCGGCCCGCTGGACCAAACTCGGCATCGCCCTACACCGCACCGCAGTCGGCGGCCTGCTGCTCGCGGTCCTCGCCGGGATCCTCGCGATCGTCCACGCCCGAATGCCTCGGGCGCAGATGTGGCCCTGGCTGGCCGGGCTCTACACCACCCTCGGTGCCCTCGCCACGGTGCTCGCGTGGCTGCTCAAAACGGCACCAGTCGGCTGGCTGGCCGCCGCGATCTGGGAAGGCCGCGACCGCGCACCCGGCGCGGGCTTCCTCCACCACCCCAACCGGGACGACCCCGACCCATGGGTCGATGAACGAATGATCACCACCGCGCTGGCCACCCTGAACATCGCCCGACTGAACCAATTCTTCAAAGACGGGGGCCAACTGGTCTACACCATCCCCGCCCGCCGCGACGGCCACGGCACCGCCGTGCAACTCCGGATGCCCCTGGGCACCAAAGCCTCCGACGTCGTCACCCGAAAAGAGTTGCTGGCCGCGAACCTGGGACGACTCGAAGTCGAGACCTGGCCCTCAGCCGGACCCCAAGCCAACATCCTCGACCTGTGGGTCGCCGACCAAGGCGCCCTGGACGGCCCACCCCCACCCTGGCCACTCCTGCACAAAGGCACCGTCGATGTGTACGACGGCGCCCCGTGGGGGGTGACCATCCGAGGTGAACCCATCACCGCACCACTGATCGGCACGAACTGGCTGTTCGGCGCGCTGGCCGGGCAGGGCAAAACCGCCACCATGCGGTTGCTGGCCCTGGGCGTGGCGCTAGATCCGAGCACCGAAATCCGGATCGTGAACTTCAAACCCTCCGGCGACTGGAACGCCTTCCACCCCCGCGCCAGCGTCCTCCTCGTCGGCATGGGCACCGACGTCATCACCGCCTGCGCCGACCAACTCGAATGGCTAGTCACCGACATGCAACACCGAGCCGAAACCCTCGAAAAGCACGCCCCCGGCGCCAACAAGGTGCCCCAGCACCTCGCCGCCCGTAAAGATTTGGGGTTGCACCCATTGTTCCTGTTCATCGACGAGGTCCACATCCTGTTCGGCGACGAACAGGTCGGCGGCAAAACCGGGCGAGCCACCGTGGCGATGAAAGCCCTGCTCAACATGGCCCGCGCATTCAACATCCACCTTCTCATCGCCACCCAACGCCCCGACGACCGCACCCTCCCCGCCGAGGTCCGCGACCGGTACGGCATGCGGGCCTGCCTGCACGTCGGCAACGAAGCCACCAACGACATGATCCTGGGCAAACCCGCCTTCGCTGACGGAGGTAGGGCCACCGACCTGCGCTACAACACCGACCGCGGCACCTGTGTGGTCAACAGCGGCTTCGGCACCAACACCAAATACACCGTCGTCCGCACCCACTACGTCAGCGCCCGGGACCCCGAAACCCACACCCCCGACCAGGTCACCCCGATCATCACCCGCGCCATGCACCTGATCACCAAACAAGGCCGCACCATCCACCCAGCCCTAGAGAAAACCCCCGAGAAACCAGTGCGGGTGGATCACCTGGCCGATATCCACCAGGTGATGCACGGTGAACGCCGAGTACGAACCCAAGTCATCCTCACCCGACTCGCCGAGCTCAACCCGACCGAGTATGAAGGCTGGAGCTTCCACGACCTCACCGCGGCACTGGCCGATGAGGACATCGAGGTGGCCAAGTCCGACGGGGTCAAGGTCGTCCGCACCGCCGACGTCACCCAAGCGCTCACCCACCGTGACTACAACAGCAGCGGACAGGGTGACGATGACGACGGGACCTAGACAGGGAGACACCCAGGGACCCAGGGAGTTCTCCCTACCACCTCCCTGACCGCTCGTCCCTGCTGTGAACAGCATAAACATCCACCAGGGACGCAGACCGAGTCGGCCTCACCAACCACAGAAAACCCCGCAAGACGGGGTTCTACGCACGCACCCGCAGCCTCCCTCCCTGTTCCGCACACCCCTCATGTCACTACTTAATGCAACGAGAAAGGCATCGAACGTATGAACGCGCTACCTGGCCACACCACCACCCATGACAGAGAAAGACCAACCCCACCAACCAGAAGGGAGACACTCACTGACCCACCAGCAGCAACAGCAAACCCCGCACCTCCCCGACGGCTCCACCGCTCCACAGCGAGCACCCGACCACCAACCCGACACCATTGCCGCCCCCACCGACATCGACCCGGACCCACAGCCCCCCACCCAGCCTCTTGCTACCTACATCCGCCACATCGTCGAGACCGCGCCACCCCCTACCCCCGCACAACTCGAACGCCTCGCCGGGCTGCTACGCGACACCAGCAGCCCGTCGAGCTGAACCCGTAGTCTCAACGCCACACCTAGCCACCAACTCAACCCAATGGCGAGCCGCCGGGCGGATGATCACCCCGGCGGCTCGCCACTAATTAGGTACTTCTAGCAAAGTCTCTGGCCGGCCGAGCAGCTCTCCTGTCGAACTCGGCGCACTGAGAGCACACGAGATCATGATCGCCCCTCTCGTTCAGTGATCTATGGGCATCTATCTGCCGAAACAGGACTTTGCCGGGGCCCTG
>JBOHFR010000099.1:0-13647 GCA_050699715.1 Pseudonocardiaceae bacterium
TCCAACAGACTCCACTCCGGTCTCGACTACAGGACACCGCAAGAGGTCCTTAAAGAGTGGGTAGACTCGCAGGAAGCAGCGTAAGAAGCACACAATCCGACGGTCCGAAAAACGCGGGGCAGATCAGGCATCCTTGGGTGGCGGCTGGCCGCAAATTCCTGACCCATTTATGCGATCGTGAAACGACCGTGGGTCAGCTGCCGATCCATGCACGGTGCTGGCAAGAGGGAATTCACACCTGGTCACTCACGATGCGGCCGTCGCGCAGCCGCACGATCCGCTTGGCGAACCGGGCGACCTCTTCTTTGTTCGTGATGACCACAACCGTGCGACCGGCCCCGCTCAAGCCACCGAGCAACTTCAAGATCTCCGCGCCGCTCGCCGCGTCGAGGTCACCGGTGGGCTCGTCGGCCAGCAGCAGCGTGGGATCGTTGATCAGCGCCCGGGCGATCGCCACCCGCTGCTGCTGGCCAACGGATAACTCATTGGGCAGGTGCCTCTGACGGTCGCCCAGCCCGACTTGTTCCAGCAACCGGGCCGGGTTACGCCGATCCCGCACCCCGGCATAGAACCCGGCGTAGAACAAGGGCAGCTCGACGTTGCGGATTGCGCTGGTGCGCGAGACCAGGTTGAACGACTGGAACACGAACCCGATCTTGCGGCTGCGGATCTTGGCCAGCTGGTTGTCGGATAGCCGGCTGACGTCGGTGCCATCAAGCAGGTAGCGCCCGCTGGTGGGGATGTCCAGACAGCCCAGGATGTTCATGAGCGTGCTCGTGCCCGATCCGGACGGGCCTACGATGGCGACCAGTTCACCGTCGCCGATGACGAGGTCTACACCGTAGAGCGCCCGCGCCCGGAGCTTCCCCATCCGGTACACCTTGGTGACGTCCTCAAGCTGGATCATCCCACTCACCTGTGCCGGGGCTGTGGTTGTGCCGGGGCTGTGACCGGACTGTGCGTTCCGATGCCAAAATGGCATCAGCGTGAATTATGCCGAAATTTTATCCGCTCGAAGATGGCGTTGGCAAGTTTTTACCACGATCGGGAAGCGCAAAAGGTACCAACCGGAGGCGTCCCAGGGGGTTAGCGGGCCCAGGGGGTTAGCGGGTAGAGGGCAGGAGGCTGGTCCCTTCCGCCCACACTCGTGCGTTCCCGGCGAACTTTGAGGTTGCGTCCAGGTTGCTCGCACACCACCGGGCCATACCTAGAGACATGGGTTGGCGAACGGCTCGTGAGAGGTTAGGTGAGGTCGGTGGTGATGGTGACCAGGGAACGCCCCAGTGCTCCCGACGTTGGCGTGCGACGGTGGTCGGTGGGGCAGCGGATGGCCACGGTGGATGTGGTGGTGCCGGTGTATAACGAGGAACGCGCGTTGCCGGGTTGCCTGGAGGTGTTGCGTTCGTACCTGGATGATCAGTTTCCTTTCGAGTGGACGATCACTGTGGTGGACAATGCCAGCACTGATGGGGTGCTGCGGGTGGCGAAAGAACTCGCTGAGCGTGATGACCGGGTGCGGGTGCTGCACCTGGACTGCAAGGGACGCGGCCTCGCGTTGCGCACTGCCTGGCAATACAGTGACGCCGATGTCGTGGTCTACATGGACGTCGACCTGTCCACCAGCTTGGACGCGTTGCTGCCGTTGGTGGTTCCGTTGGTGAACGGTCATTCCGACATCACGATCGGTTCCCGGCTGGCGCCCGGTGCGCGCACCGTGCGAAGTCCCCGCCGGGAGGTGATCTCCCGGTGTTATAACGCGATGATTCGGCTCACTCACGGCGCCCGGTTCTCTGACGCGCAGTGTGGGTTCAAGGCGGCCCGCGCTGAGGTGATCCGCCCGTTGCTCGCGCACGTGCGCGATGACGGGTGGTTTTTTGACACCGAGCTGCTGCTGCTGGCCGAATATAACGGGTTGCGGGTGCAGGAGATACCCGTGGACTGGGTGGAGGACCTCGACAGCCGAGTGCGGGTGCTGCCCACTGCGGTGGCGGATGTTCGCGGGTTGGCGCGGGTGGCCCGGGCCAAGGTCACCGGCGCGGCGCGGGTGGCGGAGTTGCCCCGGCGACCGGCGCCACGGTGCGCGCACCCGGGCGCGGTGCTGCCCGCGCGCGGGGGCGGGTTGGGCTGGCAGCTGGCGGCTTTCGGGCTGATCGGCCTGGTCTCCACGGTGGCAACGGTGGTGCTGTACGCGTTGTTGCGCTCGTGGTCACCGCCGCTGGTGGCGAATCTGGCCGCGCTGGTGATAATGAGCGTGCTGAACACTGAGGCGAACCGGCGGCTGACCTTCGCCGGCACCGGTGGGTCCAGACAGCGGGTGCACCTGCAGGGCCTGGTCGTCTTCGCGTTGTACTCCGCGCTCACCTCAGGCGCGCTGCTGGCGTTGCAGGCGCTGGTCGCGCACCCCTCCCGGTGGCTGGAAGTAGCTGTCCTGCTAGCCGCCTCAGCCGTAGGCACCGCCGGCCGCTTCCTTCTCCTGCGCACCTGGGTCTTCCCCACATGAGCGTCGACGCACCCGTATCGCGCGGGCTCACTGTGGTTATCAAGCCCACTTTTACCCCGCTGAATGCGGTTCGTCCCCCGGTGGTCCTGGGTGTGATCTGTGTGGTGGCGGGGGTGTTGTATGGGTGGCGGATTGGCGGTGAGGGGTGGGGGAATCCGTATTACTCGGCTGCGGTGAAATCGATGTCGGCGAGCCTGACGAACTTCGTGTTCGGCTCCTTTGACCCGCTGGGCGTGGTGACCGTAGACAAGCCGCCGATGGCGTTGTGGCCGATGGTGGGGTCTGTCGCGGTCTTTGGCTATCACGGTTGGTCGTTGCTGTTGCCCCAGGTCCTTGAAGGGGTGGCCGCAGTGGTGCTGCTGCATCGCACGGTGCGGCGGTGGGCGGGCGAGCACGTCGCGTTGCTGGCCGCGCTGATGTTCGCGCTCACTCCGGTGACCGTGGCGATCAACCGCGACACCAACCCGGACACGCTGATGGTGCTGCTGCTGGTGGCTGCGGCCTATGCGTTCACCAGGTCGGTGCAACGCCCGCTCGAGCCGGCCAGGGCGAGCTGCTGGCTGATGCTGGCGGCGGTGTTTCTCGGCCTGGGTTTCGTCACCAAGATGCTGCAAGCGTGGATCGTGGTCCCGGCGTTCGCGCTGGCCTACCTGGTCGGCTCAGCAGCGCCGGTACGTCGCCGGGTGCTGGATCTGCTCGGCGCCGGGGTCGTGCTGTTGGCGAGCTCGCTGTGGTGGGTTGGGCTGGTCAGCGCCTGGCCCGGGCCCAAGCCCTACATCGGCGGGAGCACCGATGGGTCCGTGCTCAACCTGGTGATTGGTTACAACGGCCTGGGTCGCATCCTCGGCCGCCAGGCCGGCCGCGAGCTCCTCGGCGGCTCCGGCAACCCCGGCGCCCCCAGTGGGGGCCCATGGACTGGTGGCCCATGGAGCGGGGGCCGAGGAGGTCGTGGCGGGTATGGCGGCGGCTCGGGCATCACCCGCTTGTTCGGCGAGCAGCTCGGCGGCCAGATCAGCTGGCTGTTGCCGTTGTGCCTGCTGGTGCTGGTCGCCGTCGCTATCGCGGGAGTCCGCCAGATGCGGTCCGGGCTGCCGCCGCAGCCGGCGCGCCGGGCCGGGTGGTTCCTCTGGGGTGGCTGGTTAGTCCTGGTTGGCCTGGTGCTGAGCTATGCCCAGGGGGGTTTCCACTCTTACTACACCACAGAAATGGCCCCGGCGCTGGCCGCGGTGACTGCCGCCGGGGTGGCGGCGATGTGGCGCCACTACCGCCAGCCGGGTGGGTACCGCTGGGTGCTGCTTCCGGCGGCGGTGACGCTGACCGTCGGCTGGGCGTGGGTGTTGGTGTCGAGGGACACGTCGTGGAACGGCTGGCTGCGCTACGCCGTCGCCGCTGTGGGGGCCCTCGCCGTGGTGCTGCTCGTAGCGGGGCGGGTGTTCTGCACTGGGGTGTTCTGCACTGGGGTGTTCTCCACGCGGGTGGCCCGGGTGGCCGGGGTGTTGGGTGTGGTCGCGTTGCTGCTCGCTCCGGGGGTGTGGTCGAGCGCCGCCGGGTTCTCCGCCAGTGGTGGCGCGATGGCCCAGGCCGGGCCGCCGGGGCGGGCCCGGGGCGCAGTGCCCGCGCGGTTGCCGGGCGCGATGGCCGGTGACCTGACCGCCGAGCAGCGCGCGATCGTGGCTTACGCCCAGGCCAACTCCGGGGGCAGGCCGATCACGCTGGCCGTGGAGGGCGGGGCGAGGGCTACTGAGGCCTACCTCATCCACAGTGACGCGACGATCGTCGGGATGGGCGGGTTCAGCGGGCAGGACCCGGCTCCGACCGTGGCCACGCTCGCCCAGTGGGTCCAGTGGGGCCAGCTGCGGTTTGTCCTGCTCGGTGCCCCTGGCCGCGATAGTCATGGCGGGTTCGGGATGGCCAGTCGGGCTGCGGTGTCCGCGCAGCGCACCCAGTGGGTCCGGCAACACTGTGTCATTGCCAGCGGGGCCGAGCTTGTTGGTCGCGCCGGGGTCCTCTACGACTGTCAGGCCGGCTGAAACCAGCGGCGTTTTCGTATTCCCGCGCCTATCCACTCTCGTGAATAGCTGAGTATTTGCTGGGAATACCGGGCGCCGGGGTGATCGACGGGGTATTGTGGAAATCGAAGAGGAAAACGCATCCGAGCGTTTCCTCAGCAAGGAGGGAAGGAAAAAATGAGCGCACAACCCTGGGACTGGAATCGCAAAGCAGATGGCGACGGCGGCTGCCGTCACCACTGGCGCGACCATGGCCGCCGCAAGAAGTGCCGCAGGTGGTCGTGAGTCACTGATACCGGAGGCTCCCCTTTCGCGTATCCCGCGAAAGGGGAGCCTCGCTAGTGGATGCGGAGGGAAGCGGGAATGCGGTCGCCGAAAGAGCTGTTGGAGTGGCTGGTCCGACCGGCACCGGTCGAGGGTGACGGGCTAGCGCAGCCCGTCCCGGCGTTGCGGGTGTGGGATATCTTCACCCGGTTCTGGCCCGACGCCCGCCCGTTTCGGGCCTGGTTGGGACTCAGCCTGGTCCTGGTCGTGGCGGCGGCACTGTTTGATACGGCCACGATCTGGTTATTCAAACTGCTGGTCGATGACGTGCTCACAGCGCACAACTTCCGGGCGTTTCTCCCGCTCGCCCTCGCGTATGTGATGATCACCGTGATCGCCGGGGCGGTGGAATTCGCCGACGGCTACCTCGCCACGTGGATCGGGGAGAATTTCCTGCATCGGCTGCGCACTCGGGTGTTCACCCACCTCCACACCCTGTCGGTGAGCTTTTTCGACCGGCGCCCACTGGGGGATACTCTGAGCCGGCTTACTGGAGATGTGAGCGCGATTGAGAGTCTGGTGCTCTCCGGGGTCACCGAAACCGCGGCGCAGGTCATCAAAATTGGTGTATTCACCGGGGTGCTGTGGTACCTGAGCTGGCAGCTGGCGCTGGTGTCCTTGGTCGCGGTGCCGGTGTGCTGGCTCACTGCCCGGTTCTTCTCCCAGCGGATCAAGGCCGCGTCCCGGGAGGTGCGCCAGCGCAGCGGCTCGATCAGCGTCATCGCCGAGGAGAGCCTAGGCAACGCCACCCTCATCCAGGTCTACGGCCGCGAGCGGGCCGAGATCACCCGCTTCACTCAAGCGAGCCGGGCCAGCCTGGGCGCCGAGCTCGCCGCCGCCCGCCTCCACGCGCTGTTCGCACCCCTGCTCGACCTCCTCGAGGTCGCCGGAGTGATGATCATTATCGGGATGGGGGCGTGGGAACTGACCAGCAACCGGATCAGCCTCGGCGGGCTGCTGGCCTTCCTGGCCTACCTCTCCCAGCTTTACACCCCAGCTCGGGGCCTCGGGCAGCTATCCACTACCACCTACGCCGCCGCCGCTAGCGCCGAACGCATCATCGACCTCCTCCAGGCGCAACCCGAGGTCCGCGTTCCGGCCCACCCAGTCCCGCTCCGCCATCTCGGCGGCACGCTCTCGGTCGAGCGGGTGAGCTTCCGTTACCCCGGCGCCGCGGCCAACACGCTGAGCGAGATCAGCTTCACCGTTGCTGCGGGGCGCAGCCTCGCGCTGGTCGGAGCCAGTGGTGCGGGCAAGACCACGCTGGCCACACTGCTCCTTCGGCTGCGTGACCCGTACACCGGAACCGTCCGCCTGGACGGCATCGATACCCGTGACCTGCTCCCCGATCAGTTACGCGCCAGCATGGCCGTCGTCCTGCAAGAGACTCTCCTCCTTGATGGCACCATCGCCGAGAACATCCTCGCCGGCCGCCCCGACGCCACTCGCCGCGAGGTCGTGGCCGCCGCGATAGCCGCCGACGCCTACGAGTTCATCGCCGCGCTACCTAAGGGCTACGACACCCGGGTGGGACAACGCGGCCGCCTGCTCTCCGGAGGGCAACGCCAACGCATCGCGATCGCCCGCGCTATGATCCGCAATGCTCCCATTGTGATCCTCGACGAACCTACCACCGGCCTCGACGCGGCGGCCACTGAGCGCATTCTCACCCCGCTGCGCCGACTCATGACCGGACGCACCACCATCATCATCTCCCACAACCTGAGCACGGTCACCGACGTCGACCAGATCATCTATCTTGACCATGGCCGCATCACCGAAACCGGCACCCACTCTCAACTCCTCGCCCTGGGCGGCGCCTACGCCCACCTCTACCGGCTGCACCACCCCACCAGTCCCGGCCGGCACCGCGCCGCGCAAGTCTCAGCCCCGGCATAGGTTGCTCTCAGGCCACTGCGCCATGCTGGCCACCGTGGACAACCACCCTCACGCTAGCGTGCTCGTCGTCGACGACGAGCCAAACATCCTGGCCCTGCTCTGCGCCTCGCTACGGTTGTCCGGCTTTGAGGTCCACGCAGCGGACAGCGCAGCGATGGCCCTGACCGCCCTCGCGCACGCTGTACCAGACATCGTGGTGCTGGATGTGATGCTGCCCGACTGCGACGGGTTCACTCTCGCTCGCCAGTTGCGCGCCGCCCACGGGCAGCTGCCGGTGCTGTTCCTGACCGCTCGCGACAGCGTCGACGATCGGATCGCCGGACTCACCGCGGGCGGTGACGACTACGTGACCAAGCCGTTCAGTCTGGAGGAGCTGGTGCTGCGGCTGCGCGCGATCCTGCGGCGTACGCAAGCGGCTCGCAACGGTGAGGCGGGCAGTGACGCTGGCGACCCTGGCGAGGGGAGAGTAACCTATGCCGACCTGGAGCTGAATGAGGAAGCACACGAGGTGCGCCGCGCTGGCCAGCTCGTGCAACTCTCGCCGACGGAATTCAACCTGCTGCGCTACCTGATGATCAATGCGGGCAAGGTGGTCAGCAAGACGCAGATCTTGGATCGGGTGTGGAACTACGACTTCGGTGGCGACAGCCGCATCGTTGAATCCTATATCAGCTACCTGCGCCGCAAGATCGACCGAGAGAGCCTGCCGCTGATCCACACGATCCGCGGCGTCGGCTATACGTTGCGGCTTCCCCGCGACGCGCTCGACACCGGCGCGTCATGAGGATCCTGCGACGGCCGCTCACCCTGCGTGGCCGGTTAATCACCGCACTGCTGGTGTTCTCTGCGGTCGGCTTGATCGTGTTCGCCGGGGCAAGCGTGCTCCTGCTGCGGCAGTCCCTGCTGAGCCGGGTGGACCAGCGGTTGTCCCGCCCCATCGAACAGCTTGCTCGTGGGCGGCTGTCCCCACGGCTGCCCAGCGACGTCCAGGAGGCCATCCTCGGGCCTCGTGGCATCGAGCAGATCGGGCCGCAGTCGGGTTCCTCCGGCGGCCCAGTGCTGAACCTGGCCGCCGCTCGGCGGCATGCGGGGGGACACCCGTTCATCGTTGCCGACCAGCTCGGCGGCAGCGCCTGGCGGGTTCGCGCGGTGGAGCTGCCGAACCATCGCATCGGGGTCGTGGCGATCTCGCTGGGTTCGCTGGACGCGATCCGACGGCTATTGATCATCGAAGCCATCGTGGGCGGTATCGTCCTAGCCCTGATCGGGATAGTCGCGACAGTCGTCGTTGCGCTCGGGCTGCGTCCGTTAACCAGGATTGAGCAGACGGCCGAGGCGATTGCCGGCGGTGAGCTGGATCGCCGGGTGGCCGACAGCGACCCGCGCACCGAGACCGGGCGGCTGGGTGCGGCGCTCAACGTTATGCTGGGCCGGCTCGCCGCGGCGCTGCGGGAGCGGGAGTGCTCCGAGCACCGGCTGCGCCAGTTCGTCGCGGACGCCTCCCACGAGCTGCGCACCCCGCTGACCTCCATCCGTGGCTTCGCCGAGCTGTACCGCCGCGGCGGTGCCCGCACGCCTGCCGAGGTCGAGCTGCTCACCGGCCGGATCGAGGCCGAGGCGATCCGGATGGGCGTGCTCGTGGAGGACTTGCTGCTGCTCGCCCGGCTGGACCAGCAGCGGGCGCTGGACATCACCGACGTCGATCTGCTCGTGCTGGCCGCCGACGCGGTGCACGATGCGAAGGCCCGCGAGCCGGACCGTCCGGTGACCCTGCGCCAAGGCGGCGCGGTGCACGTGCTAGGCGATGAGCACAAGCTCCGGCAGGTGGTGGCCAACCTGGTCAGCAACGCGCTTACCCACACCCCGGCGGGCACCCCGGTGCACCTGACGGTCCGCCCACACCTGCCGCACCTCCCGTTCATGAATGGCGAACCACCAGTGGCGCAGGCTGGGACGCACCAGCAGCTGGACACCGCACTCGGCGTGCTGGAGGTGCACGACGAGGGGCACGGCATCCCCTCCGACCAGGCTGCGCATGTGTTCGACCGGTTCTACAGCGCTGATCCGGGCCGGGCCGATGGGAGCCGTACCCACAACCGTGGTGGCTCCGGTCTCGGCCTGGCGATCACCGCGGCCATTCTGGAGGCGCACAACGGCCGCATCGAGTTGCACACCGCCCCCCGACGCGGCACCACCTTCCGCGTCCTGCTGCCCCTGGCTTAGCCGCTGCGCCCAGACCGGGGATAGCGCGCGAAACGTGAGAGCGACAGTGTCGTTACTCCCTATGGCGGAACTTCCTATGGCGGAGTCGCGCATCGGTGATCAAGGGGGAGGGCGGCATGACCATCCGGTCGGCAGCGAAGCATCGGAAGACCAGTCCAGGCAACCGGGTCTGGATCGAGTTCCGCCGATGGGCGGGGATGCTCGTGCCGGTGGTGGTGGTGATCACTGCAGCCACCGTGGCTGGTGGGGGTAGTACCGCCGTTGCGGCGGACAACCCGAATCCGACTGTGGTCGTCGGCGGCGATCCGCAAGGGGTGGCGGTTGACCCCGATGGCAAGCACGTCTACGTAGCCAGCTACGCCGCCAACGCCCTCCGGGTGATCGACACCGCCAGCCAGCAGGTGGTCAGAAGCATTCACGTCGGCGCCAATCCACGTGGGGTGGCGGTCGACCCGGACAGCCGGCACGCCTTCGTGACCAACTACTCCGAAAACTCGGTGAGCGTGATTGACACCGCCCGCGAGCAGGAGATCCACAAGGTAGCTGTGGGCGCGAGTCCTACCGCGGTGGCGATCTTCCCCCGCGACCATTACGCGCTCGTCACCAACTCTTATGGCAACACCGTCAGTGTGATTAATATCGCAAACTTCAAGGTGGTCGGCGCCGTGCCTGTGGGGGCCCACCCGGATGGGGTTGCCATCGACCCCAGAGGTGAGTTCGCCTACGTGGCCAACAGTGGCAGCAACTCGGTTAGCGTGATCGATGTCCACGCCCAGAAGGTGGCCCAGACCGTATTGGTCGGCAGCTCTCCGCAAAAGGTGGCGATCGACCCTGATGGCCGGCATGCTTACGTGACCAACTACGGCGACAACACTGTCAGTGTGATCAACCTGCCGACTCAACTCGGCGTGGACATCTACAACTCCATCCTCAAAACCAATAGCACCATTCCCGTGGGCCTCAACCCGCGCGGGCTCGCGGTTGCTCCCGACAGTCATCATGCCTTTGTGGTCAACACTGCGGACGACACCCTGACTGTTATCGACACCGCCACTGGGACGGTAATCGGCACGTCATTCGTCGGTTACTCCCCGGATGAGGTAGCGGTTGGCCCCGACGGCACCGCATACGTCACCGCCAGGGGCGATAGCACCGTTACCATCATCCGTCCGTTCTGAGTCGTGTAGTGTTTCGCCACCGCGACAGCTAGATCCAGTCGTGGTGGCGAAACAAGAAATACAGCCCGATCGAGATCACAACAATGGCTATCGTTGAGATGTAGAAGCCGGATTCATGGCCAAAACCGGGGTAGGGCACGTTCTGCCCGTAAAATCCGGTGATGGCGGTGGGTACCGCGATGATGGCGGCCCAGCTGGTCACCTTCTTGGTGATCACGTTGAGCCGGTTGCCCTGGATGGTCAAGTTGGTCTCCAGGACGGTGGTGACCAAATCGCGCAGACTCTCGGTCCACTCGGTGGCTCGCAGGACGTGGTCGTAGACGTCCTGGTAGTAGGGCGTCATCGCCTGATCCAGTGTGCGCAGGTCACGGCGCATCAGGGAGTTCACCACCTCGCGCATCGGCAGCACCACTCGGCGCAGCTGCACCAGGCTCTTACGTAGCTCGAACGAGCGTCGCTGCACGGATAAATCCGAGCGATTGTCGTCGAACAGTAAGTCCTCCAACGCTTCGATCTCGTCGTCGAGGATCTGCACTGCGGTGAAGTGTCCGTCAACCACATAGTCGAGCAGACCGTGCAGCAGGAACGAGACCCCGTGTTTGGCCAGGTCTGGTGAGGCGTCCCAGTGAGCCACCACACCGTTGATGTCGAACTGATCCGATTTACGCACGGTGACCAACGCATTGTGGGTGACGAACACCGCCACTTCGAAGGTCTCCAGCTCCCCGGTGGTCATGTCCAGCGCGACGGCATAGGCGGTGACGAACAGGTGGCTGTCGTACCGGTCAAGCTTGGGGCGCTGACGTTCGTGGCCGGCATCCTCAACAGCGAGACGATGCAGGTCGAGCTCATTGCTGATCATGATGAGGTCATCCGCATCGGGCGCGCACAGGTCCAGCCACACAGTGACGCCCGGCTGCGTGAGGTGTTGGGAAATGTGCTCGACCGGAAAGTTCTCGGTCTCGAGAACACCGCTACGGTACAGCCGCGTACGTGTCATACGGGCAGGCTAGAAGATGGCCAGCCGTCGCGCCGCGCACACCGCCGAGGAAGAGGAGACTTGTGTGAGTGACCTGACCTATCTCGAGGCGATCGTGGTGGGCGTTTTTCAGGGCGTCACTGAGCTGTTCCCGGTCTCCAGCCTCGGGCACTCCATCCTAGTCCCGGCGCTGGTGGGTGGTCGCTGGGCGCACGACCTGGACGTGTCGGCGCCCGAGTCGCCCTACCTGGCGTTCATCGTTGGCCTGCATGTGGCCACCGCCGCGGCATTGTTGATCTTCTTCTGGCGTGACTGGCTCCGCATTGTCTCCGGCTTCATCAGCTCGCTGCGCCACCGGCGAATTCAGTCCTCCGGTGAACGGCTGGCCTGGCTGCTCATCGTCGGAACCATCCCGGTCGGTGTCAGTGGCCTGCTGCTGGAGCATCTCTTCCGCACCACGCTAGGCCGGCCGATCCCGGCGGCGGCGTTCCTGATCGCCAACGGAGCGGTGCTCTATCTCGGTGAATGGCTCCGTCGGCGAGCCGACACTGACTCTTCGTTGGGGGTGCCAGCGATGACCGGGGTGGATGGACCAGGTTCAGCTCACAATGTGGAGGCTGCCGCAGATGCCCGGCTGGCCCGGATGTCCCTCGGTCGCGCCACGCTGATCGGTTCCGCGCAGATCCTGGCGTTGCTACCCGGCATCAGCCGGTCCGGTGTCACGATGGTCGCCGGATTGCTGCGTGGGCTGTCCCACACTGACGCCGCACGCTTCTCCTTCCTGCTGGCCACCCCGGTCATCCTGGCCGCCGGTGCGTTGAAGGTCCCTGACCTGACCGGCCCGCTCGGCGCCGGCATCCACGGCCAGGTCCTGGCCGGCAGCATCGCCTCGTTCGTCAGCGCGTATCTGGCGGTTCGCTTCCTGACCCGCTACTTCGAGACCCGCACCCTCACCCCGTTCGCGGTGTACTGCCTGCTCTTCGGCACCGCCAGCCTGATCTGGCTCCTGGCGCACTAGTCGGTTGGGTGCCCAGGAAACCCGAGCCCGGTAAGCACGCCGTGGAGGACGACGATGGCGAGGAGGAGCAGAACAAGCACCAGGATGATGACGGGTGAGTGATCTGGATGGTCGGCTTCGGAGTCTGGTGGAGGAGCTGACCGACAGTGGTGAGCTGACCCCGGCCTGGCGGGCGTCGTTCCTGACTGTGCCGCGTCATCGGTTCATCCCGGACACTATCTGGTGTCCCGCCGATCGGGGCTTGAGTCCACTGTGCCGCAATGCTGACCCTCAAGGATGGCTCGATCGCGTCTATGACCGGGAGGCCGTGGTGATCCAGGTCGACGACGGGAGTCCTGACGGTGACTGGGGGCGGCACGTCACGTCCTCGGCCAGTGATCCCGGTGTCGTCGCCCGGATGCTTGCCGCGCTGGACGCGGCGCCGGGAATGAGTGTGCTGGAGATCGGGACCGGCAGCGGTTACAACGCCGCGCTGCTGGCCGCCCAGCTGGGCGGCGATTATGTCAGCACGATCGAGATCGATCCCCAGCTGGCCGGTCGCGCCTGGGCAGCACTGAGCGCTGCGGGCTTTGACCGGGTGAGGGTGATGACCGGCGACGGGGCCTTAGGCCACCCAGCGCGGGCGCCGTATGACCGGATCATTTCCACCGCCGCGGTCACCGAGGTTCCCTATGCCTGGGTGGCGCAGACCCGACCGGGGGGTCTGGTGCTCACCCCCTGGGCTAACGCCTACTACCCCGGCGGCCTGCTGTCGCTCACCGTGGGCGATGACGGCACCGCGACGGGCGGCATTGTCGCTGACGTGTCCTTCATGTGGCTGCGCGATCAGCGACCCCCACCGACCTACTCGGCCTCGATCGACACCAGCCTGTGCATCTCGAGCCGCACCCGGCTGCACGCCCACGACGTGGCTGGTATCCCCGGAGCCGCACTCGCCATCAGCCTGACAGTGACCGACTGCACGCTGATCCACCGACCCACTGACCGTCACGCTGGAGTGCTGTGGTTCCTCGATCCCCATTCTGAGTCCTGGGCGACCCTGAGCTACTCCGCCGACACCGACACCTACGACGTGCGCCAAGCCGGCCCTCGTCAGCTCTGGGACGAGATCGAGACCGCCCACCAGTGGTGGATCGACGCGGGCAAACCCGACCCGCACGCCTGGCAGTTCACCGTCACCGCCTGCGGCCAGCAGATCGGGGTCAAATAAGATCGGATTCGACGTACGCCTGTGCGCTCCGGCACACCGACACGGCGCTCTGCGGCCTGATGGCCGGGATCCGACTGGCCACCAGGAGCCGGTACGGGGCAGCTCAATCGGCTGGCGTTCGTGCTTTCTCCGCGCACCTGGCCAGTAGTCGTGTTAGTCGCGCCGCCCCCGGGGGGTCCACCAGGGCCCCGGCAAAGTCCTGTTTCGGCAGATAGATGCCCATAGATCACTGAACGAGAGGGGCGATCATGATCTCGTGTGCTCTCAGTGCGCCGAGTTCGACAGGAGAGCTGCTCGGCCGGCCTCT
>JBOHFR010000100.1:0-13357 GCA_050699715.1 Pseudonocardiaceae bacterium
ATCACCAGTCGAACGGCTTCGTCCCGAAATTCGAGACTGAACTTCCGATACTTCCGAGACATTTTCGATGGCGCCTTTCGGATACAACCCTATCGGGTCGTGGTCCGAGAACCTCGGGGCACCCCAGGGTGGTGCGCACGGCACGACTCGGACCTCGTCGCGCGCACGGTGTTTGAGACCCCGCCGGTCTCGCCGCTTCCCACTGTCGCCCCACGCGGCGCCCGTTGTGGGTGCTGACTTCGGGAGATATAGCTCCCCCCATCCCTGTTGCGGGATCGTCAGGTCGCCTTTGCCTAGTGCGGCGGCCTCAGCTGGGCGGAGGGCGGCGTAATACAGCAAGGCAAAGAAGAGCACGAGGTGTTGTCCGGTTCTCCCCTGGCTGCGCACCGCTTCCAGGAGCCGGGCCGCCTGGTCGGGGCTGACCACGACGCGCTTGTCGACCGCCTCCACTGTCCGCGTTTTCTTCGTTTTGAGCGCCGTGAGCGGGTTCTGTGGCAGTAGTTCTCTTTCGACGGCGTATTCCAGTGCGTTGTGTAAGACGGCGCGTTTCCGCCCGGTCGTGCTGGCTGCCGCTGGTCGGCCGTCGAGTTTTCGGCCGATCCGGGTGAGTACGGTCCGCAGCACGTCTGGTTTCATGAGTTCCGAGACCTGCATCGTGTTTTTCTCTAGCCACTGGATTGTGCGGGCGATTTCGGCCGCTGAACACGTGCCCCTCGACCTCGCACGTCAGCACCGGGGCGCACGCCGAGCACCACAACCGCCCACCCGGACCGACTCGCCACCCCTGATCGGTGGCCGTGTTGAGCGCGGCGTCCTCAGGGGGCCAGTACGCCTCACCATCCAGGCTGGCCGGGTTGTCCCCACACTGGACACGGTGGACACTCACACAGGTATGCACCTGCACCATTCCAAGGAACGTGTCCTGGGCTGGCGCCCACACGGCACCGTGCTCTATCCTTCGCATTGTTCACTCCGGTCTCTGGTGTGGACAGCGCAGAAGCGGACAGGTTGATCGCCAGGATTCCGCTTCTGCGCGTACGTCGGTCTTGCGTTTGATGAGGGCGTGCGGCATTACCGCACCACCCCCGGGCGCGTGGAATCTCCCTCTGAATCTTCTTATCGTTTCCGTTCTCGCCAGGCCAGGCAGCGCTCGCACAGCCCGCTCGTACCCGTCTGGTACCCGTAGCGCCGGCACCCGCCGCAAGTCCGCCACGTCACCCGCACCCGAACCGCGCGTTTACGCCGCAACTCGACCCGCGCAGCCCACCACCCGCGCAACCCCATCACCCTCACCTCCCTCCCCTTACCCTCATCGCGTATCAAGCAGTGGCACGACTCACTGTCGTGGCCGCTACCCCACCCAGGTCACCCCAGCCACTCCGTCAGGACGTAGAGCAGCGTCCTGGCACCCTCCTCATCAAGGGCGATCACGCACGCGCCCGTGACATGGGGATCGAACACAATCGACCCGCCCTGCATGCTCACCAGAAAATTGGCGAAACCCACCGGGCCCCGGTGCAGCTGACATGACCCGGGTATGGCCTTACGACGGCGCTTATTCGGGCCGTTGGTATGATAACTGTGCCAGTTCATCATGACTCCCTTCCTCGATTGCGTGAAACACGCATTGCGGCCTTGCACCAACGTCCTCAACGGTTACCGTCGCACAGGCCTAGCCACTGTCATCACCACTGCATGGCGCCTCCTTGTCCGCTGGGTCGGTAGCGTTCGCGCGGCAGTTCTCCATCCGCGCCCGGCGCTCGAACTCTTCGGCCGCGACCGACGCTGCATGCCGCGCCCACAGCGGTACGGCCAGGTCAGCGGAGAGCACGCGCCATGCCTGCGCCAGATTCAGATATGACTGGGCCAAATGGCGAACCGCCGCAACGTCACTGCCGGCTGCCCGCATCGCCGCGAACATGGCCGCCATCTGCTCGGAATACGCGGCGTTCCACAGGGCGACCGCCCCTCGCGATGGCCGCACGGCGATCACGCCACCTTCTGCTCACCCTGTGCCGAGGTGTCGCCCGACCCTCCGCCACCCGATGGCTTACCGTTGCCGCCGAGGTCGGCTGGCCACAGTCCGGTGACCTGCACCCGCAGAAACATCTCATCGAAAGGAACGCCGAAACGTCGTGCTCGCCGCACTGCCATGGCTGCTGCTCTCCCTGCTCCCCGCGCCTGCTCGGCGTGACCCAATGTGACTGACATGGCCAGAGTAGCCAGGCTGCCTAGCCAAGTCAAGTGTCGGATAGGTGAGCTGTCTATCTAGCCAGCCTAGCCAGGCACTGTAGGCTGAGAGACATACCAGCGAAGACGGAGAAACACCCGTCGCGACGAGATGAGGCCCGAGCCATGTCCCTCGACCCTGACGACCCACGCCCACCCTATGTGCAGGTCGCCAACACCCTCCGCGCCGCCATCCTGACCAAGAAATTCCACCCGGGCGACAAGCTGCCCTCCCGCAACGAGCTAGCCAAGACCTACGCCGTCGCGCCGATGACGGTACAGAACGCCCTGCGCGAGCTACGGGAGGAAGGACTCATCGTCTCCCGGCAGGGCAGCGGCGTCTTCGTCCGTGAACGCACCGAACGCCCTGTCGGTCTGCGGCCTCACATCGAACGTGCCTTCAACGCCCAGCACGTCGTGATCGACTTCGCCGGCTTCTCCGGGGAAACCTTGCACGGCATCATGCAGGAACCCCTCGACAAGATCCGGATCGGACGCCTGACACCCGAGTCGATCCACGTGCGCATCCTCGTACCCGATACCACCGCGCCGATGGCCTTCCCCTGCCAAGTCGAGAACCTCGCCGACAGCCCCGAATTCCGCGCCCGCGCGACCGAGATCATGCGCCGCAACACCCTCGCCATCGTCGACAACGTCACCGAACTCGGCGAACTAGGCCTCGTCACCGACGCCACCGCCGAAGTCCGGGTCCACCGCGCCGCGCCCCTGTTCAAGCTCTACCTCATCAACAACGACGAAGCCTTCTTCGGCTTCTACCCCGTCCGCGAACACATCATCTCCCTCGGCGGCGAACCCCGCGCGATCTACGACGTCATGGGCAAAGACGCCATCCTGTTCCACCACTCCACCACCGACGACGACACCTCCACCGGCTCCCAATACGTCGAACAAGCCCGAACCTGGTTCGACAGCGTCTGGACCACCATCGCCACCGAGTTCACCCGATGACCCCAGCCGACGACCCAGGAATCCTGCGCCACATCCTCACCCGCACCGCCGCTCTGTTGCTCGACTTCGACGGCCCTATATGCAGCGTCTTCGCCGGTCTGGCCGCCCACACCGTGGTCACCCAACTGTGCCTGGTCCTCGCCGACGGCGGCTACGGTGACCCGCCTGTCGAGATCGAGAAGAGTGACGACCCGTTCGAGGTCTTGACCTACGCCGCCAGCCTGGGCGTGGACGAAGCCAGCTACGTCCACGCCGCCTTCACCGCCCATGAAGTCGAGGCCATCACCACTGCTGAGCCCACCCCCAGCGCACACGACCTCATCCGCGCCTGGTCCGCCACCGGCCGGCCACTGGCCATCGTCAGCAACAACAGCACCATCGCCATCCACGCCTACCTCGACCTACACAACCTCCGGACCCACGTCACCCACGTCTCCGCCCGCACCAACCCAGACCCCGCACTCCTCAAACCACACCCACACCTGCTGACCACAGCCCTGACCGCGCTCAACGTGCCCGCAGCAACCGCAACATTCGTCGGCGACTCCGTGACCGACATCCAAGCCGCCCGCGCTGCCGGCACCATGTCCATCGGCTACGCCAACAAACCCCGTAAGACAACCGAACTCATGACAGCCGGCGCGGACACAGTGATCCGCACACCCGCCACCCTCTGCGAGCAGATCATATGATCCGCGGTATCTTTCAGTACTTGACTATCGTCCGCATGCCTGGGCGGCTGTTACGTGGCGTCGTTGCCCAATTTGGCTCTACGGGTTCAAGGCTACCGGCGCCGCCAGCCACACGCCACCTCCGGGCCTGCTTCGGCAACGGCACAACCACCAGTAAACCTTGAGATAGCTTCCGAGCTTGCGACCTACACGGATGCTATTTTACGCGCTTTTGTTATTCCATTTCGGCTCCTAGCCGTGTGAACGATCATGTAATTCCATGGCAGTCAGTAAAGTCCCCACTGGGGCGACGTCTGCCGTGGTCGCAGCCTCCCAGGGGATGACGATTTGACCGGCCGAGGATCATTCAATTTTCAGTTCGGGGAGTGTCGTGATCGCCGACGGCAACGGGTAGTCACCGTTGTTGGACAATCGGCAAAATGTTGAGTCTTTTATTGAGCACTGAAAATTTTTCGACACTAAGAAACTCGCTGAGAGTTGACCAGTTTGAGAGAATCCGCTCTACGGCGGACAGGACCTGCCTACGAGTATCATCCGGACCGAATTTGGCCCGCAGGCCGATCGCTTGAAAGCTTTCAAGTGTGACCGCTTCGAATCGCTTGGATTTGCGCAAGTTCATGCCTAGATCATCCTCTGCAATGAACAGCACGGTCGGAAGCACGTCATATAACGGACTGAGGTCTGGCCGCTTTCCGTCAGGATACAGGAAGGCCCAGTTCTTCAGGTGGGCATCACCGTTGCCGACCAGTACGTTGAGTACAATCCTATCAATCACATCGGCGACCCGATGCATGCCAGTTAGTTCGCCTACGAAGATCGCTACAGCTTCGAAGTTCGCTCTCGTGTATTTTGCACGTTCTGAAGCTGTAGGGATGTTGAGAACTTGCGCCAGTTCCTCCATGTGTACGCGCAGATCGCCCTCGCGTCGGTCGAATCGCTCAATCGCTAACGCCTTGCCCTTGACCGCAGTCGCCCAATCTTCCAAGCCAGCGACATCGACCAGGTCTACGAGCCAGGCACGCGGGACCTCTATCCCCGCAGCCCTAGCGAGTTCAAGAGCGCCCAACTCAGCCTCAGGAACTCCCTCAAAACCAGGCCTACCGTCGGGCAACTTAAGGATGACGTTACCAGCTTGGCCAGTCGCCGGAACCGTCAGCCCCCGACCGTCTCCGTAAACCGAGAACTTGAGCTGCGCTCCCGCCAGGCTGAATTTTAACAACGGGTCTTCAACGCCGGCTTCCTCTTTTTCTTTTTCGCTTGCTTGAGACGGGACGCGATAAGTTCTGTCTTCAAGTACTGCCGGTATTGCTCTAGCAGCCCCAGGTAAGTCTGTAGAGCCGAGGCGCCGGAGCAACTCGAACTCGCGTTTACTGCTGACGGCCGCCGCTAATGCAACCGCGCTTCTGAGTCGACCTTCAGGCAGAAGATGGGAAAACCATCGAGGCAAAGCCACATTGCTATTCGGCTTCCAGGTTCTCCCGTGTTCTTCGAAGATCTGCCCCAGGACCGGCCTATCCGCGCGTTCCCAGTAAGAGTCAGCAAACTCGAACCAATTGTGCTCGTCTCTATTGCGCAACAGACCGACATCGACCCAGTCGCCGGACGACGACTGCAACTGGATGACTAGGGCTGACTCACTACTCAATCCGACTCCTCTTCCGCAGCTCCAGCCAGAGCCAGGTCGTTAAGAGACGGGCGCAAGAGAGATCCCGACTCTAGTCTGCTATTAAGAAAATTCGCCGTCAGTCGCTCGATGTACTCGCCCCGCATCTTCAAAAAATCGGACACCGCCCCGGCCCGCAGAGCGTGCACCGCGTCATCCTGGAGAGCGTGGCTTTTTAGCACGTCGACATCTCGAACGTTCGCGGCGGGTTCGGCATCGATTGGCCAGAAGCCACGCGCAGCGGCATGTGTGCGATGCACATGAACAAAAGCGGTTATGGCATCAACACCGTGCTCTTCAAGCTGTTCTTCCAGATCTACGATGACGCCGTCAGGCCAACGGGGCCCCAAGGACGCCAAAGCGAGGAGAATCAAACGGGTATTGGCGAAGTTCGTCCTGAAGTTGTCGAGTGGCAGATGCGGCGCAGGGAGGTCAGGAGTGAAGTCCAACAGCGATCTCACTCCCTCAAATTCAGTCGGCGCGGCACTCGGATTACGAAATTCTGGGTTGACCGCGCGAATCGCCCTCCGCAAAGTTGGCGTCTGACCACCCTCGTCGCGCCCGAAACCGTGCACCCAGCCGCGCCAGAGCCACCTCGCTAGCAGGCGGAGAGTCCACGGTTCAGGATCTGGATGAAGATGAAAGAATGCCGCCAATACCGGGATCGGCAGAGTGTTGGGGATCAGCAGGAGATGGCGGACACCTTCAGATCTCAAAAATTCGATGCTTCTGGATAGCGCCCGCTCCGTCTGGTAAAACCAATCCGTCGAATCCGCGTCATTATTATCGAATTCGGAACGAATATTTCGCTGCACATCGCCGCCGCGCAATGCAAGCAGACTCTGAACGATTCGACTCTCTTCGAGATCACCGAATCGAAGCCGTCGAAGCTCCCGCACTACGGCGGCCGGACTCCCAGGCTCATCATTGCCAGCAAATAATGCATGGAAGACCTGGGCTCGACTTATCGGTTTACCGGCGGAGTTGACCCGGTCAAATACCTCACGCAGCAGGGCTTGATTGTCCCCCGAGACGACGTAAGCAGGGATTCGATAGTCCCGCAGGGCCCCACCTAGCCTGTCAGCGAGGTCAAGGTCGTCATTCTCGAGTTCGTCACCATTTCGGCGGATCCAATTCAGCAGGCTTCGCGTTTCAAGAGCTTCCCTCACAGGGATGGAGCGGGGTGGTGCTGCACCCCGCCGCAGATTGATGAATTTCTCGGTCGCTAGGTCGAAGTAGATCTCGAACCGCGCGTCGACGCCCTTGTGATTAGGGGATAGTGCAGCGAATAAGGATGTAATCCGCTGCTGACCGTCAACAACCCAGAAGGCGTTCGAGACCTCCGATACCTGGAACTCGATCGGCCCCAAGGCTACCGTTGCAGCCGGCGCTTCCTGGCTCCACAATAGAAGCGTTCCGACAGGGAACCCTCGATAAAGGCTGTCGAAGAGGTCCCGGACGTCCTTGGCGCCCCATACAAACTGCCGTTGGAACGTGGGAACCCTCATGGACCCCTCGCTTGCGGACTTAACTATGTCCGGAATGCTGAAACTTCTAGATCCCGGTCCGTCGAGGGGGCCGCTCGTAGTCATTGAAGTCCCTCTCACCCATTAAGCCCTGTACGTCGGCTCCATAGTATCCGCTCCGAACAGTGCCGATCATAGGTCTCGGTGCAGTCAGGACCAGCGCCAGCCATGCCTCAGCGGGTCCACACCGTAGCAGCCCGCTCGTCACCGCAGCGCCTGAGTTGGCTCTTCGCTGTATCAAGTGGGTTTGGTGATCAAGTTCGTGTGGACCCGGCGTGGCGGGTTGACGAGGGGGTGATGGTTTCGTTGGCTGTGTGACTGTCCGTGATGGTCATGTACCGGGGGGTCGCAGGGGTATGGATGAGCTGGGGTTGTTCACGGTGGCGTTGGGGTTGAGCGGGCCGTGGCGGGTGACGTGCAGTGAGCTTGACCCCGTAGCACGGACACCCACGGTGTGGGGTCAGTGATCGTCTTGTGTGGACGTCTGGTCGTGGTAGCGGGCTTCGTGCTCGACCGGTCGGAGCATTCCGATGCTGGAGTGCCGGCATTCGGTGTTGTACCAGCATTCTATCCATTCGAAGATGGCGTTGGCGAGTTCGGCTCGTGTTTCCCAGGTACGGGAATCGAGGACTTCGAGTTGCAGGGTCCCCCAGAACGACTCCATCATTGAGTTGTCGTAGCAATCACCGATCGTGCCCATGGGCGGGAGCAGTCCGGCGTCGCGGAGGCGTTGCCCGAACGCCCATGAAGTATAGTGTGTGCCGTGGTCGGAGTGCATGATGGTGCCATCGCTGGCGGGGCGGCGCCGGAGGATCGCCATACCGAGCGCGTCGAGGACGAGTTCGGTGCGCATGTGGTGAGCGATTGACCAGCCGATGATTCGGCGAGAATAGGCGTCCATCACGGCGGCGCAATACAGCTTCCCTTCGTTGGTGGGGTGCTCGGTGATGTCGGTCAGCCACAACCGGTCGGGGGCCTCGGCGGTGAACGTGCGGTGCACCAGGTCGTCCTCGGTCGCGGGACCGGTCGGGCCGCGGCGGGCCCGGCGCCGGTAGAGGCCTTGCAGGCCCGCCTCGCGGATGAGCCGGGCGACCCGCTTGTGGTTCAGCACCACGCCCAGACCGAGGGTCAGCTCGGCGTGCACGCGAGGCCAGCCGTAGGTTTCCCGGGATTGCTGGTGGACCTCGGTGATGTGTTTGAGCAGCACGGTGTTCGCCTCGGCTCGCGCCGATGGTGGCCGGCCGAGCCAGTCGTCCTAGCCCGACCTCGACACCCCCAGTACTCGAGGGGCCACCGCGACATCGATATCGACATCAGTGTCATCGGCCATGTCACGGACCCATCGATACGCTAGTGTGGGAGGATATTCTCCCGAGCGAAGTACGCCGCCGCGCGCTTGAGGATCCCGTTTTCCCTCTCCAGGCGCCGTTTGTCCCGACGGAGCTGGGCAAGGTCCTTCTTCTCACCGGTGGTCAGTCGAGAACCGTCCGTGGCGTCGTCGGCTTCGGCCTGCGCCAGCCAGTTCCGCAAACACGACTCGCTAATCGAGAGCTGTTTCACCAGCGCGGCGATCGGTTGCTCGCCCAGACGAGCGAGCTCAACCGCTCGACGACGGAACTCAGGGGGGTGAGGTGCGGGCACGGTGGCATCCTTCCCGGTGGCCGTGGCCACCTCAGGTCGGGTGTCCGTGCCAGGGGGTCAAGCTCACCAGCACCCACCCGGTGATCAGCCCCGGTACCAGCGTCGCCAGAACACCCGCCATAAACACCGACATCACCAACCCACCTTCCTACCGTCCGTGACCGACCGGCCGACGGGGCAACCACCGGGTGTCCCCGTGAGCACAGCAGCGCCCATCACGCGGCCCGCCACTCATCCGAACCGCAAACCACACGACCCACCGGCAGGACGTGAACCATCACACCTAGCCCTCGACGCGCCACCCGGCGCCTGCGCTGCTCAGCTGCACTCCCGTCCAACAACCCTGATGTCAGCCGCAAACCCCCAGCCACCTCGGCATACGCACCCTCAATCAACTCCTCCAGCGCCTTACCGGCTAGCCCATCAGGGGCGTAGCAGGGGGCACCACCCAGCTCGCCCTCCCGCAACAGCCCCTCGATCACCCGCTCCACCAGCGCACCCGAGCCGAACCTCTCCGAAAACCCATCGCCGTTCAACGACCAAACTCCCTCACCGTCAAGCCCACTTGCCTACCGCAAGGGCGGGTTACGGGGAGTAAGTTAGCGCCCCCCCTTGCCAGCCGTCAAGTCCCCTTGAGAAGATGTCGTCAATACCCCTTGCAAGGAAGGTGGCCAGGTGGAGCTACCCGTCCAGGCGCTTCTCGACGTGGAGGACCCGCTCCGGCGGGCACAGGAGGCGGGTGAGCTGGCGACCACGTACCAGACCGCGATCGCCGAGCTCTCTCGTATCCGCCGTGAAGCGCTAGAGGAACTTGTCGCTGCGGGCATGTCTCAGTCCCAGATCGCGCAGAGGTTGGGGCTGACGAGGGCACGTGTGGGGCAGCTGCTGTCAACGGGGCCTAAGGCCGAACGGGCGTTCCTCGGGTCGGGGACACTCACGATCGCCGTTGGCGGAAAACGCGAAGCGAAGGCCGTCAAGCCCGGTCCGGTAGTCGCTCAGGAGGATTTTCAGGCGTATGAGGATTTCCAGGGACTGGCTCGTACGGTGGGGCTCGACACGTGCTACGAAGTCATCCATCCCCCAGGAATTATCGATCTCAACCGCGACAATCTAGTGGTTATCTGCGGACCCCGCCTGTCCCCGCTCATCGCGCAGGTGCTCGCGTCGGATCGTCATCTGGGATTTGAACGAGATGACGCTGGCTGGTATTTGGTAGATTGGGTCGAGGGCAAGACCTACCGCTCTCCGATGGACGAGGGCGAGTCAGGCGACTACGCCTACCTCGGCCGGTTGCCCCGCCTCGACGGCAGGGGCACCTTCCTCTACATCGCAGGCATTCATGCCGTAGGCGCCGCTGGTGTCGTCCACTACCTCGACAACCACCTAACCGAGCTATACCGGGAACTCAAGACACGTCGATTCTCGACGATCATCCGCTGCGCTTTCGACGCTACGGCACGACAAATCGAGAGCTCAAAGCGTGTCGCCCCGCTGTACAAGACGGAAGGAACCTCCGATGCACGCTGAGATAGCGACGGTCGCGGGCACCGTCAACCGACCAAACGAGGACTGGGTGGGCACGACACCTACCACCGTAGTGGTGCTCGACGGCCTCACCGCTCCTCCTGACCTCGATTCTGGCTGCGAACATGGTGTTCCCTGGTACGTGGGGCGCCTTGGGGCGGCACTCCTTGCCCGACTGGCCGACTGCACTACCCAACTTCAGTCATGCTTGGAGTGGGCGATCAAGGACGTGGCGTCACTCCACGCCGAAAGCTGCGATCTCACGAACCCGGGCACACCGCAGTCCACCGTTGCTGCCATACGAGTCCGAGGCAGCGAACTCGAGTGGCTGGTACTTGCTGACTCTGTGGTCATCCTCGACGTAGACGGAAAACTCGAAGTGATCACCGACGCCCGAGTCGAGGAGGCCGCGCAAGCCCAGCGCGACGAAGCGTTTCGCTTACCCGTCGGCACTACCGAGCATGACCAGAGCGTCAGTCGCTTAGTACAGACACAGCGGAGCGTGCGAAACCAGCCCGGCGGTTACTGGGTGGCCGCAGCCGACCCGGCCGCAGCGAGCGAATCACGCACCGGCACCGCACAGCTTTCTCAGATACGACGCGCAGCGGTTCTGTCTGACGGCGCCGCGCGTCTGGTCGAATTCGGCCTCGCCGGATGGGAACGAATCCTCACCACACTAGCTGAGGACGGCCCCCAGACCCTGATCGAAGAGACCCGCCAAGTCGAAGCGACCGACCCGCGCGGCGACCGTTGGCCCCGGTACAAGACGAGTGACGACGCTACCGCCGTCCACGTCCGGCTCTAACGACCCTTGGACGCTAGGTGTTAACCCCAGGCGACCAACTCCACCCCTGCCTCGGTGCAGGGAATCCTCATCAGCCTCTGAATGACGTTTTGGCCCTGAATTCGTCGACAGCGACGAGGTGCGTGCCGCGCTGGCCGCCCTGGACATCGGCGCGCTGTACCGGCTGCTCAACCGCCTCGGTGTGACTCAACGCCAGATCGCGGGGCTGACTGGTCAAACCCAGTCGGAGGTGTGCGAGATCCTCAAGGGCCGCCAGGTCGTCAACGTCCACGTCCTAAGACGCATCGCGGACGGGCTGGGCATATCCCGGGAGCGGATGTTCCTGAGCTACGGTGAGAAAAGACCGGCCCTACCGTCAACCGACAGGGAGATGAGCGAAGAGGTGAAACGCCGCGTCCTCATCGCCGAAGCCATGGGTGCGACGTTCTTAAGCTGGCGCGGTGAGCCGATCACGCTGCCCCTGCCCACGCCCACCGACGACCCGCTGCCCTCGCGGCTGAGCATGCCCCACGTCCAGGAAGTCCGGACGTTCACCGACCAGCTGGTCGGCAGGGCGCGGTACTACGGCGGGCAGGCCGGCCTGTTCGGCGACGCGGTGCGGCGCTACACGCGGTGGATGGACGTGCCCGGGTCGGATGAGGTCAAGACCCAGCTGGCCACCGCGCTGGCCGAGCTGCACACCGAGGCGGGCTGGTATTGCTACGACGCGGGGGTAGACGGGACGGGCCACTTTGCTCGCGCCCTGCGGGTGGCCGATGAGGCCGGGGACGCCTACGGGTTCGCCAACGCCGCCTGGCAAGCCGGGGGGACGCTAGTCCACCACGGGCACCCCAACGATGCACTCAAGCTGTTCACTCTCGGGCAGCTCCACCTCGGCGGGTTCTTGGGCGGCAAGTCCACACCAGCGACCCTGCGCGCCGACGACCCCCGGGTACTCGCCGCCACCGCGCGGCTGAACCGGCTGTCCGCGTGGGCCTACGCCGTCATGGGCGGCCGTGATGAGGCCACCCGCCACCTCGCCAAGGCGCACAACGGGTGGGAGCCCCACGATGCCTTCGAGCACGGGGAAGCCAATTTTGAGACCGCAGTGATTCAGCTCAACCTGGGCCGGCTCGACACCGCCGAACAGTTCGCCACCCACGCGCTGCGCACCTACGGCGAGAGCCACCGCGTGCACCGGACAGAAGCCCAACTCCTCCTCGCCGAAATCCACATCCGCGCCGGGGAACCCCAAGGGCTGACCCTGGCCCGCCACGCCATCGACGGGGTAAGCACCCTGCGCTCCGTCGCCATCCGACGGCAACGGCTCATCCCCCTGACCGCCGCGCTGGAAGCCCGACCCAGCACCGACACCCGGGAACTCGCCCGGATCGCCCGAAAGGTCGCCACGACGAGGATCTAGCTCGAAGGTGGACACTCCAGGGTCGGTTGGGTAGTGTCCCTGGCCAGCGCGCCTCGCCTCGCTGGCCAGGGACCTGAGAGTTCGTCATCGGCCCGCCCGTGTTCGCCACGGCCCTGGGCATCAAGGTGCCGCACAGCGAGACGAGGACCGAACGGCGCCGAAGACTTCGACACGTATTCGACACAGCCACCCGTAAACCGCCGGACAACACCGGACCCAACGAAGATCGGCCCTGACCACGTTGGTACTGGTCAGGGGCCGTTCTGGCTGGTGTGGCGAGTCAAGGATTCGAACCTTGGAAGGCATCAGCCGAGACTCGACAGGTGACCACTTTGCGTCCACCTTGCCTGTGTGGTCGGACGTGTCTGGTCGTACCTCCCCACGCACGTTGTTGCCGAATTTGGCTCTATGGATTTTCAAGCGCGCCGCCTGCGGCGGCGCGGACGTGGCTAAGTTCGTCGTCCTACTCGCGGCCCGCTCGGGCCGGTCCCGCTTGCTGCGCGCGGCCTGACGGCCGTGCTCGCGCGGGCAAGCCCGGCGGGCGGCGGTGGTCGCCAACGGGTGTCTCAATGATCCAGGCATGAGGGAACTGCGTGTCGCCGATTGTCCGTCATTGACTTGAATCCGACGTCTCAGCACCAGTGGCCTTCCAGCTAGCTGCCTCAGCCTGGAACTTTTCAGCCCACTTTGTGAGGCCGATGGCGGTGTAAATGTCGATCGCCTTTGCCATCTCCGAACCAGCGTCCGCGCGCTCTCCAGTGATGATTGCCAGCCGGGCGCGTGAGACCAGGGTATTAGCCTCGCCGAGCCGGTCGCCGATCTGCCGGTAGACCGGCAACGCCTGCTCGTACCGCTCAGCCGCCTCCTCGTAGCGGGCCTGCTGCAGCGCCACATCACCCAACGCCT
>JBOHFR010000101.1:0-13114 GCA_050699715.1 Pseudonocardiaceae bacterium
CGTCAGGTGGTGGCGTCGGGCTCCGGCCCTGCTGGAGTGGGGGCGGGGTGGGTGCAGAACTCGGCGAGGTCATCACGCAGGGCGACCAGGGTGCTGGAAACAAGGTCGGGCCGCTGGGCCAGCAGGGCGTTCAAGGAGCGGGCCCGGCTGATCACCGGCACCGTGCGGTACTCGGCCTGGGTGGAGTGCAGCACGGGCGCGACATGCGCACCGACGGCCTCAAGGTCACCTCGGGCCAGGTGGGCGGAGGCGAGGACGAAGCGGGCGGTGGCGATGTAGAGGACTCTGGGCTGGGGCTCGTCAGTGAGCTCGGTCAGGGCGGTGTGCGCCCAGTTCACGGCTGCGTTCAGATTGTTGGTGCTGCCGAGTGCGCAGCTGACGTCGCCGGGTTGGCGGCGGGCGGTGTTGATTCGGGCTTGCTGACTGGCCAGCCGCAGCAGAGTAGTTCTGCTGGTGACCTCGGTTAGGGCGGACTCGACGAGTTGGGCGGCGTCATGGTAACGACCGTCCCAGGAGGCGAAGTTGGATTGCACACAGCGGATGAAGGCCCGCAGCGGGGTGTGCCCGGACACCTCGGCGCAGTGCAGCGCGGTCCGGGCGTGGGTGGTGGCGGCGTGTGGGTGCCCCAGGTCGAAGGTGACGGATGATCCGACAGCCTGGCCCCGGGATGGAAGGTGTTGTACCGCTGGGCCAGCTTCCACTGCGGCCACCCCAGGGCCATCCGCCAAGCCAACCGGAGCCGCAAGCGCAACCGGCGGCTCAGCTCCGCGGCGATCTGGGCCACCGAGCACCCCAGAGCCCGCATCCGGTCCCGAAGCTGATCACACTCGGCTTTCGCCGACGCCCCCGCCCGCCGCGGCATCGCCCACCCCCCATGACATATGCGTGCAGTACCGGATCTGCCGCACAACGATAGCTCCAGCTGGGCCGGCGCAAGAGCCCCGCGGCCATATCAGCGGCCGGATCAACGAGATGTTCTTCCCGCGTGGCTACCCGTGTGCCCACCTCAGCACGACCACGATGGTCAGGGAAATAGTCCACCCACGCCGGGACCCACCCACCCATGATCGACACCTGTGCAGACTCCGACCCTCGCGCCTGAGCATCCTGCCCCTAGATTCCGCCAGGCGCGGCGGCCGGAGTACACCTCGCCGCTCGCACGGCGACCCTATGACAGCACTGGAAGCTTCGCCAACTCCCATCATCCCAGGTCAGAGGGAATTTTTTACCACAACAAGATCGACATGAATATTCTGTTGGCGGATCCAAGCTAAGATTCGGTGATAACTCGCGTTAGGGAGCGCGAGGTGGGCCCGCTCGGGGGTGGGGTATGAATACACTCAACTTCGAACTAGAGATTGGCTCGGGTACCGGCTACATGTATCCGGTGGTTGCGCGGGCTCCTGGTGGGGAGGCCACTACCACCATGCGTCTGCCTTTGACTTTAGCCGAACTTGACCACCACCTCGCCGTGGTCAGAGACAAAGTGTTGGCTTCGTCAGCAGTACTGCGCGGCGCGCCCACCGCTGACGAGCGGCCCGTTCGGGAACTGGGCCAGCGGTTGTTCGATGCAGTAATTGCTGACGATGTGCGAAGTTTGTACGTGGCCAGCAGGCAGCGCGCCCGCGAGCAGGGCAGTGTGCTGCGGCTGGTGCTGCGAGTACGTCCGCCGGAGCTGGCTCGGCTGCCGTGGGAGTTCCTGTTCGATCCCAACCAGCAGGATTATCTGGGTTTGAGCATGCCGCTGGTGCGCTATCCCGAGGTGCTGGCACCTCGGCAGCCGCTGCAGGTCGCTTTGCCGCTGCGGGTCTTGGGCATGGTGGCTCGCCCAGGTGACCAGCATGCGTTGGAGGTCGACGAGGAGCAGCAACGGCTGGACACCGCGTTGGCGGGTTTGCAGCGCGAAGAGTTGGTAGAGCTGTTCTGGGTCGTCGGGCAGACCTACAACGCTCTGGAGGACGCTCTGGACAAGGGTCCCTGGCATATCTTTCATTTTGTTGGTCACGGGGGATACAACCGAGACAGTGAAGAGGGCACTCTTTCCTTGGCCGACGAGACGGGCCGCACCCACCCGGTCGGCGCCGATGACATCAGCCGGCTGCTCGCTGAGCACCACCCGCTGCGGCTAGTTGTGCTTAATGCCTGCGACACCGGGCGGGGCAGCGCCTCAGACGCGTTTTCCAGCACCGCTGCGGCGCTGATCCGCCGGGAGATTCCGGCAGTGGTGGCCATGCAGTTCGAGATTACCGACCCGGCCGCCATCGTGTTCGCTCAGAGCTTCTACCAGCACGTGGCCAAACGCCGACCGGTGGACGACAGCGTCATGCGCGCTCGCCGCTCGCTGCGACTGGCCAACAAAGACACCCTGGAGTGGGGTACGCCGGTGCTATACCTGCGCGCACCCGAAGGCCAGGTGTTTGACAGCGCCATCTTCTCTCCATCGCAGCCCCGCTCGTCCCAGGACCAGATCGACGGGCGGGAGGTAGAGCGCCTCTACGACCGGGCGCTGGCCGCGTTCTGGACCGAACGGTGGGAGGAGGCCATCGCGTTGCTGCAACAGGTCCTCGCCCACCGCCCTCAGCACCATCCGGACGTGGCCGTCAAGCTGGAGCAGGCCCGACACCGGCAGCAGCTAGCCACCCGCTACGCCCGGGGGTGCGCGGCCACTGAGGCCCTGGACTGGGAGGAGGCCGTCAAGATGTTTTCAATGATCATGAAGGCCGACCCCACCTACCGAGACATTGGTGAGCGGCTAGACAACACCCGGCGCCAGCAGCAGCTCGCCGGTTTACACGCCGAGGTCCGCCGGCTGTACCAGGCTGAGCAGTGGACTGCCGTGGTCAAGATTGGTGAGCAACTGCAGATCCTGGATCGAACCGCCGCGGACCCCGACGGGATGGTGAGTTCAGCGCAGGCTGAACTCACTTCCATGTCGCAGTACAGCCGCGGGATTCACCTGCTCGAAGCCGGCAAATGGCAGGAGGCGATTGAGGCGCTGGAACCGTTGGACCCCACCTACCGGGGCACCGCAGCTCTGCTGGCCCGAGCTCGCCAGGAACTCCCCGACCCGATAACAACAACACCGCGCTCGCCCATCATCACCCTTGACCCCAAAGCGGTGCGGATCCTGCGTCACCGCAAGGCGGTCAACGCGGTGGCATTTAGCCCGGACGGCCAGCGGCTGGCCACCGCTAGCGCAGATAAAAACGCGCGGATCTGGGATATCACCAGTCAACAGGAATGTCTGTGCGTAACGCACAAAGGCGTGCGGCTCAACGCGCGTGGGCGATCCATGAATGTGCGCGAGCGCGCCGTGACGTTCAGCCCAGATGGGCGCTGGCTGCTCACTGCCAGCGACGATAACACCGCCCGAGTCTGGGATGCCAACAGTGGACGGCAACTCGCCGCGTTTACTCACGACAACGTGGTGGTCGGGGTGGCGTTCAGCCCGGATGGGCATTGGTTAGCGACTGCCAGTGGCGGGAAGACCGCGCTGATCTGGGAATTGGATATAGAAAACGACAGTGACGACCCCGGCGCGCGTGAGCTGCAACGCATAATCCCACCATCACGATAGAGGGCGGTGTTGCGTTGGTCGAGTGTGGGCCCATGTCGCCGCTGTGGTGCTGTGATCAGACGCGAACGAGTTCGGTATGGTCGTTGCACCCAGCGGGCCGGCAGCGGTGCGGACCCACAGCGCCCCGCTCGGCAATTCGTCGATGCCGCCTCGCGCTACCCCCTGGTGATCGCGTCACGGAGCGCAGGCTAACACGATTCGCGTCACGCGAGCCGCCTACGCCTCGCGGCGAGAGACGTTCTCCCTGGTCAAAGTGGAGCCGACGCGGGGACTCGAACCCCGAACCTACCGCTTACAAGGCGCCCCATCCGTGTTGACCATGGCTGCTAGCAGCGAATTCACTGTCTACAGTGATCGTTTTTGTCGCCCCAGCGGCTCCGGTGGACGCGAGTTCGCGTCACACGTGATGTCACGCCGGCCGCGTGCACTGGCCGCCGAACTCAACCGCATCCACTCCGGCTCGGCGGCTAGTGCGGCCAGCTTGGCCTCGGCGGCTAGGGCGCTCTGGGCGTGGTAGGCGCAGCGCATCTTGGCCGCGACGGTGGAGCGCAGCCGCTCCGGTAGCCGGTCTTATACGTTACGGATCTTGTGGAGTTGGCATCTTTGGATCACTGGGCGGTCGAGCACATCGAGTACCGCAGCGCAGCGCCTTGGACCCCCGGCGAGCATCCGGTCCATACGCCGTCCGGCCCAGGATCTCGGTGGAGGAGAACAGCTCGTAGGCCGGTACCGCCAGCTCGCCCGAGCCGTCCAGGACGCGCATCTGCGGCCGGGTGACCGGGACCTGACACCCGCCCAGGGTTACCGACCCGGTGCCGTGCCGTGCCGGGTCGCGGTCCGCTCCGCGTCGCGGCGGCTCTTGGGCCCGCACGCCGCAGTCACGTCCTGCTCCATGATCGCGGCCATGACTTGGAGTCCGGTCCCGACCGCGAGGGCCAGCAGCCCCTCGCGCATCTCGCCGGCCAGCTCAGCCAGCGCCACGCTCACCGTGTCGAGCACGGCGGGATGACTCGTGTCGATCTTTCGTTCTGGTAGGTCTTACGCACGGCGGTCCCCTTCCTCATGGTGTTCTTGGCGGATCACCCGAGTACCTACCGCATGGGCAGGACTCAGGTGGGGGACCGCCACCTCAAGTTCCACGAAACACGGGGCATCCTCGCCTGGCTCCCGCTCGGCCAGCTGCCGCACCAGCCGCTCATCCAGGCACACCGGCGCCTGGTAGCCGCTGATCCGCAGCTGGTGGATGACTTACGGCGGGTGGTGACGGAGTTGCATTCGGCGCTGGCTGACGCCGATGCACCGCAGTGTGCCACGATCACCGTGCAGGCCACTACGTTCGGCACCAGCCGGGTCAACCAGGCGGGCCATGACCTGTACGTCACAACTGGGGAATGATCGATGGGACGATCTGGGGAGCAGCTCCCGGAACTACCGCCGCCGCAGTCGGCGGGAGACTCTGTTCACCTGGACGCGCACGCTTCCGGCCAGGCCCGCATCAACCAAGCCGGCCGTGATCAACACCATTACTACGGGGACGGTGTTCATCGTGCGCGGTGGGTCGAGGCAGGTCCGCAGGCGGGGGAGTGTCCGTATCCGGGGTTGGCCTCCTTCGGGCGCGAGCAGGCCCGGTGGTTCTTTGGCCGGAATCAGCTGACCGCGAAGGTGATCGCACACCTTGATGAGCGGCTGCGTACCGGGGGTGTGCAGGTGGTGGTGGCGCCGTCGGGGGCGGGGAAGTCCTCGCTGCTGCATGCCGGTCTGATCCCCAAGCTGGAGGGCGGCGCCCTGCCGGGGTCGAGCCGATGGCCGACGATCGTGTTCACTCCTACCGCTCACCCGCTGGCCGCCCTGGCCACCCAGATCGCCGCACTCACCGGCGCTGACCCGGCAACCCTGGCCGGAGACCTTGCTGCCGACCCGTGGCGGTGCGTGGAGATGCTCCGCGGTCATATCGTCAACCAGGGTTTGCAAGCCCGGGTTGTGGTGGTCGTGGACCAGTTCGAGGAACTGTTCACCCTGTGCACCGATGACCAGCACCGGTGCACGTTCATCGAGCTGCTCTCACAGCTGGCTAGCCCCCAATCGAGCCCTGGAGTTGACGGGCGAGCTGTCGGGTTGGTCGTGGTGGGTGTCCGGGCGGACTTCTATGCCGCCTGCGTCAATGACCTGCACCTTCGTACCGCGTTAGAGGACAACCCCTTGGTGGTCGGGCCCATGTCGGACACCGAACTACGGGCGGCAATCCTCTACCCGGCACAGGATGTGGGCCTGGACATCGAGCCGGGCCTGGTCGAACTGATGTTGAGCGACCTCGGGGACACTGCCGTCGCCACAGGCGAGGGTGGGATGATCAGTTATAAGGCCGGGCGGCTTCCGTTGCTGGCTCACGCCTTGCGGGCCACCTGGCAGCAGCGGCACGGCCACACACTGACAGTGGACGGCTACCGGAGCACCGGTGGGATCCATCGCGCGGTGGCGACCACGGCTGAGCGTGTGTTTACCGGCTTGGACCCCAACAGTGAACACGCGGCCCGGATCCTGTTTCTTCGGTTGATCAAAATTGGGGATGGAACCGAGGACACCCGACGCCGGGTGGCCCGCACGGATCTGCTGCGGGCACTGGATCCCGACAGTGTGTTTCCGGTGGTGGACGCATTCACCCAACGCCGGCTGCTCACTCAGGACAGGGACACCGTCGAGATCACCCACGAGGCCCTGCTGCGCGCCTGGCCGCGGCTGCGGCAGTGGATCGACACCGACCGGGCTGGCAATCTGATCCGCCAGGGACTCGAAGAAGCTGCCACCGTGTGGGATCGGGACCGCCGCGATACCGCTGGGCTATACCGGGGACGCCGCTTGGAGCTGGCACGTACTTGGGCCACCTCCGATACGCACGAGAGTGATCTGAGCCCCGTCGCGTCCGAGTTTCTCGCCGCGTCTGTGGCACAGGAACGCCGCGCCGTGAGGCTCCGCCGCGCCGCGCTCGTCGTGCTGACCGTGCTGGCTCTCGTTGCCTCGGGGACCGCGATCCTTGCATTTCGCCAAAGCGCCGCCGCGCAGCGAGGACGCGACACTGCCACCTTCAACCAGATCACTGCGGAAGCTGACAGGCTGCGCAGCACCGATGCCTCTCTCGCGGCGCAACTCGACCTCATCGCCTACCGCATGCGACAGACTCCGGACCTCTACACAGCCTTGGTCACTCTGGGGAACGGCGCCTTGTCCACCCCGCTGACCGGCCACACCCAATATGTCGACGCGGTGGCGTTTAGCCCCGATGGGCATACTCTGGCCAGCGCCAGCAGCGACAAAACGGTGCGGCTGTGGAACTTGGCCGACCCGGCGCACCCCACACCCCTGGGCTCGCCCCTGACCGGCCACACGGACACCGTCCATGCGGTAGCGTTTAGCCCCGATGGGCGCACCCTGGCCACCGGCAGCTACGACCGAACAGTGCGGTTATGGAATGTGGCCGATCCCGCGCACCCCACACCATTGGGTCAACCCCTGCTCGGCCACACCGACAACGTCAACGCAGTGGCGTTCAGCCCGGATGGGCACACCCTGGCCTCCACCAGTGCCGACCACACAGTCCGGCTGTGGAATGTGGCCGATCCCGCGCACCCCACACCATTGGGTCAACCCCTGCTCGGCCACACCGACACCGTGTTTGCGATGGTGTTCAGCCCAGATGGGCGCACCCTGGCTACTGGCAGCTTCGACCAGACAGTGCGGTTGTGGAATGTGGCCGACCCGGCCCACTCCACACCGCTGGGTCAACCTCTGATCGTAACTAACCGCTACGGTGACCACGTCACCACAGTGGCGTTCAGTCCGAATGGGCACACCCTCGCCACCGGCAGCACCGACCGGATGGTGCGGTTGTGGAATGTCGCCGACCCGGCCCACCCCACACCGCTAGGTCAACCACTGACCGGCCATACCAGCTCCGTTTGGGCGGTGGTGTTCAGCCCCGATGGGAACACCCTGGCCAGCGGCAGCTACGACCAGACAGTCCGGTTATGGAATGTCGCCGACGCGGTGCACCCCCTACCGCTGGGCTCACCCCTGACCGGCCACACCATGCCCATCTTTGCGGTGGCGTTCAGCCCTGATGGACACGCCCTGGCTACTGCCAGCGCCGACCTCACAGTCCGACTGTGGAACATTGCCTATACACTGACGACCGGCCACACCGGCGCCGTCTACGCGGTCGCGTTTAGCCCCGACGGGCATATCCTGGCCAGTGGCAGCGCCGACGATACAGTGCGGTTGTGGAATGTGGCCGACCCCGCTCACCCGGCACCCCTGGGGACACCCCTTACTGGCCACACCAAACCTATCGTCGACGTGGCGTTCAGCCCTGATGGGCGCACCCTGGCTAGCGGCAGTAACGACCAGACAGTGCGGTTATGGAATGTCACCGACCCGGCCCACCCCACACCGCTGGGCTCACCCCTGACCAGCCACACCAAATCCGTCAGTGCCGTGGCGTTCAGCCCTAATGGACATATCTTGGCTAGCGGCAGTAACGACCAGACAGTGCGGTTGTGGAATGTCACCGACCCGGCCCACCCCACACCGCTGGGCTCACCCCTGACCGGCCACACCAGCTCGGTCAGCGTGGTGAAGTTCAGTCCGAATGGGCACATCCTGGCCACCGGCAGTAACGACCAGACAGTGCGGTTATGGAATGTCACCGACCCGGCCCACCCCACACCACTCGGCTCACCCCTGACCGGCCACACCAACCAGGTCATCGCGGTGGCGTTTAGCCCCGATGGGCACATCCTGGCCACCGGCAGTAACGACCAGACAGTGCGGTTATGGAATGTCACCGACCCGGCCCATCCCACACCACTCGGCTCACCCCTGATCGGTCAAACCAACACCGTCAGCACGGTGGCGTTCAGTCCGGATGGGCACACCCTGGCCACCGGGAGTCTCGACGATACAGTGCGGTTGTGGAATGTCACCGACCCGGCTCGCCCCGCTGCCCTGGGTCAACCCCTGACCAGCGACCCCACCGCCCTGGGTCAACCCCTGACCAGCGACGACACCAAGGGGGTCGGCGCGGTGGCGTTCAGCCCCGATAGGCATACCCTGGCCATCGGCAGGTACGACCACACAGTCCGGCTGTGGGAGACGAACGTCGACCAAGTAATCCAGCGGATCTGCGCCATCACCCCAAACATCCTCACTCACGCGAAGTGGCAGCAGTATGTGTCGCCGGACCTGCCCTATCGCCCACCTTGCGAGTGATGCGCCCGCCCAGGTTCAATCGCTTCACAGCAACCTTCATGAAAAAACCTATCGTGCGGCTCACTCTGCAACTTCTTGACGTCACCGTCTCCCGGGCGGAAAAGATGAGAATCACCCAACCAGGAGCGAGGGCTGCGGCGCTCATTGTGCCGATTTACCCTCGTCCAGAGCCCGGCATAACCGCATCGCGGACAGGATGGCCGAGCGAATCTCCTGTAGGATGGTCGTGACACTAGGTTTAGCACCCTCTGCGGCAATGTTGGCGGCCCCCACGGTCTCGATCCCGCACCCGTGGCGCAAGCTCAGAACTCGCAACGCGTCGAGGTGCTGGAACGGGACGTGCAGTGACGAGGTGACGAGCAGGATCGTGGATTCGCTGGTGAGCGGCGCGCCGTTACTCACCCAGAACGCATAGGTGTCAGCAGTGTTCGCCCTTCGCCTAGCGGGCTCCGTGGAAGGGGCGGCGAGCACCTGCACGGGAGGTGTACTCCCCAGGTAGGTGTGCCGACGCCACGAGTTGCGCGGATCGACCTCCGGAGCGCCGCCTATCTCTCGGATCGGCTCGCTGCGCAGCCCGAAGGCCTTCCGCACCCCGGCCTCCATACCATCGAATTCCGTGGCACATCCTACCAATCTGGTGGACCGGCAGAACTCTAATTCCCTCGGACTCAATGGGCGCAGCCCCGCGAGCGCGGCCACATCAGCGACCGCAGCGTACCTACGAGCGATCGCCGCTGCGAAGGCTGTGCGCAGCAAGCACGTCTCCACCATGCCACCCAGCACGAGCATGTGGTCGTAGGAGCCTTCGGTCGGGTAGCTGGATTCGGTCATGCCTAAGGCGTGCGCCGCGATCCGCACAGCGCGCTCGACGTCCCGAGAGAACTGTTTTGCCCTCGCCTCGTGTCGCTCCCGGCCACTGCGGAAGTCCCACACCCCAGCGGACCACACATCGAGTTTACAAAGCACATCCGTGAGGGGTCCCGACGGGATGGCGCCACCGAAGATCTCGACCAGATCCCGCAGCGGTGGAGAACGCAACCACTCCTGAATGTTCTTGATGAAATCCCCAGCACGCAGGGTTCTGAGATTGATGTTGGGCAACGGCACCGGCGCGTAGCGGGTCACAGTGCAGAAGCTAACCACGTGCCGAGTTACCGAAAGGCACTGTCCCGCACGGCCCGCTCGCCTCGGCACCTGATCCAGATCGCCGCGCTCCTCGAGGAACTCGGCGTCGGTCTGCGGCTTGGGTCGACGAGGCCACCGCCAGGCCTCCACCAGGATGGCCAACAGATCCCTGATCTCGGCGCGCGTCTCTGGGTACGCCTACGTGGGCTACCGATCTCTTCGGTAACAGTACGTAGCCAGTAGTGGATGCGGTGAGGGTGGGGAGGGATCCGGTCTGGTGTGCTGGCCTGCCCTTGTTCTTGAGTGATTTTCAGGTCTTTTGGCACGGTAATAGAGGGGTCCCCGGTCGGAGTCTGTGCTGTTCAGGTGAGGGAGGTGGGGCCCGGGGACCCGGTAGGGAGAACTCCCCGGGTCCCCGGGCGGGTCCCTGTCTAGGTCCCCGGATCCTCGTCTTCTAGTTCGTCACGTTCGGTGAGTGCTTGGGTGATGTCGTCGGCGCGGACGACCTTGACTCCCTGAGACTTGGCGGGCTCGATCTGGTAGGCGGCTAGCGCGGCGGCGAGGTCTTGGAAGGTCCAGTTCTCGTACTCGGGTGGGTTGAGTTCGGTTAGCCGGGCCAGCACGATCTGGGTGCGGACCCGTTTGTCGGCGCGCAGCACGGTGTGGATGTCGGCCAGGTGGTCGGCGACCGGTTGCGCGTCAGCATCGGAAGTGGTGGTGGGTACGGGCTGGCCGTGTTCGGTCAGCAACACCATCGCGCGGGTGATGACCGGGGTGATGTCGTCGCGGTCTTCGTCGAAGGGGATGTAGAAGCCGTTGACGAGCTCGAACCGGTTGGCCGTGAGCCCGGTGGTCACCGCTGTACCCCGGTCCTCGCCGGGGCGTAGCTCGGTGGCGCGGATGCCTTGGCGGTAGGTTCCGGAGCCGAGCAGGCCGTCGTTGGCGACGTGGTCGGCTACGGCGTAGGCAATTCCGTTGGAGCAGTTGCGGGTGAGATCCTTGGGGATCGACGTCGCGGTCGGTGACTGGGTGAGGAAGATCAGCGTGATCCCAGTCTTCCGAGCCTTTTTGATGACCTTGACCGACAGCGCCGCAGCTTCGGCGCCGTGGGTGGGATGCTCGAACATCTCGTGGGCTTCATCGAAGATGACCACGACGGGGTGCAGTCCCGGCACGGTGGTGGCCAGCTTGCGGGTGACCTTGGCCGCGCTGTGGCGTTCCAGTAGCTTGCCTCGCCGGGTGACTTCTTCGCGCAGGGTGCGCAGTTCGATCAGCCCGGCCTGCACAGCGTCGTCGTCATCGCCTTTGACGTAGGTGGACAGGCGGGGGGTGAACGGGTCAAAGTCCGGGTTCGAGGCGAACACGTACACCTTGACCTCGACGGTGGGATCGAGCACGCACCCCAGACACAGGGTGCGGGCGGCCGAGGACTTGCCCTGTCCGGGCATGCCCCCGATCATGTAGTTGCGTTCCATGATCGGCGCGTTGAGGACCTGGCCGCGTTGTGAGCGGCCGAACGGCACCCCGTGGAAGATGTCGACCTCGCCGTCGTGCAGCAGTGGCCACGGCCCGGCCCCTGAGTGGAGCTTGCCCTTGTCGGCTACCCACAGGTCGAGTTGTCCTGCTTCGGTGCCCTCGGTGGGCCAGGTTTCCAGCTTCGCCCGGCCCAGGTTCGCGGCCAGCCGGTCCCGCCGGTCCGCGACCATGTCCGCCGTCACCCCCATCGGCAGCCTGACCTGGGCGAAGGTGCCGTTGCCGTCGACCCGGGCGGGGATGGTGTAGGCCAGCTCGCCCCCGTTTTTGAAGAACCGGTCCAACGGGGCGATGCCCAGGTGGGCGAGGGCTTGGGAGATCATCCGCTCGTCGATCCACGAGTCGGCGTCATCTCGGTCCGGGCGTACCAACCAGGCCGCGCCCGGGGTCTTGTCCCGCCCCTCGTACACGGCGGCCACGATCCAGCCCACGGGCGTGAGCGCGGCCAGGATGGGCACTATGGTCGTGAGCGCCGACCACCCGGTGTCGAGGGCGCGGTAGAGGGTGGCGAGCCAGGGCCACATCTGGTCACGTGTCATGAGCGAGTCGACCGCCCACAGCACCAACGTCAGCACCGACACGATCACGGCGGCGATTACGACGCGCCGCGCGAACAGCCCGAGCCTGGCCCACCGGGCACGGGCATCGGAGCGGATCAACTCCTGAGCCGCTCGCCGTCCCTGGGGATCCCCGACCAGCCGGGCGGCGCGGGTGTCGGCCCGCAGATCCCCGTAGGTCAGGTACGTCCACGCTTTGCTGATCCACCGGGCATGGCCCCGGATCGCGAACCAGGACAGTCGACCCAGGTCACGGGGAGCCTGCCGGGCCCGGTACGCGGCCACCGAACGCGCCCGCGTCAGATGATCCGAGCTCCATGCCGCCCGCAGCGCCCAGCCCGCGAGCTGAGCGGAAAGGCGAGCCAGGTCCGCCGGCCGACGCCGCACCAGCGTCCCGAACTCGGCGAACCGGCGCGCGACCTCCACGTTTTGCGCCTCGGACAGGACATCAGCCTCGAACACCGGACCCACCACCGCACCCGACCCGTCGCGTGGCGTAGTCATCGCTGGTCACTCCCGCCTCGTGAGGACGAACGGATCTCGGTCACGGTCAGCGCCTTGGTGAGCGTGTAGGAGCTCACCAGCGCCGGGAGCCCGAGCACCACCCAGAACAGCGTGTGATTGGACGGATGGGTGATCACCAGCCATTGCGCGCCGACGATCACCAGCGCGGTCGTGAGCACCCGCCCGATCAGCGACACCGCGGTGGTCCCGACCCGGGCGATGTCGGCCGCCGCGCGGGCCCGCCGCACGCCCGCCTGGGCCTTGAGCACGAGGGCTAGCAGGGCGAACGCGGCCATTCCGCCGAGGAACAATTCCCCGCCGCTCATCGCTCGATTCCTTTCACGTCGTCGGGCAGCCGCACGATGTCCTCGCGTCGGCGGAAGGACCAGACTTCGTGCAGGGCGCGGCGGTCCTCGGCGTTCAGCGCGCCCCACACGCCGAGGGTTTGCGCGCCGCCGACTCGCAGTTCGAGCTCCAGGCACTCGCCGCGCACCGGGCAACCGGCGCACAATCGGGTGGCGAGCTCCCGGTCCGGGTCGTCCTCGCCGGTCCACTC
>JBOHFR010000102.1:0-12929 GCA_050699715.1 Pseudonocardiaceae bacterium
GAGAGCTGCTAGAGGCCGGCCGAGCAGCTCTCCTGTCGAACTCGGCGCACTGAGAGCACACGAGATCATGATCGCCCCTCTCGTTCAGTGATCTATGGGCATCTATCTGCCGAAACAAGGACTTTGCCGGGGCCCTGGGTCACCGGGTCACTCCGCTCTGGGTCAGTGTCGTTTTCCACGGCTGATGACCTCCAGTTGTGGTCGTTGTGGTGGATGACGATCAGGCGCTACTCGGGTCAGGAGCCCGGCAGCGAGGTGTCTACCGTCGCGCCGCCTGGTCGGTCTGGGGAAGGGGAGTGTTCCCTGAAAACCCTGAACTTCCTCCGCTGTGGATGATCAGAGTCCTACTCTCCGTGGTGACACGTTTCCCACGACGGCAAGGACGCAACGATGGCGCCAGAGATCCTGAACGAGACGCTGAGCCAGCTGTTGGCCGGTGTGTCGTGGAGTGGTGAGCGGCTGGCTCGGGAGATATGCCGAGTGCTTGGCACTGGCGCGGTCCACCCGACGGCGCCGTACAAGTGGCTCAAGGGCCATCAGCCACGTCGGGACGAGGTGCGTCAGGCGACCGCGTTCGTGCTCTCCCAAGCCAGCAGCCGACTCATCACGGTGGGCGAGCTGTGGCCCGGGTGCACTCCGCAGGATTCCCGCCTGATCCCCGCGACCGTCGGGATGGAGGTGCCGTGGACCCTGGCAGGTACGCTGGCCGTAGCACACGACTGGTTACTCGGAGGGCTGATGGATCGTCGCGTGTTCATGGTAGTAGGCGGCCCGGCCTTGACCGAACTCGTGTGGGCCGCCGTGAACACCGAGCCAGCTCGGCTGGCTGCGGCCCTGAACGGCGGGCAGGTGGGCGCCACCTTGATCGAGCAGGTCGAGGAGACGATCCCCCGGCTGCGTCAGCTTGATGACCAGCAGGGTGGTGGAGGAACGAATCTGATCTACGTCAACGCCCAGTTCCAGGCCGTCGCCCATCTTCTCCAGAGGGCCGAGCACGGCGGGCAGGTCACCCGGCGCCTGCTGGTCGCGTGGGCCGAGCTCGGACAGCTGGCCGGCTGGATGGCGGCTGACACGTTGCGTCACGGGCTGGCTCAGCGTTACTACCTGACCGCGCTGCGGGCTGCCCACAACGCCGGCGACAAGGCACTCGGCGCCAACGTGCTCAGCATGATGGCCTTCAACGCCGCTAGCCGCGAGGAACCGGCCGACGCGATCAGTCTGGGCACCGCCGCGGTGGAGATGGCCCGGCGCAGTCCTGTCACCGTCCAGGCCCTGGTCACCAGTCGGCTCGCCCTCGGCTACGCGCTCGCCGGTGATGCCGACCGCTTCCACGCGGCACACGGCCGGGCCTGTGAGTTGGCCGAGCATCCCACCGGTCACCAGCCGCGCTGGGCTTATTACGTCAGTCCGGAATTCGTGGACGCTGCCTGCGGCAGCTACCAGGTCAGCCTGGGAATGGCCTGCTCCCACCACAGCCGGCGTCATCTCGGCAACGCGGTCACCCGGCTCACCCCTGAAGCGATGGCCGCACCCGATTACTGGTCCCCGCGCGACGCGTTGTTGGGCGGCGCAAAACTGGTGACGGCCTACCTCGGCCTCGGGGAGCTGGAGCAGGCGTGCGAGGTGGGGCGGACCGCTCTGGAGCGGCTGTCGTACGTCCACTCACCGCGTTGCCTAGCGAGGTTGCGCCGTGTCGCGGACGAGCTACGCGGCCGGAAGGCCAATGCGTATGTCCGGGAGTTCTCCACCGAACTAGACCGCAGGCTACAACTGGCCGCATGACCAGTGCCGCTGCCCCTTCACTGACCCTTGTTCTTTCCTCCTTGGACCATCCCGACGCACGCACATTGGATCTGGCCCCACCTGAGCAGCCAGTTCTGGCCTCACTTGTGGATCAGTCAAAAGCAGCCAGGAGAGGGGGAGCCCAGCTCAGTGCAGGTCTGCCTGCCGTCTCCCGAACGTGGGAGGTGGGGCCAAACTCGTTGCTGGGGTGGGGCCGAAAACAACCTGCTGAAGACAGCCCGCTGATCGCGCGCAGCTGCTGCACCATGACCAGGGGCGCCGCGTCGGTGTCGATCTGGACGGCGCTCAGCTGCTCGCGGGTGGCGGTTGTTTGGCGTGCGCGACGGCAAGCTGCTGGTGTTCCGGCACACCGACTACAGCTATGAGGAAGTCGGCATCCAGGTCCCGGCTGGCAGCATTCGCGCGGGCGAGGCACCCGCAGCGGTCGGCCACGATATCCGCAGCGGGCTCATTCGGTGGCATCTGTCCACATATATGTCCAGTGACTGTCTGATCCGTCCACAATCACGGCCTGCCATTGGTCTGGCTCGTCCACGTGTGGACACCAGAGGCTTAACAGCAGCGCGGGGACGGAGCCGGCGGGCTGGCAGAATGGATCACAGCCGGTCTCGTCCGCAGGACGGCTCGGGCCGGACGGGCGCGGAACCTCAGAATCGGATGCTCAAGGATGGTCATGGTGGCGCAGAGGCAGCGGCTGTTCTCCGGGGTACAGCCCACGGGCAAGCTCCACATCGGGAACTACGTGGGTGCGCTGTCGCTGTGGGCGGAGAACCAGGACCGGTTCGACAACCTGTTCTGCGTGGTGGACCTGCACGCCCTGACGATCCCCGAGGCGGTGGACCCCACGGTTCTGCACGCCAAGACACGGGAGACAGCGGCGCTGTACGTGGCCTGCGGGATCGATCCGGAGCGGTCGACGATCTTCGTCCAGTCGGCAGTGACCGCGCATGCGGAGTTGGCGTGGGTGCTCAACTGCGTGACGCCGCTGGGCTGGCTGGAGCGGATGACGCAGTACAAGACGAAGTCGAGCCGGCAGGAGAGCGTCGGGACCGGCCTGCTGGACTACCCGGTGTTGCAGGCAGCCGACATCCTGCTCTACGAGACGAACCTGGTGCCGGTCGGGGAGGACCAGCGACAGCACGTGGAACTCACACGCGACATCGCGGGCCGGTGCTGGAGGCACCCACCGCAGCCGGCGGAGTACGCCTGCTGAAAGTCGGCACCGACGGCGATATCCCGCTGCGCGGCATCCCGCACCGCATGTACCGCCGACTAGACGGTGTGCTGTGCCAGACCTCGCGGGTCGCTTCCGAAGCCGAGGCCGTGGGCATACCGGCACGAGCATGCTTCCCCGTCCGGAACGGGCTCGACATGGACAAATGGCGTAACGGTATGCAGTCCAAGCCCGACGCCCGACGGGAGCTGGACGTTCACGGCGACGCGTTCGTCGTCGTTGGTCTGGGCCGCTTCACCCTGCGCAAACGCTTCGGCGACCTCATCCAGGCGTTCGATTTCTTCGCCCACTCTCTCAACGGTACGGGCCGGCCAGAGCTCGTGTTGCACGGTTCGGTCTTCGGGCAGGACGACGGCGACGAAGCAGGCTTACGCACGTTGGCCCGTAGAGCGCGGTACCCCAGCCGATTCATTCCACCGTCCATCGACGCCCGGGTGAGTCTGGCTGCGGCCGATGTGATGGTGACCTTGTCCGAACGTGAGGGGGCACCGACCAGCGGTACTCCCACGCCCTCAACCAAACATCATGATCCACAATACCGAATGCGACCCTAAAATGATCACTCAAAGTTAGCCGGTGGATCCAGGCTTAGCCGTAGTCGTGCACCGCGATGGCTCGGCTGGTGTCTACCGTCGCGCCGCCTGGCTGGTTTGGGGAAGGGGAGTGTTCCCGGAAAACCCTGAACTTCCTCCGCTGTGGATGATCAGAGTCCTACTCTCCGTGGTGACACGTTTCCCACGACGGCAAGGACGCAACGATGGCGCCAGAGGTCCCGAACGAGACGCTGAGCCAGCTGTTGGCCGGTGTGTCTTGGAGTGGTGAGCGGCTGGCTCGGGAGATATGCCGAGTGCTCGGTACTGGTGCGGTCCACCCGACTGCGCCGTACAAGTGGCTCAAAGGTCATCAACCGCGCCGGGACGAGGTGCGTCAGGCGATCGCGTTCGTGCTGTCCCAAGCCAGCAGCCGACTAATCACGGTGAGTGAGCTGTGGCCCGGGTGTACTCCACATGATCTACGCCTGATCCCTGCGGCCGACGGGATGGAGGTACCGTGGACCTTGGCTGGCACGCTGGCCATCATCCACGACTGGTTACTCGGAGGATTGATGGATCGTCGCGTGTTCATGGCGGTGGGCGGCCCGGGCCTGACCCAACTCGCGTGGACCGCAGTGAACACCAAACCGGCTCGACTGGTCGCGGCCCTGAACGGCGGGCAGGTGGACGTGACCTTGATCGAGCAGGTGGAGGAGACGATCCCTCAGCTGCGCCAGCTGGATGACCAGCGGGGCGGGGGCGGTGCGAACCTCACTTACGTCAACGCCCAGTTTCAGGTGGTGGGCCAGCTTCTCCAGACAGCTGGCCACGGCGGGCAGGTCACCCGCCGGTTGTTGGTCGCGTTGGCCGAGCTCGGGCAGCTGGCCGGGTGGATGGCGGCCGATTGCGAGCGTCACGGGCTGGCCCAGCGTTACTACCTGACCGCGTTGCGGGCCGCCCACAACGCTGGCGACAAGCCACTCGCCGCCCATGCGCTGAGCGCGATGGCCTATCACGTCGCCTGCCGCGAGCAGGCGGGTGATGCGATCAGTCTGGGCAGCGCCGCGGTGGAGCTGGCCCGCCGTAGTCCGGTCACCGTCCAGGCCCTGGTCACCAACCGGCTCGCCTACGGCTACGCGGTCGCTGGTGACGCGGGGCGCTTCCACGCGGCATACGGCCGGGCCCGGGAGCTGAGTGAGCATCCCACTGGTCACCGGCCGCGCTGGGCTTATTTCGTCAGCCCGCAGTTCATCGACGTTTCCGGTGGCTACTACCAGGTCAGCCTGGGGATGGCCGGGACCCGTCACAGCCGACGCCATCTCGACAGCGCGGTCACCCTGCTCACCCCCAGCGCGAGCGCTGCACCCGATTATTTGTACCAGCGCGACGCATTACTGGACGGTACGTGGCTGGCGATAGCCCACCTCGGCTGCGGCGAGCTGGAACAGGCATGTGAGGTCGGACGAACCGCCCTGGAGCGCCTGCCCCACGTCAACTCACCGCGCTGCCTGGCGAGCCTAGGTCGTCTCGCGGATGAGCTACGCGGCCGAAAGGCCAACCCGAGTATCCGGGAGTTCTCCACCGAACTGGACCGCAGGCTAAGACTGGTCGCATGACCAGTGCCACGCCCCCGCACTGACTCTCGTTCTCTCCTCCTCAACCATCCCGATGCCCGCTACGGCGGTCCGACCACCGGCCGCGACCCCTTCTGCAAGATCAACTGATGGGGTTTCACCTCAGTCCGACGAGGCATGCCGTGGTCCCGCAGGTCGGCCCGCATACCATGGTTGAACCATGGCCTTCCAGCAGCGCCGCCGGGCTTGCCGCGGGCGTGGTCAGCGTTCCGACGATCGAACCTCTGGAAGGTAAGGCCCATGCAGTCGGCAGAGATCAGCAGGCGTGCTCTTCGCTTCTTCGAGCAGCGGGGACACACCGTGGTTCCGTCGGCATCGCTGATCGCAGACGACTCAACGTTACTGCTGATCAACGCGGGCATGGCGCCGTTCAAGCCCTACTTCCTCGGCGAAGCACCTGCGCCCTACCCTCGCGCGACGAGCTTGCAGAAGTGCGTGCGCACCGTTGACATCGAGGAAGTCGGCAAGACCAGCCGACACGGCTCGTTTTTCCAGATGTTCGGTAACTTCTCCTTCGGCGACTACTTCAAGGAGAAGGCGATTCCCTACGCCTGGGAGTTCTTGACCAAGCCCGTGGCCGATGGTGGTCTGGGTCTGCCGGAGTCCACGCTATGGGTCACGGTCTACACCGATGACGACGAGGCCGAGCATATCTGGCGTACCGATGTCGGTGTACCCGCCGACCGTATCCAGCGACTGGGTATGGCCGAGAACTTCTGGTCGATGGGCGTGCCTGGTCCCTGCGGTCCATGCTCGGAGATCTGTTTCGACCGTGGCCCCGAATACGGGCGTGAAGGCGGCCCTCTCGTCGATGACGAGCGCTACCTGGAGATCTGGAACCTCGTGTTCATGCAGAATATCCGAGGCGAAGGGCCAGCCAAGGAGGGTTACCCGATCATCGGCGATCTGCCCGCCAAGAACATCGACACCGGCCTCGGTCTGGAGCGCATGGCGGCACTGCTCCAAGGTGTGAACACGATCTTCGACATCGACACCACCCGCCAGATCCTCGATCTCGCCGCTGAGCTGAGTGCCACCAAGTACGGCGGCACCCGTAAGGACGACGTCGCCCTGCGAGTAGTGGCCGACCACATCCTGACCAGCGTGATGCTGATCGGCGACGGCGTCACTCCCGCCAACGAGGGACGCGGCTACATCCTGCGCCGCATCTTGCGCCGCGCCGTGCGCATGATGCGGCTACTCGGCTCACCGGACCCTGTTGTGCACGAGTTGGTGACGCGCACTGTGGAGGTGATGAGCCCGACCTACCCCGAGCTGGTCGGCGAGCACGACCGCATCGACCGAGTCGCCGTCGGCGAGGAGTTGGCGTTCTCGCAGACGCTGAAGTCCGGTACTGCGATCTTCGACCTTGCTGCCACTGCGGTCCGTGCGAGCAACAGCCTGATCCTCCCCGGCGACAAGGCGTTCCAGCTCCACGACACCTACGGGTTCCCCATTGACCTCACCTTGGAGATGGCCGAGGAACAGGGCCTGTCGGTGGACGAGGAAGGCTTCCGCAGCCTGATGGCCGAGCAGCGCGCTCGGGCCAAGGCTGATGCGGTCGCCCGCAAGACCGGCGGGCATGGGGACAAGAGCGTCTACCGTGACCTGCTCCAACTCGGAGCCACCGTGTTCACCGGCTACGAGCGCCTGGAAAGCGAGGCCACCGTTCGTGGGCTGGTCCGGGAAGGCGAGCGCATCCCGGCGGCCATCGAAGGCGAGATCGTCGACGTCGTCCTCGACCGAACCCCGCTCTACGCCGAGTCCGGTGGCCAGGACAGCGACTCCGGTCTGATCGTCGCCGACGGCCTTGAGCTGGAAGTACTAGACGTGCAGAAGGTGGCCCGGAAGCTGTGGGTGCACCAGGTCCGAGTGCGTCGCGGCGAGCTGACCGAGGGGCAGCACGTGTTGGCCAAGGTCGATCCGGAGTGGCGGCTGGGAGCGCGCCAGTCCCACTCGGGCACGCATGTCGTGCACGCTGCTCTCAGGCAGGTGCTCGGGCCGAACGCCTTGCAGGCCGGTTCGTACAACAAGCCCGGTTACCTACGTTTGGACTTCTCCTGGACCGGTGGCCTGTCGCAGGAGACTCGCAGCGAGATCGAAGAGGTCTCCAATCTCGCCATTCGGCGGGATCTCCCGGTTCGGGTGGTCTACACCTCGTTGCCGCAAGCGCGAGAGCTGGGTGCGCTCGCCCTGTTCGGCGAGACTTACGATGAGGAAGTACGGGTGGTCGAGATCGGAGGCCCGTGGTCTCGCGAACTCTGCGGCGGTACACACGTCGAGCGTTCCTCGCAGATCAACGCGCTGACTGTGATCGGCGAGTCCTCGGTGGGCTCGGGTTTGCGACGTATCGAGGGGTACGTCGGCTTGGATTCTTATCGCTTCCTCGCGAAGGAACGCGCCCTGGTGCGGAACATCTCGGACATGCTTCAGGTGCCGATCGGCGAAACCAGCGATCGGGTCTCGGCATTGCTCAAGCAACTTCGCGACGCCGAGAAGGAAGTGGCACGGCTTCGGGCGGCCCAGCTCAAGCGGGTGGCCAGTGAATTCGTGGAGGGTGCAACGGATGTCCATGGCGTGTCCGTGGTCGCTCGGCACTTGTCCGAACCTGCGGACAACGACGAGTTGCGCAAGTTCGTGATCGAAATTCGGGACCGGCTCGGTGACTGTCCGGTGGCGGTGGCGGTGACTACTCTGGCGAATGACAAGCCGGTCGTCGTGGTTGCGGTCAACGACAAAGGTAGGGAGCGGGGGCTCAAGGCTGGGGACCTCGTTCAGGTCGCGGCCAAGGTCCTCAGGGGCGGTGGCGGTGGTAAGCCCGACATCGCTCAGGGTGGCGGGACTGATCCGCTGGCAACTGTCGATGCATTGCGCGAGGTCACGCGAGTGATCGGGCAATCCGTCAGTCAGTGATCTGTTCGGGTACTTGCCGGCCATCGAGGTGTCTCAGCAGGTTTACCCCGACTTGGTGAGGTTCGATAAGCACGACGTTGGCCCCGGCACGCCGTAGCGTGTCGGAGCCGACGAATCCCCATCCGGCACCGACGGTGAGCACTCCTGCGGAGCGGCCCGCCGCGATGTCGTTCACCGTGTCGCCGAGGAACAACGCACGCGTGGGGTGGACGCCGAGCCGGGAACAGGCCGTGAGCACGCCGTCCGGGGCAGGTTTCGGCGGAGCGTCCTCGTGGGCGATCACGACATTGACGAGGTTCGCGACCACCGGCGGCAGCAGGAACGGTAGGCGGCTGTGCGCCTGCGCGGTGATAATGCCGAGGCCCACATTGTCATCGGATAGCTCGATCATTCCAGCTACGACGGCTTCGAAGATCCGAAGCTGCCCCACCGCGTCTGCCAACGCACGGTCAAAACGCTCTTCGTAGATGCGGCGCGCGTTTTGCACGCCGAGTGCCACCAGAGCATCCACCGGGGCGAGCGCCACGTACTGGTCAAGGGCGGCGGAGTCCACGGAGCGGCCGAGCGCATCGGTTGCTATGACTCTCAGCGCTTCGGAGGTCGCTGCGCGGGTATCAATGATGACCCCGTCGAGATCCAACAATGCTGCGTATTGGTAACCTATTATGTCTTCTCCGGTCGTGGTCCTGGGCGTTGGTCTGCCTGCCAAACTGGGACTTCCGTACTGAGGGCTGCGGAGGTGAGTAGGGACCGCAATTCGATCCGGCTCTCGGCGAGGCGGACTCGCCCGTTGAGGCCTCGATCCAACACGCAGATCGCCGTCGCCACGCTGGCGCCCGCAAGCCGCAGAACTGATGCCGCTCGAAGAATCTGGGCACCGGAGCGAACGACGTCATCGATCAGCACGACGTGCCTGCCCGTTACGGGACGCCCTTCCACCTGGCGGCAGGTTCCGTAGGACTTGCGTTTGCGCCGCAAGAATCCAGCGGGGACGCCAGTAGCCGCCGAAAGGGCTACTGCCAACGGGAGACCGCCCAACTCCAGACCCACAAGAGCCTCGGTACAGGCGGGGACGTGTCGGGTCATCTCTGCGGCAATGTCGCGGAGCATCACGGGATCGGCGGCAAGCAAGTACTCATCGAAATACTCCTCGATCACTTGCCCTGTGGGTAAGTGGAACGCGCCACGCTGGCACGCCGTGGCCCGAATACGGGCAAACAAGCTCGCGGTGATGGTCATTAGCGACCCCGCGAGACTGCCGGGCGGCGGTTCTCGTGCTCGTCCCGGTTGTGCAGCAGAGCGGACAGTTCCTGTTGAAAGGTGGCCAGATCCGGTACCTCGCGAAGGAACTTGAGCGGCCTGGTTGGTGACTCAAAAAGCCACTGTTCGGATTTCAGGAAGGCCAACAACCGCAAGGCGGTCTTGCCTGCCAGCCAGACCGGGACGGATCGGATGTTGCCGGAATACCAGAGCGCGGCGGTGAGTTCGTGCAGCGTTCCGACACCGCCTCCCATGGCGACAACGAGATGGGTGCCATCGAGAAACCGATGAAGTCGTTCGCCCATCGTGTGCAGGCGGACGGCCTCGGTGACGTGAGGGTTGAACTCGCCCCAGGCGACATTGGTCAGGGTCACGGCCACCACGTGGCCGCCCGTAGTGGCGGCACCTCGGGCGGCCTCTTCCATCAGTCCGTTGTACCCGCCGTGCTGCAAGACCAGGCCGGCTCCGCCGAGCGCCACGCCGATGCCGTACGCGAACTGCACTTCTTGCTCCGACGCCGGCACGACACCGCCGAAAAAGGTTGCCCTCAGACGACGCTCGTCCGGTGCGTCGGAAGTCATGCCAGCTCCAGATAGTGGCGGTAGGCGTCGATCGCGGGCCGCAAGGAGTCGACGGCCTCCGGTGCTGCTCTCTCGGCGATGGCGACCACGCGGTCCAGTCCCTTGGCCAATGTCTCGGCCGTGGGGATGGCCGGTGCGGCGATGAGCGCGGCGAGGTCCCGCAGGCACTCTCTGCCGATTGGTGTCGAGCCGATCTCCTCTCGTAGCTGATACCAGCCGTAGTAACGGGAGATCGGGGCCAACGCCGTCTTGATCAGGTTCTTGACTGCCGTATTGAAGAGGTGCGCCTCTGAGTAGGCGATGAATTCCTGGCCACGGGTGATCCGTTTGCGCATCAGGTATCCGACCACGAGCGTCTCGACTAGCAACTCGACGCAGGACCGAGGCTCGGCCAAGGTGCGAGCGACGAATGGTACCACGCGAGGGTCGGGCTCGTAGGTGGCGTCCGCATCAAGAATGAAGATCGGGTGAGCCACGGTGTGCTTGCGCACCTTGCTGACCTGGCTGGCGGGCATCACGTACAGATCCACTTGTTGGAGGTGCCCGGCCCAACCAACCAGGTAGACGTAGCCGAGACCGCCCATGTCGCCCACGATGGTGTCCCGCCATTCGGGGAGGATCCCGCCCAGATCGGCGGACATCAGTGAGTCGAGAACCGAGATGAACTCCGGGAACGAGGGGTCGTCAACGCCGACGACGAAGTCGACGTCCGACAGCCGGTCCGCGGTCCCGGAAGCCAGCGAACCTCGAACCAGTAGGTGTGTAACGGCCGGACTGGCGGTGAACAGACCCGTTGCTCGTTCTAGCAGATCGAACTGGTCGGGTCGGTTGGCCCTGGCGAGTTCGTCCAACACGGTGTGACTCACGGTGGCACTCTTTCGGTGATCGCGGATGGTCAGGACAGGCCGAGTAGGACGGTCTTGTTCGCTCGCCAGGACTCGGCCTCGGTCACGCGCTCCAGTGAGTCGTACAAGGACGCGATCAGGTCATACACGCAGCCCTCGGGCAACGTGTAGTCGTAGAAGAGGCGGAGTAGGTGTTTCTCCGCTGAACGCTCGAAGCCCAGGTTCGCCAAGCTGCGCGCCGTGACAAGGTGCTCGTCAAGCTGAGCCTTCGTCGCGGCTGGCAGTCGCACCATGTCGGTCTCGCCGAGTTGCTCGTTGGCGCTCGCTTGTGCCAGGTTCTCATCGGTGTAGCAATCCAGAATCAGGTGGAGTCGATCTGGCCCGAGCATGTTGCAGGCGCCGTGCGCGTGCGTCGGCGTGAGCCGCCAGAGGTGACCGGTGCGCAGATGTACCTTGGCACCGCCGGTCACCAGCGCGGCGGAGCTGTTGGTCACCAGGGGTACGTGCAGGCGGTGGCGTTCCGACTCGCTGAGCTCGTTGTAGTCGCGGTGTTCCCACAGAAACGAGTTCGGCCCGAGTCGCGCCAGTCGTACCCACATGTAGCGCAAATCCAGTGAGGACAGGAATCGCCGCGTAACGGGCATCCGCTTCAACAGCGTGGTCTCGACTGGATCGCAGTCTTTGATCGTCACGTCGGTGGGGATACCGGTGTCGTTGAGCAGTGACAGCGTCCACCAACCCCCCGACTGGTACTGTCCGTACTCGGCGATCCACCCGGACGGTACCGTCAACGCCTCATGACGCAAACGCTCCAATACTCCGGGATCAAGCCGGTCAAGACGCGCGACCTGTTGGGGTAGGCCTGGATTAGTAGTTTCGGCAACGGGCATATGGGCACGTTCCTTCCTGCTTCCACCGGCTCAGCGTTGTACCACCGCGCCCAACGACGGTGCCGGAGACGCAAAGCTCACAGCCATGGGTCAGTACCACGGTGTTAGGCATAGTCGGCGGTGTCGGTGTGTCTGTTGGCGGGTGCGGGGATCGGTAGTCTGATCAGCTTCGTAGGGGCGGTCTCCAGTGCGTTGGCCAGTGCCACGATCTCGGAAAGGGTCACATCGCGCTGTCCGTGCTCGATGTGGTGCAGGGTGGATTTGCTCATCCCGGCCAGCCCGGCGATAACCCGCAGCGACTTGCTCCGGGCATTGCGGATCCACCGGATGCGCTGGCCGATTGTGCGTGTGTCGTCAGCGTCCATCGCGGCAGCGTGATTCACCGGTTTGAGCCTCCGTCGAGGCATTGAGAAGCTACGTCGGAGTGGTGTATTTCCGTGGAGAGGTGAGCGTCTGGCTCCCGGCTGGACTCCCGGTCCGTGGGGTGGGAGTGGGGGATGGTCGTCGCCGAGATACTCGGTGAGTTGTTGGCTGGCCCCGGCGGCCTCCCAGATCCCCGTGGAGAGCTGGGCCGCCCGGGAGACGTCGAGCCACCCGGTGATCCGGGAGTCCCCGCAGCTCAGGTCGAGGATCACGGTGCCGTCGCGGCGGGCGATCGCTCGCACGATGCCGTCGGGGTCGGTACGGGTCAGGCCGTGCACCGGCACGGTCCAGTGCTCCCGGCTGACATCGCCGGTGTGAACGGCGGCGCTCTCGGGCGGGGTTTCGCTTTCCACGGTTGATGACCTCCGGTTGTGGTCGTGGTGGTGGTAACCATGATGATCAGGCGCCACCCGGTCGGGAGTCCGGTAGCGGTGGGCTCGACGGGTGACTAGCGTCGCGCCGCCTGGCTGGTTTGGGGTAGGGGAGTGTTCCCGGAAAACCCTGAACTTCCTCCGCTGTTGGTGATCTAGGGCCTACGCTCCGTGGTGACACGTTGTCGACGACGGCGAGGACGTACCGATGGCGGCCGAGACACCGAATGAGACGCTGAGCCAGCTGTTGGCCGGTGTGTCTTGGAGTGGTGAGCGGCTGGCCCGGGAGATATGCCGAGTGCTCGGTACTGGTGCGGTCCACCCGACTGCGCCGTACAAGTGGCTCAAAGGTCATCAACCGCGCCGGGACGAGGTGCGTCAGGCGATCGCGTTCGTGCTCTCCCAAGCCGGCACCCGACCGGTCACGGTGGGCGAGCTGTGG
>JBOHFR010000103.1:0-12122 GCA_050699715.1 Pseudonocardiaceae bacterium
CTGCGCACCACCAGCTCGGGTGGTGCGCACACCCATGACCCCACCAACCGGGCGCTGCCTCAAGGCGCGGGCGAGCAACGTCCCGCCCGCAGGCAGTGGTGGCCCCCATCAGGGCGGCACCACGGTCATGATCACTGTTTGGGTGCCGAAAGTGACACGTCGTGTCACTTTCGGCACCCAAACAGTGATCATGAGTCCCTAACCTCCCTCGGCTAGTACCTACTGCAACACGCGCCTCACGGGCACCACCCGGTCTTTCGCGGGCCTAGGATATTCACAAGATTTTCCTGCGAACGCCTTACGGGCGCCCCAGGTCAGAGCTTGATCAAGAAGCTACTCCAGGAGGTCTGTGCCCGCCGGGTCGTGTTCGTCAACGTACTCGCGGGCCAGGATCAGCATGCCACCGCTGCCCGCGCACGGGTCGTACACCCACTCGCCCGGCTGTGGATCGACGAGTCGCACCATCATCCGTACCACCGGCCTCGGCGTGTAGAACTCGCCGCCCTTCTTGCCCGCCGACTCGGCGAACTGGCCGATCAGGTATTCGTACGCAGCGCCGAGTAGGTCAGGGAACTCGAAGTCCGCTCCCCGCAGGCGGTAGCGGTTGAAGTGGCGGATCAGGTCACGCAGCTTGCGGTCGGTGAGCTTGACATGACCGACCTGCTTGTTGAAGTCGATGTGCGAGGTGACCCCGGCGAGTTCCTCGTTGGCCCGCTCCAAGGCGGCGAGCGCCTTGTTCAGACCGGTGCCGACGTCGCCCACCAGCTTCTTGACCTCGTCCCAGCGCGCCTGGCGCGGCATGTAGAACAGGTCGATGTACTAATGAGAACGTAAGTAACCGGACTCGTGAACATTCCTGACCTGCGGCAATGCAATTTCCTGAGTCTGGAAACCTACGTTCCCCTTAGTAAGTGTCGGGATTATCCGCCCAGGCGCGCGCCCGCTCGTCGCCGACGCGTTCCCGCACTTCCTGGTATTCCCGCTGGTACGCGGCCTCGAATTCATCTGAGCAGCGCTTGAGGAACAGCATCCCGAAGATGTAGTCCTTGTACTCGGCGGCGTCCATCTGGCCGCGGAGAATGTCGGCGGCGGCGAACAGGTGCCATTCTGGCTGGGCCAGGGTCAGCTTCGTCACCGGGGCATCCTTCCCGACGGGGGCGGGACGATGCCAAGCGCCTCAATGAGCCGGTACACCTCGGTCGAGGGGTCCCGCTGGCCTGGCGTCTCGTGGCTGAAGTGCCGCGACAGGCGCCGCGCCCGGAGCACCGCGACGGATGCCGTCACCCTCCATGAGCACGTCAAAATGAGACTTGTCGATTCGCTTCTTTCGCTTTGCGTAGTTGGCGAACGCCGGGTGTGCGTCACGGAGCTTATCGATGATCGTCTCACTCTTGCCATTTTGGCAATAGCCTGGCGTGAATTCTCTCAAGTGCAACAGCAACCATAGCTCGAACGAGGGGTGGGAGAGGGCCACGTGCACCCGCTCCGGTTTCGCGCGTAAACACACCTGGTCGATGTCTTTCCTCCCGTCGTGATCGAACAAACCCCAGACCTGATCGATTTCAGGCGCCGCAATTAGGCGGCACGCGTGTTCAAGCACTCGGGACGGCGTGAGCCCATTTTGCTGAGCGCGGGGCGGCAGCATCTTGATCAGGAATTTTCGGTCTGGGCCGTGGGTTTGATCGAGCTGCCTGAAATAATCGTATTCCGTGCCCTCGCCCTCAGTGACCACGTAGAAGATGGCGTTGTGAGCGCGATGCACCGGAGAACGCGAGCTAGCACGCGCAAGACTGGGGCTGCCGCGACGCCGCCGGGTCAACCGAGTATCTCCTCGACCTCGCGCGCCACCGTGCCCGACGATACTCGGGGGACACCGCCGTAAATGCCGAGTAGATACCTGCGAAACAGGTTGTCATCCTTGCGCGGGGGTGGTCGTAGGCTGGTCAGAGGGTACAGTTCGGTCGCGCCCCCAACGTCCTTCTCGGTGAGCCACACAGTGTCGCGGTCGAGCACTCTGTCCTCACCAAGAAGCGTGTGCAGCAGCGTCACATCGTGGGTGGTGAACAGCATCTGCGCACCACGCGGGTTCGCCTCGGGATCCACGAACATGTGGACGACCTCGGCGGACATCGCGGGGTGCAGGCTTGCGTCCAACTCGTCCACGAGCACGGTCGTTCCTTGGTCGAAGGCAGCGAGCAGCGCGCCAAGCAAACCGAACCACGAGCGTGTGCCCAATGACTCCACGCCGAAGTCAAGCGGGATCTCGCGCGTTCCGGACCGGTGCAGCAGGCGGATCTCTTCTTGGGAGAGAGCCGCCTTGTCGAAACCCGTAATTCCCAAGTCGGCGACCTGGAGCACGCGAGCCATCCGCTCACGGAATTCGGGATCCCGGAGGGCCCGTTCCCGCGTGAAGCTCTCACGCTCGCCCCTGTCTTGCTCCGGACTGATCAGCCAGAGGTTGTCCCGGAACCAATTGAAGACCGGCAGCAGCTGTTCGTGGTTGAACTGCGCGGCGACGCTGAGAAACAGGGTGTCCGGCCGCGTCCGGCGGGCCAGTTCCAGCTTCTCCCCGCGCAACCCCTCGCCGGGAAAATCGATCTGGTCGTCTACCCGATCAAACCAGACCTGTTTGCGGCCCTTCGGGTATGCATGCAGCCACTCACCGCGCACCCGGTCGTCGTCGATCTCGAAGCCGTACGTGTAGCGAACGCCGTCATCCAGCACGATGTCGACCTCGTAGAACGACGGCTCCTCGCACAGCTTGGGGTCAAGCGCGAACGCGATGCGTCGGATGGGGTCTCGCTGCGAGAACCACTGCAGCGACCCCAGCACTGCGGCACGCATCTGGCGCAGCGCAGCAAGCGCGTTGGTCTTGCCGGACGCATTGGCCCCGTAGAGGGCGAGGACCGGAACCACCAAGATTTCTTTACCGCGTTCGCGGACGCCGGTCGGCCGCGCTGAGCCGTCGTTCAGCTCAGTCGCCACAAAGGACAGGTGCTGCTCGTCACGGAACGACAGGGCGTTCGTGACCCGAAAGCCGAGTAGCATCACTCCTCCTTCACCGTTTCAGTGTGCCTGCTTCCGGCCTTCTTGTGTAGCAAAACCACACGAAAAGTTCTGAATCTGGTTCGCAACTGGTTGCAGCATACGTTAGCGGGGAACCCTACGATCGAGCGCGCCTACCGCACCCACTGGGTGTTTGGCGGAGCTTTCATCCGCCACGCAACGCCAGCTGGCCGAGCAGCAGAGCCGCCCGCCGGACCTGGTCGTCATCTCGCTGCTGAAGGACTGGACGTGCACGGCCTGTTCGGGCACCGGAGACCTGCTGCTCATGCAGGATGCCGATCGTCCGCAGCCTAAGCTCCCCTTTCGCCTACCTGGTCGTTTCGAGGTGCTCGAGGATGAGGGGGTACACGTCCAGAGCAGCGCGTTTGCCAAATATGCAGTCGATGTGACCATAGCCGGGAACGACGTGGCGCCGGTACAGGTGCGCACCGTTGCGCTGCGCCAACAACTCCATCGTCTTCGCGGTGCTCTCAGGGAGAAAACAGGAGTTCTCGGCGCCATGGATGAAGGTGATCGGAATGGCGAGGCGCTCCAGGTGGGGAAGGTAGATGTCCTGCCCGTCGGCGGAGCGCAGGCCGCCGTCCCGGACCATGAGCGCCAGGTGCTCCAACTCGCGGATGCTGGCTATCCCGAACAGCTCATGCAGGGCATCGTGGGTGGGACTGTTGAGCTGGCCGTGCTCGTAGAGCAGGGAATACATAAAGGTGACCCGATGGCAGACCGGGTTAGTGCATTGCTCTTCCTCCCGCTCAACGAAGACCTCGAGGGATCGATCATATAGCCGGCTGAGCCAGTCGGCGTGAGTGTCGGTGTATGCGGTGAGAGATTCGACGCCGAGCCTGTCGAGCAACGAGGGCAGGTGCAGGCCCGACTTGATCCGGGTCATGGGCGGGCACACCATATGGGTGGCGACCTGCGAAGAAACGACCGACCGCACTCCTTCCAGACCAGCCAGCATCGCCATGAAGAAGGTCGTCGACCCGTAACAGTGGACCACCATCTGCACCGAGGGGCTGGCTGTGACCGCGCGCACCGTGGCGACCGCAGCCGGGTAGTCGTATCGCGCGATATCGTCGGCGCTGAATCGTTTCGCTGACGCCGGCAGCTCGATGCTGGCCCGGAAATCGAGCAACCAGACGTCGTAGCCGTGCGCGTAGAGGAATTCGAGTAGATTGGTCTCGATCGTGTCTATGGAGAAGATCCGGCTGGAGACACCCAGGCCATGAGCCAGGATGACCGGGCCTCGGGGACCGCCCGGGTAACGGGTCAGCCGGAGCGTCACGCCGTCGTCGGTGGTGAACGGATAGATCTCCGGAGCGCAGACCCGCAGCGGCCGCTTCTTGCGGGGCGGGGCGGCCACGTCGAACCGCTTAAACGGGCGGACCACACCGCCGTAGACGTCGAACAGGGTGCCGGCAAAGAACTCCCCGAAACGGGCCATCGCCACTAGCCGCTGCTCCACGCTGGTGGCACCCTGCACCGTCATCGTGGTGAGTTGTCTCATGAAATCCTCGGGGCGGATCGTCAGGATTCCCTTGGCCACCACCGGCCCGGCGTCGTTGTCACCCTCGTGCACCGTGACGTAGAGAGTCGTGGTGTCGGGCCATATGCTCAGGCCTCGATTATCGTTGATGATCTTGAATCCAGCGAAGTAGTAGTATCGGCCTTCCTCGGTGGTCAGCTTCATGCGGTAGCGCATCTGACGCCCGTCAACCCGATCGGGATCGTCGGTGAACAGGTCGAACACTCCGTCGGTCACGGTGATCAGATCGGGTGAGAGCGCCGGGGCTCGCACGGTGCCGATCATGCGCGCCTGGTGGCTCGGGTCGGCCAGCATGCGCTCCAGGTCGTCACTGACGATGGTGAGGGTGAAGGAGCAGGGCGAGTCGTCGGCTTCACCGCGATCAACGGCAGCCTGGTAGTCGTCGGTGGCCTGGGTGGAGATGTAGCCCTTCATGGTCTCGCTGAACTGGATGCCCAGCGCTCGCGGTGGCGCCGGCGCGGTCGGCACCGAGGGCAGTGCGTAGTTGATGGTCCAGCCCCTGTCCTGGGCGAGCAGCGCACAGCAGCGCTCGGCCAGAGCCGAGATCGTGAGCAGCGGGTTCACCCCCAGCGGGCGGGGTATCACGGAGCCGTCGGACACATAGAGGCCCTCGTGAACGGCGTTGCCCGCCGTCCCCGCGAAGGCCTGGCCCTTGTGGTTCACCACGCCGCGCTCGGCGTCCTCGGCCATCCCGCAACCGCCCAGCGGATGGACGGTGACCAGCCGATCGCCCAGCAACTTGGTCCAGATCGGCGACGTCAGGTAGGTGCCGTGCAAGGGCTCGGTGGCGCGCCGCAGTGCCTCGCTGATCCGCTCGAAGACTGGTTGATCACCCACGTGCGGCCAGCGGATGCGCAGCCGGTCCTCCTCGAGCACGGCGTGGCCGTTCCCGTCGTCGTGCGACATGACGAGGTAGGTCTGGGTGTTGCGGAGCGCCCCCCGGTAGGGGCCGAGTACCAGGCTCTTCGTTTCTCGCGCGAGCTCCCGGATGCGGTGCTGCAGGCTCGGGTCGGTGTCGATGCCCTCCGCTCGGGCCACGGCGGCGGCGGACAGCGGCAGGTAGTTCCCCAGCGCACCGGGAATGGAGCCCTCCTCGATCACCATTCCCTGCTCCAGGTCGGGCTGGTCGCGGCTGTCGATGATTCCGGTGATGCACGGCCCGACCGGCCCGACCTCGCCGCCGCTGCGATGGCCCCACCCGATCCCGTTCACCTCGTGATCGCTGTTGTAACTGAAGGCGACCACGTCGCCGTTTCCGGTCATCCGCTCTCCGACATGATCGGAGAGCGGCAAGCCGTGCTCAGCGGAGCGAAGCAGGATCTCGGTGGAACCGAGGGTGCCTGCGGCGAGCACCACGATATCGGCGCTCACGAACAACGGCGGAGCGTCGAAGAGCTCCCGGCCGGTGTCCAGCAGCTGATAGTGCACCAACCAGCGGTCGTCCCTGCGCTCCACGAAACGGACCCCAACCCGGGTGAAGATCTCGGCGTGGTGATTCCTCGCGTCGGGCAGGTAGTTCATCAACACGGTGTTCTTGGCCGCGTAGTTGCAGCCGGACACGCAGTCCCCGCACAGCGTGCACGCTTTTTGCTCGACTCCCACGTGATTGACGTGGTCGGTGAACGTCACGTTGATCGGCGCCCGGTTGAACCGCCCTGGCAGCACCGCGGACGAGTCGGCAAGGGCCTGGAGTTTCCGCACACCCACGCCCTCCGGTAGCGGCGCGGGTTTGAGCATCTCCTGCGCGCGCCGGTAGCCGTCCTCCATGAGCGTCCCCAGATCGGCCCGCAGCGCCTCGGGCCAGCGCGGGTCGGCGAAGACCCGCTGGTCGGCCCGCAGGCTGACATTGGCGTTGACCAGCGACGTGCCTCCCAACCCACAGCCCATGAAGACGTTGAGGTCCTCGTTGACCCGAAAGTCGTACAGGCCGGTGCGCGACCCGACGTGCCGGTCGGGGAAGTCGATCTGAATCTCCGCCAGAGCTTCCGGGCCGGTGTCCGGGTACTCGCCCGGCTGTAACTCCTTGCCCCGCTCCAGCAGGCACACCTGCCTACCGGCGCGAGCCAGCCGGGAAGCGGTGATCGCCCCTCCGTAGCCGGAGCCGACCACCACCACCTCGTAATGGTCCTGGAGATCCTCGATCGGTGACGACAGACGAACGATCATCTTCAAGCCTCCCGACTGTGGCTCATCAGCATGGATGAGAGCGAGCAGCATCCCCTGGATACAACCCTCGCTCGATCTTCACTCGGATGGGAGAACTTTCGAGTGCGCAGTCAGGAGGTAGCCGGGTTGGCGGCGAAGATGGTGAAGGCGCCGCCCTGCGGGTCGCGCAGCATCGCCATCGCGCCGATCGGGGTGTCCATCGGCCCGTTGACCACGGTCCCGCCCAGCTCGGTGGCCCGTCGCGCGGCGTCGGAGGCGTCCTCGACGGCGAAGTAGACCTGCCAGTGGTTGGGGACGCCGGGGGGAGCTGGGGTGGTCCCGGCGACGGCGCCCTCACCCGAGGAGAACGTGGTGTACGTGCCCTCGCCAAAGTTTATGGTGCCGGTGGTCAGGCCAACGACCTGCTGGTAGAAAGCGGCTGCGACACCCTCATCGTCGGTCATCAGCTCGTGCCAGGTCATTGTGCCTGGCTCGCGGGTCCGAGTGGCGCCGATGTGCACCTTTGCCTGCCACAGTGCGACCACGGCGCCGGTCGGGTCCATCACGACGGCCGTCCGCCCGGCGTCCATGACGTCGAACGGTGCCATCAGCAGCTTCCCGCCGGCCGGCTCGACCCGGGCGGCCACGGCGTCGACGTCGTCGACGGCCAGGTAGGTGTTCCACATCGGTGGGGCACCCTGGGCGGCCATGCCCAGCGCCTGCAGGGCGATCGCGGCGACGACGCCGTCGTCTTTCACCGCCATCGAGTACACCGCGCCTTGCGGCAACGGCCTGTCCTCGTACCGCCAGCCGAACAGCTGGCCGTAGAACGACTTCGCCGCATCCGGGTCGGGGGTCTGCAGGTCCACCCAGTTGGGCGTGCCCTGGGCATAGGAGGTGCGCTGAGACATTCGGGGCCCTCAATATTCTCTCTCGGAGGGACGGGCTGGGTCGCCAGAGGACGCGAGCGCCCCCATTGTGTACCCTCGCCCCCTAATCGCGACCCGCACACCGACAACGTGCTGGCCGGCAGGGGCAGAGGGTGCCAGGCCTGGAGCCGGCGTCACACGGGAGGCAAGCTCGTATGCACCACCGCATCGTGAATGGTCCCCGCCACGCGGTCCGCACTGGGGCGACGGGAGCCGCTGCGGCGTCAGCCGTTGCCGTGGCGTCAGCGGCTGCCCTGGCGTTGGTCGCCGTCGTGGCGTTGGTCGCTGTGCTGGTGCCTGGCACCGCAGCGGCCGCGGGCCCAGCCTGGGCACCCGCGGCACAGGCTACCGTTCACCCCGGGGTGATGACCATCACCGACGGCGGCGAGTGCACCGCGAACTTCATCTTCACCAACGCCACTGACGTGTTCATTGGGCAGGCCGCGCACTGTGCCGGCACCGGAGCTCCAACCGAGACCAGCGGCTGCACCGCCGGCACCAAGCCGCTGGGCACGCCGGTCACCATCGCTGGGGCCAGCAAGCCGGGCACGCTGGTGTACAGCTCGTGGATCACGATGGCTCAGCGCGGCGAGAAGGATCTCAACACCTGCGACTTCAACGACCTCGCACTCGTCAAGATCGACCGGGCTGATCTGGGCAAGGTCAACCCGAGCGTGCCCTTCTTCGGCGGGCCGACCGGTATCACCACCGGCCCTACCGCCGTCGGTGACGGGGTATTGACCTATGGCAACTCGCCGTTGCGGGCCGGGATCCGCGCGCTGTCCCCGAAGCAAGGGCTCATCGTCGGCGAGGAAGGTGATGGCTGGTCGCACATCTGTTACACCGCCACACCCGGCGTCCCCGGTGACTCGGGTAGCGCTGTCCTGGCCAAAGACGGCAAGGCACTGGGTGTGCTGACCAGCTTGGCGGTAGCTCCGCTCGCCGGCAGCAACGGTGTCGGTGACCTGTCCCGAGAACTGGACTACCTTAACGCCCACGGCGGCCTGGGCACCGTCTCGCTGGCTCTCGGCACCGAGCCCTTCCACCCCCTCGTCCCCCTCGTCCCCTGAGTTCCGCGAGCCGCCGCAACTGCACTCAAAGTTCAGCGGGGGATGGGGACAGAGCTGCCTGCGGTTGTGTCAGGCTGTTGGTGTGCAGCTAGGAATGGTAGGCCTGGGCCGGATGGGCGCGAACATCGTGCGTCGGTTGATGCGCGGTGGGCATGACTGCGTGGTCTATGACGTCAACGAGCACGCCGTGCGGGAACTGGTCGACGACGGCGCGACCGGCGCGAGTTCCCTGGCGGACCTCGCGGTCAAGCTGAGCACCCCCCGAGCAGTGTGGATCATGATTCCGACCGCGCTGGCCGGCCAGGTCATCGAGCAGCTCACCGCGCACTTCGAAGCGGGCGACATCATCATCGACGGCGGCAACAGCTATTACCGGGACGACATCGATCGCGCCCGCGCGCTGGCCCCGCGAGGCATCCACTACCTTGATGTCGGCACCAGCGGCGGCGTGTGGGGCCTCGAGCGAGGGTACTGCCTGATGATCGGCGGCGACCGGGGCCCGATCGAGCACCTCGACCCGATCTTCCGGACGATCGCGCCCGGTGTGGCGGGCCCGGCCCGCACCCCAGGGCGCGACGGCGAGCCCACCACCGCCGAGCACGGCTACCTGCACTGCGGGCCACCCGGCGCGGGCCACTTCGTCAAGATGGTGCACAACGGCATCGAGTACGGCTTGATGGCCGCCTACGCCGAGGGCTTCGCCGTGCTGCGCCGCGCCAACATCGGAAACAGCGAGGCGCTGGCCGACGCCGAGACCGCGCCACTGCGCAACCCGGAGTACTATCAGTATGACTTCGACCTGCCGCAGGTCGCCGAGCTGTGGCGACGCGGCACCGTAATCTCCTCGTGGCTGCTCGACCTGACCGCCAGTGCCCTGCATCAGTCGCCGCATCTGGATGGCTTCAGCGGTCGGGTCTCGGATTCCGGCGAGGGCCGCTGGACAGTGCTGGCCGCTGTCGACGAGGGTGTCCCCGCGAACGTGCTCAGTGCCGCGTTGTACGAACGCTTCAGCTCACGTCGCGAGGGCGACTACGGCGACAAGCTGCTCTCAGCGATGCGCAAGGAATTCGGCGGACACGTCGAGCGCCCCACCGGAGAGTGACCCCGGAGAGTGATCATGGCCCCCAACGCGGCCAGGCCCAACGCGGCCAAGCCCAGCTGCGGCGTCCTCGCGATCCTGTTCGACATCGACGGCACGCTGATCACGACCGGCGGCGCCAGCGCGGTCGCCTGGCGCCGGGCGTTCGCCGACCTCTACGAGATCCCCGTCAACGTCGGCGAGTTCACCCACGCCGGCATGACCGACCCCGAGGTCGGCCGCCTGACCTTCACGGCCGTGATCGGCCACGACCCCACTGCACCCGAGCTGGCAGCGCTGATGGCCAAGCGGCTGGAGCATCTCCCCGCCGCGGTGGCCGAATCCACCGGCTACCGCGTGTTGCCGGGTGTGACAGAGTTGCTGCCTACGCTGGTGCACTGGGGATACTTGCTGGGCCTGACCACCGGTCTCGTCGAGTCTGCGGCGCGCATCAAGCTCGCCCGCAGCGACCTCAACAAATACTTTCCTGTCGGCGGGTACGGCTCGGACTCACCGGATCGCACCGAGCTGACCCGATGCGGCATCCAGCGGGCCGGCGCGGTGCTCGGCACGCCCGTGGATCCCCACCAAGTCTGGGTCGTCGGCGACACGCCACTGGACATCGCGGCCGCGCACGGCGCTGGCGCCGTCGCGATCGGCGTCGCCAGCGGCGTGTACAGCACCGACGCACTCCGCGATGCCGGCGCGGATCACGTCTTGTCCGCGCTCACCGACAAGCTCCCGCTGGGCTCGCACGGTACGTGACAACCCACCCCGAGCAATCGTGAAGTGCACGGGAATCATTCCGTGACTAGGCCGACCAAGCCTGCCAAGACGCCGGCTCCGGCGGTGACTACCGCAGGGACCGTGGAGTACGAGCCTGCCGACGCGGAGGCCAGCATCACCACCACGTAGCGCAAATCCGTCCCGACCAGACCGGTGCTGTTCATCACCGCCTGAGCGCCGCTGGTTCCCCAGCCTTGCTTGATCGCCCAGGTCGTGTGCAGCATCCCGTCCGGAATGCCGAAGTATTGGTCGAAGCCATCTGCGGCGATCCGTGGAGTGCCGGCGAGCGCACCAAGCACGAGGTCCCGGCCAGGGTTGGGTAACCGATCAGCGACATAGCGATACACCGTCACCATGTCCTGCGGTGTGATTTTCGTGTCTCCCCACTCACTGGGGTCGTCAGGCGGCCGGGTGCCGGTGAGCCCGAGCAGGCCGATCATTCTGGTCACGATAGCGGGGCCGCCGTCTGCGCTCCACAGGCGGTCCGCGATCTCGTCGTCGCTGTCGGCGAGCATCTGGTGTATTTCCTGCCGTGCCGCGTCGTCCGGGATCACCCAGTTGTCACTGGCTAATGTGTCCAACGCGATCAGCAACTTGACCACCGACATAGAGGGAAATTGTTGGCCAGCGTTCTGACTAATGAGCACCGTGTCGGCCTGCCGGTCGAAGACCTCGAAGCCGACTTGGATGTTCGGCAACACCGCCTGCATCGCCCGCTGCACTGCCGCCGCCGTGGTGAGCTGGTCACCAGGGTCGGGAACCGGGTCGTTAACCATCTTCATAGGTGCGGCAGGTAGGAGCAACATCGGGGGCCCGGCCGCGCTCAAGCGGTGAAGGGTTGGACGGTGCTCACCTGCCATTACGGCGGCAGCGGAGGCCAGCCCGGCGCCAGCAGCGTAAAGTAGCACTGTCGTCACCACCGTCAGTAGCCGCTTCACGTCTAGTGAATCGCGACACTGGTTCCAGTTCTTACGCTATGCGCGAACTTCTCGGTGAATCTTCAGGGAAATTTTAGATTTTCCTTGGCTAATACAGTGTCGCCGAGGGTGAAGTATTACTCACGAAGAGTGCGAATCGCCGTAAGTAATACTATCGGCCGCTCCATGCCGTGGAGTTAGCGATCTGGTCGACCATCCGACCACGCTCCTCGTCACGTCGTAACCGGGCGCACCGTACCAACCGGCTGATCGGGCGCCGAGCACGGCTTTGCTCGCAAGTGCCGGTGCGGTGTTAGCGGGAGTACCGGTGCTTGGCGCCGGGGTGGGACCGCGTCTTGATGTGACCGCGGTCGTTGATCGGGTAGCCCCGAGCATGACTCAGACCTCCTGAAGTTAGGTCATGAACGTCGATCGATACGGCGCTCGCAGGCGGTGAGCCACCAGCTGCCCATCGCCCCGCCTGCGCACCACCAGCTCGGGTGGTGCGCACACCCATGACCCCACCAACCGGGCGTTGCCTCAAGGCGCGGGCGAGCAACGTCCCGCCCGCAGGCAGTGGTGGCCCAC
>JBOHFR010000104.1:0-11906 GCA_050699715.1 Pseudonocardiaceae bacterium
CCGGCCGAGCAGCTCTCCTGTCGAACTCGGCGCACTGAGAGCACACGAGATCATGATCGCCCCTCTCGTTCAGTGATCTATGGGCATCTATCTGCCGAAACAGGACTTTGCCGGGGCCCTGACCGAGCGATCGACACACCAGTATCCCGATCGCGCTCCTCACCAGCCATCATCGAAGGTCACGGACTACGAACCAACGCGCACGCTCATGCCGATGTGAGTGCATATGACTGCTTAAGCCCGGTGTCCGGGAGCACACCGGCCCGCTCTCGCGGCCGGCAGCGGCGTCGCGATGTACCTGGCGGGCAACATCGCCTTCCGGCGCGCTCTGGGCGTCACGCCGATCACCTAGCAGGCCGTGGCGATGACGGCGGCGCTCGCGAGCACCGCCCTAGGGATTCTCGCTGGGGCGTGGTGTTGTGTATGCTTGGGCGCAGCGCAGGACCGCCGCGCCGGGGGGAGATTCTGACACCCAGGCGGCCGAAGGAGCTAGCGTGGTAGCTGCTCTGCCCTGGAGGGAGTCCTGGCTGTTTGCGCTGGTTGTTCTTCTGCCCTTTGTCTGGGCTCCTTGCGTGGTCCTGGTCTTGTTGAACAAGATCTTCGCGTCTCCCGAGAGGGCCATCAACGTCAGGATTCGGTTGTTTCCCTGGCCGCGCATCGAAATCGATGCCAAGGCGAGCGTGAGTTCGGTGGAGACCACTGGGAGTGATGTCCTTGCGTCTGGCCCACGAGAACCTGTAGGGTTCGGAAAACTCGATGCAGCGTCCTGACCTGCGCTGTGCGTGTGCTGCTTGGGCATGAATCATCACGGGATGCTGTTGTTGTTGATCTTGTACAGGCTCTCGTGCGCTGTCTGCTCGGTCTGACCGCTGTGCTGATACGGCGAGATCTGGCAAGGATGCTGACTTGCTGGTCTTACGGCACGAAAAATGCCCTGCTGCGCTGACAGATCTCCTGTGTCAGCTACACGCCCACCGACCGGGCATGGCTAGCCACCTTGTCCCGACTACTACCGCACCGTCGCTGAGCCGAGGTCTTCCCGACACATTGGCCGTCTCAGGCCACGCCGAACACGCCGCCGGTCCTCACTTCGATTTTGGGTATGATCCAGGTTGACGGATAGGGTCATCTCACGGGCCGCGTGATCGTGCCGACTCCTCCGCCTGTCAACGATGCTGAGAGCTTCAGTTCGCCCCTGCCCAACGTCCCGCTCATGCCGCTGTGTGCGCGCTGAAGGGTGGACATGAGACCGACAACGCTCGTGGACTTGCCTGCAATGTCCATCTCCAGTGGTGATGGTTGGCTAGGTGGTCAGGTCTTGGGCCGAGTGGCGGGTGACCAGGGCGGTGTCGCTAGCCCGTCGCCGCGCAGGCGATGTCTTCTGGGGTTCAACGAGCAAGTGCCGCGCTGGGTTGGCCGGCAGGGACCTCGGCGTTGATGCGCTCGCTTTGCCGCTGAGTGCGATCGGCGCTCGATACGCGCCCGCATCGTCGCTGCTGCTGCGGTGCGTCTGCGCGGCCCGCTGTGGTGACCGCGCGACTGTGGGGCCATAAGGGCTAGACGCGGCAAACCTCTGGCCCGGGGATCCGCAGCTGACCAGGCAAATTTTCCACCGTGCAGACCTAGACCGTGACGGCGGGAGCGTACCTCCAGCCATGAGATGCAGGGTCCTCCATGCGTTAAGGACCCATCTACCGCACACCGCAACCATCCGGTGGGACGGGCAGCCAGGTAGAGCAGGATGTCGATGGTGGCGACGCTCATGCGGTGTGGGTCGATCCTGGTGCGGATGATTTCATCGCTGGCTTGGACGTGGCCTTCGGTGATGACTCGGAAGTAGAAGCCGGGCCGGTGGTGGGCGACGAGGAGCGAGGCCATCTCGGGTTCGCCGAGGCGCATGCCGACCCGGAAGCAGGTCACGCGTGGCTGGGTGACCTCGGCCTCGGCGCCGTGCCCGTTGAGGTCACCCTGGCTGTCGCCGTCGATGTTGAGCTTGCGGACCATGCGCGGGCCATCGACAGGGTATTTGACAATGCCGGTGTAGACGGTCTTGCCGTGCCAGGGAACGTGCTTGGGCACGCCGACGTTCAGGGACAGCAGGCGCGGGATGCCTGCTACACCGGGCGGGCCGTCGCGGTTCATCGCTTACTCCATCGAGGTCTGTCGGGCCCGCTGATAGTGCCGACGGGCCTTGAGGCGGTTGCCGCAGATCGCCATCGAGCACCAGCGGGCGTTGTTGGGCTTGCTGTGGTCGATCAGGAACAGTCGACACTCCGTGTTGGCGCAGGGACGAAGCCGCCCGGGACTCGACACGCGGAGCGCGTCCCACGCAAGCACGGCCCGGGTCGCCGCGGTTCGGCCCGCAGGTGCGTCGAGGGTCCACACGAGCTCGTCACCGTCAAACGAGGCTCGGTAGCTGACCCCGTCGACGAAGCGCGCCATCGCGGCGGGCGGCTGGTCACCCAGTACGACGTCCTGGAGTACCGCGCGCGCCTCGAGCAGCGTGCGCCACTCATCGTCGGTGGCTGGCTGGCCGTGCGCAGTGAGCCACTGCAAGCCGGCCACGACGGTGGCCAGTTCGTCCCGGGGCACACCGTCGACCACGGGCGTGGTGTTCAACAAGTCGAGCAGCAGCGTCTCGTTGCTCTCGCTCACCATCACGTGCCCAACCTCCAAAACATGGTTGACAGGTTACAGCATGGAGTGCTTGAGTGCTAACTAGCAAAGATAATCAAAGGGGTTAGATATGACTGCTATACACCATCGCTATGCGACCGTGCAGGGCCAGCAGCTCTTCTACCGGGAAGCCGGGTCAGCGGACGCGCCGGCGATTGTGCTGCTGCACGGATTCCCGACCAGCTCGTTCATGTTCCGCAACCTGATCCCGGCCCTGGCCGGCCAGTACCACGTGATCGCCCCCGACCACCTCGGCTTCGGGCTCTCCGACGCTCCCCCGGCCGAGGAGTTCGACTACACCTTCGACGCCCTCACCGAGCTGACCGCGGGGCTACTCGAGCAGCTGGGCGTCGCGCGCTACGCCCTCTACGTCCAGGACTACGGCGCGCCGATCGGCTGGCGGCTCGCGCTCGCTCACCCGCAGGCGATCACGGCGATCATCACGCAGAACGGCAACGGCTACGACGCCGGTTTCGTGGACAGCTTCTGGAAGACCGTGTGGGACTACCACCGCGAGCAGACACCCGAGACCGAGGCCAACATCCGCGCCGCACTGACCCTCGAGGCGACCAAGTGGCAATACCTCACCGGCGTCCCGGACCAGAGCCTGGTGAGCCCCGACACCTGGCACCACGACTTCGCCCTGCTGTCGCGGCCGGGCAACGACGCCATCCAACTCAAGCTATTCCGGGACTACGCCACCAACCCACCGATGTACCCGGCTTTGCACGAATACCTGCGCCGCTGCCAGCCGCCCGTGCTGGCGGTGTGGGGCAAGGGCGATGAAATCTTCGGCCCCGAGGGCACCCGCGCCTTCGCCGAGGACGTCCCCGACGCCGAGATCCATCTCCTCGAAGGCGGGCACTTCCTGCTAGAGAGCGCCGGCGACCAGGTCGCCGAACTGATCCTCAACTTCATGAGCCGCGTGCCGAACGCGCGCTGACGACGGCCAACCACTTGAGAGGTCTTGCCTCCCTGTTTGGTGCACGACGAGGACGCGCTTCGCCTCAATGCAACAGTGTCCTTCCGGTCATGATCAACTGCTTAGTTCAGAGAACCAGCCGGCGGGAACGCCGAATTCAACTGCTCCGGCCTCGCCAAGGCAGCCCACGACGCAGCCGGCGTCCGCTCGTGCCGCTAACCTGCGGCATCCGCACATGCCGATGGCCGGACGTTTGTCGATCCTGCATGCGATGCGCTGGCGTGAATGGAACCGGTGTCGGTAGACCTGGTGGCGTATCGACCAAGACATGTCGTCGAGCCTGGAGGTCAACACATATGCCACGCGAAGGTCGGCGACGCCAGGCACCAACGAGCTCCAGGGGTGTCCCGCATAAGGCCGGACACTCGACGAGGGCAACAACGCATCAACCCAGCCTGCCTGATCTTGTTCTCCATCAACGCAACTGTCCCTTGTGGCGCGCACGGGCGGCTCCAGAATTCGGTGCGTGTAGGAACCACCGAACCTAGATCACGCCCGTGCGCCCCACCACGCAGGCGCGAGCCCACGCCGCATTGAGTTTACCGAAGCGTCGTGGAGACCTTGGCCGCGCCATGGTCAGACAGTTCCGGCCCCGGCCCTGGCTTGCGTGTGGCCAGTAGGGGGGTCTGTTGGGGGATAGGAAGAAAAATCAGGTGACCAGTTGAACCTGGGAGGTTCGTTCGGGATAGCCCGCACCGGCGGGCGTGGACGGTCTCGGTATGCCGTGGAAGGGAAGGTCATCCGTAAGACAGGATTCCAGGTCATGGCCGTGATTATGGAGGAGGACGTGACTGCGGCGTGCGGGCGGAAGGGCCGCCACGGCCACATCCAACTCCGCGGTGTCGCGGCGGTTTGTCGTACAGAAGGAGACCGCGCTGGCCGAGTTGCTCGCCGCCGATCTGTCCTCGCTGAATCTGGCGGCGATGATGATCGATGATCTCCTTCGGAGAGCCTATCTGCGTGGTCGCGATGGGTCTCGGCATCGACGGGGCGAAGATGCTCCACCGCGCGGTACATAACGTGTTCGACCACCCGGTGACCCAGAGATGCCAACTCCACGAGCTCAGAAACGTTCAAGATCGGTCGAACTCGACCACGCCCACCCCGGCGTGGCGACCAGCCTGCCTGAGGGCATGGCCGAGACCCTGACCGTGCCGCGGCTCGACCTACCGCCCACGCTGGCCCGCACGCTGTGCCCGACCATCAGCATCAAGTCGATGATCTTCATTTGTCGTGATCACGCACGCAACGTCAAGAGCCGGCAGCACACCCCCCGCCTGTGGCCGTCAAGGGAACACTGAGCCCCACGCCCTCGGAAGATCGTTTACCGCCCGAACTCGGGCGGCAGCACCACCTGTGCGCAACCGGCTGGCAAGGGGTACACCGATAGCACCCACCTGATACAACCTCCTGGAGGGAAGAACAGGTGCCACAGTTCTTAGATCCTCATCCGAGGGCACACACCACTTTGACCGAGGAGGCCGTGGAAGAGCTAAGGAAGCACATCAGGGCCGAAACGCCCGACGACTTCAGAGTAAAATGGTTGAGTATATGTGACAGCGAACAGGGAAGAGTAATGTCTTTCGGAAGCCCCAAACGCGGAAGTGGTGGTTAAGTCCCCTGAACTAATGGGGTACCTGATTGAGACGACAGCCGTTATCGAGGTAGCCAGCCTGACGTAGCCTGTACATCATGGAGAGACCGATCAAGATTGCTATTGCCGGCAGTGGGTATGGGAGGAAGGTTGTCCTGCCCGTCTACGCTGGGCTGGAGGAGTTTGAGCCTGTAGCCGTGTGGTCACGGCGGCCGGAGCGGGCCCGGGAGCTGGCGGAGGAGGCTGGCGTGGGGCTCGGTACCGCTGATTTCGAGGAACTGCTGTCAGTGCCCGGGCTGGAGGCGGTGCATGTCGCCACCCCGGTGGTGACGCATGCTCAGTTTGCCGTTGCTGCCGCTGGGCGGGGGCTGCATGTGGTGTGTGAGAAGCCCTTGGCCGAGAATCTCGGGGAAGCTCGCCGCATCGTGGCGGCCATCCGGTCGGCTGGCGTGGTCGGTATGGTCGATTACGAGCTGCGGATGAAACAGACCCGCCGGAGGGTTATTGAGCGTGCGCGCGAGGTCGTGGGACGACCACGAATGGCGTTGGTCTCGCTGGTCCAGTCTGACCACGCCGACCCCGGCTCACGTCCGTACACCTGGGTGCATGATGCTCGGCTCGGGGGCGGACGGCTCCAGGGGTACGGGGTGCACGACCTGGACCTTCTGCTGGAGCTATTCCCCGACATTGACGCCGTGGCCGCCGCCACCGAGGTTGGCGTGCCCGTCCGCAGGACGGATGACGGCGAGCTGCGGCGCGTGAGCGCCGAGGACGCCTATGCGCTGCTCCTACGGTTCCGCGGTGGGGGGCTCGGGGTGGTGACCCTCGTGGCCACCGCACGACACGGGCGCAGCGACGTCATCGAAATCCATGGCGAGGAGGGGACGGTGAGGCTCGAGGATGATCGGCGTGTCTGGTGGGGGCGCGCCGGTGAGGAGCTGCAGAGCGAGGGACCGTTGGAGGAGAGCTCGACCGAGGCCTTCAAGGCAGTGGCCCGCAACTTCTGGGCGGCGGTCCGGAAGGGGGCCGCGCCCGAGCCTTCGCTCGAGGAGGGGCTGCGCGTGCAAGCGATCTTCGATGCCGTTCGCATGGCCGACATCGAGCGCCGTTGGGTCCAGCCCGAGCCCGTCATCTCCGATTCCTGACGGCGTGCGGGCACGAACAAGCGGCCATCCCCGGGCGGGGGTTGAGGAACAGCTATGAAGTATCTGCTCGCTAACTGGAAGATGCACACCACCGTCGACCAGGCGGTGGTCCTGGTCCAAGCGATACAACAGGGCCTGCGGGAGCGGGCCTCTCAAGGGCAGCAGTTGCCCCGTGTCATCGTCTGCCCTCCATTCGTGTCGTTGGTGCCCTTGCGGGCCGTGGTCGACGAGCAGCTGGTGCGCCTGGGCGCACAGAACTGCCACTGGGAAAAGGAAGGTCCCTATACCGGGGAGATCTCACCAGTAATGCTGATTGGCCTGGCACAGTATGTGTTGGTCGGACACAGTGAGCGGCGGGCCGCCAACGAGTCCGACGAGCAGATCGCCAGGAAGGTGACAGCGGTCGCCCAGGCGGGCCTCACACCCATCCTCTTCATCGGCGAGGACCAGCCCGGAGCCGGTGCCCGCTCGCAGACCGAGTACCGGTTGAGACAGGGACTCTCCCGCATCGACCCCGGCCAACAGACTGTGCTCGTCGTATACGAGCCCGCCTGGGCCGTCGGCGCCGACCATGCAGCCGACACCGAGTACGTCCAAGAGATGGTCACAAACCTCAAGGACTTACTGCGCCGACTCGGGGCGAGCGACCCGGAGGTCATCTATGGCGGAACGGTAAAAAAGGAGAACATCGAGCAGTTCGCCCGACTCAACGTGCTCGACGGCGTGGGCGCGACCCGCGCCAGCCTCAATACCCAAAGCTTCTTAGCGATGATCGACCGGATGACCAGCTACGGCTAACCCGAAGGGTGCGTGACCCCGCGCACGAAGGCAACCCGCGCCGTCCCGGTGACGCCGACGCCCACGGCCGCGACGGTCCCGGCAAGGTCGCGACCGAGCACCAGCGGAAAGGACACCTCGCTGCGCCAGCGACCAGACCGCAGGTAGGTATCGACGTTATTGACCGCGACAGCTTCCACGCGGACCAGCACCTGTCCCGCACCCGCCACAGGATCGGGCAACTCCCGTAACAGATGACCGACGCATCTCCCAGAGCATCGATATAGGCCGCCATCACGAAGGCCACTATACCCGCCCTCGACCACCAGCCGCACAATGAACAGCGACTTGTCCCACAGGGCAAGCCAGTTAAAGTGTTCGTGCAATGCCACAGTTCACGCCACCCGATCTGAACCCCTGCCGAGCAGCAAATCCACAGCTCAGCAGGCGTGGAGGGGTACCGATGCTTCAACCAGGTGGACCTGGTGGGAGCTTATTCGAATCGCTCTGACCTGCGAGAACAGCTCCAACGGGTAGCGGTGATCTTGTTAGAGGGAGCCGATCAGAGCGATGAGCCTGAGTCTTGCGCGGACCAGGAGGTGTGCAGCGCCACCCGGTGGTGGAATCTGCGTGATCGCTTCTCCCCCGAGGACCTTCAGACAATGATCGATCTGTACAGGTCGGGTACAACGGCCGAACATATAGCCGAAAAGTTCGGTGTCAGCAAGCGGAGCGTTACCCGACTACTGCACAAGCACAGCGCACGCCGCAAGGGCACAGCGCACACGTAACCCGCGCAACTCTCAAATGCAGGAGCAGCCCAGCCGCCTGTCGCACAGCCCACCGTCACGAGCATCCAGTAGATCCTGTCCCCGGCGCGCTGAGTCACACGACTCGGTACCCGCAGAAGCAATATTGTATCTACAGCCCATAATCTTACGTTCTTTGTCGAGCCCGGCTCGACTCCAGTCCGTAGAGGAACCCCGCACATCGAGCTACAGGACAACACCTCTAGTGTAGATAGATATGTTCAGCTTTACTTTTGTGACATAGGGTGGAATACTCTTTCCGTGAAACTTTCGGAGCAGGAGCGCGCTAAGTTGCAAGCGGCGGTGGGATCTGGATCGTATGACGGATCGGTGTCCGCGCGGGCGCAGATGGTGCTCTGGTACGACGAGGGATACCGGAAAGTGGAGATCGTCGCGATGTCGGGGGCGTCGCGGCCGACGGTGGACAGGTGGTTGGCGCGTTATGAGCGGTCCGGCTTGGAGGGTTTGGTGAGCATGACGTCGCCCGGTGGGCCGCGTCAGATCCCGGAGCGGATTCGCGCGAAGGTTCTGGCGTTGACTAGGGTGACACCTCCGTCGGCATGGGGGATCTCGCCTTGGTCCTCGGCGGAGATGGCTCGGTATGTCAAGAAGACCGAGGGTGTGTAGGTGTCGCGGACGTGGGTGTCGCGGCTGTGGCGGGAGAACGGTGTGCCACCGTGGCGGCAGGGGACGTTCAAGATTTCGAAGGATCCGGATTTCGAGGGCAAGGTTCGTGGTGTGGTTGGTCTGTATCTGGATCATCCGGAAGGTGAGGTGGTCGTGTCGGTGGACGCGAAGTCGGGCATCCAGGCGTTGGACCGCGCGCAGCCGCTGTTGCCGATCGACTTCGGCGAGGCTCAGAAGCGTACGTTCGACTACGCGCGGATGGGGACCACGGATCTGTATGCCGCGATGGATGTCCGGACGGGAAGAGTGATCAGTTCTTTGTCGCCGACTCACGCGACCCTGGATTTTCTCCGGCTGATGAAGAAGGTCGTCGCTGCCTATCCGGGTCAGAAGGTCCATGTGGTCCTCGACAATGCTTCTGTGCACCTGTCGGGTGACACCGAGGACTGGCTCGCCAAGCAGAACGGGCAAGTCGTCTTTCATTTCACTCCCACGGGGGCGTCGTGGATGAACCAGATTGAGATCTGGAATGGCATCATCGCCCGGAAGTTGATCCGGTGTGGCACATTCAGGTCAGTGAAGGCTCTTAACCGTGAGATTGAGGCGTTCGTCAAGCACTGGAACAGTGATTGTAAGCCCTTCAAGTGGACGGCTACCGCAGAAGAGATTCTTGGCAAGGTCCGCGCTATCACGGCCCGCATGGAGGCTCTCCTGAGTGCCACCGAGATCGGCGATGTAGCCCGCCAAGCTGCGTAAAGCCGAACATATCTATCTACACTAGCTAAGCAGGAGCCAATCATTAGTTAGAACTTCATGCGGATACGACGCAGAACGTGGTAGATGATTTGGAGCGCTATGGGTACCATCGCACCGCATCCAACTGCGAGAAGCAGAGTCAACCCGCGACCACCGGTCGATGGCACCTCTGGAAGTGCGGGCTCTTTTGCGGCGCTATGTGGTGGTGGAATGGCCGGTGGTTGCTCCAGCGCTTTGTGATATGCCGTATCAACGAGGTAGCAAAATTGACGCCCTCGGCGACTGGATGCCGCCTGTATTCGCGCCGGGCCTGCAATCCGCCAAAAAAACCGTCCAGGTTCACTCGAGAACAGTTCAGAACATGCCCCAACGAGAACAGTATTGTCAATTTCGCCGAGGTCATACGCGGATTGCCAGTATGAAATGAGCATATTAACGTAGGCGTACTGCCGTTCACCCTCAAAACCGTCAGTGAGATACGTGCCCCAGCACTCCATATAAACCGGGTCTTCCATCGCCATCCGTAGCAAATCGATGTGCAAGGCGCGCAGCGCACTCGAACGCGTAGCCTTCGCCTCGCGGCTTTGTATAATTAAAGACGTAACAACACCGACTAAAGCGATGGCGGCCACCACCGCTGACACGGCCCCATAAGTTGCACCGATGCTGCTCAGGCGGGACCAGTCAGCCCTGATCACGTTGCCATCAACGGTACTCAAAGCAAGCGGTGACAACACAACCAAAACGATGATGGCGAGCACGCTCAGCAGTATGGCGAAAGCTCGGATCCCTTTCGTCATTCCGCCAGCAGGTCGAATTCATAATAAACGACTAGCTCGTCGTGTCATGAACCTGCCGAAGGCGCAGATGAGGATTTGACGTCCGGAGGTGGCAGGTGTGCGATTTCTCGGTTAAAGAAGGACATGAAGTCCTCACCGGCCACATAAAGTTGCTCGATTTCCTCGCGAGACCTCGCAATCGCTTCGGGATCAGTGATCCTACGGCTACCGCACGGGGCTCCGTTCTTGTTATAGAGAATCTCATACATCACCACCGACCCGACGACGAGCGCCTCTGGCATAGGCCCGTTTGCTTCATATGAAGCCAGGGCACCAACAGGCGCGATACGTATATGCTCCCCGCACTCCACGCGCAGCTTCAGACCATGAAACTCCCATTGAAGATAAGGAGTAATGGGGAACTCAACCACGCGAACTCGGTACCATGACGTGCCCTGGCGAGTAAAATCTGCAAACATCTTCTGAACGTTGGCGCGTTCTAGCTCATCCAGGCGTAGCGCTTCATCCCAATTCCCAGCAACAAACATCTGCCAACTAGGGTCGTAAGGCTCTTCGAAGTGTTGCATTCGCTCAAGCTTGTTAAAGCGATCCGAAACGCGCGACTCGTAGTGGCCAACCTCCGCTAAATACTCCTCCAGAGAAAGGTGCTCTCCGGGCGTTCCACGAATCTTCTCAAGCATCAGGGATGTCCCGCTTGGCTGCAACGATCGTGGCGCGTGGAATTATAACGACTCGTTCATCTTCGGCAAGGTACACTCCTTCAGGCAAACGACCCGTGTAGGACTCTGTGAGATCACGCCCGATCACCGCGACATCACCATTACACAACTCCCAAATGTCAGGACAGACCGGGCCTGACTTGCTCGCAAACTCGTCATCTCCTTGCTCGTTGACAAACGTGATCTCCTTTGGCGGCAAACCAAATCGTCGCAAGAACGACGCCTCCGGTTCGGCTTCCCATCCTCGCTCGCTGCTCCTGTGAACCATGATCAACCTTCCCGGCGCTACCTCGTGCTGTCATGGTGACGGGGCAAACTTGATGGGGGATCACACAAATGTCGATCATGGTTGATACGTACGACTTCAACCCCCACAGGCGATAGCATCGTCTCACTCCTAACTTGCGACACAGTATGACTCAAGCCACGTCGTAGTGACCAGAACCTGGTCGAGAACTCAGCGTGATGACAGGACCACGACCTACCACACCGCCCTCGGGTAGACCTGCTGGTAGCCTACTTGAGACCCTCTGATCTGCGAAAACGGCTCCAATGGGTAGCGGCGATCTTGTCAGAGGACGCCGGGCGGTCACGCAGACTCCACCAGCGTGTGGCGCTGCGCACCTCGCTGTCCGCGCTGGTACCGCAGGGTCATGCCACATCTGGCATAGGCTCAGCGTCCACGCTGCGCGCCAAGTGAACCGTAGTCACCCGAGGCTCGATGACCAGCCATCAGACCGTCCCTACGGCGACACACCACCCCTTTAATAAGTCTTCTTTAATAAGTTTTAATAAGTCTTCTTTAATAAGTCGTCGCGCGCGGGGTGGCCAACACGGTGGACACTTACTCGAACCCACGCTGACCTGCTGGAACGGCTTCACTGTGGAGCTGATGGGATTCGAACCCGTGACCCCCGCACTGCCAGTGCGGTGCGCTACCAACTGCGCTACAGCCCCGAAGGTACGCGCCACAGCTCGGCTTCAGCGCGTAGGTCACCGTACACCAGACCGGTGATGATCC
>JBOHFR010000105.1:0-11782 GCA_050699715.1 Pseudonocardiaceae bacterium
CGCCGGGGGCGCGCGAGAGGACCGCGCCGGGGGCGCGCGAGAGGACCGCGCCGGGGGCGCGCGAGAGGACCGTGCTGGAGGCGCGCGAGAGGACCGTGCTGGAGGCGCGCAAGAGGACTGCGCCGGGGGCGCGCGGGAGCACCGTGCCGCGGCTAGGCCAGGCTGACTTGGGTCGGTGCGCTCGAGCTGGGTTCTTGGGGGTGCAGCGCGGCCCGGACGCGCAGAGCGCCTCCCTCCAACCGGCCGCGCGGGCGTAGCCCGGCCCGGCGCAACACCCGCGTCAGCGCGCCATTGTCCACCTGCGACACTGCGGTGAGCTCGGTGATCTGATCGGTTCGGGCCAGCTCCACCAGTTTGCGGGCCAGCGCCGTGCCTACCCCCCGGCCCTGCCAGACGTCCTCCACCAGCAGCGCGACCTCGGCCGTGCCGGACCCGGTGCAGACCAGGTTTGCCAGCCCGACCGCAGCCCCACCATCGTTGGTCACCGCGAGCACGCTAGCGGAGCCGTCGGCGCCGATCAGTTGCGCCAGCACGGTCGCCGCCAACACCGGTCTGGTAGGCAGCGAACGCAGCGCCCGGGTGTGCGGGGAGCAGCGCGCGTGCAGCGCGGCGACCAGCGGCGCGTCCGCGGCTGTTGCGGCTCGCAGCACCACCTCGGCCCCGTCGGTCAGCTGCACGCTGGCTCGTGGTGGCGCAAGCCGACGCCCGTCGGAGGACCCAGCGAGCTCGAGCAGTGCCGCGGCCCGGGAGATCTCGGTGGCGGTGAATGGCCAGCCGCGGCGTAGCTGTACCCGCGTCGCCCCGGTTCCGACCTCAGCCTGATGCGCTGTTGGCGGCGTACCGTCCCCGGACAGTTCAGCGCGCAGCAGGGCGGCCACCGCCCGTGCGGCGCTGCCCGGGTCGACCGCAACGCAGTGTGCCAGCGCCAGCGCGGTGCTCACCGGATCGGCCAGCGCCTGCGCGTCGGCCTGCACCACCACTGTGACCCGGAACCCGGCGGCCTCGACGGCTCCCACCAGCGCCGATGCCGCGAGCTGCGGCGGCACCCGGACCAGCAGCTCGTCTGTCACCGCCCCGTCCTGGGCCGGTTCCCCGACCACGTGCAGGGAGACGATATTGGCCCCGCAGGCGCCGATCGCCGCGGCGAGCGCGCCCAGCCGACCGGGTTGATCGGCCACGTCGACGTGTAGCCGCCACAGGGTCACGGTGACCACCTCCTGACTAAGCTTGCGCTATGGGCGTTACCGCCACGTTGACCCAGGGTAAAGCCCACCCGGCCACAATCAGACCGTTGAACGCGTGCTGCCGCCGGCCGAGCCGGCAATCGGGCTGCCGAGCACTTCGCGGACAAAGGTCACCTCAACGGCGGCGTGCCGGAGATTCTCGGCCACGACCAGCGATCCGTGTCCCGCGTCGTAGCGGTAGCACCGGTAGGGCTTGTCCAGCTCGGTGAACCGGGCAAGGTAATTATCGATCTGGCGGATCGGGCAGCGCGGATCGTTCTCCCCAGCCAGGAGCAGCACCGGGGCGCGCACGTCAGCCGCGTAGCTGATCGGAGACGCCATTCGGTAGAGCTCAGGCAGCTCATCGGGCGAGCCGCCGAACAGCGCTCGGTCAAAGGCCCGCAGCGGTTCCATCTCGTCGGCGTAAGCGGCCACGTAGTCGGCCACTGGGGCCCCGGCTACCCCGGCAGCCCAGCGCTGCGGCTGGATCCCGAGGGCGAGCAGGGCCAGATAACCACCCCATGACCAGCCCTCCACCACGCACCCCGCCGGGTCGGCGAACCCGCTGGAGATCGCCCAGTCGTGTACGGCCGCGACGTCCTCCATCTCGGTCAGCCCCGGCCGGCCCTCGATCGCGTCCCGCCAGGCCGAGCCGTAGCCGGTCGATCCGCGGTAGTTGACGTGTATCACGGCGAAGCCCGCGTCCAGCCAGAGCGCTCGGACCGCGCAGAAGCGGTCCTCGTCGGCCGCGTGCGGTCCGCCGTGCAGCAGGAACACGGTGGGCAGTGGACCCTGGGGGGCGCCGGCCGGGGTGGCCACCAGGGCGTGCACGGCTCCGTGCGGGGTTGGCACGAACTGGTCGGTCAGGGGTTGTGAGCCCGGCGCCGGCTCGCCCTGGGGTCGCAGCAGCGCACGGTCGGTGCCATCCGGGTGCAGTGCCCGGATCGTGGGTGGCGCAGCGGCGCAGGACCAAGCGTACTCAACGGTGCCATCTGGCCGGACCGCCGCACCGCCGACCGTGCCGCAGGGAATGTCCAGCGCTACCAGCTCGCCAGTGGCCAGCTGGTAGCGGTGCAGCGTGGAGCGAGCCGCGTGCTGGTGCAAGACGAGCAGCGCGGTGCCGTCGGGATACCAGTCGGCGGCCACCTCGCCGGGCAGATCCAGCGTGATCTCGGTTTCGGTGTTCGCTGTGACGTCCCAGAGCAGGAGCTCTTGGCGGCCGCGCCGCTCGTGGACGAGCAGCAGCCGGGGGTCGCCCTCGAGAGGGGCGAAGCCGAGCACCTCCAGGCCCTTGCCGGGGCCGTCCCATTTTTCGGCGACTAGCGAGCCTGCGGTGTCCCCACCCGCGTCGAGCACCCGGATTGCGGGGTGGCGGGAGTCGCCGTGCTCGGAATGGACGATCGCGAGCAACCGCTCGTCGCGGGACAGGGCGCCCACCCCGGCATCGTGCTCGCTGCGGTAGACGACTTCAGCGGTGCCGTCCCGCGAGATCCACACCGTGGTGCCCTCGTCGGTGGAGGCGCCGATCGCCGCGCTGCGCCGGCCGAGGTCTAGCCCGGCCGGGTAGCCGGGTGCGGTGCCCGGCACGGCCGGGTGCGGCTGCTCGTCAGCGGGCCGCCCGCCGAACTGCTCGGTCACCCAGCTGCCGAACTCGTTGCCATCGGTGTCGGCGAACCACCACACCTGCTCACCGTCAGGCGTCACGGTGGCGGTGTGGGTGCCGTGCGGCCGGTCAGTGACTTGCCGGTGCGTCCCGGTGGAGCGGTCCCAGGCGTAGACCTCCCAGGTACCCGACGCGTTGGAGGTGTACAGGCAGCGGTCTGGGGCGTCTCGGGCCCACTGCGGCAGGCTGACCCGGGGTGCGGTGAACCGGGCCCGCCAGCGGGCCTCCGCGTTCGGGTCGTCGAACAGGGTGCCAGGGATGGTCGCGGAATGCGGCGCTGCGTTCACCCCCCCGATAGTGCCGTATCGGCATCTTCTTGGCCCCGGTTGGCCGGAGAGCTCGCACCGATGTCCACCTGATGTTCGGTGTTGACCAGCTCTTTGGCAGGCGTAGGGTGTTGGTGCACCATCATCGCCTGCGAACGCGGCCGCGAATTCGCGTTCACCGTAGGCGGCCACGGTATTGGCCTCGTCAACACCTGGCGTTACCGGTTCGAGCCGAGCGGAGATGGCACCGACGTCACAGAGTCTTTCCAGCTCGCCGACAGGCGCTGGATTCGCCTGTACTGGAAACTCGCTGGTCGGGCCCGCCGCCGGTTCAACGTCAACGGAATGCGGGAGACTCTCGAGCGGATCACAACGGTTGCGCAGAACCCCGATTCCGGCCGGACGCCCTGACCCCAGCCCTCGCCACGTCGTGTTCGGGCTTGTTCCTGACCGCAGGTTGTCCACGCTGCCGACCAGATACTGTGTGCGCGGACAACCGGGACCCGGCATCCGGTGGCGGTTGGCTACGGGCGATCCTGTCCACGAACAGTTTCCGGGACTACGCGCGGAAGGCCTGTCTAGGGCCTCACGCGGGACTACGCTCGCAGCGCCCGGTAAACCGCAGGCTCAGGGAGTGGTGTGGCTGGTGGAGATGGACGCTCGGGTCCCGGCGGGCATGCCCGCGGTGACCATCGGCGTCGCGCCGTGCGCCCCGAGCGGGCCCAGGTCCGGGCCCAGGTCCGGGCCGGCGGGGGTCGTGGTGGTCGGGACGGTTGGCAGTCCGGGCGTCGCTCGGCTCGCCACGGCGCTCGCCGGTGGGGGTTGGTCGCGCGCTGGGCGGTGGCGGTGGTGTCGCTGCTGGTGTTGGCCGTCACCGGGTATGGCTGGAGTCAATACCAGGATCTCTTGGCTGGGATTGGCAGGTCGGATGCCATTCGCGGCAATGCCCCCAAGTCGACTAGCGGTGATACCAATATTCTGATCATGGGATTGGACAGCCGCCTGGATGAGAACGGTCACCCGTTATCACCGGCGGTCTACCAGGCGTTGCATGCCGGTGACCAGCAGGTCGGCGGGTACAACGCCAACGTGTTGATTCTGGTCCACCTCCCGGGTGACGGCGCCAAGGCCACGGCCATCTCCATTCCCCGCGACGACTACGTCAGCCTCCCAGGCGCTCCGGACGGCATCGCGAAAGGAAAGATCAAGCAAGCCTACGGGTTTGCCTTCGACCAGGAGCACAAAAAACTGGTGGCTGCCGGCGTGACCGACCAGGCCAGCCTGGAACAGCAAACCCGCGACGCTGGTCGCCGGGAAGAGGTCGATACGGTCGCCCAGTTGTTGGGGGGCGTGCCGATCGACCACTTTGTGGAGGTGACTATGGTGGCTTTCTACCAGCTCGCCCAGGTGGTGGCGCCGATCACGGTGTGCCTGAACGAGGACACCCGCGACAGTTACTCCGGTGCGGATTTCCACCGGGGCTACCAGCAGATCAACGCCGCCCAGGCGGTGGCGTTCGTCCGCCAACGGCGCGACACTGTCCATTCACGGCTGAACTTCACCGATCTGGACCGCGAACGCCGCCAACAGGCCTTCATCGCCTCGCTGGTCTACCAGCTCAAGCAGGCCGGGACGTTTCTCAACCCGGCGCGGCTGCGCTCGTTGATCACTGTGGCCAAGCAGAACATCGCCGCCGACACCGGCTTGGAGCTGCTCTCCTTCGCCCAGCAGGCCTCCGCGCTGACCGGCGGAAACATCACTTTCACGACCCTGCCGATCGTCCGTTTCGGCACAAACCCCGCCGGCGAGGACGTCAATATCGTCAACGTGCCCGAGATCCAGGCCCTCGTGCACAACCTGATCGGTGCGCACACCCCCACGCCGCCTTCGGCTACCTCACCTGTCCCCGGGTCTGGGGGCAAACAATCGGGCACTGTGGACGTGGTCAACGCCACCAGCCGAAACGGGCTGGCGGCCGCGCTGGAACATGCTCTGAGCACCACCGGCTTCACCCCGGGTGTCACCAGCAACGCCGGCCGCCACCGGAGTAACACGATGATCTACTACCCGGATCCCGGCTCCGCGCAGGCGGCGAGCACCCTGGCCGCGATGCTCGGTGGGCTACCGACGGAACTGGACGCGACGGTAACGACCGGGCACCTCCGGGTGGTCCTGGGTGCTGACTACACCACGCCCGCCACCCTCGGCACGCTCAGCACCGGCGATTCCTCGCCCACCAGCTCCACACCGCCAGCAACGGCCGGCCCAGACCACAACGATGCCGAGCCCACCGACCCCAACAGCGTCTCCGGCGCCAGAATCCCCTGTGTTACTTAAGGGGTCACCTGAGGGGTCACTGAAGGGTCTGTCAAGCGCAGGCTGTCGACCCGATCGCCGGGTGAGGTGCACTCTGGTGGGGTGGGAATGGATGTGTTGATCGTTTCTCCTCCTCCGCTGACGTGGGGGCGGCTGCTGACCGCGTGGACGCCCAACCCGGGAGTGCTGGTGGTGGCGGCCGCGCTGGGGGTGGCGTACGGGCTTGGAGTGCGTCGGCTGCGCCGAGGTGGCGTGGCGTGGCCGACGGGCCGGCTGTGGTGGTTTCTGGCCGGTTTGGGGTCGATCCTGCTGGTGACGGTGAGCGCCGTCGGCGTCTATGCCGGCACCCTGTTCTGGGACCGCGCGGTGCAGAACATCACGCTCCTCATGATCACGCCGATGTTGTTGGCCTTGGGCGCGCCGCTGACCCTGCTCCGTGAGGTGCTCCCAGCCTCGGCCACCCGACGGGCCAGCCGGGTTCTGCACAGTAGGGCCGCTCGCGCCGTGACCTTCCCCGTGGTGATGACCGCCGCGCTGATCGCTCCGCTGTTCGTTCTGTATCTGACGCCGTTGTATGCGGCCAGCTTGCGATCAGCGCTCGTCGGCGCAGCGGTTGGCGTCGGCCTGGTCGCCGCCGGGTTCCTCTACTTCTGGACCCGGTTTCGCATCGACCCCACCCCACGCACCGATCCGTACCTGGTGACCATGGCCATCAGCGTCGCGGAAGTGATCTTTGATGGGGTGTTGGGATTGACCTTGTGGCTGGGTCCGCTGGTCGCCCCACACTATTACCAGGCGCTGCACCGGGGGTGGGGACCGGACGTGCGACTGGATCAGATTATCGGCGCCGGGGTGTTGTGGATCGGTGGTGACCTAGCTGGCCTGCCCTTCCTCGCTGCGGTGGTGAACCGGATGATGCGGGAAGACCAGCGCCACGCCGCAGCCATCGATGCCGAGCTTGACACCCTCGACACCTCAGCGCAGACCCCAGCAACCTCCCCAGAAACCCCAGTGTCAACCCAGCCCCGGCTGTGGTGGGAGGACCACCCCGAACTAGCCCAACGATTCCGCCGCCCTGGTCCTGGCGCGACAATTACTGCCAGCGCAACGGCACATGGCAGCACCCACGATCGGGAAGAGGGGCCACGACCATGGCGGGATTGACCGGCTGGCCTCTGTGCTGAAGACACCACAAGGGACCGGAACACCGATGCGTCTAGTTCTGCCCTTGGTCGCGGCCACGCTCGTAGCGTCGTGCGGTGTCACCGGCGTACCGGGTAGCCAGGCCAGTCGGGACAACGTCCCGCCACTGCGGCCCAACCAGGATCACATCAGGACGCTCACCGCCGTCCTGGACAACATGACCAAGGACTACGCGCAGTTCGCCACATCAACCCCGGGGCCGCAGGACATCCTCGACTACAACATCGGCGAGCTGTGGAAGAAGGGCATCGACGGAACGGGAACGACCATCGCGCTGGTCGAAGGCTGGGATGACCCGCAGATCAACGATGTCATCAAGGCGTTCGACCAGAAATACGGGCTACCCGATCCGGACATCCAGACCATTTATCCCTCAGGTGGTGGTCACCTGCCCGCTCAATGTCCGCCGGGAATGGTCGCGCTGGGCAGCTACGGGTCGTGTGACGCGTGGAAGGACGAGCTCGAGCTCGACGTGCAGGCGGCCCACCTGATCGCGCCGTACGCAAAGATACTGATCACCGCGACTCCAGCGGACAGTGAGATCACTGATGACGCCGCGAGCCAGGTCGCGCCCCCAGAGATGATGCAGGCGCTGGAGTACATCGGCAACAACCATCTGGCCGATGCCATCTCGATCAGCGACGGAACGGGCGAGAGCACCTACAGCTACGGCAAGGCGGAGATCACCGCGCAGGACCCGGGTCTGCTGTCCGCAGCGGCCGCGGGTATCCCGGTAGTGGTGGCGACCGGTGACTGCGGCGTGGTCCAGAACCTCCCGGTGGCCAGCTCGCAGTGCGGGGCCACCAGCACGACGCCGGACACCGCGACCTGGGATGACTCTCCCTGGGTCACCGCGGTCGGCGGTAGCGTCCCCAATCTTGACACCCTGGGACGGCGAGCAGGCCCCGACCCGGTGTGGCATCGCGGCAAGCTCGCCGCGGGCGCCGGCAGCTCCTCGGTGTACCCGCGACCGGCCTACCAGGACCGGGTTAGGTCCATCACCGGCAGCGCTATGCGCTCGGTCCCCGACATCACCATGGACGCCCAGCACGGGACGTCCGAGGCGGCGCCGTTGTTCGCCGGCGTGCTTGCCCTGGCTGCGCAGGTGAACCAGGGCAGCGTCGGTCCCATCAACAACGTGCTCTACGACGTATTGGGCCCGCGCGGGGCGCACGCCGGAATAGCCGACGTCGTTACCGGGAACAACTCGACGACTGGGGGAGCGGTGCCCGTCCCCGGTCTCACGGCTACCACCGGATTCGATGTGGTCAGTGGCTGGGGCACGATCGACGCGAGCAGGTTCGTCCCGGATCTCGTCGCGGCAACCCGCGCCCAGAACGGGTCCGGGTCCCCGCAACGGCAGGCACTCGACCTGTTGGCGCGGTTGCGCCATAACATTGCGCTCACCAGCACCGACATCGGTCCCGGTGGCTCGACGTCCATGGTGGCGGCGGGTTTCCTGCCACAACATCCCGTCAAGCTCGACATCGACAACCACGAGGTGGCGACTATTACGGCGAACACCCTGGGGTCGGTCTCCTACGTCGTTGATCCGGCATTGTTGACGCTGTCCCAGGGAAAACACACACTCACCCTAAAAAGCATGTTGCTGACCGCGACGACACACTTCGAAACAACCTGATCATTTCTTAACGGGGAGGTCATGGCCTCCTGGCTTACTGCGGCGGGCGGGACGTGATAGAAGGCGGAGACATACCAGGCGGACACCCAAACCCTGATCGTGATCCGGTCGGCCATGCATTCCTGAGGTGGCGGCGAGCCTGCGCACGGGCTGGGTGGCGACCCCAGCTGGGCGCCGAGCGGGTGGGCCTGGCGGAAGCGGTCGGCCGGGTGACCGCTGTGCCGGTGCATGCTCGATGGTCCTCACCGGCGCATGAGGTGGCCGCGATGGACGGAATCGCGGTACTCGCCACGGACACCGCTGGTGCGTCGGAGATGTCGCCGGTGCTGTTGGCCCCCGGTCGGTTCGACCCGGTTGACACCGGCGACCCACTCTCGCCGGGTCTCGATGCCGTTGTGATGCGCGAGCATGTTCAGTACCGGGACGACGGTGCTGTCCAGCTTGTCGCGCCGGTGACCGCGGGTCGGCACGTTCGGTGCATCGGCGAGGACATTATGGCGGGCGAGCCGCTGCTCCCCACGGGCCACCGGCTGCGCCCCATCGATGTGGCCGTGGTGGCCGCAGCGGGACACAGTGACCTGATGGTGCGGGAAAGACCGGTGATCGCGGTACTACCCACCGGTGATGAAGTGCGACCCATCGGATCAGCGATCGGCCGCGGTGAGGTCCTCGATACGAACTCCCTGATGCTGGCCGCGCAGGCGCGTGAGGCAGGCTGCGCGACGGTAGTGCTCCCGGTCGAACGCGACGACCCGAGCCGAATCGCCGCGGCCGTGAGCGGAATCGCTGATCGGGCTGATCTCGTGATTATCATCGCCGGCACGAGCGCAGGTCGTGGCGACCACACTGCGGCCGCGCTGGCCGGGTTGGGCCACGTGGCGGTGCGGGGGGTCGCGATGCGCCCTGGCCATCCCGTGGTTCTCGGGCTCATTCATGCCACCAGGCCCGTCCCGGCCATCGGTGCGCCCGGCTACCCGGTCTCGGCGGCTCACGTCTTCGAGACGTTCGCCGTGCCGCTGATCGGATTACTGCTGGGTACCCCTACCCGCGAGCGGCCCACGGTGCGAGCCCGGCTTACCCAGGCGGTGCGCTCTCCACCAGCGATCGACGAGCACGTCCGGATCAGACTGGCCCGGATGGACGACCTGGCCCGGATGGACGACCTGGTCGGTGACCGGGGTGGCTACGCGGCGATCCCGGTCAGCATGGGCGCTGGTGCGCTCAGCTCCTTGATGCGCGCCGACGGCTTGCTTCGGATACCAGCGGGCTCAAGCGGACACGAGGTCGGGGCCGAGGTCGTGGTGGAGCTGCTGTGCGGCGCACCAATCATGACCCAAGTGATAGATGGGTATTAGGAGCTTGCGCCTTCTCTGCTAGGTCGGGAATTTCCACCACCGCCACGCCGGCATTGGCGAGCAACTCGTAGCCTTGGCAATCTGAGACGAAGAGACTGGGCTCTCGCCAGGCCATGACAACTCGAGGAATTCCCGCTTCGAGAATGAGTTGGGTGCAGGTACGCGGCCGCGACTTTCGTTGCGAGCAGGGTTCCAACGTGCTGTAGATTGTGGCGGTCTTCAAGCGTGGATCGTCGGTTGCTAGTTTCGCGAGCGCTGATTCCTCGGCGTGCACATGACTGTCAGTTTCCCGGGAGTATCCCCGGCTGATCTCCTCCCCGTTCTGGCCAACGATGACAGCGCCGACGGAGAAGGCGCCAGGACTTGGTGGGCACTGGTGGGCCAGCTCGATGGCTACCGTCATCCATTCGTAATCCGCAGGAGTCGGCTGAGTCATCTAATCCTCTTCTCGCTCAACCGCAGGCAAGCTCCACTGTGTGTCCGTTTCATGCATGGCGTCGCGAAAATCCGCCGCGCTTGACGTTGTTGAGAACCTTCCCAGTGCGGTATCCAGGCATTTTAACTCTCCTATGATGCGCGCGGACCCAGTCTCAGCGCCGATGGCCAGTGCCTGCAAGCCGACTGTGGAAGCCTGCTCCACGTCACCATTTCCTATGTGGGCTACCGCCTCCCGTGCCAGATACACGCCACGGTCCCGACGGTAGCCGCGAGGTAGGCAGGAGATGGCCTTCTGAAACGACTCAACCGCCGCGCCGTACTCACCCAACAATGTCAAGCTGCGTGCGCGCTGCACTTCGACGTACGAATGATCCAGGAAGAGTGCCCACGGAGAAGACGGGTCCGCTTCGAGCTGTCCAACTAGATCCTGGGCCGTAGTGTAGGACCGTTCGCAAGTCGTTCTGTCCCGTCTCAGCGCGTGACCGTGTGCCGCGTTGGCCATGGCCACGGCCACGGCCACTATGCGACCGACTTTCTGGGGCGCTATTTTTAAGGCGGCCTCGGCCGCATCGACCGCTTCCGTCGGATCTTCCATATCCCCGGCTAACTGGCTCCTGCGAGCCCAAGGGGGGTATTATCACCTTCTCCCTGTTGTTCGGTTTCTTGGTGGGTGTCCTCGTTATGGCATCACCTCCCTTGGCGTTGCGGCGCGTCGTACGGGTGGCCGGGGCGGTTATGGCCGGGTGGGCAGGGGATCACCTCCTAGTGTTCAGAGCGACGGGCCATGCATTTTAGCGCATCATCAGTTGAAAAGGAAGTATTTACACCCATTCGAGTGGTTATGTCGGGGGTGGGTTGGTGAGCGCACCCCGGCTCCGGGCACCGCTGGGTCGCCCGGCGGGTAGCGGGGGCCCTCTACTCGGGTAGAGGGTACGGGTAACGGGCCCTGACCAACACAGTAGCGGGGGTAGACCCCACCCGACCCGACCGCCAGACACCCCGTTACTGGGACTCGCAGTTCGCCGGCCCCGGCGCACGACGAGCCCCGACGGGGGCTGTCGAGGCAGCGATCCCGTGCCGACCGTGACCTCAGGCAGGCCCCGAGGCACCACCGTTGCGGTAGGGCACATGCCTCACCCCCTCGCCGGGCCACTGCCCTACCCCTGAGCTGCGACAAGGCAGACAACCCGGCAAGGCAGACCCGCACCCACTACCCCGAAACACCCCCGCTTTCACCGGCCCGGATGGGGTACGCCTGCCTGCCTCTGGACCGCGCACTGGCAGGAAGGTCGACGGCGTGGCGGATGATCTGTCCCGACTCCCCGTTACGCTCTGTGGTTGTCTCATTGTCTCATCTCACGGCCGCGAGTGCGGCCCGCGCGCCCAGGCGCGCGCGAGGAGCTGGTTGTGCTGGATCACGCCCGTCGGCAGTATGGCGCCGCAGCGGGTCTTGAGCACGCCGACGTGGTGGTGGCCCTCGGGCAGCAGCAGGTGCGTGTGGTAGTCCAGCGGGGGCTGCGCCCAGCCCGCCGGGCTGCTCACCGGGCGTGCCTGGCGCACGCGGGGCATACCTGCTCGGGGTCGGGCGGGTTGCCGGAAAATCCCAGGCCACGGCCGAGCGGGAGCGCTCTGGGGACGAACGTCACTCCGCACAAGGCGGTCACGGTGCCCTCAGT
>JBOHFR010000106.1:0-11651 GCA_050699715.1 Pseudonocardiaceae bacterium
GTCACCCCACCGCGCCAGCCGGGCCGGCCAGGTCATAACCCCTGCCCAGCCCGGTCGATGACTCCTACCCTCAGAACCACCGTGGTCACCAAAAATCCCGCCTGGTCACCTTCTGTTTTCGGACCAGCTGACGGCGTTCCCCAGGGATGTCCCCGGGCGTGCGGACGGCGACAGCGACCTCCCTCTTGCCTACATCGATACCCGCGATCCGCGGATAGATGATCTCCACGGCAACTCCTCTCCTGTGAGTCCCCCCGGACGGGCCGGACACGCCGCCCGCGGAACCCGCAAGAAGATCAAGAGTCTGAGACTCGCGCTCTACGGCAGCAACCCGGGGTACCCAACCGGGACGGGTTCCAGCGTCAATCTGAGGGCCGGACTCGCCGGTACCAAGAACACCCGACGTCAGCGGACGACACACCCAGTTTCATCCACCCGTGGGTGCTCCGCCAGGCCCATGAAAATCTGAGGGGTGGGGACGTGAGTTGTGGGGACGAAGGCATGCATGATGCTGGCCAGCAACGGTGTCGATGTGGCGGCGGCGCTGTCGTCGGTGAGGGTCATCCCGAGCAACACAGCCAGCGTGGCCAGCGCGCTGACGACCAGCAGGTTCAGACCGGATCGGAACGCGTGCCGGAAACCTGCGGCGCTCATCGCGTCCCGCCGCAAGCCTCGGATTTCCACGCTGATCACGGACATCGCGACAACAAACCTCACACACTCGATTCGTCGAATTATCTGTTCCTATGACTCATCCGCCACGTAACGCCCCGCGTTACCCAGAGCAGGCCAACCACCAGCCGAATAACTCGAACAGCGTAGTGTTTTCTCATGGAGTGACGACTTGTGCGCTTTCCGCTTCATCGCCATGCTCACCCATCGACTACTCTTCGAATGTAAGCCGTCACTCAGAGGCTCACGGCAGGGATCACCCTCGGGGTCCCGGAAATCGGCGGACTTTGCACTCCAGTCGCACACTGTGATGCGTGAGGTGTCGCGGCTAGTCGCGATCGCGGTGTGACGTGTGCGCGGCGGGTGCTGGCCGTGAACTCGACGCTACCGACGCTTTTGAGCCGTTTTACGTCGGTCTCGTCGAGTTCACGGCACTGGCCGTACCCGCCCGCCCACTTCGCATATGGCGAAGTTGGGCACGCGCTGGCACGCGCTGAAAGATCGCACACTGTGGCTGCCGTATTTGGTGACATTGATTATTCGCGGAAGCCTGATGGTGCGGTTTCGTACACCGATATCGAAATGTCGGGTGGCCGGAGGGAGAGATCAGGACCCGTTGCCCCCCGCGCCGCCCGCTCCCCCGGCGCCGCCAGTTCCTCCACTACCATCGGGTTGACCGGGCTGGCCAGGCTGACCGGGTTGACCGGGTTGACCGGGTTGGCCAGGATAACCGGGGCCGCCGGGTTGACCGGGCTGCGCGGGTTGACCCGGCGCGCCGGGCTGGCCGGATTGGGGTGCGGGGTTTTGCCACTGGCTCGGATTTTGATCTTGGCACGCGGCGCATGCAGCGATGACAATCAGGGCCGCGATAATCACTGCGGTGACTCGCCCCGTCCGCCGCCCAAGTTCCTGCCTGGTGTGGTGTCGCGTCGCGATGTTCGTCAAGATGCCCACGCCTTTTATTTTATTGCCGCACGCTTGGTGATGTATCTGTTGCCACACAGCGGTGTCCTCGAACGCGGTGGTGAACCGCGCTCCCGGCCTGGCCCACGGGACCGCAGCGACCCCCCAACCGTCGCCATAGCCGCGTAGTGCGCACGCCGTTCCCGTCCTGATCGTCTCTGACTGTAACAAGCCAGAAACCCTGAACGGGGCCAGCGTGCGCCCTACTCGATCATGGAACGGCACCCACGGGAACGTCAGCCGAGCCCGCCGCCCACGCCCACAGGGCCACCGGACGAACCATTCGAACCAGACAAACCATTCGAACCAGACAAACCGGGACCATTGAGGCTGCTGCCGCCAGCGCCACCGTTGCCACCATTGCCACCGGCGCCCCCATGGCCGTTGAGGCTGCTGCCACCTTGGCCACCGGTGGCACCCGTGCCACCGGTACCGCCCTGGCCACCCTGAGTGCTGCCGGCGCCACCGGTGCCACCCGTGCCGATCTGGGTGTTGCCGCCGTTGCCACCAAGACCGCCGGCACCGCCGCTGCCGCCCTGGCCGCCGATGACTCCGGTGCCGCCAGCACCGCCGGTACCACCGGTGGCGCCGTTGCCGCCCTGGCCGCCATTGCCGACTACGGTGTTGCCGCCGGCACCACCGTTGCCACCAGCGGCGCCGTTGCCGCCCTGGCCGCCTTGTTGGGTGCCGTTGCCACCGACGCCGCCGTTGCCACCCGTGCCGCCATTGCCGCCATTGCCACCGGTGACGCCCATGCCACCCGAGGCGCCGTTGCCACCGACACCGCCGTCGGCACCGGCACCGCCATTGCCTTCAGTGGTGTTGCCGCCGTTGCCACCCGCAGCGCCGATGCCACCAGCACCGCCATTGCCGCCGATGCCGGTGTTGTTGTCGAGGCCGTTGCCACCCGGGGCGCCGTTGCCACCAGCACCGCCAATGCCGCCGGCGCCGCCAGCCTTCGTGATGCTGTTGCCACCATTGCCACCGATGTTGCCAGCCCCGCCGGCGCCACCGTTGCCACCGTTACTGCCGTTGCCGCCGGGAGCGCCGGGGCCACCCGGGCCACCAGCGCCACCCATGGCTCCGGGGAATTGCGAGATGCCGGGGCCACCGGGGCCACCGGCGCCCCCGTTGGCGCCGATGCAGAAGCCCCCGGACGGGTTGCAGGAGGCCCCGGGGGTTCCGGGGCCACCTGAGCCACCGGAGCCACCTGGGGTGGGTGGCCCCTCGGGTCCGGTGGGTCCGGCGAAGGCGACACCCCCGGCGGCGAACACCAAACCAGCCGCTAGGACGGTGGAGGAAGCGAAAATGCCAAACCTCCGCATAATGGTGCGATCCATGAAAAACCTCCGTAGTCGTGACCTGACGTGTCACATCGATCTGCGGGCCCAGGTCTCGCACCGATCACCAATGCCGCTCTACCGGTGCTTCACCTGCGAGAACCTCTCGATATGATCATCGCGAGAAAATTCGCGGCGCAACTAAAATTAAATTGAAGAGCGTGAGCGGCGTCGCCGTGGATTTTCCTTTTACTGCGGCACTCGTGGTGGTGCAGTCGTGGTCACTGCGCGGGGGTGTTGCTTGTTGTGTGGCGACGGGTGGTGACGTGTTGAGGGGACCGCGTCCGGGCCTCTCAACACGTTTTCTGCTGCTCTCAGCCCAGGACCCCGGCCTGAGAGTGGTTGCCGGGAGCCGTCGCGGTGATCTCGTTGCCTATCACGGCGATGAGTTCACGGATTGGCGCGCGGGAATCACGCGCCAGCGCCACCAGCGCCACCAGCGCCACCAACGCCACCGGTGCCACCGGTGCCACCGTTAGCGTTGACGCTGCTGCCGCCGGTGGCACCCAGGAGGAGACCGGCACCACCGTTGCCGCCGAGGAGGCCGGCTGCGCCGGCTGCGCCGGGAGTGCCGTTACCGCCTGGTTGAGCGAAGGCGGTAGCTCCGGCTCCCAGCATCAAGCCGGCTGCCAGGACGGCGGAGGAGGCGAAAACGCCGAGCCGCCGCCGCATGATGTCGCGATCCATGAAACCCTCCGTTATCGAGCAGTGACTGTTTGTCAGATCGATCAGCGGGTCCGAGAATCAAGTCGAGAGACCAGATCACTCGATCGAGTGGTTTATCCCGCCAGCCCAGACATCGGAATCAAGGATTCCGCGTAACAAGACGGCGCAAAATATACCCAAGCTCTAATTTCTGTACTATTGGGTGAACAATGTTGCACTGTGGGTCGAACAATGTAACTACTCAACGAAGGCGAGTTCCCGCGGTGAGTGCCCAGCATGCTGAGTCAGAAGGCTGGCCACGGGATCGCTGGCCAGTTCCCGTCGGGCGCGGGGAACGTCTCGGTGACCAGCAGCCGGTCAGTCCGTTCCTGCACGGCCCGCACCTCCGCCCGGGTCACGTGCTCGGCGAGCGTGGCGCCCAACGCGCCGTCCAGCTCGGATCGCACCCGGCGTAGCACGTCGAGCACCACAGCTGGCAACGGCTGGCCTAAGAAACCCCACAGCACGGTGCGCAGCTTGTCCTCGCGGTGCAGGCAGATCCCGTGGTCTACGCCGTACACCGCGCCGTCCAACCCGGCCAGCACATGCCCGCCCTTGCGATCAGCGTTGTTGATCAACGCATCGAGCACGGCCAGCCGGCGCAGTCCCTCGGTGTCGGCGTGCACCAGCAGCGCCGGGTCACCGTAGCGATCGTGCGCCCGCAGCACCGCGCACCAGCCCTGCGGCACCGCGTCCAGAGCCACCACGTCCACCAGCCCGGGCTCCTCCTCGGTGTCCACCCACAGCTGCACCATGCCGGGCCCCAACGGGCCCGGCCGCAGCACGGTGGGCGGCACCAATGACCAGCCGGTCGCCTCGGAGAGCAGCCAGCTGGCCACCTCACGGCCAGCCAGGGTGCCATCGGGGAAGTCCCAGAGCGGGCGCTCCCCGCGGATCGGCTTGTACACGCACTCGGCGCTGACCCCGTCGCAGTGCACCGTGCCAACCAAGGTGGCATTGGACGCCTCGACGATCCGGCCAGTCACGTCGATGCGGCCATGGTGCAGCAGCGGCAGCACCGCCGGATCGGTGGGCAGCACCGCTGGCCCCGCTCAGGCCTCGACCTGGCGACGATAGCCATTTTGCCGTGGACAGATGTGTCCCTTGGGGCTCAGCGGCTCCGCGCACAACGGGCAGGGCTTGCGCCCCGCTGAGAGCACCCGCTCGGCGCGCACCGTGAACGCCCGCACCTGCTCCAGGGACAAGAACACCCGCACCGCGTCGGGGCCGTCCTCAGTGTCATCGAGCACGATGGACTCATCCACCTCCTGCTCGCTCACGGCGAGCAGCTCAACGACGATGGCCCGCGACTCGACGTCCCAGCCCAGCCCCATGGTGCCCACCCGGAACTCCTGCTCGACGGGTGAGCGCAACGGCTCGGTGTCCACCGCGAGCTGGGCGGGCTCGGCGGGGGCGTCGACGCCCAATCGCCGAACAACCTCCTCGAGCAAGGTGGACAGGCGCTCAGTGAGAACGACGACCTGCTCCTTCTCCAGCCGCACGCTGACCACCTTGACCTCGTCAGCGGCCTGCAAGTAAAAGGTGCGGTCACCGGGCTCACCAACCGTGCCGACGACGAACCGGTCGGGGGTGCGGAAGACATGGATGACACGCGACATGGCAGTCATGACACTAGAGCACCCGCACTGCCCGGCAACGACCCTCCCCACGCCTCAGCTGGCGCCGGTCGGCCCCCCGGGCGTGGCGTCCGACGAAGGCCGGCGCCGGCGCTGGCGCTTGGGCGGGACCAGGGACCGCAGGTCGTCACCGCAGTCGTTGACCCGCTGCACGAATGGCCGGGTCTCGGTGTAGGTGACGACGCTGACCGAGCAAGGATTGGCGACGATGCGCTGGAAGCCGTCCAGGTGCACGCCCAACGCATCGGCGAGCACGGCCTTGATGACGTCGCCGTGGGTGCACGCCAGCCACAGCACCCCGGGGCCGTGCTCGGCGACCAGCTTGGCATCCCACTCCCGCACCGCGGCCACCGCCCGAGCCGCCATGGCGGCCAGTCCCTCGCCGCCGGGAAACACCGCCGCGCTGGGGTGCGTCTGCACCAGCTTCCACAGCGGTTCCTTGCCGAGCGTGCGCAGTTCCCGTCCGGTCCACTCGCCGTAGTCCACCTCGACGAACCGGTCGTCAACCGTCACCCCGACCTCACGTGCCCGCGCCAGCGGGGCCACCGTGTCCCGGCACCGCTGCAACGGGGAGCTCACCACCGCTGCCAGCGGCAGTGCCGCCAGGCGTTCGACCAGCGCCTGAGCCTGGGCCTGACCGTGCTCGTCGAGGGCCACTGCCGGGGTGCGCCCGGCCAGCACTCCAGCGGTGTTCGCCGTGGACCGGCCATGCCGTAACAGGATCACGGTGCCCACGCCCGCCACCCTACGCACCCGCTAGCGTGCATCCCGTGCAACAGCGTTATCTCGGCCGCAGCGGGCTGCGGGTGTCCCGGCTGGCACTGGGCACCATGACCTGGGGTCGGGACACCGACGCCGAGGAGGCCGCCACTCAGCTGGTCGCCTTTATCGACGCTGGCGGAACGCTGGTGGACACCGCGGACGTCTACAACGACGGTGAGTCGGAACGGATCCTGGGCGAGCTGCTGGTCGAGGTCATCCCCCGGGACGAGGTGGTGCTGGCCACCAAGGCGGTGGCGCGCCGCGACGACGGGCCATTCGGCGGCGGCGCGTCCCGAGCGGCGCTGCTCGCGGCGCTGGACGGGTCGCTGCGCCGGCTGCGCACCGACCACATCGACCTGTGGCAGCTGCACGCCTGGGATCCGGCCGTACCGCTGGAGGAGACGCTGGCCGCAGTGAGCGACGCGGTGCGCTCCGGCAAGGTCCGCTACGTCGGGGTGTCCAATTACACCGGCTGGCAGCTGGCCACCGCGAAGGCCGTTTCCGAGGTGCCGCTGGTGTCCAGCCAAGTGGAGTACTCACTGCTGGAACGGGGGGTGGAACGGGAACTGGCCCCGGCGGCGGCCTACCACGGGGTGGGCCTGCTGCCCTGGGCGCCACTGGCTCGCGGGGTGCTCACCGGCAAGTACCGCAACAGCACCCCCGCCGGCTCCAGGGCGGCGTCACCGCACTACGCGCGGTACGTCGAGCACCACCGCACCGAGCGGTCGAGCCGGATCGTGCAGGCCGTGGTCACCGCCGCCGACGGGCTGGGCGCCTCCCCGCTGGAAGTGGCCCTGGCCTGGGTTCGGGACCGGCCGGGGGTGGTCGCCCCGGTCATCGGCGCCCGGGACGCTACCCAGCTGGCTGGCTCACTCGCCGCCGAGGAGGTGGAGCTGGCTCCGGCGATCCGGGCCGCGCTGGATGATGTCAGCGCAATTGAGCTGGGCTATCCGGAACGCCCGCTCGGTTGATCCGCCGCGTCGCGGCGGCCATGTCGCGGGCGGCTCGAAAGGTGCCCCGGACTGACCCGGACACCTTGGAGCGCCCGCCGGCCCTCGGCCGGTACTCGACGTCGAACTCGCGCACCCGCCAGCCGGCGTCGCCCGCCCGCAGCAGCAGCTCAAACGGGTAGCCAAAGCCACGGTCGGTGACGCCGAGGTCGAGCAGCGCCTGGCGGCGTCCGACCCGGATCGGTGCGATGTCGTGCACCGGCAGCCCGCGCTCGCGCAGCACCGCGGCCAGCGCCGCGTTGCCCGCCCGGGCATGCCACGGCCACGCGCCGGCCTGCGGTATCCGGCGACCGACGGCGAGGTCGGTGTCACCGGCGAGCGCGGCCACCAGCTCGGGCAGGGCCTGTGGCGGCAAGGATCCGTCGGCGTCCAGCACGCCGAGGAGATCGGCGGTCGCGGCCAGCAACCCGGCGTGCACCGCAGCGCCGTAACCCCGCCGCGGCTCGGACACCACGGTTGCGCCACATGCGGCGGCGACGGCGGCGGTGTCATCGGTGCTGCCGTTGTCCACGACGATGACCCGGTAGCCCGCCGGCATCGCGGCCAGCACACCCGGCAGCGCTTCAGCTTCATCCAGACAGGGCAGCACGATGTCGACAGTGGCAGTCGTGGGAGTCGGAAGAGTCACAGTCGAGGACACTATCGCCTACGGAAAGCGCAACGCAGGTAACACTGATGACAGATCGGTGACGTCTGCGCTGCGCAGCGTCAGCAGGGACGGCGTCCGCTGAGCGCGCGGACACGAACAAGCAGCTACCTGGTGATGACGCGGGGGTGTCACGTCAGGAATGCTTGCCTTACACTTCGCCCCCCGCCAGCAAGGAGATCAGTGTGCTCGGTGCCAAGCGCGCGGCTCTACCTGCTGCGTTGCTCGTCGCCGGGCTGATAGTAGGATGCGCCACCCTCTCAGACGCCGAGCAAGGCGTCGTCCCCGCCGCACCGGCGTCGGCTCCCCTGGGTGGGCCAGCCCCCGCCGGGACCGTTGTGCCGCTGGGTGCGCCCGCTACCGAGGTGGTGCTCGATCCCCGCACCGGGACCGTGGCGGTGGCGCTGGATGACCCGCCACGGCTGCTGCTGCGGACCCTGGACGGTGCCGCGCCGCCACGGCAGGTGCCGCTGCCTGGCCCGGCCGCAGATCTCGCCCTTTCCGCCGAGGGAGGCACGCTGCTGGTGCCGATCACCGCGCCGGGGTCCCTCATCCGGGTCCCGCTTGAGGGGGGGGCACCCAGCAGGACGGATCTCGGTGGCCCGGCACAGGGGGCGGTCACGGTGGGTCAGACCACCGTGGTCGCCCTGGGCGACCGGCTGGCCGTGCTGGATGGGAACCGGACGCGCACGACCATCCCGGGGTTCATCGACGCCACCCGCCTGGTGCCAGTCGGGACTGCCGGCCTGGTCGGGAATTCCGGCGGCGCAGCCAAGCTCGGGGTGCTCGACCGGGGACGCAGCGCGGTGAGTGTGGTGGACCTGTCCTCCGGCGAGACCAGCCCCGCCCTGCGCGCGGGCAACGGGGCCACCGGTGCGGTGGCCGACAGGTTCGGCCGGATGCTAGTAACCGACACTCGCGACGGCGAACTGCTCGCCTTTGCCGGCGACCCACCGGTGTTGCGGCAGCGCTTTCCGCTGCCCGGGGCGCCCTACGGGCTGGCCTACGACGGCCGGCGGGACTTGGCGTGGGTCACCCTGACCAGCCGCGATGAGGTGGTCGGGCTCAGCGTGGCGGCCGGCGAGCCGGTGATCGTCCACCGGTTCCCCACAGTGCATCAACCCCATGCGGTGGCGGTCGACCCGGCCAGCGGCCGGGTGTTCGTCGTCTCCGGGTCAGGCGCAGGACTGCAGGTGATCGATCCCGAACGGGTGGTTCAATGATGATCGAGACAGTTGACGGTGATGGCCTAGACTGGGAGTATCAACCGCTGCGGTTACCGCCGGAGGTATCTCGGCGGACTGCGGCAACTCAGCTCGCGGTGCAAGCTGAGTTCGCGGGGTGGGAACTGTCCCAGGTGCGGATGTACTCCGACGGCACGCGCACCGTATGGCTGCGCCGGCAGCGCACCGCAGTCGCGCAACCCAAGTTGTCGTCGTAGATGTTCCCCCAAACATGACGTAGGGCCCGCACCTACAGGTACGGACCCTACCTGGTGAGTCTGGTTAGTTGGGTATCGTGCGCGCCGGCTCAGGCCCTGAGCGCGCGGATCTGTTCGGCCTGCGGGCCCTTAGGTCCCTGAGCGATCTCGAACTCGACCCGCTCGTTCTCCTGCAGCGAGCGGTAACCACTCGCCACGATCGCCGAGAAGTGGGCGAAGACGTCGGGACCACCACCATCCTGGGTGATGAAGCCGTACCCCTTCTCCGAGTTAAACCACTTGACCGTGCCGGTCGCCATCTTCCATCTCCTTCTCGGGCCGCCTGTACGGCCCGCAATGCGGGTGTCTCGGATCGCTGTCGTGGCGCACCCGCCAGAGCCGTGGACCCACCGCACTGGCCGGACACACCGAACGCCTGTGGCGCTTGCTCCACAGGCGTCCCTTGGAACCAAGACTGCTACGAGCGCAGACGTTAGCAGAATTAACAGCTCCGCAGGAACCTCTCGAGGACGCGAGTACCGAAGATCAGCCCGTCGATGGGCACTCGCTCGTCGACACCGTGGAACAGCGCGGCGAAATCGAGATCGGGCGGCAACCGCAACGGCGAGAACCCGAAGCAGCGCATTCCCAGCCGGCTGAACGCCTTGGCGTCAGTGGCGCCGCAGAGCATGTAGGGGATGGTTCGCGCACCGGGGTCCTCCTGCTGGATCGCGGCGTCCATCGCGGCCACTAGGTCACCGTCGAAGGTGGTCTGCACCGGCGGTAGGTTGCACACCCATTCGCGGGTGACGTCGGGGCCCAGCAGCTCGTCGACCTCCCGCTCGAACGCCGCCTGGCGACCGGGCAACACCCGGCAGTCCACCACCGCCTCCGCTGTGGAGGGGATGACGTTGGCCTTGTACCCGGCGTTGAGCATCGTCGGGTTGGCGGTGTCGCGCAGCGTCGCGCCGACGATTCGGGCCAGCCCGCCGAGCTTGGCGACCGTACCGTCGAGGTCGTCGCCGGAGAAGTCTAACCCAGTCTCCTCACCTAGCGCGGTGAGGAACTCCCGCACCGTGTCAGTCATCACCAGGGGAAAACTGTGGTTGCCCAGCCGGGTCACCGCAGCACACAGCGCGGTCACCGCGTTGTCCTCATGCACCATCGATCCATGCCCGGCCCGGGCCCGGGCCCGCAACCGCATCCAGGCAATGCCCTTCTCGGCGGTCTCGATCAGGTACAGCCGGCGTCCCTCCCGCACGGTCAGGGAGAACCCGCCGACCTCGCTGATCGCCTCAGTGCAGCCCTCGAACAAGTCTGGACGGTTCTCGACCAACCAGTGTGAGCCGTACACACCGCCGGCCTCCTCGTCAGCCAGAAAGGCGAACACTAGGTCGCGCGGCGGAACGACGCCCTCGCGCCGGAACCGCCGGGCGACGGCGATCGTCATCGCGAGCATGTCTTTCATGTCGACCGCGCCCCGGCCCCACAGGTAGCCGTCCTGCACCGCGCCGGAAAACGGGTGCACCGACCACTCAGCGGCGTCGGCGGGCACCACGTCGAGGTGGCCGTGGACCAGCAGCCCGCCGCGCTGGGGATCGGCACCGGGCAGCCGGGCGATCACGTTGCCCCGTCCCGGAGCCCCGGACTCGAGATAGGTCGTCTCAAAACCCACCTCGGCGAGCTTGCCGGCGACGTACTCCGCCGCGACCCGCTCCCCGACGAGGGTGTCTGGGTCACCAGTGTTGGTGCTGTCGATCCGGATCAGGTCGCTGGCCAGGCCGACGACCTCGTCCTCCGCGGTGCTGGTGCTGCTTGCGGGTCCCTCCATCGGGCCTTCCTACCACCGTTGTGCCACTGAAGCCATGATGCCCGCGACCGGGTTGGAGCGCCGGGTGGCGATCAGCTACTCTCGTGCGGTATGTCCGAGTGGCGGAATGGCAGACGCGCTAGCTTGAGGTGCTAGTCCCCGACTAGGGGGTGGGGGTTCAAGTCCCCCCTCGGACACGCTCACTATTCACCCGTCCACGTGGTTGGACGGTCACGTCTACGGTGTGGGATTCGGGGTCGTAGACCATCTGGACTCGCAGGGCCTCGTAGAGAGTGGTGAGGCTGCGTGGTTCGGCGTGGGTTAGTGCTGCGCCGATGTCTCCGATTGAGTCGATTATCGCTTCGATGTCTTGTCGTGTGAGGTCTTGCGTGGCTGGTCTTTTGTTGAGTTCGGCGCGGGCGGCGGCGCGTTCGGCTTGGGCCTGGTTGATCGCATCGACAATCGCGGCCGGGTCAACTCCAGCTTCGATCGCGGCTTGGTGACGGCGGAGTCGTGCCTCGGCATGGGCCAGCCGGCGGCGGGCGGGGGGGTGTGTGTTTGAACCACCCCGGGTTCGGTAGAGACTCGTTGTTGGGGTCAGGCGACCAAGCTGATCAAGTCGCCCAGCTCGTACAGGGTCTCGTACTCGACCGGTGGCCTGCCTCCGCAGGCTCCGTGGAGTCGAC
>JBOHFR010000107.1:0-11483 GCA_050699715.1 Pseudonocardiaceae bacterium
CAGCGCCATGCGCCGGAAAGCGAGCCCCGATCTCGCCGTCAGGCTGGGGATCACCCAGGCCCGCTATGCCGAGTTCTTGAGTTGGATGCACGAGGAGGCCGGTGACCTCGCGCAGGCGATCTGGTGGGTCGACCGGGCCGGTGAGTGGGCACACGCCAGCGGGTGGGCACCCATGGTCGCCTTCGTCTCGGTGCGCAAGAGCGTGATCGCGAGCACGCACGCCGCCGACGCCCACCGCACTGTTGACTTTGCCCAGCTAGCCTTACACACCCACGGCGCAACCCCCACGGTACTGCGCTTCGCTGCTGACCAGCTTGCCGTCGGTCACGCCCTCGCCGGTGACCTAGCCGCCAGCCGCCGGGCACTCGAGCTGGCCAGCAGCTACTACCAGAAGGCCGCTACGCAGCCCCAGGACGAACTGTCTCTCGGCCCCCGGGACCTGGACCATGACCCCGTCGGGCGTCATTGGGCGACCTGCACCATCTTCGCTGGCTACGGTGAGCCAGCCATAGAATGGCTGGCTCCGCGGATGACCGCTGTCAAGGGCGCCTCACCCCGCGCCTACGCAATTCATGGTGCCTCGTTAGCCCATGCCTACGCGCTGGCCGGGCACCCCGATGAGGTCGGCCGCACTCTTGCTGAGGTGCTCGACACGGCTGCGGTCACCGAGTCGGCGACCGCGCGCCGGGAGCTTGGCCGCATTCGTCCTGTTCTGCAGAGCCGCTGGCCGAGGCGATCTGACCTGCAGGACATCGTCCAGCGGCTGACTGTCTTTGCCTGACTGAGGAGAGGCCGGGTGAGCGCGCCGGGCCAGCGGCGGGTCGAGCACTTCATGGGTGGGCAATGGGTGGCCAGCCGGCGCGGTGAGTGTCTGCCGGTGATCAATCCTGCCACGGAGCAGAGCATCGCGACCGTGCCCGCAGGGACGGAGCAGGATGTTGACTCTGCGGTAGCTGCCGCACGAGTCGCGTTCCTGGCATGGGCAGCCACACCACCGCGTGAACGAGCTGGTCATCTTCGCCGGCTCGCCATTAGGCTTCAGGCGCGGGCCGAGGAGATCGCTCGCACGATCACCGCTGAGATGGGCGCGCCGCTGGGTTTCTCGCTGCGGGTGCAGGCGGGCATGCCGGTCACGGTGATGTCCTCATACGCGGAGGTGACGGCCAGTTTCAGCTTTACGGAAAAGATCGACAACTCACTGGTGATCCTGGACCCCGTCGGCGTGGTCGCTGCGATCACGCCGTGGAACTTTCCGTTGCACCAGGTCGTCCTCAAGGTCGCGGCTGCTTTGGCCGCCGGCGCCACCGTGGTCGTCAAGCCCAGCGAGCTCGCCCCGCTCTCCGCCGATCTCTTGGCCGAGATTGCGCACGACGCCGAGCTTCCAGCAGGAGTGCTCAACATCGTTTACGGCACCGGGCCGAGGGTTGGTGACGCCCTCGCCTGCCATCCTGGCATTGACATGGTGTCGTTCACCGGCTCCACCCGAGCTGGTCGCCAAGTCGCTCGTCGCGCTGGCGAGACCCTCAAGAAAGTCTCCCTCGAACTCGGTAGAAAGTCCGCCACGGTGATCCTGCCCGACGCCGAGCCAGTCCTGTTCGAGACGGCCGTCCGCCACGGAGTCCGCAAATGTGGCTCTATTGCCATGGATGTGGATGAGTGGGGTGTGGTATGGCCGGGTGCCCGGTGGGTGGGGCGCACGGGCGTGATCTAGGTTCGATGGCTCCTACACGCACCGATCCTGGAGCCGCCCGTGCGCGCTACAACCTTACTGAACTCTCTGTTGGGCCTGCGGGGTGTGGCGGTGGTGGATCCGGGGTCTTGGCTGGTAGAGCTTGGTGGTGGGGAGATCGTTGTGCGGGTTCGGTTGACCCGGCGGCTGCTGGTGTGTCCGGAGTGTTCGTACGCCACGGCGTATCGGTATGACACGCGGGAGGTGGACTCCTCGTGGCGGCATCGTGACTTTGGTGGCCGGGTGTGTCGGATCAAGGGTGCGGTGGCGAGGGCTGCGGTGTCCGGAGCATGGGGTGCTCGCCGAGGGGGTGCCGTTCGCGCGGCCGAGATCGGGGTTCACGCGTGATGTCGAGCAGTTGGTAGGGTGATTGGTCACGAAAACTGACAAGACGACGATCTGTGCGTTCGCTCGGATGGTGTGGCGTACGGTCGGGGCGATCTGTGAGCGGGTGTCGGGGGATGTGTTGGATCCTGATCGGTTGTTGGGGCTGGTTGATATCGGGGTGGATGAGATTTCCTGGAAGAAGCACCACAATTATCTGACGCTGGTGTCTCATCATGCGACCGGGAAGATTGTGTGGGGAAAAGCTGGGAAGGACACCGAAACTCTGAATTCGTTCTTTGATGAGTTGCCTGAGGGTGCGGCTGAGAAACTCGAGGCGGTGTCGATGGATCTGGGTCCGGCCTACGCCAAGTCGGTCCGTACCCGCGCCCCGCGGGCCACGATCTGCTTCGACCCGTTCCACGTGGTCAAGCTGGTCACCGAAGCTTTGGACGCGGTCCGGCGGCAGGTGTGGCAGTCCGCCCGGAAGCTGTGTGACCAGAGTATCGCGGAGAAGTTCACGGGGGCTCGCTGGGCGTTGGTGAAAAATCCCCTCGATCTGACCGAGGATCAGAGCGGTACGCTACGAGAGATCAAACGAACTGGCGGTGCACTGTGGCGGGCCTATCAGCTCAAGGAGTCCCTGCGGGCGGTGTTCGCCGGTGACCTGGACCCCACCGATACGAGTGTCATGCTGGACCGCTGGTGCTCGAAAGCGCAGCGGAGCCGAATCCCCGAATTCGTGAAAACGGCACGCACGATCCGGAAACACCGCGACGGTATTGACGCCGCTATCGACCGCGGACTGTCAAACGGCCGCCAGGAAGGACTGAACAACAAGGTACGTCTGATCATCCGCCGCGCCTACGGCTTCCACAGTCCCGAAGCCGCGCTGGCTGCCGTCATGCTCACCTGCGGACCCGTCAACCTGAAGCTCCCATACCACACCCCCGCCATCCACATGTAGAGCAGTAGAGCCGCAAATGTTTCATGAATTCTGGGCAGTCCTGCAATGCCCTCACTCGGCTGCTGGTCCCGACCGAGGTTTTTACCCGCGGCCCACCGTGTTAGCCGATGTCAATCCCACTATGACCATCGCCCCACTCGCTCCCTTCGGCGGCTTCGGACACTCCGGTATTGGGTGCGAATACGGCAGCTACGGTTTGCGGGAGTTCTGCGAGCCCAAGTCATTACAATATTGACCAGTCGAGTGAGTGGGTAGCTCGATCAGCGGCGGGTGAGGATCCGCGTTACCCCCGCCACCGCGGTGGACAACATGGCTCCTCGTGATAACAGACATCTCGAATCATGTACTGACTGACGCGATCAGCGGCCCGGAACACGTTGCAGAATTTGTATTCCTGCAAGATCGGGTCGTCGGTCCACGGCCAGTCTTCGCCAGCAACTCGGCGTTCGAAGGCTCGCTGTCGTTCGGCGGCGAAGTACCAGTACAGCTCATAGATACCCGGACGGGGTATGGGTTGGTGTCTCATTCGCGTACCCTACTGCATGATCCTTCACTGCTATAGGTAGAAGATGCCCGTGTCGTGCAGGTGGAAGTATACAGAAGTCTTCGCGTAATTCTATGTCCATCAGACCCGAATCCGCAAGTAATAGGGCGACATGGGCCCGGGGTTGGCGATGGGTGTCGCTCTGGCCTGGGATGATGTCGGTTGCGAAGCAACAAAACATCTCAGGGAGAGGACACCCATCGGGTGGACACGTTACGGGATATGGGTCGGTTGCGGGGGTGGGTGCGTATCGGCGTGCCGGATCCGTGGTTGACTCCGGTGTCGGGGATGGTGGCGGTGACCGAGCTGGTCCATCAGCTGGGCATGGTCAAGCTGGTGGGTGCCGTGATCGGGGTGGTCAAGACCTCCGATCGGGGGGGTGAGTGGTGGGCTGCTGTTGGTTGGGTTGGCCAGTGCGCAGCTGGCTGGGGAGGATTTCCTGGTTGGGTTGGACCGCTAGCGCGTTGATGTGGCCGCTCAGGTGCTCGTGCTGGTGGCGGGGTTGAGTTCGACGAGCGTCGCGGGGCTGGCGCGCAGGTTCACTGACGGGCAGTGGCGTGTGGTGGAGACGGGGATCGGTGAGGGTCACACCGCGATGCTCGCGGTGCTGCCACCGGCGTGGGCGGTGGCGCTGTGCGAGGTGGTCACCCTTGATCTGGACACCACCGGCGTGGAGGTCTAGGGACGGAAGAAACGCGGGGTGGTGTTCACCTACCCGGGGGCAACGCTGCGGGCGCCCGCAGGTGGCCACCTGGGCGCAGACCGCTACAGCGCTGGGCGCGGAGCTGATGGCCGGCGATGCGGACCCCCGCTCTCCCGCTCCCGAGCTGCTGCGCCGGGCGCTGGGCGCGCTGCCGGGCGCGGCGCGGTGCGGGCGGATCCGGCTGCGCGCCCAGCGCCGGCTACGTCGCGGGGCAGTTGGCCCGGGCCGCGCTGGTCGCCGGTGTCGAGTTCGCCCTCGGCGCCCAACGCATCGCGCCCCTGTCGCGCCTACTCCAGGGCCTGGCCGAAACCGACTGGACCGACGCGCTCGACAGGGACGACGCGCAGGTCGCCCTCGCCTCCTCCTGCCCGCCCTGGTGGCCGGCGGCGACCCGGCTGCTGATCCGCCGAGTCCGCCTGGACATCAACGCCGGGCAGGTCTCGACCGACCCCCGCTCCCGACGCCGCCGCACCCTGCACCCCGACCAGCGGGCACTGCCCCTCGCGGCGCTGGCTGAGCTCGACGCGGTGGAGGGCTCCTCGTTCATCGTGACCAACCTCGATGTGTCCACACCAGAGCAAGCCGCCGCCATCGAGCACTGGTACCGGCACCGGACCCAGATCGAGAACATCGTCCGCGACGCCACGATCGGCGCCGCGCTACGACACCTCCCCTCGGGATATCCTCAGCTCAACACCACCTGGATGGGGGCCGCGCTCCTCGCGGTCACCATCGCCGACTGGCACCACCACCTCACCGCCACCCCCGGACCCGACAGGCGGTTAACCGGTCACGGCGTCCGCGACGGCCAAGCCATGATCACCACCCTGCGCCACAAATCGACGACTTCGTCATCCCTGATCGGCTCGCTGGTACTGACCTTCGAATGGTCCATGTGATGTTCAGCCGTGGCTGTCCCTTCCCGTGCAGCTTCTGTGCCGCTGGTTAGACTCGAGTTCAGTACCGGAGCGGGACAAGCGCTCGGCGGGAGCTTCTGCACCTGATCGGCCTGTACGGGATCGAAGGGTTTGCCATTGTTGATGATAACTTTATCGTCAACAAGAACAAGGTCAGTGATATCTGCGACAGTATCGGAGACCTTGGATTGCGATGGTCGGCGTTGTCACGCGTAGACACCATTGATGAGCCTCTGCTTCGCAAGATGGCGAATTCTGGCTGCATCGAAGTGAAGTATGGCATGGAGTCAGGGAGTGAGCGTCTACTCAAGACGATGCGCAAGAATACCAAGCGGGAGCAAATCAGCCGGGCAATATACGCAACGGTTGACGCTGGCATCGAAGCGAAGGTATTTATCATTCACGGCTTCCCTGGCGAAGGCGCTGAGACGACCGACGACACAATTAAACTGTTGCGGGAGTTGGGCTCGGCCATCTCTCGCGTCTCGTTGTTCCGCTTCGTCCCGCTGCCGGGGACGCAAGTGTACGATCAGGCCGATATCTACGGCGTTCGTGGTACACACCTGCAGCCTGATTGGGATGGTGATTGGTCGAAGTTTCACATTCATCACAATGAGCGACATTGGTGGGGAACAAATGCCGACCGGGTGGAGACTGAGCGATCATATCAGCGGTTGCGCGGGTTCGTTGAGGATCACTGGAACGTGCAGGGCTGCTAGGCATTCTTGCCAAGCGCATGTTAGCATCGCACCATGGCTTATGGCGCACCTGCTGTCATCGGTTCCTACGCGCTTGACGACAGCGGAGCGCGGCAGTTGTGGAACTGGCTACTTCGCCGCCATGGACTTTCTAAAGATACCAAGTTTGACTCGGTTTTGGAGATCGCTCACGCTACCCTGGGGCTGCACGCTGCCCGATGACCGTCGCCGTTTGCGACGGTCATCGCTCGTAGTGTCTCGCCAACTGTAGCGCTGACTCTATTTGAGACGGAGACACATGCTGACTTGATGACTGTTCGATGCATGCGAAAGACATTGCATACCCTTCCGTTGAAACTAGCGGTTGTTGCTCATGGGGCGACACGGCATTTTCGTGAACGTGACGCTCTCCGTGCGATTACTAACGCGAACATTAGCCTTCGCTCTATCGCTGGAGCCGTAGAGGCGATGGTCGACCTATTGAGTCGAGAAGGTCCGATGTCGCACAGGGCAATCGAGGCACGGCTCATGGCGCCACACACCTCCATGGTCGTGGTGCGGCTTGCGCTTAAGCTAGCTTGGGAGCAGGGAGTGCTGACATACCGGAACGACACGGCTGGCTGGAACCGAGAGAGTCGCAAATTTGGCCTGACTACAAAATTGCACCCCGGTCTCGATATGTCGATGGACGGCACCAAGGCGGCGGGTGAGTTGATTCGTGAGTATTTCGACCGTTACGGACCGGCATCACTGCGAGATGCCATGTGGTGGTCAGGGCTGTCCCAATCAGCAATCATCACCGCGATGAAAGAATCTGCACGACGCTTTGTAGCAATTCACGCGTCATGGTGCCAGTCGCCGCTGTACATGTACGATGACAGGTATGATCAATTTCAGCGCATGGTGTCGCAGCCTCAAGTCCCCAGCCTAAATTTCCTGGCGCACGAAGATGTTGCGTTAAAAGCCTACTTTGAAAGTCGTGGCCGGTACCTGGGGAAGCTGCCGCCGAGGAGCTCATTCAATCAGATTGGCGAGGTGTGGCCGACAATCATGTATGGTGGTCAGATCATAGGTACATGGGTGTGGGACGCAAGCAAGATGTCCGTTACATGCTCGATCATGTACGGCTATGGTTCACCCGAACTGAGCAAAGAGGCCAGGCGTCAAGCAAAAACACTCACCAAGACACTTCGCCTACGCTGGGTGTAAACGCAAAACCGCGTGGCCGGCCATTCAACTTGCATCAGTTAGGCGGGACTGCCAATACTACTCCCAGGTCCGAGTTTCGTTCAATGTCTCCTTTTTTCGCAACGCGTCGTCAATGCTAATCCCCAGTCGATTCGCGATTGCGCAAAGGTAGATCAACACGTCGGCAAGTTCTTCATCAACGGTTCCGGTTATCGACGTTGTCCCCATGCGCATCTTTTTGTGCTTGCGAACCGCCTTGAATAATTCGCCGACTTCCTCGCCCAGCAGGAGACACTGCTGCACAACGTCTCGGTGGCTGAAGCCGCGCTCCTCCTCCATCTCCGCAACGTAACGTTGAAGGTCATCAAGAGCGGTAGCTTGCTTCAAGGGGAGCACGTGGCGGCCTCACAGAGGGTCAATCGCCTTTGCGGCAGGGCGGGAGGAACGGACGACTACAACCTAGCGGCTGCCGGCTGTTATCCCTCGTCGATGCGGCGGGCGCCGAGCTGGGCGGTCAGTAACTCTAAGGCGGTCTCATCGGGGTCCCGGCGTTCGGCGCGCACCGGCGGCATTCCGGCGGCCTCGGCGAGCGTCACCTCGTCGTCATCCGCTGGGTCCTGTGGTAAGGCCGCCGTACCGGGGCCATCGGGATCCGGGGGCTCGGGTGGTAGGGGAATACCGTCGTCCGGGGGCTGCGGCGTCGCGGGACGACGGTAGACGGGACGCTCCGGCGAGCGTTGCGGTGCGCGGGCGGCCCGCTCGGCAGGGCGCTGCGGCTGCTGGGCGCCACTAGGACCTGCCTCGACGCTGGCATGCTCGCAGCGCACCTGCCAGTCAACACCCAAGACGTCACGCAACGCCTTCTTGATCATCTCGACATTGCGCTCCTCACCCAGCCGGCGGGCCAGCGGGGCGGTGGGCAGGGTCAGGACGAGCGTGCTGCCCTCCACCGCGCTGGCGGTCGAGTTGCTGAACAGGGCCTGAGTTGCCCGGCTCTGCTCGCGCACCGCGTCCAGCAAGGCCTGCCACACCCGTCGCACTGCAGCCGCGTCGAGCTGGCCCGCCACAGGCTCGCGCGGTGATTCCAGGTTTTGGGTTTCCGGGCTCTGTGATTCTGGGTTTTGGGCTTCCGGACGCTTGACGTCCGGGTCGGGCGGTTTCGGCCGGCTCGCAGGCGGGTCCGGCGTGGAGTCGGTGACTCTCGCTGGGCCCGGTGAGCTCGCCGCACCGGCGTTCGGCTGGGCGGTGGTGAGTCGCCGCTCCAACCGCTCCAGCCGGTGCAACACCGCGCCGTCCCCGTCGGCGACGGCGGGCAGCAGCATCCGGGCGCACAGCAGTTCCAGTAGCAGTCGAGGGGCGGTGGCCCCGCGCATCTGGGCCAGGCCGTTGTGCGTGATCTCAGCGAATCGGGTGAGGCTGGCCGCACCCAGGGCTTGCGCCTGGGCGGTCATCGTCGCGAGCTGATCCTCGGGAGCGTCGACCAACCCATGACAGGCCTGCTCGGGGGCGACCCGCAGCAGCACCAGGTCGCGGAAGCGCTGTAGGAGGTCAGAGGCGAAGCGCCGGGGATCGTGTCCGGCTTCCACCAGCTGGTCGATGGTGGCGAACACCGTGGCCCCGTCCTGGGTCGCCAGCGCGGAAACCATGTCGTCGATCAGTGCGACATCGGTGACCCCGAGCAGTGCCACCGCCCGGGCGTAGGTGACGCCATCAGTGCCTGCCCCCGCGAGCAGCTGGTCCAGCACGGACAACGAGTCCCGGGCGGAGCCACCGCCGGCGCGGATCACCAGCGGGTAGACCGCAGGTTCGATCAGGACCCCCTCTCGGGCGCACACCTGCTCCAGCAGCCCGCGCATAGTGCTCGGTGGGAGCAGCCGGAACGGGTAGTGGTGGGTGCGGGAGCGGATGGTCGCCAGCACCTTCTCCGGCTCGGTGGTGGCGAAGACGAAAACGAGGTGCTCCGGTGGCTCCTCCACGATCTTGAGCAGAGCGTTGAAGCCCTGCGTGGTGACCATGTGCGCCTCGTCGATGATGAACACCCGGTACTGAGACTCGGCAGGGGCGTAGAACGCACGATCTCGCAGGTCGCGGGCGTCGTCCACCCCGCCGTGGCTGGCTGCGTCGAGTTCCACGACGTCGATTGACCCGGGGCCCTCAGGCGCCAGCGCGACACACGACGGGCAGACCCCACACGGGTCCGGCGTCGGGCCCTGCGCGCAGTTCAGCGAGCGGGCCAGGATGCGCGCGCTGGACGTCTTCCCGCAGCCCCTCGGGCCAGAGAACAGGTAGGCGTGGTTGATCCGGCCGGCCGCCAGCGCGGTGCGCAGCGGTTCGGTGACGTGCTCCTGACCGACCACCTCGGCGAACGCCGCTGGGCGGTACTTACGGTAGAGAGCCAATGCCACGGCCGTGAGGTTACCGGGCGGCTACGAAGGCCCGCACAGCACGAGGTGCACCTCCGGCACACCATCGCCCAGCGCGTCGGCGAGTCGGCCATCGCACGTCCACAGCGGCACCCGGAAGCGCTCAGCGAGGGCGACGTAATGCGCGTCGTACGTCGCTGGCAAATGCCGGTCATGAGCGATCTCCAGCGCCCGGGAGTGCAGCCGCGTATCGCCGTACAGCTCGATAGGCAGGTTCATCACGCGACGCAGCCCCTCCTGAGCCGTCTCCGCGCTGATCTTTCTCGCCCGCTGGTGCTGGTGGAGGACGTTCGCAACCTCGTAGTGCAGCAGATGGGGTGCGATCAGGTCACCGCCCGAGTGCACGAGCCGCTCCCACACGGCCAGAGCGGCGGAATGCGCATCGAGGATCCGGACTACCAGGCTCGCATCAACGCACCCGGCCATATCAACGCACCCGGCCATAGAGCTCCTCGTCCCAATCGTCCCGGCCGACGCGAATCGCCGCCTCCACGTTGAAGTCCGTCAGCCGCTCGATCGCGCCCTCCGCCCGCAGCCGCTCATGAAACTCAGCGAGCATCGCGTTGGCCCGGGCCCACTTGTCGGTTCGGCTCCTGCATGCCGCCTCCCAGTCCTCCACAGATACCACCACGGCGACTTCCTTCCCGGCCCGTTCCACGAAGACGACATCGTGGGAGGTCGTCACCCCGTCGAGCAGCTCACCGAAGCGCACCCGGGCCTCGGTTGCACTGACCCTGCGTTCCGCTCCAGCCATATGCCACACCGCCTATCGATCGACCCATCGATTGATGGTATCACGCCGTTATCGAGGTCGACGATCCCAGAAGCCCCTGCCGTGCACCGCACGCCGATCGATGCCACGATCGTTGAGCAGGTGCGCCCGGATCCGTCGCACTGTCGGGGTGTGCCCGGCGATCCAGATTCGGCCCTGCCCAGGCGGCAGCCGCACCGCGTGCAGAGCCTCCTCGAGCACCGTCGAAGTACCTGGCTCCCGGTCGCCGCGGTGCAGCCAGCACACGGTCGGACGGGCCACTCCCGGTATCGGCTGCTGCTCGGCGGCGTTGGCGACTTCGAGGTAGAGGAGCGCGCAGGCATCGGCCGGCAGCATCGCTGTATAGGCCTGGATCGCCGGCAGGGCAGTCTCGTCCCCGGCGAACAGGTGCCAGTCACCGTGCGGATCGGGCCGGTAGCGACCGCTCGGACCGATGAACTCCAGGGTCTCGCCAGCCCGCACCCGCCGCGCCCAGGTGGCTGCTGGCCCCTCTCCGTGCAGCACGAAGTCGATGTCCAGGCTTGGTTTCGCGCCATCGTCGTCGGACTCTGTGTTGCCACGTCCGGTGTAGTCACGCACTGTGTAGTCACGGGACACCAGGTGTCCACTGACCAGGTCCGGAACGTAGATCTTGAGCGTCTGCCCGGGAACGGCGGCTAAGCCAGCTAGGCTCTCATCGACGAGCCGAACCCGCGTCATCCGGGGAGTCACCTGCCGCGTCGACGCCACCGTCGCGACAGTGCTGGCGACGGTGGCGCGCGCGGGGGCCTGAGGCCGCATCGGGTTCCCTCCTCGACTGCGTCCCATCCAGATTCGGCCGCGTCCAGTCCAGAAAGGCTGCGGGGGAAGGCGACCTACCTCGCCGGTCTCGCTGAAGAGGACCCCGCGCACCCGCCAGAGCCTGCTGACCCTTGCTGCCTTCCGGCCCTGGGGGAGTTCGCAAGATGGACGCCGCGCGGGGTCCACCACCCAGTCTAGGGGCTACCCTCTCGCCGGAGCACGGCACCCTCTGGAGTGCCCGGCGTCGCGCAAGTCCGGTCAAGGCGCCGACGAGGGCCGCCACCAGCAACTTTGGCTGGAAGCTGCACTGGCGGTAACCTCACCAGCGGAGGATTCGCCTAGTGGCCTATGGCGCACGATTGGAAATCGTGTTGGGTGTTAAAACCCTCGCGGGTTCAAATCCCGCATCCTCCGCCAGTGAGCAGCACAAACGCCGGT
>JBOHFR010000108.1:0-11457 GCA_050699715.1 Pseudonocardiaceae bacterium
TTCGGTAACGATCCACCCGTGCCCCCCTGAGCTCAACAGCCTCATACGGCCAAGTCGAAGACACCGTCCGCGACATTGCAGCCCAGGTCAGAACCTTGATCATCTGGAGAGCTTGAGATAACAGCGAACATGCCCAGCATCTGGACCAGCATCCGGCCCATCGGGGTGGAGGTGTCGAACGGTTCAGTGGCCGAGCGGAACACCACCCCGGCTTGGTCGAGTTCGTCGAGCAGCATGACCATGTCGCGTAGGTTGCGGGAGAAGCGGTCGACCCGGTAAACGAGGAGCACGTCGATGATGCCCGCGCGGGCGGCGGCCATGGCTTTGGCCAGTCCGGGGCGCTGGGTGCTGGCACCGGAGGCGTCGTCGGGGAATCGGGCGACCAAGCGCCAGCCGGGTTGGGAGTTGATGTAGTTGTCCAGCCGGGTGTCTTGGGCGTCGATGGAGTAGGGCTGGTGCTCGTCGTCGGTGGAGCGCCGCACGTAGATCCCCACCCGGACATCGTCGCCGAGTGTGGTCATGGCGGCTTTCTTGGTGCGTTGCGCGGTCGCGGCTCGCCCCATTGTGTGGCTCCCTCAGTTCGCTTTCTCCGGTGCCCTGTAGTAGCCGTTTCTCCGGCTACTACAGGGCGACTACGCGCCTACTGGATCGCTGCTGACTTCCCTTAAACAGCAGCTCGCGGGCGGTGTTGATACCGCTTCCATTATCGCTCCTCGGACACGAAATGGGAAGCGGAAATGCCCGTATTCTACGCGGCTTCTTCGTGGGCTTCGTTCGCGTTTCCGTGGTTATGTTTCCATTGGGTGATCAGCGTGGCCAGGGTGGTGATGGCGTGGTCGTAGTGCTGGGTGGTCATGGGTTCGGTGTCAATCCGCGCCACCTGCCACCGTCGCTCCTGTGTTGTGGAGGAGGGTGGGGCGGATGCTTGCGGCTGGCGGGGGAGGGGGAACACGGTGGCGTCATCGTCGCCTGGTGGGCGGTGGGTGGGATCGTGGTGCGGGTTGGGCACGGGCTTCTCCCTCGGCGGTCGGCTGGCGTGACGGGGCCGGGCGGCGGCGTGTCGGGCGGATGGTTGGGTGGTGCGGGGTGCGAGTTCGGCGAGGGTGCGGCGGCGGGGGTGGCCGACGGGCAGCCACAGGGCGTCGGCGATCGAGGGGCTGGCGGGGGTGATGCGGTGGCCGGGTGGGGCGAGTTGGTCGGCGGGCAGGGTCGCCACGGGTACGGGTGGTTTGAGGGGCCAGCGGTGGGTGATCGCGGTGTGGAGGTGGTGTTCGCGGCTGGTGCTGGGGAGGTGGAACAGGATGGGTTTGCGGATTCCGGCGTCGGCGAGTTCGGCCTATTTGCTGATTTTCGCCACGAGGGTGTCGAGGGTTTCGGTTCCGGTGTCGTATTCGTAGAAGAACGCGAGTGTGCGGTCGTGGTCGGTGTATTCGCCGTAGGCGTCGGGGCGCACGATTCCGGCGCAGGTGTCGCCGACCTCGTGTTCGGGCCACCACTCGCGCAGCGCGCAGTGCGGGTGGTGTTGGGCGTGTCCGGCGAGGGTGGTGAAGAAGTCGTTGACGCCGAGCCGGTGTTCGGTGTGGGTGGAGTGCGCCAGGCGGAGCACGGTGTCGGTGATGGTGGCCGGGCGGGGCAGCGCGGCCCCGGTGGCGGCGGCGTGCACGACGGCACCGAGGGGGCCCAGGGTGTAGCGCCAGGGTTGGGAGCCGGGCCAGACCTCGCGGCGGAAGCGGGCGAGCACACCCCGGGCGTGCAGCACCGCCAGCCGGGACCGAGCGTGAGAGTACGAGCCGAACACCAGCCGGGCGAGCTGCACGGCGGTGAGCACCCGGTGCCGGGCCAGGTAGTGGATCACGGTGGCGTCGCGGGCGGTCAGCCCCCGCGAGTGGAGCAGGTCGGCCTTTCTGGCCGGGCGGATGTCTACCCTGGGGGGTGTGTGGGGATGGATCGATGAATGTCGGGAGACGCGCACGATTCCTTCACGGATGCGTTGAGCTGCGGGAATGCCAGGTCCGGGGCGGTCAGTCAGCGGGCCAGTCATAAGTGACCCGCCCACTGGCCGGTGACTGGCCCGCTGGGTGGCCCGGTGATCGGCCAGGCACCAGACCGCGCTGGTCGCCCTCGTCCGGGTGGCTGGCTGGTGCGGGGTCGGCGCCGAGTCGGGCGGCGCGGGGCGCGGTGCCCACGTGCCGACGGCGGGCGGCCTGCGCCCGCTGGTCGGCGGTCAGCCCGGTCCGCCGCCGGGCGGCGGACCGGAGTTGTTCGGCTCGCCCGGGGATGGCGGGCGGCAGCGGCGGCGTGGCCAGGGTGAACGGTGGCACGTCGTGCCCGTGGTGCACGGTGCGCGCTGTGACCTCGAACGCGGGGCGGCGGGCGAGATCACAGTCGTCGAAATAGGGTGCCACATGCCGCACCAATTTGGTCGCGTCGTTGGGGGAGACGGTGAAGAAAAGTTTGTTGCGGGCGTTGGCATCCACCGCGTCGCGCACATCGGCAGGCAGTTGCGCCAGATGCTGGTGCGCCAACACCAGCGAGAGCCGGTAACCGCGAGCCTCGGCCAGTGCGTCGTCCACGCCGATCGGCAGATGCAGGAAGTTGTGGCACTCGTCAACCACGATCGTGGCGTCGCGCCGATCCTCGGGGGCGAGCGTCGAGCGGTGGGTGGCCGCCGACTACAACCCGGACAGCAACAAGGAGCCGACGAGTTGGGCGGCGTGCTCGCCGATCTCGCCTTTGGGTAGCCGGGCGATCAGGATTCCGCCGTCGAGGATGTCGGTGAGGTGGATCGTGGAACGGGCGGTGCCGAGCAGGTCACGGGCGAACCGGCGGGACAGCACCGACCGCAGCCGGGACAGCACCGGCCCGCACACCTGGTTGCGCTGCCCCGGGCTGAGTGCGTCGAAGCCCTCCCAGAACCCATCCAACCCCTCGGGCTCCCCGTAGGTGGCCAGGATGGAGCGGCGGAACTCCGGCCGCGTCAGCACCGACACGACCTCGGCCACCGTCGAACCCGGTCGCCGCACCACCGTCAAGCATGCGGCGCGGAGCACGTCGTCCATGCGCGGCCCCCACCAGGCGGCATACAGGCGGCGGAACACACCGACCACGTTCTCGGCGGCCCACTCCCGCCCGGTCTCGCCGTCTCGCCGTGCCGTCTCGCGGTCTCGTTGTGCGGTCTCGCGGTCCCGCCGACCGGTCTCGCCGGGGTCGAGGGGGGCGAGCACGTTCCATGCTGGGGGCGCCTGGGTTTCGGCGGGGTCGAGGATCACCAGCCGATCACCCACCCAGCGGGGAAGGCGGTCGAGAACGTGGCGGGCCAGGTCGCCTTGGCAGTCCAGCAGGACCACACCCCGCCCCGCGTCAGCTTCGGCGAGCACATGGTTGGCCAACCAGGTGGACTTGCCCACGCCGGTCACACCTTGGACGTGGATGTGGTGACGCGCGTCGGCCACCTGCAGCCCGATCCCCTGGCACGGTCCGTCGTTGGTGATCCCCAATGGCTTCGGCGCTTGCCGGGCGGGATGCTCGGCCGGAACCAGCCGCAACCGCGACGACCGCCGCCGCACAGGCGACTCGGCAGCACTACCGGTGGTGCGGACGGGGGCGGGACGGTGGTGGTCAGGCTGCGGCATCGTGGCCTCCATCAGACTGTTCGGGCCGGTGGCGGGGGGTGAAGCGGGGCAGGTCGCGGCGGGGGCGGCGAATGCGGGCGGTGGCGTCGGTGATGCCGTACTGCGCCGGTTCGTCGGGCAGATGCCACAACGCGTCGGCCTCATCCAGGGTGATCACGAACCGGTCCCTCCCGCGTCCGGGCCGGCGCTGGACCAGCCGCCGGGCCCGCCGGGCGGGGCGGGTGTAGAGGGTGGCGGCCGGGCTGGCGAGGTCGTAGCCGTTGACCAGGGCGTTCACCGCGCGCCGCCGCAACCCCCGCGACACCGGAGAGCATAAGGCCAGCCGCAGGGTCGCGTGCAGGTGCGGCCCGTGCGCCTGCTTGGCCTCGACGGCCTTGCGGCGCGCGGCCACCGCCGGATCGTCCGGCGTGCTGCTCGTCGTGGCGTTCGGGCGGCTGGTGGCCGACCCGCGTGTAAACAGCACGTCGGCCACGGCGAGGAAGACCACGAACGGGGCGCGGAGGATGCCGAGCACGATCCGCGCCCACAGCGCCCGATCCCCGCGTCCCCTGCCGATGGTGGCGGCGCGGGAGACGACGAGCTGCACGCAGGCGCGTTCCCCCTCACCGCGCTCCGCCAGCGCGGCCAGCGCGCTGTGCAGCCCGTCCACCTCACCGGTCTGTCGGCGCGCGGTGCGGGTGGGGTCCACCAGCGGCGCCCACGCGCCCCCGCGCGGCATCACGTGCGCGGCTGTCACCCGCCCGCCACCGTCGCCGCCGCTCACGGTGGGCGGGGTGCGGATGATGGTGGCGCGGGCACCGGGCCAGCACCGCCCGATCGCTTGCGCCACCGAGGAAGCCGACAGCGCCGGCGGCACCCACACCCCCACCCGCATCCCCGTGGCGTCCGCGACGAACTCCACGGCCAGATGGCGCGGGGCCAGCCCGTAGCGGCGGGTGCGGGACAGCAGACCCGCCAATGCCCGCCACAGCCCGTGCGCGCCCTCGGCGGGCATCACCGCCGGAGGGGTGATCTCCACCCACGACGCCCGCCCGGCCGCCGCCACGCGTGCGCGGCGCGCCCCGAGCGCGAGCAGTGCGCCCACCGTCAGCGCCGCCACGGCCACCGCCGCCAGCAGCGGCCACCAGGCTCCGATGGGGTTGGTGCTCACCTGCTGGACCCGGGCGCCCATCGTGATAGGGACTCCGTCGGCATCCCGCCAGCCCTCGGCGGGGCGCCCCGCCGAGGGCTCACCGTGCGGTTCCTGCGGCCAGGCAGCTCACACACCATCCGGCCACCGAGGCGCCATCGATCGTCAAGCCCGTGCGGGGGATCAGCCGCCCGCACCCCGCACCCCGCACGCCCGTAACCCTCGACACCCGCAGCCTCGATCTCACCCGGCGTGAGCAGATCCAAGTGGTGATCGGTCGGGCACCGCGCCCAGCGCGGCACCAGCGGCGGAGGCCCGAGCGGATCACTCAACCGGTGGCCAGCCGGAGCCTGGCGCGCGAACACGGGATCAGGGGAAGCAGGTACGCCGCGACGCACCCCCGGCACAGATGACGACTCGGCAACCGGTCGTACCGGAGAATCCCCGAAGGCAACCATCGTCGGCACTGGGTCGTGATGAACCCCGGGCCTTCCACGGCCAGCAGATGCGCCGTCCCGTCCGCCGGGGACAGCACCCACCAGGCCCGACCGGTCACCCCAGCCACTCCCCGAGCACATCGAACAACACCGTCACCGCTGGGTCGGGCAGCGAGAACACACAACACTCATCGGCATGGCCATCCAACACGATCCGATCAGCCTCACGTCTGATCACCAGACGGCCCGACCCGCCGTGGATCTCACACACAGCCGGGATCTCCACCCGGGGCTCACTCACGACGCGCACCCTGCACACCAGCGACGCCCCGGCTCGGTCAGGCTCGCTGCCACCAGTTGGGCTCCGCGCAACGCCTGGTACTCCCCCCGCGCCTGGCCGGCCAGCAGCGCATCGGAGCTGACCCGGTGCCGCACCCGGGTGATCCCGTCCACCACCTCGATACCCGGTCGGCGCGGCGCCGGGATCACGGCCTTCGGTGCTCGGCGCAGCGCCCTCGCCAGAACGCCAGCACGACGGTGACTAACCATCACAACTCCCGCGGACTCGGGTGCCTACCTGCCACTGGGGGTCGCCTCAGCTCGCCGTCGGGGTGCCGCCCGGCCCGCTGGGATCGGCGAGCGCCTGACTCGCCCGCCTACGTCTCAACAGCTCCACGACGAGGGCGTCGTTCGCCGCATTGCGGCCGTTATCGGCGTTGTCCAAAAACAACTTGACCAGCGCTTCCCCGGGGGTGAGGGGAAAGCCAGCGGGGGAGGTGTCGACCATCCGACGCTCCTTCTTAGTGGGCTAAGGCGCCGCCCAGGGCCGCGACCAGCGGCTAGGGCGTCCATGGTCAGGAAGTGGGCAGTGAGGGTGCGGGCACGACCACTTCGATGGCGCGGTGCCGGGAGGTCTGCTGAACCCGCCGGTGACCCTTGAGCCGGTGCTTGCCTGCCATCGGTGCTTCCTTCCGTACAACTGGAAGGCCGTACCCGCGACGGGTGCGGGGGACCAGGCGTCGCCGGTCCGGCCAGTGTGATCGGGCGCCTCTCACGGGCTGGGCCCCGATCTACCCCGCATCAGCAGCGCTGCCAAGTACTCCTAGAGTGGACTCCTGACATGAACTCTCGCGGGGCGGCTGCCAGTTAATCAGATGGACTCCTATTTAGCAAACCTGTTTCAATGGTCCGGCCCGGTCCCCGGTTCCCTCGCCCGGTGGTCGAAGATGAGCGCCTGACCGGCCGAGCGGAGGCACAGACGACCGATGGCAACTCCGACGATCCAGCGTCGACGACTGGGCAACGCCCTGAAGCGCGCCCGCGAACAAGCAAGCAAGACCCAGGACGACGCCGCAGCCGTGATCGACGCGGCGGCCAGCAAGATCAGTCGGCTCGAACTCGGCCAGAGTGGCGTGAGGCTCACCGACCTCAACCTGCTGCTCGACTTCTACGGTGTTAGCGGCGAGCAAACCGAGTGGATGCGGGATCTTGCCCGCGCCGGTCGGCAGCGCGGCCGGTGGAGCGGCTACCGCACTGTTATCCCGGACTGGTTCCGCGCCTACGTCGATCTCGAATCTGACACTTCCGAGATCCGCTGGTACCAGCCCGAGGTAGTCCCCGGCATCCTCCAGACGGAGCGCTATATCCGCGCCATGAACGCCACAGCCCACCCGCGCATCACCGATGAAGCCGTGAACAAGCAAGTCGAGGTGCGGCTCGAACGGCAGGCCATCCTCGACCAGCCGGATACCACGCTGCACTTCATCTTGAGCGAGTCAGCGCTGCGGCGGAACGTCGGGGACGCTGCGATCATGCACGAACAGCTCATCCATCTCGCCGAGGCAGCCGAGCGACCCAACGTCGAGCTGCAAGTCCTGCCCTTCGACGCGCAGACCTTCGAAGTGTCATGGCTGGGCTTCAGTATCCTCCGGTTCGACCGCGACGCGGCCTCGGACGTGGTGTACCTGGAGTACTGGACCGACGCCGACTACCTGGACAGTCCGGACGAGGTGCAGGCGTACACTGCGCTGTGGAACCGCCTGCAAGCAGCGGCGATGGGTCAGGTGGAGTCTCGGCACGTGATCTCTCGCATTGCCGACGAGTTCAGGCAGCGGCAAGGCTGAAAGAGAGCATCGATCATGACCCCCCCAGACTTCGGAAGCGCGATATGGCGCAAGAGCACCCGGAGCGGTCCCAACGGCGGGCAGTGCGTAGAGATGGCCTTGCTCGACAACGGGGGCACTGTCGGGCTGCGTGACTCCAAGGACAGGGGGAGCGGGCCAGTGCTGGTGTTCACGGCGAGGGAGTGGGGTGGCTTCATCACTAAAGCCGTGGGTGGAGCGTTCGGGCGGGGGTAGCGCAAGCAGCACGCCCGGCTGTAACGATGCCCCGAATCGCCGTCTGTGTGACAGCGATCGAGCTGCTCCAGGTCGCCTCACTGGCCAGGATGCCATTGCCCTGATCGAGCGCGTCGCGGCCGAGCTGAGAGCCTGAACAGTGTGCCGTGATGCTGGTCGCCGTCATAGTGCACGTTCTCTGCCTGTCTGAGTGGCGTCTTCTTCGGGATGTCACTGATCGCCACCAGCCTCCCTAGCGGTAGGCTGCGCGTCCACAACCTGTCCGACATCGAACTGAGAATCAGAGGACATCGTCATGACCGACGTTAGGCGCAAGCCTCGGGTGCTGTCGGGGATCGCCGCGACGGGCACCCTGCACATCGGTAACTACATCGGCGCGCTGAGCGTGTGGGCAGACGAGCAAGACCGTTACGACAATTATTTCATGATCGCCGATCTGCACGCGCTGACCATCCCGGAGAACGTCGAGCCCGACGCGCTACGCAGCCGCATCCGCGAAGCCCTCGCGCTGTACATCGCCTGTGGCCTCGACCCGTCACGCTCGGCGATCTTCCGCCAGTCCGACGTAAGCGCGCACGCCACGCTCGCCTGGATCCTGGGATGCGTCACACCGGTCGGCTGGTTGGAGCGCATGACGCAGTACAAGGCGAAATCCTCGACGGTCACCGCCAGTGCTGGCCTGTTCACCTACCCAGCGCTCCAAGCAGCCGACATACTCCTGTATCAGGCGGACTACGTGCCGGTCGGTGATGACCAACGCCAGCACATTGAAATCACCCGGGACATCGCCCAGCGGTTTAATCACCTCTTCGGCGAGGTTTTCACATCGCCGCAGTCGTTGATCCGTAAGAGTGGCGCTCGCATCATGGGGCTCGATGATCCGTCGATGAAGATGTCGAAGAGCCTGGCAGGTGTGCGGGATGATCACGCGATCGGACTCCTTGATCCACCGGACAAGATCCGTCGTGCCGTCATGCGAGCGGTGACTGATTCGGGATCTAAGATTAATTGCGAACAGTTGTCGCCGGGCTTGGACAATCTGCTCGTACTGTTCGAGACCCTCGCCGGTCTCAACCGTGAGGTTGTCCTAGCGAAGTTCACCGGTCAAGGCTATGGGGTCCTCAAGCGGGAGCTAGCCGACGTAGCCATCGAGAAAGTCGGAGCCATCCAAGCCCGCTATCAGGAGTTGCGGAAGGATGACGCCACGCTCGACGCGGTCTTGGCCGAGGGCGCCAACAAGGCACGAGCAGTCGCCGACGCCACCTTGCAGGCAGCGATGCGCGCTACTGGGCTGCGTTAGAGCAAGCTATCGGTGACCGCGCCGCAGCGGGTGGGGAACCAGTCTCATCGGTTCTGGCCTGCTCAGGGCGATCGCCAGGGACCGTGCCCCTCATGCGGGCGGATCCTGGCGCTGGGCCCGCAGGACAGTTGCTGGCTGTGTTGGCGGCACACGGCCGTGCTATGCCGGTCTTACCGGAACGGCGGTGTCCGTCCCGCTCGCAAATATGTGAGAATTGTGCCCCCGGGCAGGTCGCTTGATATGTTGACCCGGATACCTGATCTTCGGAGTAGTTACGGCTCGTAGCGTCGGGACGCCGATGGTGATTTTATACCCGGTGATCGCCTCGCGCACAACGTGGTGTTAAGGCCACCCACTACACCTGAACAGAAGGAGGCCAGACACATGTTCGACCAGGGTAAGACTTACAAGATTCGCTGGGATGTCCCCATTCACGTCAACGGGACGATCGTCAACATGGTCGCGGAGGGAGAAGGCTGCGCTAAAGACGGCAGGCTATTCGTGGATACCAGGTTCGACAGTCGCCCCGAGGGCTTCGACGCTGCTGTCATCCTGATGTGGACGTCCAGCGACAGCACCATCTTTGGCCGGGAGCTGATGGGGGCCGTCAACCTGGGCCGGATCACCGAAGGTAACTACAGTGTTATCCGCACCATCGACATGAAAGCTCACGGACACCTCGAATGCGCTTGGACTAAGCGATTCGACCCATCTGACGACACCATCTACACTACGGGAGTGGTCACGGGTTCCACCGACGTTCCCCGCATCAAGGGCGCCTCCGCGATGGTGGAGGACATGTCCATGGCAGGTCCGGGTGTCATTGTGGGTCGCTTCGGCACAACGCTCGTAACGGAGCAGGACACAGCCATTGAGCCGGCTGTCAACGCCCTCTATTCGTTCGACCCGGCGCGAAGTGGATTGCCCACCAACCAGGTCCGTACGGCCTCCGTCGAACTCACTCGCCATGACGACCTTCGGCTGGAGTTGGTGTACCAAGTCGAGTTCCGGCCTGCTGCCTGATCCGGTCTCGGCAACGCTCGCGTACCCGGCACCGGGCCACGGTGGGATCACCATCCCAAGCGTGGCCCTGGTTCTGCCACTACTGCGACACTGGCGCGGGCGGGTACTTCGCAGCCGCGCCAGCAGAAACTCCAGATCGTGCGCGCTGCTCAGATCGACTGGCGCAAAGCCCGACCAGCCGCCAACGCGGCCGGTCTACGAGTGCTCACGACCTTAGCTGGATCGCCGTCGGCGATCCAGCCCGCTGTCTTCCATCGCCGTAGCACCCTGCGCCCGTAGTTGTTCGTGCCCGCGATCCGGTCCAGCTCCGCGCCGGTCGGCGTGTGGCCCTTTGACCGCTCGGTCTGGAAAAACACCCACATGCGCTGTTCGGCGGTCGGCTCCGCTGGCGGGCGGGACTGCCCCGAGACGACCGCGAGACGCATCACCCGCGCGGTCTGCTCGCCGGTCTCGGTGCTGGTCTGGTTCGTGGTCTCGGCACGGTGGCGCTTGAGCGCGCGGTTGAGCAGTTCGACCGCCAGCAGCAGCGCCAACGGCGGGCAGGCCGCGACCGCGATGGCGAACACGCTCAACTCCGGAGCCGCCGCCACGTTGGCGCACAGCGACAAGCAAATCCCGAACACGAACGCCAACCACGCCGCCCACCGGCCACTGGCACGGCTGGCGTGGCCGGTCTTCCACAACTCGACCGTGGCCGTGGTCAACAGGCCATCCACAATCAGCGGCCAGATCGCCGCCGTGGCCTTGTCCGCGCCGAACCGCAGCGCGAACGCTCTCCCATGCCGGTAGGAGGCATACGCTGCACCGAGCGCCACCAGTGCGGTGCACGCGCACTGCACCCACAACGCGCGATCCGGCCGAGCCGGGTTGGTTGCGTCGCTCACGGCCGCACACCTCCGGGCTCGCGCTGTCCCTCGTCGGCACCGCAGCCCACGCGGGCGAACACCGGCAAGCCGGTCACCGACCGGCCCACCGGCACGGGCGGCGCGGTCACCGTGAGGTAGTTCGCTCCGCACACGACGCAGGCCACGCCATCGGCTTGCAGGGCAGTCAACCCGGTGACGATCGTGTCGCGGCTCATCGGGAACCACCCGCCACCAGACGCCGGGTGCCCACGGGGCGGATCTGGATTTCAGGCCCTTCAACCAGCACCGCGCGGTTCGTATGCTGGTGCGTTAGGCCCACCACCGTCTGTGACCTGCGGTTTGTCGTGGCAACGGTGTCGGTGTGCGAACCGCAGCTCGTGATCAGGCCCCGCGACGCGACACTTGCCCGCCGTCCGGTACGGACGGTGTGCAAGCATGATCAGCATGTCGTCGTACGCGTTACAGCGACTAGCGCCCAAGCGGCGCTAGCAGAGTGCGACGGTATCCGCGTGCACTTTGCGGAACATGTCGAGCCCAACCTGTGGCAGGTGAGGCTGACGTACCCGAGGTCAGTGCAGATTCCCGGCATCGACTGCGGCTGTTTCGGCGGTGGCGGAACGCTAGCCAGAGGCAGCACGCGCTACCCCCAGGAGCTGGCCCGCGACGCCGGCATGGTGCTGCTCGGGCTGTGGCTGTTGGTGCGGCCCCGCACG
>JBOHFR010000109.1:0-11025 GCA_050699715.1 Pseudonocardiaceae bacterium
GGTTTCAGCGCGGCCTCGATCGTGGCGTCCAGCGCCCGTCGCAGGGTTCGGGTGCGGTAGTCCGAGGACACGCAGGTGTAGATCGATGTCGTGCTGGCGTGGTCGTGACCTGCTTGTTCCTGGACGAATCGAGCGTCGGAGCCGTCTTCGATGAGGTGCGTGACATGGGAGCGTCGCAGGGAGTGGAAATCCAGTGCGGGGTCCAGGCCGAGCTCGTCGCGGTAGGTGGCCAGCCGGGTGTTGATCGAGCTGAGCCCGATCCTGAGGCCGCGCTCGGAGGGCCAGCAGGCCGGCGAGTGGGCTGTGGTGAACAGCGGCCGGAACTCCTCGATCCACTCCTGCAGTGCCTCGGCCGACCAGTCCCAGACGGTCAGGACGCTGCGGCGCTTGGGCGGTGAGCCCTTCTTGGCCTTGCCGTGGCGGACGTAGAGCACGCCGTACTCACCGAACTCCGGGCCGGCGGGGTTGCGCCCGAAGTCGACGGTATCCAGCATCCGGATTTCGTTGCGCCTCAGGCCGAACGCGTAGGCGGTCTTGAGCAGCACCGCATCCCGGAACGCCGGAAGCCACCCCTTGCGGCCCGTGCGGCGAATCCGGTCCACCCGCTCGTCCGCGTGATCGAACAAGGCGATCAGCTCCTTGCGGGTGAAGGCCCGCTTGGCGGCGTCTGCTTCCGCGTCGGCGACGTGCACCGCGGTGTTCCACTCGTGGACCACCTGGACCGGGTGCGTGCCGAACCGCTGCTCGCACTCGCTCGACCACTGGTAGGCGGGGTCGATGATGTACGCGCAGAACGAGCGCACCGCCTCCTGGTAATTGCGCAGCGTGGAGCGCTTGAGGTTGCCCACCGCGCGTCGGTCGCCGAGCCATTCGTCCACCAGTTGCGCAGACCAGTGCCACGGGAAGACATCCGCATGCCGAGAGAACGCCTGCACGGCCTTCTCTCGCCCGTTGATCGTCGAGAACGCCAGGTTCCGTGCCAGTTGCTGGTTGCGCCAGCCGTCCAGCATCGCGGCGAAAACCTGCTCCTCGGGCCGCAGCAGTGGCACCCCGTCAGCCAGATGCAGTCCCGCCGCGCCTGGCGCCGACCCGTCCCGACCCACCTGTGACCACCCTCCGTCACCTACATCAGAAGAAGAGATCCTTCATTAGATGTAGGTGATCGAGCAAACCGGCAGGTCAACACCCTGGTCCGGTCAGCCCACCGGCGGCCGGTACGCGCCACACGTGATCAACAACCACAGGCGGTGAGCTGGGCATAGAGCAGCAGGAAAGCCCCCTCTACTGAAGCAATATGTCAACCAGCCGGTGTTCTGCATCAAATGGAATTGTGACCACTTCCAACATCGGAACCGGAACGCACGATTAGCTTCGTCCGTGCAGGTCAGTAGGGGTGCTCCGGGGGCCTTCCGGACACAAAAATCACCATCACAGCGCGCCACCCACCAGCGGACCCAACCCCCAACCAAGATCACACCACCGGCCGCGGCGAACCCGGAACATACGCCAACACCCCCGCAACCCCCCGTTCAGCACCCCACCTGACCTCCCCGAACCGGGCTTAACGTACATTCCGGCGCGATTGCAGGTCCTACCCGGAAGCGTGTGTGAGGCGGGTTCGATCACCGTCCGGTGAGCCGGGCCTCCCGTGATGCACGGGGTAGTCGCTGTCGACTGCTCGTCGGGTGACATGCAACCACCATCTCTCCCATTGCTCGGGAGATCGGGGTGGCTGCTCGGCGGTGAGCAGGTGGTCCCCGCACAGCGGACAACGCCCGTCCTGCCTGGTGAGCAGACGCAGCGTGTAGCTCTCGAGCGGGGGTGTGACCCGTCGGCGCCGTTCGGCCCAGTAGCTGGCCAGGGCCGGGTCGTCCGGAGACGACGTGCCCCGGACCAGGGTATGCCGGACGGTGGGAGTCCAGGAGAACTTGGGTAAGCAGACGCCGCTGTCACGGTCGCCGAACACCCAGTGGTCATTCCTGAACTTGCTGAACTTGCCGAAGCACCGGGCGACGATCCAGCGCTTCGGCTTGGTGGCGTGGGTCCCGCTCGCCCACTTGCAGACGTCCACACGTGGCGGTCCAGATCAGCGAACACTCCGGACGACACCACACCGCGGTAGTACGCAGCCCATCCCCGAACGACCGGAATGAGCCGGGCAAGGACCGCCCTCACGTTCGAGCCACGCAAGGAGCGCATCTCGGTCGCGAGTCGCCGTGTGATCCGCCTGACCGCCGGGGGACTCGGTTTGATCAGGAGCTCACCAGTGGGATAGCGGCGGATATGGAAGCCCAGGAATCCGAACCCCTGCGCGAGGTGCCCGACTCTCGTCTTGCCCTCGTTGAAGACAAGACCAAGACCCCGTGGCTTCAGCCACTCGGCAAGCCGCGCCTTGACCTGCCCGGCCTGCCCCCGGCTGTGGCGGAACGCAATCATGCCATCGGCGTACCTGATCAAGACCGGGCTGCCCGCTACCGATTCTCCAGCCCTTCGGCCAGTATGGTAACGAACTCCAGCGGCCTCCTCCAATCCGCGCGGCGCGACGCTCAGGAGCACGGGACTGATCACGCCGCCCCGGGGAGTTCCCTCCTCGGTCGGCGTGAACCCCTTACCTGGTTCGAACACCCCCGCTTTCCGCCAGTCGGCAACCATCTTCCTCGCGGGGAAGTCCCCGAGGGCATCCAGCAGCCGGGAGTGATCGATCCGATCGAACGCCGCCGCCAGGTCCGCACCCAAGATCCACACGCGCTTCGCGTCCTTACGGCACAGGGCGCTGACCGTGGCCTCGATCGCGTCACGGCAGCCACGACCTGCCCGGAACCCACACGACCGGGGCTCGAACCGGGCCTCCCACTCGGGTTCCCCCGCGTCCCGGGCCCGTGCCTGGCGGCACCGGTCCATGAGCACGGGAATCCCCAGTTCACCCAGCCAGCTGTGCGGCCGAGTGCGCACACCCGGTCAAATCGAACGCTTCAAGAATCTCCATGATCTCCCTGGCATCCTTCTTCACAGGTCCCTCCACGGGCCTCGGGTCCAACAGCACCCCGAACCCACTCATGGAGGGACCGCCACAACGGACCAACACGCCGCCATCCCGGGACAACCACAGGGAGATCAGCTGTCCGCAGAACGGGAGATGCGGTGTCCGCCTACAAGGAGATTGGCCTGTCCGCTGTCATATCGGAATATAGGGATTCTTCTCAGGCTGCCAACCAGATGGCCCACTCCACGTCGTGCGAGACCGCCACGAGGCTTTCCGAGGCGGACCAAAATCCGGAGGCGGGTCCAGATGAACCCCCACGTGGCCCAGGTATTCAGAATCCGCCGATGCATCGTCAGGATGCCACCCCGTCTTGTGACCACACAAATCGCATCGGTACTGATATTGGGCCATCCCATCTCCTCCCTTGATGTCAGGGCACCAGTGCACCACCCGGCTTGCGTGGGGCGAGGGCCCGTACGACGCTCGTCCGCGAATCGATCAAATCATACCTGCCCCCTGATCAAGCTCGATGTGAGTCCTCGCGAGGGTCCCAGTTCAAGGGCGGTGTGGCGCTCACCCCTAGAGACCGCCCACCAACCTGGGGCATTCACGTCGATTTTTATGATCATGGTTTTGGGGGGTGTCGGGACAGTGAAAGGTGCCCCTGAGCTGCGATAATACGGGTTGTTGAGGACCGTATCGGCAGCGAGGAAGGGACACCTTTCCGGTGCAGGGTACAAGGAGTCGACGCGGGGTGGTGGATCCCGCGCTGGCGTGGTCGGAAAAGTTGTCGGTCGAGGTTGGTGGGGCGGGGACGGTGGCGGCGGCCGGGGTGGTGCTGCCACGGTTGCTGGCTGATCGGCTCGGGTTGTGCACCGAGCTGGCGGGTGTGGTGGCCAGGGCCGGGTTTGTTCCGGTGCGTCACCGGGGGCGGGCGCTGGTGGACGCGGCGTGCTCGCCGGCCGCGGGAGCGACGTGTCTGAGTGACATCGAGGCGATGACCGCGCAGGAGGAGATCTTCGGTCCCGGGGGTGGGGCCTCCGATTCCACGATGCTGCGGGTCGGCCCTCGAGGAGCAACCAAGCGGCCATTGGCGATAGCGGGCTTCGACCGCCGGAGATAGCGCCAACCTGCGTTCAGAAGCACCACGGAGCGGGCCGGGGTTCGGGCGTCTGGTAACGGTTTGACCGCCGGGGGGTGGTCACCGGTCGGTCTGTCCTACCTTGCCGCGCATGTCGGAGTTCCTGAGGGATGACGAGACGGTCGCGTACGGGCGGTACGCCATGGCGCCGACGCGGGCGGAGCTGGAGAAGGTCTTCTTCCTGGATGACGAGGACCGGGCGTTGATCGCCCGAAGACGCGGTGACCACATGAAGTTCGGGTTCGCGCTGCAGCTTGTGACGGTGCGGCACGTCGGGATGTTCCTGGAGGATCCGCTGGATGTGCCGGTGGTGGTGCTGGAGTTCGTCGCCGAGCAGCTCGGCATCGAGGACTCGTCGTGTGTGAAGCGGTATACCGAGCGGGACAAGACCCGGTTCGATCATGCGTGGGAGATCGCCCGGGTCTACCACCTCAAAGAGTTCACCGAGGTCGAGGGTGAGTTGCGGGCATGGGTCGCCGCCCGGTCGTGGACCAGCGGCGATGGCCCCAAAGCGATCTTCACTGATGCGGTGGCGTGGCTGCGCGAGCGGGATGTGCTGCTGCCCGGCGTGACGACACTTGACCCGGTTGGTGACCAACGTGAAGGAGGAGACCACGCAGCGGTTGTGGACGGTGCTGGAGTCGCTGTTGACGGTGGGCCAACGGTATGTGCTCGACCAGCTGTTGGAGGTGCCGTCGGGGAGTCGAGTCTCGGACCTGGAGCGGTGGCGCAAGGGACCACCGCCGCGGGGAAGCGGACCGACGATCATCAAGGCGCTCGACCAGGTCCACGAGATCATGGGCCTGGGGGTGGCGGCGCTGCGGCTCGAGGACGTGGTCCCGCCGCGCCGGCTGACTGAGCTGTCGCGGTACGGGATGACGGCGAAGGCCTCGCAGATGCGTCGCCATCCCGACGCGCGCAGGTTGGCGACGCTGATGGCGACGGTGCGGTATCTGGAGGCCAAGTCGGTCGATGACACCCTGGAGCTGCTGGATCTGTTGATGTCCACCGAGTTGCTGAACAAAGCCCAGACGGCGGCGGACAAGGAGACGGTCCGCAAGCACCCGCGGCTGACCGAAGCCACCGCCAGGCTCGCGGTCGCGGTGGCGGCGTTGTTCGACTCCGATGAGTGGGGCGGTGAGGACGAGGAAGTGGGGGTGGCCGAGGTGTGGGAGGCGATCGAGGCGATCGTGTCCCGGGCCGAGCTGCGCGCCGCCCTGGTGACCGCCAACGAGATGGTGCCGCCGCCGGGCGCCGACACCGCGGCCGATGACTGGCGAAGCGAGCTGCTCAGCCGGGTCACCACCGTGTCGGGGTTCGTCAAGCGGCTGACCACGGTGATCGAGTTCGGCGCCAACGCCGAGGGCGAGCGGGTCCTGGCCGCGATGCGGTCGCTGCCGGCGGCGCTGGCCTACAAGGGCCGCAAGTTCCCCGCCCCGCTGGTGCCGGGCGAGCTGATCGACTCCGGTGTGGTGACGGGCGGGTGGAAGCGGCTGGTGTTCGGCCACCCGGCCCGCGAGGACAACTCGGTGGACCGCCACGCCTACACCTTCTGCGTGCTCGAGCGGTTCTACCGGCATCTGAAGCGGCGCGAGATCTACGCCGACGCCTCCACCCGGTGGCGCAACCCGCAAGCCCAGCTCCTGGACGGGGCGGCCTGGGACGCGGTGAAAGACGACGTGTTGACCACGCTGGGCCTGTCTGAGGACCCCGGGGACCTGCTGGCGGCCCACGCGGTCACGCTGGATGAGGCCTACCGGCAGGTCAGCGCACGGCTGGGCGGCAACGACGCGGTGAGTATCGGCGAGGACGGCAAGATTCACCTGACCGGGGTGAAGGCGATCACCGAACCCCCGTCCCTGGTCGACCTGCGCCGCCGGACCAGGGCAATGCTGCCCCTGGTCGAGCTGCCCGAGGTGATCCTGGAGGTGATGTCGTGGGAGCCCGACATCGCCGCGGCGTTCACTGCGGCGTCGGGCGGGAGAACCCGCCTGGAGGGTCTGGACACCTCGATCGCGGCGTGCCTGGCCGCGCACTCGATGAACGTCGGGTACCGGCCGATCGCCAAGAAGGGCATCCCGGCCCTGGAGCGCTCGCGGCTGTCGCACGTGTTCCAGAACTACTTCCGGCCCGAGACCATCGGCCCCGCCAACGCGCCACTGGTCGCCCGGCAAGCCCGCATCCCGCTCGCGCGGGCATGGGGCGGCGGCCTGGTCGCCGCCGTGGACGGGATGCGGTTCGTGGTGCCGGTCCCGGCGGTCTTCGCCCGCCCCAACCGCAAGTTCTTCGGCTCCAAACGCGGCATGACCTGGCTCAACGCAATAAATGACCACGGAGTGGGACGGGGCGCGAAGGTCGTGTCCGGGACCGTGCGCGACTCGCTGCACATGGTCGATGTCATCTTCGGCCTGGACGGCGGGGACCTACCCGAGATCGTGGTCTCCGACACCGGCTCCTACAGCGACCTGGTCTTCGGGATCCTGGAACTGCTGGGGATCTCCTACCGCCCCGCGCTGGCCGACCTGCCCGATCAGAAGGGCTGGCGGATCGACGCCGCCGCCGACTACGGAAGCCTGAACACCTTCGCCCGCGGGAAGATCGACCTCACGAAGGTGCGCCACCACTGGGGCGAGATCCTGCGGGTGATCGCCTCCATCTACACCGGCACGGTCCGCGCCTACGACGTGGTGACCATGCTGCAGCGCGACGGGCACCCCACCGCCCTGGGTGAGGCCATCGCCGCCTACGGCCGGATCGTCAAGTCGCTGCACATCCTGGCCTACATCGACACCGACGAGACCTACCGCCGCGACATCAAGGGCATCCGCAACCTGCAGGAAGGCCGCCACGGGCTGGCCCGCAAGATCTGCCATGGCAAGAAGGGCGAGCTGTTCCACCGCTACGAACGGGGCATCGAGAACCAGCTGGGCGTGCTCGGCTTGATCTTGAATTGCGTGGTTCTGTGGAACACGGTGTACCTGAACGCCGCCGTGGCACAGCTCAACGCGCAGGGCTACCCGGTGCGCGAGGAGGACATGGCCCGGCTGTCCCCGTTCGTCAACAGGCACCTGGGCGTGCACGGCGCCTACAACTTCATGCTCCCCGACCTGGCACCCGGCGCGATCCGAGACCTTCGTGATCCCGACGCCCCCGACGACGATGAAACAGATGACGGAGAAGGCGACTGAGCCCCCGCGCGCCAGCCCCTGACCTGCGCCGCAGCCAAGTGACCGTACCCCAACGGGCTCAAGTCGGGACAGCTACCGCGGATAGCGGCACACTATCCGCGGTAGCGCCAGCGGCGACCTGCTGCGATGATCCGTCTCAGACAGGTCGAGTCGGGAAACTATCCGCGATAGCTGGGGTGGGACCGGGATGGGCACGGTGCGCGCGCTGCCCGCTCACTCGCACTCGGGCGGTGCGCGGCTGGGCGACGCGGTGGCGATCTTCCTGGACACGGTCGCGGTGCCCAACACCCGCCGCGGTTACGCCGCCGCGCTGCACCGGCTGGTGGCCGACTTCGGTGCCGACACCGGTGTTGCTTCCCTGGATCCGGATCGAGTCGCGGGCTGGTTCAACTCCGTATGGGGCAGTCGGGCGGCCAAGACATTCAACACCCGGTTGACCGCGCTCGGGTCCGCGTGCTCGTACTGGCGCGACCAGGGTTGGCTGGCCGGTGATCCGCTGGTGCGGTTACGAACCCGGCCGATCTCAGCCGGCCGGGTTCGGGCGTTGACCCGCCCCCAGGTCGAACTGATCCTCACAACGGCCGCGCCCTTGCGAGACCGGGTGCTGTGGACGCTGCTGTATGAAAGCGCCGCCCGAGCCGAGGAAGCGTTATCGCTGAACGTCACCGATCTGGACACCGCCAACCGGTGCGCGGTGGTCACTCGCAAAGGCGGAGCCCGCGATGTGATCGTCTGGCAGACCGGCACCGCTCGGCTGCTGCCCCGCATGCTCGCTGGACGTCGGCGCGGGCCGGCGTTCTGCACCGACCGAGCCGCCCGCCCCTCGGTCGCCTTGGTCGACGTCGACCCGACCACCGGCAAGGCGCGGATGTCCTACCGGCGCGCCGCCGAGCTGTTCCAGGCCCACACCGCCGGCATGCCCGGCGGGCCGTTCACCCTGCACCAACTGCGCCACTCCGCGCTCACTCACGCCGCCGAAGCCGGCGCCTCCACCCCAATGCTCATGGCCCTGTCCGGGCACACCTCGGTCCGCTCGCTGGCCACCTACGCTCGGGTCTCAGCTGAAGCGCTCAGCAAGTGGCAGGCAGAACGCGATCCCGCAGCTCGCCGGAACACCCTACGATCCCACCTGCGGTAGCACAGCCGACCCCCAAACGCGGTGTCCAACCCAGATCGTTGTTTTTTCTCTGGAAGCTACGGGGAGGCCGCTAGGCGCCGCTGACCTCCTCCCGCCCTGGCCGTCACGTGGCCGGCAGCCTTATCGCCAATGGCCGCGCGGTTGCTCCTCAAGGGCCCTCACCCAGCTCGCGCTCCAGCGCGCCAGTCGTGGACTCGCCGGGCTCGATCCCGCCGCCGGGCGTCGTCCAGTACGGCGACTCACCCGGCTTCGTCCGCTTGATCAGCACCAGACGACCGTCGTCGTCGAGCAGCAGCGCTCGCGCCGACCGGCGGCTCACCTGCCGGATGGACGGAACGACCATTGTCATCGGGGAGCGCTCCTCGCGAGTTGGTGGGTGTGGACATCCAGTGTGCCCGGCCGCCCCGGGTACGTCGCCCCGCACCGCCGGTCCCGCTGGGCACCGACCTGAACCGGTCGCGTTACAGTGTGTAAGAGTCACTGGCTCGAGACCGACCACGGTTTTGGTCGGTCTCCGTCCCCGCGTCCCGGCTCCCTCGGGCTGATCGTCGCGGGCGGCGTGTGGTGTAGGCCGCTGGCAGAGGAGTGGACTGTGGTGTCGTGATTCGGCGCTCCCAATAAAGATTGTATGACATAATCTAGCTTATCGGATCACTTGCGCCGGCCGCCAGGCGGAACTGCGCACGAACCTGTCGCCTCTGGGTGGACACTGCGGTTGTCTACCGTTGGCTACGATAGCCCGTGTGAGCGCGACCTTCGAGATGTCCCCTGACGATCCCCACCAGGTCGCCGAAGCCATCGCCCGCGCCGCCCAGGGCGCGGTGGTGCACCTCGTCCGGGACGGACGCGCTGTCGCCGACATCGTACCTGCGGCGGCGCGGCCCGCTCGGGCGCCGCGCGACCCACGACACGCCCAGATCAGCCAGATGATGGCTGAGCGCTTCGGCGCGCCGACCCTGGCCGATTACCGCCGCGCCTACACCAGCAACGGCACACCCTGGCCAGGCGACGACTACATCCGGCGCAACCACCCCGTCACGGACGCCTCCTGAGCACTCACGTGGCCGAGTCCTTCGCCACGTCCGCCGCCGGCAAAGTCCTCGACGCCAGCGCCGTCGCCGCCTGGGCCTCCGGCCATATCGGGATGCAAACCTGGTTCGGTATCGCCTGGGAGCTGCAGCTCAGCTTCTACCTGCCCGCGTTCGCCCGGAACGAGGCAATGCTGCTGCATCCAGCGACCGAACCGCTGATCGAAACCCTCGCCCGGGCGCCCTACGTCGTGCTCGCGGACCTGGGACCCGCCGACGCCGCGGCCGTCGACACCCGCCAACAGGAGGCGGGCGTCTTCGATCCCCTCGCGAGCTGGGTCGTGCACGCCTGTCGCCAGCGGGGATGGCCCGCCGTCTCAGCCGATCCAGGACGCCTTCGACGCATCGACCCAGACCTGCCGATCGACGTGCTGTAGCCGGCGGAGTTGGTGGTGGATAGTCCGACGAGGGAGGTTAGTTGGGTGGAGGCGCGGTGCGCGCCGCCATTGCGAGGGCCGCTACCCAGCCAATAAAGGTCCAACCGAGAAAGAAGTTGATAACGAACACCGACACGGCGTTCGGCACCTTGCGGATGGCGCCGATGACGGTGGGGAGAAAATAGAGGAAGAACATCATGACGACGACATAGCTTATCCCCGTGCTCGTACTATCGGAGTCGAACTGCGCGAGAAGCAGGCTGACAATCATGGCGGCTCATCTCTCCAATCCCAAAATTCGGGACAAAACAGTTAGTCCGCCTCCTGAGGAGGCTTTTGTGGGGCTGACACTGGCGACCTGAGGGCTGGGTGGTGGCGAGTCCAGTGTGGCCGGATGCCCAGACGGTCGTCAGCGTCGCCTATGCGCAGGAAGACCGGTCAGAATTGGTCGTTCCACCAGGTGGCCAGCTCGTACCGCTCCTGGTCGTATCGCTCCTCGTCGAGGTTTCGCTGGTAGTCCTCGAATTCCCGCTCGTACTGTTCGGCGTCCGTCTCATCCATCACGCTCTCCCATTGACGTTGTGCTGTCTGTACTGGTCAGGGTCGGGTCGGGCTTACTCGGTGTCCTCTTGCGCGGGGGGTTCTCGCGTGGCGAGGGTGAACCGGTCTGGGCGCGGGGCACAGAGGGTTTTGGAACGGGATCCGGCGTTAGTGGGTGTTTGTGCTGGTCGGTGGTCTGGCTTGGGGTGAGGGGTGTAGCCCGTTAGCGCCGGATTCCGCTCGATCGCACAGTTCCAGCTGATCTCTGGTTGATCGTTCGTGAGCTTGTGCGGGGTGTGTTTGGGCTGCTGGGTGGTGTGGGACTGTGAGCTGGGTTCTAGGTTGCTCGCGTGCCGGTTGACTTCCTCAGCGACGCGGTCGCGGCGAGGTACTGCCGCTTCTGCGGCCCACCGGCGCGGGTTGAGTTGGAGAAGATCTTTTTCGGGGGTGGACCTGCAACGGAACCGGAACGTACGATTAGCTCAGTCCGTGCAGGTTAGTAGGGGTGCGCCGGTGGCTTGGGTACTGCTCTCTAGGGGCATCAGAGCTTCCGGACACGGTATCGGACAA
>JBOHFR010000110.1:0-10776 GCA_050699715.1 Pseudonocardiaceae bacterium
CGAGCGGCTGCGCACCGAGCCGTTAGCACCGATCGCCCGTGCCTGCCTTGAGCTGGCGTGGCGGTACCGGCATCGGCTCCTGGGCCCATGAAGATTCTGGTCACCGGGGCCACTGGTCTCCTCGGCTGCGCGGTGGCCGGGCTGACCCGCTGTCGGGCATCCGCGTTGCCCACGGAGGTTCAACGGCTCGAAGGTGATCTGCACACATCCGAGGCCCTAACGTCGGTGGCACCCACAGTGCAGCCCAGGAGCCGGCGACACTGTGGGCCGACAGCACCCGGATCCGGTCCGAGCTAGGTCGGCGACCCGGAGAATCGAGCCTTCCCGAAGTCATCACTGACGCCTGGACCGCCTTGAATAGCAACTAGTCGCCGGCCGAATATTCGATTCGAGAATAGTGTGGAATTGACTGCGCTGCGCCTACCGTGACTGTCCGCACTGCTGTTGTCTTGTCGACTATGAGCGCGGATCCCGTCAGTGAGCCGGTGCGCCATGTCGCTGACGACGTGCTGGGAAGACTGGGCGCGGCGGAGACGCGCTGAAGGTGCTGCACACAGTGGTCTTCGACTGGGATCCCTAACCCGCCGGCCCGGCCGCCGGTTGAGCATCCCCGCTTCCGGCTCCCGGCGGCCAGCCGGCCCCTTCAGCCGACGGCCCGTTCACCACCCCGGCGGAGGCCTCCCGGTGATGATCGGGCCCCCGATACCTCACGCCAACGCAGGGAGACCCCATGGGCCCCGGAAAGATTGAGGACCTCGATGACATCCCCTGGCGAGACCCACCATGTCCTCCACGAGCGCGGCAACGATATCAGGACCATCGGGATAGCGCTCCGCTCACTAACGTAGCGGTGGCGCGGCCCACCAGCACGGCGGCCCTTCCGCGCACTCTGGAGAAAGGCGCGGCACACCCATCCCGAACGGTGCTCGGATCCATACCGGGCCACCGCGCCCAACCGCCGGGCGACCATCCGCCCGGACAGAGTTGACAGACATCCCAAAGCGCAGCTACTTGGTGGAATGAGAGGTTAGTCCGGTGCGGAAATCGACCACATCGCCGTCGGCCATCACGTAGTCCTTGCCCTCCATCCGGACCTTCCCGGCGGCTCGGGCCTGCGCCATCGACCCGGCCGCGACCAGATCGTCGTAGGACACGATCTCGGCTTTGATGAACCCACGCTGGAAGTCACTATGGATCACTCCGGCGGCTTCCGGCGCGGTGGCTCCAGCCCGGATCGTCCATGCCCTGGCCTCTTTGGGCCCGGCCGTCAGATACGTCTGCAACCCCAGGGTGTGGAACCCCACACGGGCCAACGCCTGCAGCCCGGGCTCGGGCTGCCCGATCGAGTCCAGCAACTCCCGGGCGGAGTCCTCATCGAGCTCCAGCAGCTCAGACTCCACTTTGGCGTCCAGGAACACCGCATCAGCCGGGGCGACCAGCTTGCGCAGCTCGGCTTGGCGCTGCGGATCGGTGAGCACACCCTCGTCGGTGTTGAACACGTACACGAAAGGCTTACTGGTCAGCAGGCTGAGCTCGGCGAGTGCGGTGACGTCCAGCTCCGCACGCGCGGAGAACAGGGTCCGCCCGGTGTCCAGCACCTCCCGGGCGGCCTGCGCGGCGACCAGCGCGGCGCGGCGTTCCTTGGGATGGGTGCGGACCTCCTTCTCCAGCCGGGGCAACGCGCGGTCCAGGGTCTGTAAGTCGGCCAGCACGAGCTCGGTCTCGACAGTGGCAATGTCGTCAGCCGGGTCGACCTGCCCGTCGACGTGCAGCACGTCGGGATCGTCGAAAGCCCGCACGACCTGACAGATCGCGTTGGCCTCGCGGATGTTGGCGAGGAACTTGTTGCCCAGCCCAGCGCCCTGCCAGGCGCCAGCGACGATGCCCGCGATGTCGACGAACGACACCGTCGCCGGCACCACCTTGGCGCTGTCGAACATCCCCGCCAGCACCGCCAACCTCGCGTCGGGCAACGGCACCACCCCGACGTTGGGCTCGATGGTGGCGAAGGCGTAGTTCGCCACCAGGACGTTGTTGCGGGTCAGCGCGTTGAACAGGGTGGACTTGCCCACGTTGGGCAGCCCGACAATCCCGATAGTGAGGCTCACAGGACGCCAAGTCTAGCCGCCCGCTCGATGCGCTGGGGGCGGCGTGCCTCGGCGATTTTGTCGGGGTGGTGTTGCAGAGTGTGCGGCATGGATTACTCGGTGTTGATTGCCTTGGTTGTCGGGGTGGGGGTTGGGGCTCTGGTCAGCTGGCTGATGGCCGCTGCGCTCCACCGTGCTGCGGTGGCCGAGGCCGGCCGGAGGGCGGACGCCGCCAGGGCCGTCATCGACGCTGAGCTCGTCGCCGCCCGCCGGGAGGGCGAGAGTGCCGCAGCGGCCAGGGACGCCGAGACAGCCCGGGCGCAGCAGTGCCACCAGCGTGCCGAGGAAGCCGGCGAGCGGCTCGCGGCGGCGCGGGCAGAGCTGGCTGGCCTGCGCGCCGCACTCGACGCTGAGCGCAGCGCCGCGGCCGATCGGGAACGGCTGCTCACCCACCGCGAGGCCGAGCTCAAGGACAGCTTCCAGGCACTGTCAGCGCAAGCGCTGTCGCGCAACAATGAGGCGTTCGTTCAGCTCGCTGAGGCACGGCTGGCCACGGTCACAGCGGCCATCTCGGCCAAGTCAGACGGCGACGCCACCCAGCGCCAGCAGGCCATCGAGGCGTTGCTGGGCCCGATCACCCAAAGCCTGCACCGGCTCGACGGTCAACTGCGCACGGTGGAGAAGGAGCGCGAGGCCGCCTATGCGGGGTTGCGCGAGCAGGTGGGAGCGATGCACCGCACGTCCGAACAGCTGCAGAGCGAGACCCGGCAGCTGGTCACCGCGCTGCGCGCGCCGCAGGTCCGCGGCCGGTGGGGCGAGCTGCAACTGGAGCGGATCGTGGAGCTGGCCGGCATGGTCGAGCACTGCGACTTCTCCCGGCAGGTCACCGTCACGGACGCCAGCGGCGATGACGACGCTCTAGTCCGCCCCGACCTGGTGGTGCATCTTGCCGGTGACAAACACATCGTGCTGGACGCTAAGGTGCCCTTCGGGGCCTACCTGGAAGCCGTCGACGCCACCGACCCGGACCGCCGGGCTGACCGGCTGGCCGCGCACGCCCGGCATCTGCGCGCGCACGTCGATTCGCTGGCACACAAGTCGTACTGGCAGCGCTTCGAGGCCACTCCCGAGTTCGTGGTGTTGTTCGTCCCCGGTGACCCGTTTCTGGAAGCAGCGCTGCAATCCGACCCCGCCTTGCTCGAGCACGCCTTCGAGCGCAACGTCGTGATCGCCACTCCGACCACGCTGATCGCGCTGTTGCGGACGGTGGCCTACACCTGGCGGCAGGAGTCACTGGCCCGCAACGCCACGCGGGTCCACGAGTTGGGCCGCGAGCTGCACTCCCGGCTGGCCACGATGGGGGGTCACGTGGCACGCCTGGGCAAGCAACTCGGTGGCGCGGTCGAGGCCTACAACCGCACGGTCACGTCGCTGGAGTCGCGGGTGCTGGTCACCGCCCGCCGGTTCGGTGAGCTCGGCGTGGTCACCGAGCAGCTCGACACACCCGAGCAAGTGGAGCGCAGTCCCCGCGCCGTGCAAGCGGTGGAGCTCCTCGCGTCCGCGACGGACTCGCTCATCGCGCTGGATCCCGAACAGCGCAGGCCGGACTCGGACCGGGAGCTGGACTTCGAGCGCAGCGATGAGGACTGGAGCTGGGTCACCGGGGCGCTGCACCAGGCGGGAGGCGCCCATCAGGAGCGGTCTACGGTGAACGAGTGACGGGCACCCGATCCCGAAGCACCGCGCAGCACGGGTCTTGGGGCGATCATGCATTGCGGTCTGATCGTCCCGGAATACCGGGGTGGGCAGCGGCGCTCTGTGCGCTCGGGTTCGCCGCGATCGGCACGTTCGCGGATATCGAGCGGCTCAACCGGCTGGGTATCGTGTTTCAGGCTTGCTATTTTCTCGGTTGCCTGCTTGCCGTGCTGGTGGTGCGGCGCAAGGGGCTGTTCGGGCCGATGGTGGCGCCTCCGCTGATCCTGGTGGTGGCAGTGCCGGGCATTGTCCTGGCGGTTGGCTCGCCTCCCACCGGCGGGGGGATGGTCGCCACCGCGCTCGCCGTCGGGACTCTCGTGATCGACAGCTTTCCCACCATGGCGATCACCACCGGGTGCACTCTCGTGATCGGCATCTTCCGGCTGATCACCCAGCACCGGAGATCGAGCCCTTGAGCTCGCGCGGCAGGGAGAACACCAGCTTCTCCTCCGCTGTGATGACCTCCTGCACGTCGGTGTATCCCCGCTCGGCGAGAAAGTCCAGTACACCGCGGACCAGCACCTCCGGCACCGAGGCGCCGCTGGTGACGCCCACGGTGTGCACCCCGTCCAACCAGGCCGGGTCGATCTCCCGCGCATAATCCACCAGGTAGGCCGACCGGGCACCAGAGCCCAGCGCAACCTCAACCAACCGCACCGAGTTTGACGAGTTCCGCGACCCCACGACGAGAACCAGATCGCAATCGGCCGCCATCGCCTTCACCGCCACTTGCCGGTTCTGGGTGGCGTAGCAGATGTCGTCGCTGGGTGGGTTAGCCAGCTCCGGGAACCGTTCCCGCAGGCGAGCCACAGTGTGCATGGTCTCCTCCACCGAGAGCGTCGTCTGGGACAGCCACACCACCCGCGACGGGTCTCGCACGGTCACCGAATCCACCGCGTCCGGCCCGTCGACGAGCTGAACCTGCCCGGGTGCCTCGCCAGCGGTGCCCTCGACCTCCTCATGACCCTGGTGACCGACCAGCAAGATGTCGTAGCCGTCGCGAGCGAACCGCTTGACCTCCTGATGCACTTTGGTGACCAACGGGCAGGTGGCGTCGATAGTGCGCAGGCCGCGCGTCGCGGCCTGCTGGTGCACCGCCGGGGACACTCCATGCGCGGAGAAGACCACGATAGCGCCCGAGGGAACCTCATCGGCCTCGTCAACGAAGATCACCCCATGGCTCTCCAGGGTCTCCACCACGTGCCGGTTGTGCACGATCTGCTTGCGCACATACACCGGCGCCCCGTGCGCCTCGAGGGCCTTCTCGACGGTGACCACGGCGCGGTCGACCCCAGCGCAATAGCCGCGGGGCTTGGCGAGCAGCACACGCTTGGACATGCCCTCCACCCTACGGGCGGCGTCGCCACCGGCCGGGGAGTCCCTGGGCGGCCAGCAGGTCGCACACCCGGGTAGGCACAAGCCCGGTGGCTGCGGCAGGCTTGACGACCATGAGCCATGTACCATTGCCGGTCCGGGTCGCCATGGGACTGCTGGTCACCGCCATCGAACAGGCCGGCAAGCTGCCTGAGCAGCTCGCCGGCCTCCCTGTCACGGCCGCCAGCCATGCCGTGCAGGCCGGGATGCGGATGCAGCAGCGAGTCACCGAGCTGGCGATCAAGGGCGATCAGGTGTTCTCGCTGTTCCACGCGGTCGAGGACACCCCGGCGTGGGCCAGGTTCGATGAGGACGAGGGCGATGTATCCGCCACCCCCACGTCCTCGCCCTCACCCGCCACCGACCCGGGACCCGAGCAGGACAGCCCGACCCCCTTGGCGCTGCCGGCATACGATGAGCTGTCGCTAGCCCAGCTGCGGGGCAAACTGCGAGGGCTGTCACTGCCCCAGCTTGCGGAACTTCTGGAACACGAGCACACCCACCAGGATCGGCCCGCGTTCGTCACGATGCTGTCCAACCGGATCTCCACGGTCCGCTCCCACACGACCGAATCCTCGTGACTGAACCCGCCACCACCCCGGAGGCACCCTGGCCGGTCCGCACCGTCGCCCGCAAGATCGCGGCATGGGTCGATCGGTTGGGCGCGGTCTGGGTCGAAGGGCAGATCACCCAGATCAGCGCCAAGGCGGGCACCGGAACAGCGTTTCTCACGCTGCGCGACCCAGCAGCCGACGTGTCAGTGACTCTGACCTGCCCGATCACCCTGGTGCGCGACCGGCAACCACCGCTGGCGGATGGCTGCCGGGTCGTGGTGCACGGCAAGCCGTCATTGCACCTGAGCCGAGGCACGCTGAGCCTGCGCGTCGACGAGATCCGCGCGGTCGGCATCGGCGAGCTGCTCGCCCGCATCGAGCGGCTCCGACGGATCCTGAATGCCGAGGGCCTGTTCGATCCCCGAAGAAAGCGCCGGCTACCGTTGCTCCCCGGCTGCGTCGGGCTGATCACCGGACGGGCCAGCGCGGCCGAGCGCGACGTGCTCAGCAACGCCACAACCCGCTGGCCCGCAGTACGTTTTCACGTGCACAACGTGGCGGTGCAAGGCCCGCTCGCGGTGGGCCAGATCATCGAAGCGCTCACCGTGCTCGACGCCGACCCCGCAGTGGACGTCATCGTGCTGGCCCGGGGTGGCGGTAGTGTGGAGGACCTGTTGCCCTTTTCTGACGAGGCGCTCTGCCGCGCAGTATCGCGGTGCCTCACCCCGGTCGTCTCGGCGATCGGCCACGAGCCGGATACCCCGCTGGTGGACCACGTGGCGGACAAGCGCTGCTCCACCCCAACCGACGCCGGCAAGTGCGTGGTACCCGACGTCTACGCGGAGACCGCCGCGCTGCACCAGCTGCGCAACCGCTGCCGCCGCGCCCTGCACGGCTGGGTGGACCGGGAGCGGCGGCTCCTTGACTCGCTGCGAACTCGCCCCGTGTTGGCCAACCCGATGCGTCCGCTGGCCGAGCGCAGCCAGATCGTGACCGACTTGCGCGCCCGCGCCGACCGAGCCATGCTCGGCGGGCTCCGAACGGCCCGCGAAGGGCTCGAGCACACCGCAGCACGCTTGACGACCCTCGGCCCGGCAGCCACCCTGGCCCGCGGATACGCCGTGGTCCAGCGAGTCAACAGTCATGTGCTGGTGCTCCGATCGGTCGCCGACGCCCCCGAGGGCACCGAACTGCGAGTGCGACTATCCGACGGGGCCCTACATGCGGTGGTGACCAGTGGCTGATAGAGACGATCCGGCCACGCTGGGTTACGAGGCCGCCCGGGACGAGCTGACTGAGGTGGTGCGCAAGCTGGAGGCTGGCGGGCTGAGCCTGGAGGACTCACTGGCGCTGTGGGAACGGGGCGAGCAGCTCGCCGCAGCCTGCGAGCAGCACCTGGTCGGCGCCCGGGAGCGAATCGAGTCCGTGATCACCGCTCGCGAGCTCCGCGACGCCGAACCACCGGTGACGTGATGACGATCCTCGCGTGTACCGCACTCCCAAGGCGGAACCCACCATAGTGAGGCGCAGGCCATCCTGCGCGAGGCGGCGGCCACGCGCACCACCGCCGCCCAGAGCCATGCAGCCGCCGACGCCGCGGTGGCGCGGTCGAACCTGATCGACAGGCTCGACCGCAACGACACCACCGTGTCGACCCCGAATCAGACCGTCATCAGATCACTCCAAATAAGATCCTGGCATGAGTTGCGAATGGCTCGTACTCGGCGTCGCCATCGAAAACAGCGTCATACCCTAAGGCCAAACTAGCAGCGTCCTTGATCACGTTGAGTTGCGTGCCGGATTCAACTGAGGCAATCCCTTCCGTGTTGGTGACCGCCGAACCCAGCGCACCACCCGTTGCACTAAATTTGAACGTGATGGGCAGACCTGCAACCGGTTGGTTATTATCGGCCCGCTTGACCGTCACCTTGAGTTTGGCCGAAAGAGTCAGAGCATGACCCTGGGCATCCTCCGCCCTGGGGTTCAACATCTGCCTCTGCGTTTGTGGCTGCGCCGTCGTCATCGTAAGCACTCCCCATGGTCGTTGCCATTTTCGGTCGTCGTGATCACACGGCCGAAAACCCCAAAATGGCAAATTTTTTACGAACCAGAACAAGCTAATGAGTAGCACCGCTAGAACACCAGAGGAAGGTCAGTCACAATCTCCCTCGATGAGCCTAGGGCGGCGCTGATGAAATTTCCTCAAATCGCCCAGAATATCGCTTGTGTGCACCTCCCCCCAGTTCGATGTGGATCAATAAATCGATCACTTCTATCGATCCTCAGAGTGCGCGGCCATGGCCTACCGAGATACCCGAAAATTTGCCGAATCGTCAAATTTTCTACGGTCTGGCCGTACGCTTAGTTCACCCCGCTAGCTCACCATTTCATAGGCAAGTCGGTACGCTACCGGCACAACAGTCGGGCTTCAGTGAACCCACTCAGGGCTACTAGCTGACATTCTCTATTTTTACGGAAAGGACCACTTAAGTCAATCATTGAATCGACAATATCACCGTTCAGGTGATATTGTCGGCGTGACCTTACGATAATTCGTCGGTCCTAGATTGAGTGTTGGCACGTACGGTGACGACCAGGAGTCTGATGACGTTGCCTGTGAGGTTGATCTGCGGCGTGTGAGTGACACTTCGAGGATCTGGGTAACAGGTCGGGCACGACCCCCAAGATGACCATGAGTGACTGATGCCCCTATTGATGTCAAGCCGGCTCTTGTGTCGGTTCTGTGGGGGTCTGTGGGGATCCGTGTGGATCTGCAGGGATGCCGAGCAGCCTGCGGTGCCCGTCCCTCCCAACGCGCAAGATGTAGTAGCTTTACTCGATAGATAACGACTATCCCTTGTGACGAGAAAATCTTCCTTGATCTTCTTTGACGCTAACGTGACAGTGCCTTCCGGGTGCTTACTGGGGTGCTAACAACTGGCTGCCGTGTTCGTGCTGGTGAGCGTGGGGTACGGCCGGCCGGTGACGGTGCTGACGTCAAGCGCGGTGCGTCCCAGACAACTCAGCGATCACTCCCGTCCCGAGCGTGTTGAACAGCTACCATCTCGACCGTCCGGTCGATCGTTTGCGAAAGCAGGCACCTCCGATGCACCTCTATCTCGTCGTCGCCGGGCTCGTGGTCGGCGTCCTCGTCGGCCTTACCGGTATGGGTGGCGGCGCGTTGCTCACCCCGTTGCTCGTGCAGGTCTTCCGCGTCGCGCCCTTGGCCACTATCTCCAGCGACCTGCTGACATCACTGGTCATGAAACCCGTCGGCGCGGCCGTGCACCTACGCCGCGGCAGCGTGAACTGGCCGCTCGTCGGCTGGTTGACCTCGGGTTCAGTTCGTAGCCGCCGCCACACTGATCGTCATGATCCACCTGCGCGCGCCCCAGGAGGCGGAAGTGGTATAGCGCTGCCGGTGCGCGGCCACCCGGGAGCGAATCGAGTCCGTGATCACCGCTCGCGAGCTCCGCGACGCCGAACCACCACCGATAACGTGATGATCATCTTCGCGGCCTGGGAGACGCCACGATAGCGGGTCAGGGAGCCAGGTCGCGGGCGAGTTCGCAGGCGGCGGTGAGCAACGCCGCCGGGCCGGCGTCGGACCCCGTGAGGTATGGCATGGTGTACAGCACCCCGAGGCAGAACCCACCGAGTGAGGAGTAGGTCATCGGCACGTCAGGGCTCATGGCGAATGCCTGATGCACCAACTCGTAGATCACGTCCGTGGGGCCGTTGTCGCCCACTACCGGGGTGACCCGCTCGAAGAAGCCGAGCCCGGCCGTGACATCGGCGGGGTCGGCGTCGATGGGCAGGTCCTGACCCAGCAACAACGCGCCGCCCAGCACCGGACCCATCAACTTCTGCTCCGCACTGTCCTCAGCGACGAAGTACGCGCCGGTGATCAGGAAACCGTTCACGAATCCCACGACGGTGTCCTGGTGCAGCGGCAGGTCCGGCTGGCTGGCGAAGATCGCCTCAATCTGGTCACGGTGGTGCTCGAACATCTCGCGGGACTCGCTGCCATGCACCAGCCTCGCCTGAAGGCTCCTGTCCGATACCCTGAACCACGACCGCACCTGCATAGCCGACCACGCTAGCCCAACCCAGACAGGGAACGGCCAGTAGCCTGCCGACGGTTCTGCCCAGCGTTCACCCGGATGCTGTGCCATACGTGTTGGGACCGCGTAAGTACGCTGCCGCAAGCCCGCTGAAGCCCAAGACGCGTGAAACGTCGTACGGTCGTACAAGCAGTGGCGGTACGCAGCTCAGGGATGGTATGGTGCGTAGCGATCTCCTTCGGCAGCTCTTCGCTAGCTACTCACGCGGCGACGACGCTGCCTTCCGCCGCGCCGCGACCGAGATCATTACCGACGAGCGGCGCAAACACCACCGCTTGTTGGCAGCTGAACTCGAAGATGCCCTGCACCGCGACTTCAAACCGGGCGCTCAGGTTCCCTTGACCCTGCGCTCGATCCCGAAGAGCAGGGACGACCGCCCGTTGCTGCGGCTGGCCAAGCCCGAGCGAGAGTTCGACTCTCGGTGACACCGGCCGCAACGTCGAGGCCGTCGTACGATTCGCCGAGCAAACCCCCTGTGTCCTGGTCCTCGACGAGTTCGACGCGCTCGCGCAGGAGCGAGCCCAAGCCGGCGACCACGGTGAGATCCGGCGCGTCGTGGCCATCGTCTTGCAACTACTCGAAGACCTCAAGGGCGAGTCGCTGGTCGTCGCGACGTCCAACCCGTCCTCGGTGTTGAGCCCGAGCTGGTCCTGGTCATCGAGCTGGCCTACCGGCTCGATCCGGTGCTGCTGGAACGTGTTGAGCTGCGAGTGCTGGACCTGACTAGTGAGTTCGCCATGGTCGCGTTCGCTTCAGATCCGGAATGGCACGAACCGCCTGGTCGAGAGAGACCCCGCGGTCAATGTGCTGGGCGCCGACGGGTCCTGGCCCGACAGGTTACTGGCCACCGGCGCCGGTACATCGTTCGCAGCTCCGCTGGTC
>JBOHFR010000111.1:0-10480 GCA_050699715.1 Pseudonocardiaceae bacterium
AACTCGGCAACAGTAGAGTTGATCACAAAAAAAGAGATCAACAGGAACGCCCTCACCAGCTTGCACGCCTTGCTGCCGGGCATAGCCGCAGTTCACAGGTGTTCCCGCGACTTTGCCGGGGCCCTGTGCTTACCCCTCGGCTTATGCCCCTGGCTTATACCCCTCGGTGAAGCACCTGAGGTGTCGCCGCCAGGACGTCGCGCAATCGTTTCAGAGCGCGGTGTTGCGCCACCCGGACCGCGCCTGGAGTCGAGCCGACGGTTTCGGCGGTCTCCTCTGTAGATAGCCCGACCATGACCCGCAGGCGGAGAATCTCTCGCTGCTTGGCCGGGAGGGTGTTCAGCAGCTTGACCATTCGTCCAGCTGTCTCGACCTGCACCACCCGAGCCTCCGGGCCGTCGGCCGGGTCTTGGCTATCGGGGACGTCCAGAACTGGCTCGGCGCGATTGCGTGCCGAGGATCGGTGGGCGTCGGACACTTTGTGCGCAGCGATGCTGTAGACGAAGGCAAGAAACGGCCGGCCTTGATCGTGGTACTTGGGCAGGGCCCTGAGCACCGCGATGCACACCTCCTGGGCCACGTCATCCGCTGAGCTGAGCGTCTTTTCCTGGGCACCGACGCGGGCACGGCAGTACCGCACCACGAGAGGACGAATCCAGCGGAGCACACCCTCAATGGCAGCTCGGTCACCGTCGGCGGCGGCACCGACCAGGACGTCCCGGTCGTCTCTGATTGTACTTATAGGCTCGCTCTTATCGGGAAGGAGCGTGGGCAGAATTTCAGCTTTGACAAGATTGACGACCCGTGCGGCGCTCTCTGTATTGGCGGGAGTGGGCTCGTGGTCCCGAGCTTCCTCGAGCAATGCACAGTTACCCACGGTTTTGCTCACCATCCCTTGCCTCGTGACCTCAAGTCCCTGCGACTGTCCAGTGACCAATGCGTGCAACACCAGCGGTGCCCCGACGTGAACGCGTAGTACAACGCGAAGACGACCAGACCCCGCTGGCTCGGCGCACCGGCGTCGGTGCCCGAGAGATGCTCCTGCCTGCTTCGCTAATATGTCGGACACTCGGGTGATCAGTCATCCCTTTTTCAAGTCATCTTCGGGGTACCCCACGTCATGCAGTCCTGCTACCTCAGCTGAGGTAGCAGGGATGGTTGCTACATCTGTGGGCTGGCTTCCTTCGCCCAGCGGCGATGCGCCTCACGGGGCGTGACAACCTGGCACGCAGGCGAGTAGGAAGGAGGGATGCTCCCGCCGGTTCTGGAGATCTACGTGGTGTGGCACCCAGGCGACGGCGCGGGAGCCCGGGCGGCGCAACAGTTGGTGGAGCACTTCCATGGCACGCTGTTCACGGGGCTGATCGGAGGCGCCATCGAGGTCTACGCACGGCACCAGGGTTGGCGCTGTACTGGGGACGCGCCACGACCGATTCCCTTCCCGGACGCACCGCCACCGAACGGGGTGGCCCAAGCGCACTACGTCGCGGTCGTTCCGGTGCTCGGTGTGGGACTCGCCCGAGCCGTGCAGCCAGGCGCGGGCCCCTGGTTCGACTACATCACTGCCCTGGCGCGCGAGCAAGGAGCCTCCGCGCGGCGGGTACGGGTCTTTCCGCTGCTTCTGGCGGACTCGGCCGCGCTCCACGGCACGACTCTGGATCGGATCCTGGGCAAGTATCAGCGACTTCGGGGCAGCTTGTCCGCGACCGGCGACGAGCCCGACACTGGCTGGCGGCGCGACCTGGTTCAGGGGCTGGCCCAGCTCGCGCAGGGTGCGGGTTGCCGGCTGCGGATGTTCCTCAGCCACACCCGGCAGGCGGTTGGTGACGGCTCAGGTGTCGCCGAGCTCACCCAGGTGGTGCGCACGGTGATCGCCGACACCAGCCTGGCCGAGTTCTTTGACTACCGGGACCTTCAGCCGGGCGAGGAATGGTGGGAGGCGCTTCGCGAGAACGCTGGTCGCGGCGCCCTGTTGGCCTTGCGCACCGATTTGTACGCGAGTCGCAGCTGGTGTCAATGGGAGGTGCTCGCCGCTAAGGAAGAGGGGGCGCCGGTGGTCATCCTGGATGCGCTCGAACTCGGAGAGGAGCGGGGCTCATTCCTGATGGACCACGTGCCGCGCATCCCGGTCCGTCGCTCGGAAGGCGGCTGGGCAGCCGGCGATGTCGAGGCCGGGCTCGCGGTGCTCGTCGATGAATACCTCAAGCGCGCGCTGTGGGAACGGCAGCGAGAGTTGGCGCTGCAACGGCCCGATCTCGACGTGGTGTGGTGGGCTCCGCATGCGCCCGAGCCGCTGACCCTCCTGCGGTGGCTTGCCCAGCAACGAGACACCGGAGCGCTGGCGGGAACCGGTCCGCTGCGGATCTTGCATCCGGACCCTCCGCTCGGCCCGCCCGAGCGTCTCGTGCTTGAGCAACTTGCCCGCCTCGGCGGAGTGACGAGGGATCTTGACGTGATGACGCCACGGCTGCTGGCCGCCCGCGGTGGCTGAGGCAAGCGCGCTGTTGGACCCCAACGCCCTGCGGGACGTCCGGGTGGGTGTCTCGGTCTCCGAGAGTCCTGACCTGGGCAGGCTTGGCTTGATGGAGACGCATTTCCGGCTCGCTCTCGGCGAGATCGCCCGGGCTCTGCTGCTGGGCGGGGGCCTGCTGGCTTATGGCGGTCACTTGCGGCCCGAGGGCTACACCCCATTCCTGGTTCACGAGATCGATCGATGGAACCGGCGTGATCAGCCACTGCTGGTGTGCCTGGCCTGGTCGGTGCACCGAGGGACGGCCCTGTCGGATCTCGAGCGGTTCGCGCGTGACCTCCAGCTGCTCGGCAGGCTGGCCTGCCTCGATCCAGACGGCGCTGAGGTCGATCCCGCCGCCGGCCGTGACGAGGCTCCGGTGCCCGTCGAGGACCCTGGCGAGCAGCGACGGGCTCTCACGAGCATGCGTCGCTACCTGCGGCAGCACACCAGAGCACGGGTGTTCCTGGGCGGCAAGCGCAGTGGCTTTCACGGTGAGATTCCCGGCCTCATGGAGGAGGCGCTGCTCGCCGTGCAGGCCGAGCAGCCGATCTACCTCGCGGGCGGCTTCGGTGGCGTCACTGCGGACATCATCAGCGCGCTCGGCGTGGACGACGGCAGCTGGCTGCCCCCGGACGCCAGTGCCGAGCCCCCTGACCTGCGGTGGGAGGACGGTTACGCGCGCTTGGCGGCCCACGCCGCTCAGCCGCACTGGCGCGGGCTGGCCAATGGGCTGGCCGATGACGAGAATCGCCGGCTCGCGGCCACGCACCGACCCAGCGACATCGCCGCCCTGGTGAGCCTGGGAATCGGGCGGCTCCGCCGGGACGCCGCACCCCGTTAAGGCGGTGGTCAGCAGCGAAGCGCAATACTGAATCCTCATGAAACGGACAGTGCATCCACAGTCTGGTAGAGATTGTCCACCCACTGCACGACGGGTCGGAGGCGCAGTCACGCTGTAGCGTAGGTCGCAGTCGACCACTGCGGCGGGAACTCACTGAGCGTGACTGCCACCGGAGGAACCACCTCGTGGCTCAGCAAGCCTTCCCCAACCCTCTCGGCGTCCACGCCCTCGTCTGGGTGGGCGACACCTCGCCCGCGTCGGTCGACTACGCCGTCGCCAAAACTCGGGAAACCGGATACGACCTGCTTGAACTGTCCCTGCACGACACGGCGAACCTCGACGTCGCCGCCGCCCGCCGCCGGCTCACCGATGCGGGCCTGCGGGTCGTCTGCTCCCGTGGGTTGGCCTTCGACGCCGACATCTCCAGCGAGGACACCACCATCGTCGAGCGGGGTGAACAGCTGTTACACGACTCGCTGCGGATCACCGCCGAGCTTGGTGGCACCCACTTCACCGGTGCCCTCTATAGCGCGCTCGGCAAGTACCACCGCCCGCTCAGCGACGCCGGCCGGCGCAATGTCGTGGCCGTACTCGGGCGCCTGGCCACCCAGGCCCGTGGCTGCGGCATGACCCTGGGCCTGGAAATCTGCAACCGGTACGAGACCAACGTGGTCAACACCGCCCGGCAGGCTCTCGCCCTCGCCGACGACATTGACGAGGACAACGTCCTCATTCACCTTGACACCTACCATATGAACATCGAGGAGGACGACTTCGTGCGGCCCGTCCGCGAGGTGGGCGACCGACTCGGTTATGTCCATATCGGCGAGAACCATCGAGGCTACCTCGGATCAGGTCATCTCGACTTCACCGCGTTCTTTCATGCGCTCGCCGATATCCACTACACCGGACCCATCACCTTCGAGTCCTTCTCCTCGGCTGTCATTGCCGCCGGGCTCTCCGGTGACCTGGCCATCTGGCGCAACCTGTGGAGCGACGGCGAAGACCTCGCCCGCCATGCCCGAATCTTCATCGCCAACCACCTCACCACCGCCGGCTGATCGTGATGACCTTCGACCAGCTCGTGGATCGCGCCCGTTTGCTCGTCGCCGACGGCAACCGGGCCATTCTTGGCATCACCGGCCCCCCGGGCGCGGGGAAGACCACTTTCGTTGAGCACCTCATCCAGGCGCTGGCACCAGCGCCTGCGCTCATCCCTGACCAGTGGATCGCGCACGTCCCGATGGACGGTTTCCACCTCGCTGACGACGAACTCGCCCGGCTGGACCGCCGCGACCGCAAGGGCGCTCCCGACACCTTCGACCCGGCCGGCTACGCAGCCTTGCTGCGCCGCCTGCACGAAGACCGCGACGAAGTCGTGTATGCCCCCGGCTTCGAACGCACCCTCGAGCAGCCCGTCGCGGGCGCGATCCCGGTGCCCCCGGCTGCCCGACTGATCCTCACCGAAGGCAACTACCTGCTGCTCCACGACCACGGCTGGGCTCAGGTCCAGCCCCAGCTCGACGAAGTTTGGTACGTCGACCTCGACGCAGGCGAGCGGGTGCGCCGGCTCATCGCCCGCCACGTCCAGTTCGGAAAGCAACCCGCTGCGGCGGCCGCCTGGGCCACCGGCACCGACGAACGCAATGCGGTCCTGGTCGACTCGACCCGGTCCCGCGCCGATCTCATCGTCCCGGCCGGCCTCATGCGCTCGCTCGGCGCCTGAAACCCCCGGCCCTCCCTGCGCAGCGAGGGTGCGACCCCCGACGGGATTCCCGGCGTCGACTACTCACGAATTGCTGTCCCGGCGCGGTTTCGCTGAACTCCGCGTAGTCCGGTGCATTCAACTATCGCTGCCGCGTGGCAAAGGCGCGATCAGCGGGTGATGGTGAGCAAGGCCCGCCACGTGGCGGCCGGGACGGCCAGGGCAGGGCCGTCGGGGTCCTTGGAATCGCGCACCAGGACCCGCTCCGGTGTGCACGCGACCTCGACGCAGTCGCCGCCGTTGCCGCTGTAGCTGCTCGTGTGCCAGCCAACGCCGTCCGGCTCAAGTGCGGTCATCATGGTCCTCCCGATCCGCGTAGAGCTCGGTTGCCAGGGTGGCAATCAGCTCCCTGGATTGTCCCTCGTCCAGCGCGGCGTCCGCTAGGGCCGCTAGGATGCGCTGGTAGGCGCGGGCCTCCTCGCGCTGTTCCAGGAACAGGCTGGACGTCTCACTGTCCAGGTATATCACCGGGCGGAACTCGGCGAACTCCATCAGGGTGAAGGGGCCGGACAGCCCGGCGTGCGCCCCGAGCGCGGCCGGGACCACCCGCAGCGTGACGGAAGAACGGACCGCCGACCGGCAGCCGCAACACGGCCTCGTGCAGGTAGAAGGTGAACTGCGGCGGGCGTTCCTGGGTGAACAGGCTGTGTTGGAACTCGCTGATCGCCGCCGCCTTGTTCTCGTGGTCGATCAACGTTCTGAGCTGCTTGGGCAGCCGGGAGCCGTGCTGCTGCAGCCAGCCCGGGGTGTTCAGGTCCTGGCACAGCGCCAGCAGCCGGTCCCGCTCCGGGCTCTTCACCCGGCACGCGCCGAGGAACGCCGCGACGTCCAGCGCGTTGCCACCCCGCTTGCCGGAGAGCAACCGCGAGACCCAGCTCTGGGACAAGCCGAGCACGTGCGCGGCCTGGCTACCCTTGAGCCCGGCACCCTCCATCGCCTGGCGCAATCCATCACCCAGCTCCCGGCTGCGTATCGTCGATTCCCGATCTTCCATAGCGACCTCCCCGCGACGGACCCCTCAACCCGGCTGCGGCCCGGGATCATCCCGAACCGCCCACCCGGGTCTTTCGGCAGGCGCTATTGCGTGTCCGCAGGACAATCACGCCACCCGCGCCCTCGGCGTGTTCGCTCACCGCGCGGCGTTGAGCACGGCTGGAACGGGCCGCAACCGGCCGGAACCTCAGCGAACCACGGGCAAGCGCCACCAGTTCCGCCTCAACGTCGGCAACCTGGCTTAATGCGCCAGGGGTCCGCGATCCGGCTGTTGCAGAGGCCTTACAGCTGAGTAGCTGAGAACGCCACCACGTGGAATGACTCGCCCTGACTTTGCCCATCGACGCTCGCCCGCCACTCATACCGACCGGGCGACAGAGACATCGGCGCCACGTTGACAGCGAACACCGCGCTCAACGTGCTACCCGGTGCGATACCGGCTGGCCGGCCCACTTCAAGTTCGACCTGGCTCACGAGTGGTTGTGGTCCCGTGGGCCCAGGCATGGACACCGGCTGGCCGTCGTCAGTGACCAGCTCCACCCGTACAGGCAGCTTCTGGTTCGTACGATCCCAGGGAACCTGGATCATCAATGCTACTGCGTGCGGAGCGGTTGGGCTACCCGTGATCGTCCAGCCCGCGCCCAACATGTGAATTTTGCCAGTCGCCGCATCTGTTTGAGCTGCGTCGCACAAAATGATTTTGAACCCGATCTGTGGCCTGGTCAGCGGCACACGACCGCCTCAACCCACGTCGCGGGCGCCGAGTGCCCAACCCATTCGCCGCTCGCTGACGGCGCCAAGAATACCGTCACCCCGCGGTTGTTACGCGGACCGGTGACGAAGTCTGGCGGTCGGCGGCGGATACGCTGGATCTTCTCGATGGGCTCGTCGTCTTCGTAGAAGTCGTCGTCAACCATGGTGGGCGCTCCTTTCTGGCCTAGTCAACGAAGTACACACTGCCCAGCTTCCAAGCATCCCCCATCGGGTGCTCCGCTGAATAGAGCACAACCGTGGCCGGTCGACCCCGGATCGCCACGTCGATCACGGCACGACGCCCCCGCTCCGGGTCGTCGTCCCACCGGCCGTAGAGACCGCGCACGCACTCGACCGCGTCGCGCAGCTCGTCCTCGGTGATGCCATGGACCTGAGCGATCTTCTGGGCGGTCCGGCGACTGATGCTCAGCTCCGCCACCCATAGCCTCGTCACGTCCGCCGGTCCTCACCACCCCCAGCGCATCCATCGCCGAGGGCGCATCGTGCCAGAACTGCTGACGTGGCTGGCGGCCCGCCTAGAGGGTGGTCCAGCAGGTGCCCGACGCGATCCGGCGAGTCTGTTGTCCGCCGCTGCTCAGGTCCGAGTGTCCCTTGACAGTGCTATCCGCTGATGGGGCTCGTCCCAGGTGTCTCAATCTGATCTGGTGCGAGATTTTGGCGTGGATCTTCCTCTTCCGTTGCGTCGTCGCCTGGGCGGTGCAGGTCAACGTCGGTATCGGTGATGTGCGCGACCATGCCGTGGGCATGGGGGATCTCCGCGAAGCTGCGGAAAGGGGCGAAGCCAAAGGCTTCTGGGCCGCCGTGCCGGTGGAACTCCCAGATCGGCAGGTAAGCCACCGGCAGCGGCTGGGAGTACATCCCGGGTCCGAAGAGAACCCAATTGAGGGTCTCGTCGAGCGGTTCGGGGTGCCATGTCACGGTGGCACCGGCGAGTAGTCCCTCCCGGCGGCCCTGCTGGATCTCCTTGGCGCGGTCCTCGACGGTATAATGAGGCCTCGGTGCGACCCGGTGGAGTGCGGATGCCCAGGCGCGGCCCGTGCAGGACCAAGACGCTGCCAAGACTGGCGGCCGTAGATACCCAGGCCGGGTCGAAGAAAACCGTGCCCTCGGCATAGATGGCCCCGTCGGGGTCGCGGAGCACGATGCCGTCCGTAGTGCGGTACACCCCCCACCCTTCGGCGGGCCGACCGGCCCAGACAGGCCCGGCGGGGATCCGGTGGAACCCAGCACTGATGATGGCCTCGGTGCGGACCTCGTGAGCCGTGCCGGTATGGGGATCGTCGATCACTACAACGACGGGCGGCTCGAACATGACCACGGGGATGGGGTCGACCGTGCCGCTGCGGTCGGGGATGAGGGTGCCATCCTCCTCGATGCCTGCCACGGGGACTAGGGCGTGTCCTGTGGATCTTTTAGGTGGGATGCGGTAGATCGTTCCGGTGCACGATCGTCATGACGTGACCGAGGAAGAGTGGGCGCAGCTGGAGCCGTTGTTGCCCGATCAGACGCCGCGCCGGGGTGGGCGGTGGGCTGATCATCGGTCGGTGATCAATGGGGTGTTGTGGCGGACCCGTACCAGTTCGCCCTGGCGGGATCTGCCTAGCGACTACGAGCACGGGAAAACTGTCTACAACCGGCATCGCCGCTGGTCAGCGGAGGGACCTGGGCCAAGGTCCTCGATGAGCCGCGCCGTGGTTGTGATCAGAACACCGAAGCTGGCCAGTCGGTGCAGTGGTCGGTGGGGGTCGAATGACAAAGAATCCAGCGCGAATACGGACCGGGAAGCGCTGGGGCGCTCCCGTGGTGGCCTCACCACCACGGTTCACTTCGCTGCTGACCAGCGCTGCCGTCCGATCTCGCGGGTCATCACCCCCGGCCAGCGCCACGACTCGGTCGCCTTCGAACCGGTGATGGCCGGCATCCGCATCCGGCGCCGCGGCCTCGGTCGCCCCCGTACCCGACCCGAACGACAAACGCGAGTACATCTTCGCCGGAACCGTCGACGTCGCCTCGATCAGGATCTGGCTCCGCGACCCCGTCCCATGATCCAGAGGACACGGCCTAACCCCCGCCCGAAGACCGGGTCGTGCAGATAGGTCAGTTTGCACGGCATGTGATGCTCGGTGGTCATGCGTTGCAGCAGGGCCTGTGTCCGAGGATCCTCACCGCGAAGCGGGCCCTCGGGCAGCCAGTCGAGCCAGTCTGCGGGTGCGGGATCGCGGCCGGCAGTGCTTGGGTGACTGGCGGACTGGTGCTGGCGTTGCCGGTTGCGTGCCCCCTTGCCCATGGTCAGCTCCTTGTCTGTATCAGTGGTGTGGAACGGATCAGTGGTGTGGAACGGATCAGTGGTGTGGAACGGGAAGCAGGGGTGCGGACTCATTGAGGTCGGTGAACAGGCGCAGGACCTTGTCGCGCAGCCGCTGCACTTGGAAGATCAGGTCACCGCCCACGTCTCTGAGCTCGCCGATCCGGGAGTGCACAGCGTCTTGGAGCGACAATCCCTGCTGAGCGCGCAGAATCCTGTCGGTTTCGGCCACGCCGTGCTCGATGTTGTCGACCAGCTGGATGGCCCTGGTCTGGGTCAGGCGCCGCCCGGTCAGACCAACCCGTAACTGCAGCAGGAGCTGCCGGGCCATCCACAGATAGAGCACGCCCGTGAGCGGGGAGGTGTCCTGGTCAGACTTGGTCACCGCCCTCAGCAGGGCATCGAGCATCTCAATGTGGTCGACCACGGCCTGGACTGCGCCCTGCGCAATGGTGTCCCGCGTGATGTCGCTGCTGAGTTCGGTGGGTGCGTGGCTGCGTGGTTGCGGGGATCGGCGGCCTCGGGCCTGGTGAGACCGGCGCGGGAGTAGACGTCGGCCAGCCCTGCCTCGAAGTCGAAGTCGGCATCCATCCGCGTGAGCTCGGCGTCCAGACCACGCTTGATCCACTGGTCGAGGTCGGTGTCGCCGTCGTCGGGGTAGTTACGGTCCCAATAGGTCATCATGGTTCTCCTCATGCAGTGCTGCCACGTCGGCGGCCGAAGGCGTTGTGGGCTCGGGGATCTCTTCCGGCGGAGTCGAGGTCTCGATCATCTTGCGTCTTCTGGAGGGGATACGGGGGGTGGAACCGCGAAAATCGTTGAGCGCCGTCCGGCGCAGCCATGCCTTCGGGTCGTGGATTGGGTAAGTGGCCTGCAAGAATTGAGCGAACGCGGTCTGGACCGCGTCGTTGGCTTCCTCTTCGGTAGCACCGGCAAGCGTGATGGACCGGACTAGCGCTGATCTGTTCGTCCGATAGAGGGTGTCGAAGTCCAAGATCACCGATCCTTCTGAGTGCACTTGCTGGACACTAGATCAGAGGGCAAAGCAGCCGGATCTGTGACATCCGGTGCGGGGATGACTCAAACGAGCAGGTCACGTGGTGCGCGAGGCGGATTGCGCAGGACGCGATCGATGGCGGTTGATGGTCGCGGCCGTGCTACCCGGCCCGGTGCTCCTGAACGTGTCCTGAGCCGCAAGGTAGAGCATTCCCGCAGGTCAGGACGTTTTACTTGAGTGCCGGTCCGTAGCACAACCAGTCCCTGGAGTTGTCTCTCGCGCACCGCTGACCA
>JBOHFR010000112.1:0-10473 GCA_050699715.1 Pseudonocardiaceae bacterium
TCGATCGCCGCAACATGGAAACGATCGACGAACTCCCCGACGGAGAGGTGCGCGGTCTGCGCGTGTTGCTCCAACCGGGTTCGCGGTACCTGAGCCATGGGTCCCCCTCCTGACGGTGCCAGCACACCGTAGCCACCCAGCCGATCAGCCAAGACCTCCCTCGCCACGATGTCCCCACAACGACCCCACAACGGCCCCGTCATGACATCTCGCTGCACTCGCGTGGTGGAGGGTGGTTATCCAGTAACCACCCAGAGGAGGAGGTGGCCCATGACACACGACCACCGTGCGAAGGCCATCGCGAGCGGCTCACCGCCGCGGCCCCAGCCGATCTACCGGGGCTCCTGTGCCGGGCCTTGGTGGACGGTGCGCGGGCCGGGCGGGATCCTGCGGGTGCCGCATCAGGAGAGGAGCAACAGGGCGTCCCATCGGGTGGGGACCGGTGGCGCTGGTAGTTGTCCGTGATCTGCCAGGGCGAGGGCGACGCCGGCTGATCCGGTGAGCAGGCCGGGTTCATCGGACGGCAAGCCATTGTGAAAGTGCCGGAAGGCGAAGGTGAGCCGTGGGTTGAATGCGTTGGTGACGGCGGTTGCTGCGCTGTCGCCGGTGCCACCTTGTCTGGTCGTCGCGCTCTGGAGGACTCCGGCGTATCCGTGGCACAAGGTCGGTCCTTCGACGTCCCACAGATCCGCGGGGCGGTCGGAGAGGGATGCGATGGCGGCGTCACCGGCCGTGGTCAGCTGGGGGTCTGCGAGTGCGCTGCCGGCGAGGATGAGGGCGCGGCCGACTCCGGGGGCGCCGTAGCACCAGGCGTCGCGTCGTCCGGCACTCGGCTGTGCGGTGTCGCTGTCCAGTTCGTCACCCGTGACACAGGGCGCCCAGGTGTGCGCGGCGCCCGTGCGCCAGCGCAGCAGCCAGTGTGCCGCACTCTGGAGTGCTGCGCGCTGCCCAGCGACGGACCATCCGGCCGCGTGGGCGGTCGCGAGCAGGGAAACAGGACCGGCGATGCCGTGCGCCATTCCGGTGGTCGCCGCCCCGGATGGGTCGACGGTGGAATGCTCACCGTCGGGTAGCCACCAGCCGGGCCTTCTGCCGTACTGAGTGTCGATCATCGCGGTGAGCGTGCGGAGGGCTGTGAGGAGCCCGGACTCGGCCGTGTCGTATCCGGCGGTGAGCGCTGCGAGCAGGACTCTGCCGATGCCAGCCAGGCCGTTGATCGCGTCATAGATCGGCCACGGCGTACCCACACCACCGGCCCGTAGGCGTTCTTCGCGGCCCTGGGCGAGGTCGAGGGCACGGGCGGCCAGCCAGCGGACGGCCCGCGCGGTTGCGGCCCGTTGTGAGTCGGGGTCAGGCAGGTACGCCGACCCGATGATCAGCGATGCCGCTAGACCTCCGGGGCTGCTGAAGGTGCCCGCAGCTGCACGGTAAGGACCTGGGTTCTGGGCGGCCGCTGTCCAGTGGCGGAGCGCTGCCTGCGCGAACACGCAGTCCACGGCGGCAAGGCGGGCGTGCAGCAGCGCGGTACCCGCCAGCCCGTTGAGGAATCCCCCAGCGGGGACGGCGGCAAGGATCTTCTCGGTGTTCAGCAGCCGTTCGGCGGTCGCTAGCGCTTGCGCTCGGCTGACGCTGGTCATGACGGGCTTGCGAGGAGGTCGGCGGCCAGCGCCCGGACCATCCGTTCGGACCACATGTCCCCGAGCAGCCGGTTGAGGTGCATGTGGATCAGCGACGACGTGCAATCGGCCCGCCGCGCCGGGTCGAGAAGTTCCCGGTAGATGGCGAGGGCGTCGTGCCGGGCGCTCCAGGCCGGGCGGATTCCGCCGAGGCCAGGGCCGGTGGTGATCTGACACCGGGCCGCCCGTAACTGCGGGCGCAGGTCCAGCATGTGGCGGCGGGTAGCGCGGTCGACATGGCATCCGTCCAGCGCCGCCTGGTAAGCGTCGGTCATGGGGTGGGCGATGGCGGCGGCCGACAGTGCAGCGATGATCAGCCTGTGATCGTGGTCGCGCACGCTTGCCAGGATCGCCAGTGCGAGTGAGCTGTCGGCGGCGAAGACATGCTCGGCGGCGCCGATCGCGGTGGGTCCGCCGTAGCGTTCGATCTCCTGGTCATACGGTTCCACGGTGAACCCGCCCGACAGCCGCTGCCGGATCACCTCCTGACACCATGCGGAGACAGCGGGCAGGACCCGGCTGCTAAGGGTGGCGGGGTCGCCGCAGAAGCGGGCGCGGATGTGCGGCCCGTGCTCGGGGGTGTGGTAACGCAGCCAGAACCAGGTGTCGTAGTGCCCGGCCAGGTCGTCGGCGAGGGCAGCGAGGTTGGGCAGGAGTAGTTCGCAGGCGGGGGTGCGGATCGCTAGGGACAGCCACCGCCCGCCGGGCAGGTACAGCCCAGTATTGCGAGCGCGCACTGCGGCGTAGCGCACCTGCGGTGGCAGAATCTCCCGCCGCGCCAGCGGCACGACCAGCTCCAGCAGATGACGACCAGCGGGGCCAGGCAGCACGGCCTGGATGGCCTCCGGACCGCCGGGAGGCTCGGTCACCGCCGCCACGCCACGGCCAACGTAGCGGCGCAGCAGCTCTCGGTCATCCGCACGGCGCAGGTCCAGCGGCAGACAGCGGTCGCCGTCGTCAACGACGATGAGGTTGGGTAAGGCTGGGACCGTCTCGGTCCGCCACCTTTTCAGGGCATCTGGCCAGGCGGCGCGGTCATGTGTCGCACGGGTCAGCGCCAGCGGGAGGACCCACCGGGCCGGGGCGAGGATGGTCCGCCGGTACCGGACGCGAGGGGTGAACGGCCCGCCACCAGCCGGTTCCCACGACCAGCCGTCCAGGGGACGGCAGCCCGTGCGGCCGACGAGCTGCAGGAACCGGGCGAGCGGAGGTAGCAGGTGGGACGTCAGTCGCGAGTACAGGACAGGAATGACCTGCCGGTCCCGACTGGACGACCACAAGATCAGGCGGTGGCCATCGGAGACCAGCAACAGGTCATCGAGCAGCACATCGCCTGGCTCGACAGGCACTCCCACCGGGATCCGCTGCGGCGCGAGCCCGGTCGGCGGGGCCAGCGTCATGCCTTCCGAGACACGAGGACGCGCGACGACTTCAGCAACCAGCCCTGCGTCGTCACAGTCTTCCCCAGCAACGTGAAGAAGCCCAGTGAACCGGCCAAGCGCTGTGCCGGCGTCCGAAGACCCGCCGGGGCACACGGCCAGCCGCAGCCGCCCAGCGGCGAGGTCTTCCGGGGTGGCGGCGATGACCCGCACCCGAATCTCTGCCGTGCGGGGCGGCGAAAGGCCAGGCTGGCGCTCCGCCAGCTCGGTGACATCGGCATCATCGAGCACGACCTCGACGCCGCCGTTCGCGATGGCACGGCCGAGCAGCGCGGCGAGCACCCTAGCCCGTCGGCTCGGCAGCTCAGCCGGTTCAGGATCGGAGGAGGCCGTGTCGATGCCGAGGCCGATGGCCGGGTCGGTGACGTCCAGCAGCGGGACGTACCGGTGGGCGCCGTAGCGTTCCAGGAACCGCTCGTGGTAGCGGGTCAGCGGCCCCTGCCGGCAACCGGCCCGCCACAGCACGCCCGCCGCCGTGGCTGCCTCACCGACCAGCGCGGCGGGCAGCACGACGTGCGCGTCCGCCGCGACGTCGGCAGGCAGGGGCCGTTCGCAAAAACTGATCTGATCAGCCAGGTTCCTGGCATCCCGCAGCTTGCCCAACCGGACCGGATCGCCAGGGCAGCACCGATCGGCGTCCGCCAGCAGCCCGCGCAGCATAGCCAAACCCGCCAGAAATCGATGGCCTGGGATGAGCTTGCCCAGCAGATGCCCGAGCGGGTCAACGGTGACGTCACCGGGCAGCAGATCAGTCAACAGGAACCCGTCCCGAGCCAATTCGGTGAGCATGGCGCGGACGACCGACTCGGGGACCTTCCAGAGCTCGGCGACCTTCGCGTGTATCTGGCTGGCGCTCGCTCCGCCTGCGCAGAGGCTCATGATGAGCGTGGTGGCCTCGGTAGCCCGGACCGACACGCGCTGTGGCCCGGCGCCGCCGCTGGCCGGCCGCTCGTGCTCCAGGCGCGGGCCACGACGAATGACCACGTTGTTACTGGTGAGCGTCAGCGCTGACAGCGCAGCCGAGTCGGTCAGGATCTGATCGCGCACAGCCGCCAGCCACGCAGCGCTCGGGTTGGTGCGAGCACGGTGCTCGGCGCCCAGCCGCAAGCTCGGGGTGTCGCCCTGGCCGGCGAACCGGGCGAGGGCGACACCGGCGAACACCCCGTGCGGGGTGGGTCGCAACTGTGCCCGGATCTCGTAGCCGCGGCGGGTGACAGCTATTCGACTGCGATCGCTCCCAGGGAGGCCCGCCTCGCGGTCGACTTGGCGGGAGGCCAGGAACATTCCCTCCGCCAACAGCGCGTCCGCCTCCGGGACCGTCTCCCGGGAGTCGGCAGCGGGCAGCAGCGGGATACGGGCCAGAACCGGAAAAGGCGAACGGGCAGAGAACGGGGAGCGTGTCACAGGTTCTCCTGCCGACGTGTCAGGTAACCGACCTCGCGGGGCACGCTTTCTTAATGGCCGGAACAGGTGCCCCGCGGTGGCCTTTCAGCATTTGGTAGGCCGGGAACATCCGTCATCTGTGCATTCGGCGGAGCATGAATCGCCGGTCAGATCCTCGGCGGGTTCCGCGCGCCGGTCGAGGGTGAACAAGTCGGCGATCGCGGCATCGAGGGCGGCAGCAGTGTCGGGGGGCATGGCATTCTCCTTCCGTTGACGGTCATGGGCCTCATTCATCGGGGACACGGCCCGGACGATCACCCGGACGTGACGCTTAGCGGCCGTCAGAAGCGTGCCGTTGCCCGGGGATGGGACTGGCGTACCGGACGGGTAAACCTCGATCTGCGTGGCCAGCCTTCGGCTGGTGTCCCAGGCACGGATCCGCTCAGCGGCTCGGCTGGCCAGCTCCTCGCTAGCAGGGCCATACGCGCACACTCCCAGCTCGTACCAGCTGGCCTCACCTGCTGGGCGCTTAGTCAGATAAGCGAGGGTCTCGCCGTCCAGCAACGCCATGCTCCCGTAGGCCAGCGCGGGAGCGACGATCTCATAATCAGGGGAGCGGGTCAGCAACCGGCACAGGCCATACGGGGCGGCCAGGAAGTAGTCCAGGTCCCCGAACCCCATCGCCTTTTCCTTGCTAGTAACCATCACCCCCGTCCACAGCCGCGCCGGGGTCCCACCAAGAGCGTGGCGCAGCGCATCGGCGTCGGCAGGCTGTCCATCGTCGACCCGCAGGATCAGCTTGCCGTCCTCGTCCAGCCGGATGTTGCGCTCCGGTTGATGACCAGCACCCCTCAGCGGAATGAACCCGTCATTCTCCACGGAGACGCTTCGCCAACCCACACCATGGTGTTCCAGGGCGACTGATCGAGTCAGGCCCCGGATGCGCAGCGGGACGACGATCCGCCCGCCCGGGGCGAGTTGACCCAGCCACGCCGGGGGGAGGTCCCACGCACCCGCGGTCACGATAATCCGGTCAAACGGCGCGGCAGGCGCGTACCCGTCCGCGCCATCGCCGCAGATCACCCGCACCCCTGCGTACCCGGTGGCGGCCAGGTTCCGCCGCGCGCCCTCGGCCACGCCTGCGTCGATGTCGACCGTGGTCACCTTCCCCTGCGGGCCGGCAAGACGGGCCAGCAGCGCCGCGTTGTAACCGGTGCCGGCACCGATCTCCAACACTCGATGCCCCGGACGCACCTCCAACTGCTGCAGCATCCCGGCTACCGTCCCCGCCGACGACGCCGAGCTGACAGCCACACCCTCCGAATCCCGATGCGTAACGACATTGCCGTGGGAGTACGCCTCCTCGACGGGAGTCCCGGGCAGAAACACGTGTCGCGGCACGGTACGCATCGCGTCCTCGACCGCAACCGTACGGAACGGCTCCCACTCGCACAGCTCATCGACCAACTTGCCGCGAAGCTCAGCTGCGAGGTCACTGACAGTGCTGGTTTCCTCGGTCATCTTACATCCTGCGTCCTGCTGTCCAGCGGTGAGAGACCCCACTTCATAACGTGGCCTTGGTTGCCGAGAAAATGCCTCGTGCCAATGCCACGGCATCAACCTTCAAGATCTTGACACTGGGCGCTCCGAGGCCGTGAAAGGTCCAAGCGCCGTTGTTCTCGTGGACCACGATCAGCGTGTTGTCGCTGCCGTCGTCGGTGCGGCCTCCCTGGACTGCCATCCGGCCGGCCTCGTGTTCGCCGTGTCGCTGGGGTGGTTCGATGTTCATCGCCTGCTCGCTGAGTCGTATCGCCCCGGGCCTTCCGAGACTCACCCATGTTACTTCTTATTCATGCGAGCGTCAAGTATAGATTTCGCATACTTGCGTATCTGACACAGTTGGTGTCATAGTTGTCGCATAGTGCCACGTTTGACCGGAGGTTCGCCATGCGGTTCCAGCTGCTTGCCAAGGACATCCAGAGCGGGGAGAAGAACTGCCCCAGCGTTAGCGATGATCTCGACGGCGACGAGTTCATCCTCGTCGGCCCTACCGTCGACCCTTCCCTGGTGGAGAACGTTCTCCCAGGTGAGGGCGCTGTGCGCATCAAGCGCGAGATCGTCATCGAAGCTGCGCAGAAGTACCTGGCCGCCCGCTGATGTCAGGTGCGTCGACCAACGCCTTCGGGTTCGACGACTACTTCGAACATGCCGAGGTCAACATCTTCCGGCTGGAAACGTTGCAGGTGTATGGCAACTCCGGGGAGGACCCGGCCCTGGCCGCGTTTCTGGCCGGCAAGCCGCATCTGATCACTCCGGGCAAACGCGAGTGGATCACTCTGGTCCGGGACCGCACCGCAGCCGGCTGCGCCATGCAGCGGGTCCATGTCGTCAGGGAGCCGATCACAGACTACCTACGGTTCGAACTCACCTGGGGCTACCAGCCGAACGTGACCGCTGGGGAGTACATCGGGATTATCCCAGTACCTCCGGGCCACCGATGGCCCCGGGGGCTTCCGGAGCAGACGGACTTCTGGATTTTCGACCTCGGTGTGCTCTACGAGCTGCGCTATCACCCGGACGGCTCGTGGATCGCAGCGGAGCAGGTGACCGAACCGGCCGCTATCCAACAGGCCTGCCGCTGGCGCGAGGCCGCGTTAGGACTGGCCACACCGTGGCGGTCCTACGTCAACTCGAACCCCGAACTCGCCAGGATCGTTGCCCAGGAGGTACGCGCAGTGCCCTGACTGGGAGGGACTTCCAGTGGCGCCGGTAAGCCCTCGCCGTGCACGCCTCGCCGCGCGACTGAAAGCCATCCGAGCAGGCGCAGCTCCCTCGGGCAGCGAGTTCGCCACAATGCTCGGTTGGCAGCAGCCAAGGGTCTCGAAGCTGGAGACCGGTAAGCAGCTACCCACCGAGGCGGACATCCGTGCATGGGTAGCTGCCAGTGGCACCAGCGAATCCGTTGCCGCCGAGTTGATCGGGTTGCTCGCCGCCGCGCGGATTGAGTACGTCACGCACCGGGACGAGTCCCGTATCGAGGGCAGCTTGACCAAAGTGCAAGAAACGCAGGCGGCGGCCGAGACCCGGGTGTCCTACATCGCCGAATGGCAACCCGCCATGGTGCCCGGCCTCGTGCAGACCGCCGCGTACGCCCGGGAGCTGTTCGAGCGGCCGGACCGGCCGACTCTCATCGACCCCGGTGAGATCGACCCGGAGGCGATGGCCACCGGACGGATCAGACGGCAGGACGTGCTCTACCAACCGGGCCGGCGTATTGAGCTGATCCTCGGCGAGGCAGCTCTGCGCAGCGCCCCGGGAACGATCCGCACCCTCCTGGGTCAGTTGGACCGGCTGATCTCGGTTATCGACCTGCCGACCGTCGAGTTGGGGATCGTGCCATTCCCGCTGATGCCAGTGATGCCGTTGTCGAGCTTCTACATCCACGACGAGATCGTTTACATCGAGACCTTGACAGCCGAGAAGCGACTGTTCGAACCAGACGAAGTCGCTGTCTACCAGAAAGCATTCCGGTTGCTTCGCGAGGCCGCGGCGACCGGCCCGGATGCCGCGGCTCTGATCCAGCGCGTCGCCGCTGAGTTACGAGGCAGGAACATGCTCTGAATCCTTCCCACCACTATGATCCATATTCGTCTTGCAGGCCGTGCGGCGAGCCCCCAGGGCGCAGGCTCCGCCGTCAGCGCGTGGGAATGCCCGCCGCGCGTTCGGGTCAGGGCGGCGAGCTAGCTACTGGTTCGATCAGCAAGCGGCATAACGCGGACGATCACCCGGATGTGACGCTTATCGGCCACCAGGAGAGTCCCCGAGTCGGGTGCCTGCGCGCCGTACGGGTAGACCTCGATCTGCGTGGCCAGCCTTCGGCGCGTTCCAAGGCGCGGATCCGCTCGACGGCTCGGCTGGCCAACTCCTCGCTGTCAGGGCCGTACGCACACACCCCCAGCTCGGACTCGCCGGTCGCACCAGCCGGACGCTTCGTAAGATAGGTGAAGGTTTCCTGATCCCGGACAGCCATACTCCCCCAGCCATACACCGGGGCGACGAGGCCGTGATCTGAGGAGCGCGTGAGGAGCCGGCACAGGTCGTACTGGGTTGCCAACCAGTAGTCGAGATCACCGAGGCCAGTCTTCTTCTCCTGATCGGTGACTGCGGTCCCCGTCCACAACTCTGCCGGCGCTTCGCCGAGGCTGCGGCGAAGCGCATCGCAGTCGACGGGTCGCCCCTCGTCGATCCGCAGAATCAGCTTCCCGCCAGAATTGAGCCGGATGTTGCGCTCCGGCTGATGACCAGCACCCCGCAACGGGACGAACCCGCAGTACTCGGTTGAGCGGCTGCGCCAGCATGCGCCGTCACGTTCCAAGGCGACCGACCGGGTCAGCCCCCGAATGCGCAACGGAACGACGATCCGCCCGCCCGGGGCGAGCTGCTCCAGCCACGCCGACGGGATATCCCACGCACCGCCGGTCACGATAATCCGGTCAAACGGCGCGGCAGCGGGGCAGCCGTCCTCACCATCGCCGCAGATCACCTACACCCCTGCGTACCCGGCGGCGTTCAGGTTCCGCCGCGCGCCCTCGGCCACATCCGCGTCGATGTCGACCGTGGTCACCTCCCCACTGCCATATGAGTTTAGAGCGTCTGGCAATTGATCGTTAGCGGGGGCGGCGGGTGGTGGGCCAGCGGTAGAGGGTGCAGGCTCGGTTGATCAGGCGGCGGATCACGGTGAGGGCGGCAAGGCTGATCACCGATGTTACGTGTCCCGCTCGATGCGCTCGAAAATATCCGCATCAGTTTCTTGTTGCCACTGCGGCATATCGTCCCAGTCCGCCACGCAGGCCGGTTTCGGATCCGGGAAGTACTTGAGGATCTGCCCGATCCAACAGAGGGCCACAAAGCGTCCCTTCTGCGAACGGGTAAGCCTCGCGGTACCGCCGTCAGTGGCTACAATGAACGCGCGCACCTGGCCGTAGACGGCAGCGGCACTTTCCCGTTCCCAGTCGGGGGTTTCTTCCCACGGTGCAATGTAGCTGGCTTTCGGCTCTCCGGGATAATGTCGCGCAACACCCGCAATCCATGCCTCGCGGAAGACACGCCCCTGTTCGACCTTCACGTTGTCCTTAAAATCACTCACGTTCTGAAACCTCCTGACAAGGTCATGATCTCATGGTTGAGTTGCCGAACGCCCCTGCTGCCGAGCAACGGTACGAGATGACCTTGTAGCGCCAGCAACTTGCGACTGATGAAACCCGACCCGGTCTGTGTGGCTATTTCCAGGGCCGCATCAGCATAGGTCACAAGCTGACTCGTGTCGCAACGTTGGGCTCCAATCATGGCGAGGTCGGTCAGGGCACTGCCACGGCGACGGGAAGATAGATTCTGCCGTAAAGCCTCGCCGAGGGTAGCCTCAGCAAGGTCATGGAAGACACGTCCCTGTTCGACCGTCAAATTTTCCTTGAAATCACTCACGCCCTGAAACCTCCAGACAAGATCGTGACCTCACAGTTGAGTTGCCGATACGGGGGCCCTTGACACGCCGGCCTATCCAGTGGGGTTGATGATGGCCCGGGTAGCGTTGCGGGGCAGGCTGCGGGTGGTGAAGTCCTCGATTGCGTCCCCGATGCGGCTTGCTTCGGCGGCGTCTCGGTAACGAGCCGAGCCCAGCATGCGCCCCAGGCTGGTGAGCCGCTGGACCACGGCCTCGGTGCGTCGTTCCATGTCCAGCGCGAACACCGGCACGAGCGCGTCCTCTGCTCCCGCTAGGTCACCGCGCAGGGTCCGGGCCGTGGCGAGATCCACCCGCACACCATGCTCACCGGCTACAAACCGAGCCTGTTCGGGCACCTCGCCAAACAGCGCCAAAGCAGCGGTGGCCTCGATCTCGGCTTGCTCACCGTCACCGAGAGCGACGAACGACGCTCCGGCGCACAGCGCGCGACGGGCGCGATCGAACCCGAGCTCAC
>JBOHFR010000113.1:0-10446 GCA_050699715.1 Pseudonocardiaceae bacterium
GCCGAAAGTGACATGTCGTGTCACTTTCGGCACCCAAACAGTGATCATGAGTCCCCAACCTCCCTCGGCTAGTACCTACTGCAACACGCGCCTCACGGGCACCACCAGGCCTTTCGCGGGCCTAGGATATTCACAAGATTTTCCTGCGAACGCCTCACGGGCACCCCAGGTCAGAGCTTGATCAAAAAGCTACTCCAGGAGGTCTGGGCCCAGAGCCGTGAACTCGACGAGCAACGACGTAGCGCCGCCCTTGGGTCCGTGACGTCGAGTTCACGAAGCACCGACGCTCGCGACAGCGGGGGCGCTACGGTGGGCATCTCCATGGCGGTGTGGGCAGGTCTAGTGAGAGGGCGTGGCTGTGGTAGACGTGTTTGTCAGTCACGCTGGTCGGGATCGGGCGTGGGCGGAGTGGATCGCCTGGCAGTTGGACCATGCGGGGCTGTCCGTGGAGTTGGACTACTGGGATTGGAAACCTGGCGAGAACTTCGTCGCCAGCATGAGCACGGCTCTGCGGTCCTGCAAAGCCATGGTGGCGTTGTTTTCCGAAGCGTATTTCGAACCGGCGAGATGGACCACGCAGGAGTGGACCGCCGCCCTGGTGCTCGCGAAACAGGATCCGACCCGGTTCGTTCCGGTGCGCATTGAGGACACGCCTGTTCCAGAGATTCTGGGTCCGATTCTGGCGCCGGCCTTGTTCGGGTTGTCGGCCAGCGATGCTCGTGCGGAACTGCTGCGCGCCGTGCGAGGTCCCACCCGACCTGACTGGGAGCCGCCATTCCCGGGGTTGGCGGCACACGATACCGATGTGCTCGCCGACCGCGGGGGGCCGCGGCTGCCGGGGGTGTTGCCGGGAATCTGGGGTGGTGTGCCGCCCCGGAATGTGGCGTTTACCGGCCGGGACGCGATGGTGGTGACATTGCGGGAGGGGTTGTCGTCCCAAGGCCGGTCGGTGGTGCAGGCGCTCTACGGGATGGGGGGTGTGGGCAAGACGCAGCTGGCGACGGAGTATGCGTGGCGGTTTGCGAATGAGTATGACGCGGTGTGGTGGGTGGAGGCCGAGCAGGCGGATCTGATCGGCGAGCAGTTGGCGCGGTTCGCGGTCGAGTGCGGGGTGGCCGAGCCGGGAACACAGCTCGGGCCAGCGGTGCAGGCGCTGTTCGCCCGGTTGCGGACTCAGGGCCGATGGCTGGTGGTGTTGGACAACGCCGCCTCGCAGGAGGCAGTGCGACCGTGGGTGCCGGCGGGGCCGGGACATGTGGTGGTGACCTCCCGAGATCCGCACTGGCCGGAGATCGCGGCCCGGGTGGAGGTGGATGTGTTCGCCCGCAGCGAGTCGGTGGCGCTGTTGCGGGCGCAGGTGCCGACGTTGACCGAATCCGGTGCTGGTCGGTTGGCGGCGGAGTTGGGGGATTTACCGCTGGCGGTGGCGCAGGCCGCGGGACTGATCGCCGAGACTGGGATGCCCGCCGACGAATACCTGCAGGTGCTCGCTAACTCGGCTGCGGAGGTGTTGAGCGAGGGCAAGCCGGGGTCGTATCCGGTGCCGCTGGCCGCGGCGGTGCGGGTCTCGTTGGACCGGTTGACCAGCGAGGACGATGCGGCTGGGCAGCTATTGACGGTGTGTGCGTTCTTGGCTCCGGAACCGATCCCGACCGGGCTGTTCACCGCCGCCCCGGGTGGGACGCTGCCCGAGCCGCTGGCCACAGTGGCCGGCAGCACGTTGGCGTTTCGGCGCTGCGTGGGCCGGGTAGGTCGCTACGGGTTGGCCCGGATCGCCGAGGACCGGGTGCAGCTGCACCGGCTGACCCAGGCCATCGTGCGGGACACCCTGCCGTCGGGGCAGCGTGCCGACCAGGCAACCGTGGTGGCGGAGCTACTGGCCGGGGTGGACCCGGGGGATCCGGACGATCCAGTGTCCTGGGCAGGTTGGGCGGAGCTGCTGCCCCACCTCCGCGCGGTTGACCTCGCCGGCACCGACAACCCCGCCCTGCGCGACCACGCTTGCCAGGTCATCCGGTATCTGCTGCGCCGCGGCGACACCCATACCGGCCACCAGCTCGCCCACCAGTTGCACCAGGCCTGGACCGCCCGCCTGGGCCCCGACGATCACCACACCCTCCAGGTGACCAGCCACCTCGCCTGGGTGTGGCGCGTGCTCGCTCGCTACCAGCAGGCTCGGGAGCTGGACGAGGAGACCCTCGACCGACGGCGGCGGATACTGGGCCCCGACCACTCCGACACCCTGAGCTCGGCGACCAGCCTCGCGCTCGACCTGCACGCATTGGGGCAGCACGAGGCCGCCCGGGAGCTGAACGAGGACACCCTCGACCGGCGCCGACGGGTACTGGGCCCCGACCACCCCGACACCCTGAACTCGGCGAACAACCTCGCGCTCGACCTGCACGCGCTTGGGCACTACGAACCGGCCCGCAAGCTCGCCGAGGATACCCTCGACCGGTGCAGACGGGTACTGGGCCCTGACCACCCCCTCACCTTGTGCTCGGCGAACAACCTCGCGAATGACCTGCACGCATTGGGGCACGTGGAAGCCGCCCGGGAGCTGAACGGGGACACCCTGAACCGGTGCAGGCGGGTGCTGGGCCCCGACCACATCGTCACCCTGGCCTCGGCGGACAGCCTCGCGCTCGATCTGCACGCATTGGGGCAGCACGAGGCTGCCCGGGAGCTGAACGAGGACACCCTCGACCGGCGCCGGCGGGTACTGGGTCCCGACCACCCCGACACCGTGAAATCGGCGACCAACCTCGCGCTCGACCTGCGTGCGTTGGGGCAGGTGGAAGCCGCCCGCCGACTGGAAGCCGACACGGCACAGCGACACTGAGCAAGCAGAGACACAGAGCAATCAGAGAAGATCGAGCGTTGGCCGCAGAACGCTCACTGCGGCGGTACCCGCACAGGGTGCTGCGGAGGCGGCGCGCTGGCGGATGAGGGCGCCACCCTGTCTGGGCAGTCGCTGCGCGCAAGGGGCACGGCGCCGTTGCGCCCGGCTGGGGCGATGCCCGCGAACTCGTCGAGAAACGTGGCCCACTGCTCGCCGGTCACGCTGATCGTCGGGCCGGCGCCGCAGTCCTTGCTGTCCCGGATGCGGACCAGGCCGTCGGGATGATCGAGGTTGACCTCGACGCACTCTGACAAGGGGTTGCTCCGGCTCGACGTGAACCACCCACCGGCCGCAGGAGCACCCGGCTCGCGCGTGGTGGTGGTCATGCGATCTCCTTGCGGGTGTGCTGAATCAGCGCGAGTGAGTCTTCCCTGCTCAGGGCTTGGTCCGTAGCTGCGTCGAAGCTCGCGGCGCATTCCCGGAGCTTGTCGCGACGATCGAGGATCGTCTGCGAGCTGACGGTCTCTTGCCAGAGCAGGTCGGGCAGTCGCGGTGAATCGAAACTCAAGATCACGGTCTGAGATCCGATCAGCGGATGGGCTCCGGCGGTGAAGGGCATGATGCGGATCTCGACGTGGTCGTGCTGGTCGTCGATGACCTCGGCGAGGTGCTCGAGCTGGCGTGCTTGCACAGCGCGACCGCCAACCTCTTGGAGCAGGGCGGCCTGGTTGATCACTACCGACAGGCGCAGCGGGGTGGCACCACTCAGCCGCGCTTGGCGGGCCAGCCGGGATTCCACCAGGGGCCCGACGTCCACCGGGCGGATGTAGGGCGAGCCTCCTTTGGTCAGGGCTCGGGCGTAGTCGGCGGTCTGCAGCAGGCCGGGGATGAGCTCCGCCTGATAGTTGCGCTCACTGGCGGCGCCGGCTTCCAAGCCGAGGAAGCGCAGGAACTCGTCGGAGTGCAGGGTGCTGTAGTCGTGGTACCACTCGCGCCGCTCGGCTCGGGCCCGGATCGTCTCCAGCTCCGCCAGCTCCTCGGCGGGCAGCTCGTAGACCCCGGCCAGGGCGGTGAGCTTGACGGCGGTCAGCCGTCGCTTGCCGTTCTCGATCGCCGAGAGATTCGACCCGCCGATCCGGGTGGTCTTGCCGACGTCGTTCGCGGTGAGCCCGAGCTGCTCGCGGTGTTCGCGCAGCCGCAGACCCAGCTCCCAGGCCTGCACCACGCTGGACGTCACGCTGGTGGCCATACAAGCCCTCTCCCGTCAGATCAACAGCCGCCGAGAACTCTGCCCGGTTGTGCACATCATGCGCGGTTCACCGGCTCACCCGTTCGGGGCATATACCTTTGATAACTATCAGATTATTTTGATTCTTCTCAAGAGTGATAAGAGATCACTTGGCCAACCACCACCGGCTGCGAGGTCGCTGGTGATCACAGGAGGCATGTCATGGCTGACGTGACGGAGGACGCCCACTATGCGCGCTGACCCCAACGACCGCTGGTGCGACGTCGACGACCACCACTGGTGCGACGTCGACGGCACCCCGATCCTCCCGTTGTGCCGGATTGAGCAGGTCGCGGTGGACGCGTTCCTCGGGGCGGCACCGTTGCGGTTGCACTGGTATGGCCGGGTCATCGACCGCGCCACCACCCGCTTGATCGTCCTGTTTGAGGACGAGAGAACCCCGGTCCACATCCGGCCGCACCTGGTCCGCGTTCTCCCCACACCAGGCGGTGACTGATGCCCCCGACACCGCCCACCCCGCCCGCGAGCGACCCGGCGGCCCACACCACACCGATGCCCCGAGTGGACCCGACGCCGCGGCTACCGGGGCCGACCGTGGCCTGGCTGGCCAGGCACCCTTATGTCCTCGAGCGCCGGGAGGTCCGCTCGGTGTGGGCCAAGCTCACCGAGCTGGAACAGGCCGGCCACCACCCCGACCTGCTCACCGCGCTGCGCGGTGTCCTGGCCGATCACCAGCCGACCCCAGCGAGTCTCTGCCGTACCTGCCGCCGCGGGACCTGGCGCTACCGGTGGCGCCGCCGAGTCTTTCCCTGCCTCGTGTGGCACCAGATCCACCTCACCCTGGTCGGCGGGTTCGCCCACGACGGCCGCCACCACCAGCCAGCCCCCACCAGCGGCACCGACGTACCAGAGCAAGCGAGCACGGGCACAGTCCCGCCCTCCCCCTAATCCCCGGCCGGCCGCGACTGTTGGCCGCCGCTGACCACTTGGTACGGCGCCACACGGGCCGCCGTCCGCCCTGACGCTCAACCGCTGCGCCCCCGCCACCCCACGGGGAGGTGGGGGGATCTGTTGCGGAGTTGCCACAGGCGGCAACTTGGGGCGAAAAGTTGCCGCCTGTGGCAACTCCACACGCTACGACAGTCCTTCCCCGGACCTCACCGACAGTGACATCAGTACGTGGCGTGGCAGGCAATCGGACCCCCGACCCACCAATACGATCGTGAAACGACCGTACAGGTGGCCCTTGGTCGGGGACGGGCCTATGGTCGGAGCACGAGCAGGTGATCAGCGATCGAGGAGCTGAATCGTGTTCGCGCTGAACGGATCCGTGATGCTCGCCGGGCACGTGAGCCATCACAGGGTAGCCGCGGGGGCGTCTCCGATCGACTTGTTCGCTGCCAGGGAGCAGATGGCGATCTCGTTGGGCTGGCACATCATCCTGGCTTGTCTGGGGGTGGGGATGCCCGCGCTGACGCTGTTCGCCGAGTGGCGGGGCGTGCGCACCGGCGAGCCCGCCTACCAGCTGCTCGCCCACCGGTGGGCCAAGGCGATGGGTGTGCTGTTCGCCGTCGGCGCGGTGTCCGGGACGATCCTCAGCTTTGAGATGGGGCTGTTGTGGCCAGGCATGATGAGCCGCTACGGCCAGGTGATCGGGCTACCGTTCGCGTTGGAGGGCATCGCGTTCTTCATCGAGGCGATCTTCCTGGGCATCTACCTCTACGCCTGGGACCGGCTACCACCGCGTCAGCACCTGCTCGCTGGTATCCCGATCGTGATCGCCGGAGTGTGTTCGGCGTTCTTCGTGGTCACCGCCAACGCCTGGATGAACCAGCCTCGCGGATTCGACCTCACCAACGGCACCGTCACCGCGGTCGACCCGTGGGCGGCGATGTTCAACCCGGCCACCCCGCCGGAAACCATTCACATGATCCTGGCGGCGTTCATGGTCACGGGGTTCGTCATCGCCAGCGTCTACGCCGTGGCCCTGCTGCGGGGCCACGACGACCACTACCACCGGCTCGGTTTCCTGATCCCGTTCACCGCCGCGGCGATCGTCACCCCCGTGCAGATCGCCGTCGGCGATTACGCGGCCCGGTTCCTGGCCAGCTACCAACCCACCAAGCTCGCCGCCATCGAGGGCGTTTACCACACCGGCTCGCACATTCCGCTGACCGTCGCCGGCATCCCGCTGGGTGGCCAGTTGCGTTACGGGCTGGTGATCCCCGACGGACTGTCCCTGCTGGTCGGCTACAGCCCGAACACCGTGATCACCGGCTTGGACCAGGTACCCACGGCCGACCGACCGCCCGTCGCAGTCGTGCACCTGTCCTTCGACATCATGGTCGGTGTCGGCGTCGCTCTGCTGCTGCTGGGTAGCTGGCTCGGCCTGAGCTGGTGGCGACGCCGCGACCTACCCCGCAGCCGTTGGTTCCTGCGGGCCGCCAGCGTCACCGGGATCGCAGCCTGCTGCGCTCTGGAAGCAGGCTGGGTCACCACGGAGGTCGGCCGCCAACCGTGGATCGTGTGGGGCCAGATGCGCACCGCCGACGCGGTCAACCCCGCCCCCGGGCTGGTCGCTGGCCTGGTCGTAGTGCTCGCGGTGTATGTCGTGATGACCAGCGGCACGGTCTACGTCCTGCGCGGGATGGCCCGCTCCCACCGGCTCGTGGCTCCGCAAGCGCACGACGTCGAGGCCGGAGCGCAACGGTGAGCCTCGCCCAGTGGTCGATCACCGTGCTGTGGATCGGATTGACGCTCTACGTCCTGCTGGCCGGGGCCGACTTCGGCGCCGGATTCTGGGATCTGTTCGCCGGGACAAGCCGCGGCGGCCGCCCACAGCGGGACCTGATCGAGCATTCCATCGGGCCGGTGTGGGAGGCCAACCACGTCTGGTTGATCTTCGTCATCGTGCTGCTGTGGACGGCTTTCCCGACCGTGTTCGCGGCCGTGATGTCTACTTTGTACATTCCCTTGACGGTGGCGGCGCTCGGCATCATCGTGCGAGGCGCGGCGTTCGCCTTCCGCAAGGCCAGCGACCAACTCGGCCAGCAACGTCTGTTTGGCGCCGCTTTCGCGCTGTCCTCGGTGCTCACCCCGTTCTTCCTCGGCACCGTGGCCGGCGGCGTCGCCTCTGGTCGTGTTCCCCTGGGACTGGCCGCCGGTAACCTCGTCACCAGTTGGTGCAACCCCACCTCGGTGCTGGGCGGCACGATCGCGGTCGGTGCCGCCGCCTACCTCGCGGCAACCTACCTGTGCGCGGACGCCATGCGCGAGGGCCAGCGTGAGCTGGCCGAGGCATTTCGGCGCCGCGCACTGGTCACCGGCATCGTGCTCGGTGCCGTGGCATTGGGTGGGATCGCAGTGCTGGCGGCCGACGCACCCCGGCTGTTCGACGGTCTGGCACACCGGGCATTGCCGCTGGTCATCGTCTCGGCCGTCGCGGGCATCGCATCCCTGCTGCTGGTGCTACGCCGCCGCTACCTGCTGGTGCGAGTCACCGCCGCGCTCGCAGTCACCACCGTGTTGTGGGGCTGGGCGCTGGCCCAATACCCCTACCTACTCCCACCCCCCGCTACGGCGAATGTCACCATCACAGCCAGCGCAGCGACTCCGGCCGTGCTGTCGGCAACGCTCATCGCTCTGGCCGTCGGCGCCGCGCTGCTCATCCCCTCGCTGCTCTGGCTATTCCTGCTCTTCCAACGAGGCAAACGTTACGACGAGCATCAGCAACCGTCACTCTCCTCATGATCACGGCGAGACGTCGATGAACGACCAGGACGCCGCAGCGCTACCCGGGGATTCACGGACATTCCATCGACCGGTCACGCTGGCGTTCTTTGCGCAACCAGCTGGCCAGGTACACCCAGCCTCATGAGTATGACGCAGCTGCTGGTGACCACCTCCCAGTCCGTTGGCTCTCCGCAATACACGCTGCTGGTAGCCCAGCAGCCGGCCGAAGTCCACGCCGCCCAGCGCCTGCGGCACGACGTGTTCGCTGGCGAGATGGGCGCTGTGCTGCACTCGCCGCAGCCGGGCCGCGACGTCGACGAGTTCGACGCGTACTGCGACCACCTGGTGGTGCGCGAGGACCGCAGCGGCGAGATCGTCGGCACGTACCGGATGCTGCCGCCCGAGGGTGCGCGGTGCGCCGGCGGGCTGTACTGCGAGACCGAGTTCGCCATCCCCGGGCTGGTGGGGCTGCGTGACGCTCTGGTGGAGACCGGGCGCTCCTGCGTGCACCCCGACCACCGCAGCGGGGCCGTGGTGAGCCTGGTCTGGGCCGGGATCGCGCGCTACATGCTGCTCACCGGGTACCGGTGGCTGGTGGGCTGCGCCTCGGTGCCACTGCGCACCCCCGGCGCGCCCGACGGCGCGCTCGCGGCCGGTGTCTGGGAGACAGTGCAAGCCCGGCACCTCGCGCCCGAGCGGTACCGGGTGGCGCCGCACCGGCCGTGGGACGTCGAGACCGCGTCGGGACCGCGGCCGGCCACCCTGCCCCCGCTGCTGCGCGGCTACCTGCGGCTGGGCGCCTGGGTGTGCGGGCCACCCGCGCACGACCCGGACTTCGCCGTGGCTGACTTCCTGGTGCTGCTGTGCCTGGACCGGATGGATCCCCGCTACCTGCGTCATTTCCTGGGCCACGACCTGAGCCAGCGGAGATGAGCCACCCGCATCCCTGGATGCCGGTGTCGCCGTGTGGCGCGGGCTGTCTCCCCGCGGCCGACGCGGTGCCTGTGGTGGGGCGGGCGAGTCGGCTGCTGCGGTTGCTGGCCGTTACGGTCACGCTGCTGGCCGGGGTGGCGCTGGCGGTCGGGTTCCCTTGGCTGAGGCCCGCAGACCGGAAGCGGACGCTGCGAGCGTGGTCTGGGATGCTGCTCAAGGCGTTGCGGATCCAGCTGGTGGTCACCGGTGGCGACCGGTTCGGACCGACTGGCGTCGGAGTCCTGGTGGTGAGTAACCACCTGTCCTGGCTGGACCTGGTCGTGCTCAGTGCGGTGCAGCCGCTGCACATGGTGGCCAAGAGTGAGGTGCGGACCTGGCCGGTGATCGGCCTGCTGGCCCGCCGGGCCGACACGGTCTTCATGGATCGCGAGCGGCTATCGGCGTTGCCCCAGGCGGTCGCCACGGTGTCCGGTGCGCTGGCCAGCGGTGCGACCATCGGAGTGTTCCCGGAGGGCACCACCTGGTGCGGTCGGGCCAGCGGACGGTTCCGGCCCGCGCTGTTCCAAGCCGCCGTGGACACCGGGACGCCGGTGCGGCCGGTGGCATTGGGGTACCGTCTGGCCGGGATCGGCACCACCACAGTGGCCTCCTTCGTCGGTTCCACCACCCTGTGGGAGTCCGTGATGCTGGTGGCCGGAGTACGCGGCCTGGTGGTGGACGTGCACCTGCTGCCCCTACTGCCCTCCGACGGTCTCAACCGGCGGGCACTGGCCGCCGGTGCGCAGGCGGCCGTCACAGCGGCGGCCCCAACACTGAGATCAGGAGAGGTGGACCCAGGTCGCGGTCGACACCTTCAACCACCACCACGACACCCCGGGCCCCGACGATCAACCCCCGCAGTGAGGCTTCGCCCGGGGCGCGACGCGTTGCAGCATATCGAGGTGCTCATGACGTCCGCCGGCGCAGTGGAGCTACCCATTTTTCACCAGCGGCCAGCTCTCGGATCTCTTCGCCGATGCTGATCTGGACGGGTCGGCTGAAGCCCTCGGCTAGGGTGTGCACCGTTAGCTCGTTGCCGGAGATACTGACTCTGATCCAGGTGCCGTGGAACTGCATCGGGAACGTGAGTCCGTCGAGCCGGTCGGTGAGCGTCGGGGCGAAGTGCAGGATTCCATCGCGGACGGTGGCGCCGACGTAGCGGCGTTGGAGGAGGTCTAGGGTGCCGGACATGACGCCCATGTGGATGCCTTCTTGGGTGGTGCCGCCTTGGATGTCACCCACGTCGCTTTCCAGGGCGATGAGGAAGCGTTTCCATGAGCTTTCTGGGTCTAGGGCGGCGAGCACGGCGGCGTGGGTGACCAGGCTGAGGGTTGAGCCGTGGGAGGTGCGCTGGTCGTAGTAGTTGATGGTGCGCTGGGCGAGGTCGGGGTCGTGGTGATAGCCGAGTCTGGTGAGGAGCTCGTGGAGTTCGTCGTCGGAGAACAGGAAGAACAGCATGACCGTGTCGGCTTGTTTGGCTAGTTGGTAGCGGTTGGGGTCGTCGCCGGTGGCTTTGAGGATGCGGTCCTGGAGTGTTCCCGATTTTATTGACACCGGTTTAGGCTGCCAGGTCGGTTAGTTTCCTATATCCTAGCTCGTATTCGGTTGGTGTCAAGTAGCCGAGGGTGGAGTGTCGGCGGCGACGGTTGTA
>JBOHFR010000114.1:0-10398 GCA_050699715.1 Pseudonocardiaceae bacterium
GCGGCTGGTGGTGGCCAGTAGCCTGCCGTCGGGGCTGAACGCCACGCCATCCACCCAGTTGGTGTGGCCGGTGAGGGGTTGGCCGAGGGGTTGGTGGCTGGCCACGTCCCACAGCCGCACGGTGCGATCGCGGCTGGTGGTGGCCAGTAGCCTGCCGTCGGGGCTGAACGCCACGCCATACACCCAGTTGGTGTGGCCGATGAGAGGCGCGCCGAGGGGTTGGTGGCTGGCCACGTCCCACAGCCGCACGGTGCGATCGCGGCTGGTGGTGGCCAGTAGCCTGCCGTCGGGGCTGAACGCCACGCCATTGACCGCGTTGGTGTGGCCGATCAGGGGTTGGCCGAGGGGTTGGTGGCTGGCCACGTCCCACAACCGGACGGTCCGATCGGCGCTGGTGGTGGCCAGCAGTCTGCCGTCCGGGCTGAACGCCACGCGATTCACCGCGTTGGTGTGGCCGGTGAGCTGGTGGGAGGGGTGTAGCGGCTGGGATAGCGCTGTTTGGATGCTGGTCCAGGCCTCACTGGTCGCGGCGGTGTCCAGGCTTTCCAGGCTGAGCAACTGCGCACGGTCAGATGGCCCCAGCGTGGCGGCTTGTGCGGCCATGCTCCGTGAGGTCGCCAGCCGGGCCTGCTGGTGCGCGCGGTGGGTTTGGGATGCCGAGTACACGCCGAGGCGGCTGGCGATCGCGCCGAGAGCGACGGTGATGACAAGCAGGGTGGCCAGGAATCGGACGCGGCGGCGGTCGCGGGTCAGGCGTTGGTGTTGGGTGTGGTCGCTGAGTCTGATGAACTCGGCAAGCTCGGTGCGCAGCTCGCCAGCACGCTTGTCGAGCCAGCTGCGGGCTTGTTCCAGAGCGCTGCCGCGCAGCAACAGCTCCTGGTCACGGCCGGTGTGGGTTGCGGTACTGGCTGCCCAGTGGGCGTAGCTGGCCTCCAGGTCCGTACGCCAGGCCAGGAACTCGTGGTCTTCGGCCAGCCACTGGCCTAGCAGTCCCCACTCGCGGATCAAGGTTTCGTGGACCAGCTCCACGACAGGCTCACCACTGATCGGGTCGCGGCTGGTCACCAGCAGTCGCCGGTCCGTCAATGCGGCCACCACCCGGTCAACCTCACCGCCCTCGCCCTGCGGTGTTCCCACGGTCTCGGTACGGAGTTGATCCAGGGTGCGTCGTTGCCGGGTCGGGGGGATGTTGGCGGCCTTATCACCTGGTCTGACCAGTGAGGTGACAATCCGGCGCACCAGCGGCCGCTGAGCCGCCGGCACCGCCTGATACGCCTGGTCACACCAGCCGGCCAGACCGCCGATCACCCCGCCGATCTGGTCATACGCGTGGTGAGTGAGCCGGCCCTCCGCGCGCCGGTGCCACAACTGGGTCAACGCGAACTCCAGCAGCGGCAGCACCGTGATCGCCGCACCGGCATCGGGTGCGTCTGGTGAGGGTGCCGTCATGACCGCGTCGCGGGCGATGCGCTCGACCAGCCCAGGCTCCAGGGTCAGGCCAACGGCGGTGGCTGGTTGGTGGATGATGGCGTGCAGCTCCTCGGCGTCCAATACGGCGGGAACGTTGACCAGTGCCTGCTCGACCAGCCGCATCAACCCAGGAGCGGCTCCGGCCAGCCGACCGTAGAAATCGTCGCGGAGCACCACGATGACGGTGACGGCCGGCTGCCGCTCGGCCAACAAAGTCAGCTGCGTGAGCACAGTGGCCCGCAGCGGCGGTGGGGTGGCGACGAGCAGCTCTTCACACTGATCAACCACCACCACCAGCCGTTCGTGCTCAGGGTGTCGCTCAAGCCAGCGGCGTGCCGCAGCGCCCAGCCCGCTGGCGGTCCCGGTCAGGCCGGCTTGCTCCAGTTGGGCGAAGGGGTCGGCTGCGGGTCGGATGCTCAGCCAACCCCAGCGGTCGCTGCCCGCCAGGGCGCCCCCGGCAAGAGCCGGCAGCACACCAGCATGAAGGAGAGAGGACTTACCCGCCCCGGAGGGCCCCAGCAGCGCCAGAAACCTGCGGTCGCGACGCAGGCTGGCCAGCACGGCGCTCACCGCACGGTCGCGTCCATGAAACCAGCGAGCGTCCGCGGTGCTGAACGGTTCCAACCCCCGGTAGGGGCAAATCTCGGAGATGCTCAGCTGCGGGCAGATCTCGCGCAGCGTCTCGGTGGGTGTGAGGTAGGCGGTCGCCCGGCCACGACCGTGCGGATCAGGACTGGAGATCGAGTTCACCATGCCGATCACCAACCCGGTGCGCTCATCAAGGACCGGGCCGCCACTGAAACCCTCGGTCACCTCCGTGCAGTCGCTCAGCTGCAGCAACGGGGTGCCACCATCACCCACGATCTGGTCTCCGGCCACGCCATAGCCATAATGACCCCCGCTCGGCGCGTTGACGGGAAACCCAAACGTCTTCACCCGATGGCCACCAACCCCCGGCGAGCCGCCCAAAGCCAGTGGTTGGGCCTGTGCTGGGGGTGGCCGGTCGAGGCGGAGGAACGCGACATCGGCGCCATCGAGATCACGCCACCACTGCGGTTCGACTCGGACGGTAAACGCGGCACCGTCCAGGTGAGCAAACACCACGGTGACCAGGTCGGCCGGTTCCGGCTCATCCGAGCCGTCGGTGAGGAGGTGTGCGCAGGTGACCAGCAGCCGTGGTCCCACCATAAAACCGGTCCCCGCCGGACGGCCCTCCGCGTCGAGGACCTGGACGACACTGCGAGCCAGATCGACCGGCCAGCCAGCCGCTGGGCCCGCAAGGATCGGCGGTTCACCCAGCCGCGTCATCGTCTCGGTCCCAGCGCAGCGTGACCTTCAGGTGGCACCCGCTCGCGGTTTTGGCAATGACCGCCCCCGCTTCGGCGGTCAGCATCAGCCCGAACTCCACAGTGATTTCCCGCGCTCGGGCCTGGCGCAGCTTCGCCAGGATGGACTGCGCAGCCGGAGCCACCGACTCCAACGCAGCTTCCAAAGATTGCGCGGCCGTGCCAACGATCTGCCCCGCCCGACCCGCCTTGACCACACCAGCCTGAGCATGATCCATCTCAACCACGATCACACCGCCCTCATCCAGCGGCACCGCCACCAGATCCACCATCACCCTCCCCGCAACCCCCGAAAGCCACACAAGCACAACGTGCCCTGCCCTAACAGAGTATGAACACGCTCGCCGTGCCACCGATAGCCGTTTCCGGGCGCTGCCAGCCCGGAGGAAAACGGCATGCCGCAGACGTTGCGCCATCGATCGGTACAGCTCGCGCCGGCCTGCGGCGGCCCTTGTGAATGCGGCCCGGCGACCACCAGCGCCCGCCGGGCCGGCTCGCGCGAGCACGGCCGCCAGGCCGCGCGCAGCAAGCGGGATCGGCCCGGCGGGCACGCGAGATGGCGTACCAAGTCAGCCACGTCCGCGCCGCCGTTGGCGGCATGCTTGATCCCATAGAGGCGGATTCGGCAGCAACGTAGTGTAATCAATGTGTGACAAGGCGTGGCAGAAGCCTGGCGGTCTCGCCGCCGGGTGCTGTGGTGACCAGGGTGTTCATTCCTGCGGCGTGTCACTGGCATGGGTGGCCCGGTACCACTGTTGATCATCCATGCTCTCCTCGCCCGCGTGGACCGTGCCCACCAGCCTACGACTGTGGGTGACGTGGCCGGGTCGTAGACTTTCGCACACGGAGTGCGGTGTAGTACTATTAGTACTAGTCCATCGAGGTGTGGAGGCGACATGTTCGCGCTGGTAGTGCGGTTCTACCTCCGGGACGAGGAAGCCGCGAAGGGCTTCGACACCCTAGTGGAGGAGACTACCGCGAAGATCCGGGAAAGCGAGACTGGTACGCTGATCTATGCGGTACACAAGGTGAAAGACGCTCCGCTGTCACGGATCTTCTATGAATTGTATGAGAGCCGTGAGGCGTTTGATTCGCATGAGCGGCAAGAACACACGAAGCGTTTTCTCGACGAACGTGGTCAATATCTCACGGGTGTGCGGACCGAGTTCTTGGAACCTCCAACCGGTAAGGGTGTGTGATAGATGCTGCCCAATGACGCGAAAGCTCTTGGGCGACGGGTTGCTTTCCATCGAGGGAGACGGGGGCTCTCACAGAAGGAACTCGGCGCGCGGGTCAATCGATCTGAGAGTTGGGTCTCTCAGGTGGAGCGTGGCGCTCGCCACATCGATCGTCTGTCCGTGCTGGAGGCTCTGGCCGATGCGCTCGCGGTGCCTGTTGCCGATCTGGCGGCGGAGTCGACCGTGGTCGCCGCTGCCAGCGAGAGGCCACGCACGGCTACCTCGTTGAGCCTGGCTCTGTCGTCGAGCGATGCGTTGCAAGCGGTGCTCTCGGACGTCGCGCCGGTTGACGTTGATCGACTTGGTAGTCAGGCGGCGCAAGCCTGGGAGTTCGCGCATGGCTCGCGGTATGAGGACTTGAGCCATCTGCTGGGCACCTTGATTCCTGAGCTGGAATACGCGGTACGGAAGACCACTGGTGTTGATCGGCGGCGGGTGTGCGTGGCGAAAGCCAAGGCCTATCACGCCGCCGCTGGTGTGTTGTCGAAGATGGGCGAGATGGCGGCGGCGTGGGTGGCCGTTGATCGCGCCATCACGGCGGCGGAGGACGCGGACGATCCGCTTCTCATGGCCGAGGGCGCGTTCCGCCTGGCGATCGTGTTCCAGAGCGGGCGACGCTTCGATTTGGCCAAGCAGACAGCGCAGTCCGCCGCGGACGCGTTGGGCAGGCTGATCGATGCCGGCGAGCCGGAGGCGGTCGCGCTGCGTGGGGCGCTGTACCTTCAACTGGCGGTGGCGTCAGCCTGGACCAATGACGGGGAACAGGCGTACTCCTATCTTGGTCGTGCCCGACAGGCGGCGACTCAGCTGGGAGCTGATCGCAACGACTACAACACGGAGTTCGGTCCCACCAACGTCCTACTCCATGAGGTCAACATCGCGATTGAGCTCGGCGACGCTGGTCACGCCCTGCGGGTCGCGGCCAAGGCCGACACGGCTCGACTGTCTCCGGAGCGCCAGGCACGGCTGTTGATCGATGTGGCTCGCGCCTACGCGCAGCGACGCCAACCGCATCTGATGGTGTCCACCCTGCGCCAGGCTGAGCAGATCGCCCCGGAGCAGGTCCACACGCACCCCCTCGTCCGCGAACTGGTCGAGGATGCCCTTCGTTCCGACCAGGGGGACGCTCCTGACCTGCAAGAACTGGCCAAGGACCTATCGTTGACCAGTTAACTAGCACTTTTTGTACCATGTTCGCACTTAAACTCTTGATTAGCACTGAAAGTGCGGGTACTTTGGAGACTGGCAGCCTGTAGTGGGCTGGCCCACCAGGGGCCAGAGCCAGTGACGGGGAAGGGTCGAGCATGGGAGCGCCGAAGTATGCGCGGTTCGCGGTGGACTTCGAGGAGTGGTTTCCGCAGGGGTTGTACCTGGTTGGTGAGGTCCAGGCGGTGAGTGAGTACCAGTCGCAGGAGGATCGGGTGCGCAACCGCCCGGTGCGGCCCCGGACCGATGAGGTGACGGGGCATCCGTTGTTCCGGGGGACGTTCGCGGATCCTTCTGCGGAGAAGGACCGGGAGAAATCGGTCACCGTGGAGTTCGCCGCGCCGGTCCAGCCGGTGCCACCGTCAGCCGTGCCGGGGGTGCCGTTTCGGCCGGTGGTGTTGGAGGGCATGACTGTTCAGCCCCGCGCGGAGGTGTCCGGTCAGGCCAAGTGGATCACTTGGGTGATCCGGGCTACCGGCATGACCGCCCCAGTCACTGGCTCCACAACCAGCACGTCGACCGGTCGGGGCAGTGGTGGGACTGGCTCGGGTGTGAAGGCGGCGGCGTGAGTGACCCTGCGTCCGGTCAGGGTGACGGCTGGTGTTGGCCGGGGCTGAAGGTCGGTGCCGGTTGGCGGGAGCTGCGTCCGGGGGAGAAGACCTTGGTGTTGTTCCTCGATCCGGTCAGCCTCGTTGTGGCCATGCCGCCCTTGCCCGGTGGCGAGGTCGCGATAGCTCAGTTCTGTCGGCTCCTCGCCCGCACAGCACGCCACCTCGCCACCGCACCCGACCATGGCCAGGCCATCACTACCGGTGATGAGTCATGACACCACCAGCCCCGGAAGACGGAGGGAAATGGTGGAAGACCGGAATGAGTGTCTCACGGAATCAGGGAAAGGGAGTCATGATGAACTGGCACAGTTATTTCGCTAATGGTCCGAATAAGCGTCGTCGTAAGGCGATACCGGCGACGTGTGGGGTGCATCGGGGTCCGATTGGTTTCGCGAACCTGTTGGTGAGCATGCAGGGTGGGTGGATTGTGCTCGATCCTCATGTCACGGGTGAATGCGTGATCGCACTCGATGAGGAGGGTGGCAAGAAGCTGCGCAACATCTTGACGGAATAGCTGGGATGATGCGCTGGCGCGCACGGCGGGCCGCGTCCCGTGAGCTGCGACAGAGACGACGAGAGCGAGTTCGGTTGACCTTCCAGAAGTGCTGGAAGTGCCGAAGCTCGTGTTTGCTGCCCATCAGCCCGCAACGCCCGCTCTGCGGCCGCTGCCACACACCCGAACAAACACCCACCACACCAGGCATGGCGCCGCCACGGTCCACAACCATCCACCCAGCGCCACCCGCAAGCCCGACCCCACCAGACACGAAAGGAAGCGTGAGCTGATGATGATAGCGGCCACAGCGGCCAACATCGCACAAGCACGAATCGTCAAAGACACCGGAGAATTGTTAACGATCAGCATCCCCGACAGCATCATCCCCATCCACCTGACCGTCGATCCCCCCAGCGCGGCACGGCTAGTAGGACTGCTGGCCGAGTACGCGAACAAAGCCACACCAGCGACGTAGCCCGTCGAAAACAGGAAAGGAGTGTGACGTCACCGCGCGCAATATGACACCACCAAGCTAAGAAAAATTACATCACCGATCGTCCACGGGCCATGGGGGTCACGTGGCGAGCACACCTGTGCTCATGAGCTGATATCGGAACCTGGCGCAGAAGCGGAATGGCTGCCAACCTCGCCGCTCCTGCGCTGTCCACTCGGGAGTGAACAATGAACACTCTAAACACACCAGCGCTCCGCCCCGCAAGCGGGATCACCCGAAGGAACACCCGCACCAGCGGATACTGCCCCCGCTGCCACCACACCGGTGTTTTCGCACCGGATTCGATCGTCTGCAACCGATACGCGGATACGCGACCCACGATCCTCACCGTGACCATCACGGTCACCCTCGCCGCGGTGGGGGCTGAGCGGTGATGGACGCGCACACCATCGGACTGTTCCTGGTGGGTGGTGTGGGCTTGGCCGTGACGGTGTGGGTACTGCACACGATCGGCAAAGCCCTCCTCGCCCTGGTGGAAACCCTCGCCGCCGTAGCAGTGGTGTTCGTCGCACTGTGGTGGCTACTCAAAACCCTGGCGTGGCTGCTCACCCAGGTGTTCACCCGGTGGCGTACCAGCCTGACCGTGCTCGCGCTGGCCGCGTGGTGGCACTGGTGGGACTGGCCCTCGCTGGTCCTCACCCTCACCGTGACCACCCTGGCGCTCGCGCTGTGGCGGTGGATCGATGTCGTGTCCTTCGACACCTGGGGCGGCCGGTGGCTACGAGCCTGGTGGCTGCGCTGGACGATCTACGCACCGAAGCTGCCCGGCTGGCTGCACGCCTGCGGCCTGAGTATCACCGACACCACCACCCCCGTGGTGGTGAGTGTCACCCTGGTGGGGCGTCAGAGGATCCGCCGTGACCAGCACCAGCCCAGCGTGCGGGTGCCCACGGTGGTGGGGGTGCGATCCGGGCCATCGTGGGACGAGGTTCGGGTGCGCTTGGTGGCGGGGCAGACACCGGAAGGCTTCGACACGACCACCCGGGCGTTGGCCTGCGCCCGGGGGGTGGCTCGCTGTCAGATTCGGGAGTTGACCGCGAATGTGGTCTCGATCGACTTCCAACGCCGCAACCTCCTCACCACAACAGTGACCTGCCCTGAGCTGACCACCCTGACCACAGTCACAGGCACAGCGGTAGAGCTGCACCGGGTGTGGGCCGGGCACACCGAATACGGCCAGCCCTGGCACCTACCGTTGACCGGCTCGGCCAGTCACACCCTGACCGCCGGTGCCACCGGGGCGGGGAAGAACTCGGTGATGTGGTGCCCGCTGGTCTCCATCGCCCCCGCCATCCGCGACCAGCTGGTCCGCGTCTCGGGGATCGACCCCAAGGGCATGGAGCTGGCCTACGGGCGGGGGATCTTCCACCGCTACGCCGTCACCGGCACAGAAGCGCTAAGCGTGCTCGATGAGCTGCTGGGCGTGATGCACGCCCAGAAAGCCGAGTTCGCTGGCCGGGTCCGGGTGGTGCCGATCAGCCGTGAGCAGCCGCTGGAGCTGCTGGAATTCGACGAGATCGGGGCGTTGACCAAATACACCGACCGGAAAACCCGAGAGGCCATCACCGAACGAATCGCGTTGTTGACCACGCAGGGCCGGGCGTTGGGGTTCACCGTGCGCGGCTACGTCCAAGAACCCACCAAAGACACCGTGCCGGTGCGGGAGTTGTTCCCTCGCCGGATTTGTTTGCGGGTCACGGCGAAATCCCATGTCGGCATGGTTCTCGGTGATCAGGCTTATGAACGGGGGGCGTGGGCCAACCGGATCAGCGAATCCGAGGCCGGTGTCGGGTACGTGTTCGGTGAAGGCATCCGTGAACCCTTGCGCGTCCGGGCCGGCTGGGTGCCCGACGAGACGATCAAAGAGCTCGAAGCGTTTGTCACTGGCACCGACCAGCAGGGCGCTGTCCTGCCCCTGCCTGTGTTTTCCGGCAACCAGGGGGGTACGGCGGCGTGACCACCACCGTGATCAACCTCCTCAACGCCCTCCGCACCCATCTGAGCGTTTTCGAGATCCCGGTGCCGTGCTCAGCACACCTCACCACCTACTCCACCGACTCAGAGGAGCCCCAGGTGAGCATGCAACTGGCCCGCCACCAGCTACCCGAGATCACCCGTGGCTTGCTGGGGTGGGCCGACACTCTGACCGAGGTCACCGCTGAGGCCTGGCGAGTGCCCAGCGGCGACTCGGTGCACCTGTCAGTGATCGGCCGGCTCCCCGAGGGCGTCCTGATCCGCGTGTACAGCGGCGTGCCGTTCACCCAAAACGGGATCAGCTGTGATCTCGCCCCCGACACCAGCACCACCCTGCCCCTAGCGGTCTTGCGGGAGTGGGCCGCCCCCGGGGAGGTGACCCCCTGATGGCCGCCACCGAACCCCTCAACCTGGACACCGCCCGGATGACCCGGGCGCAACGGGCCACGCTCCCGCTGAGCACCGACGTCGTCCAAGCCCTCGCCGAACAGCACGGGGTCTGTGTACAGCACTTGGCGATGCGCCGGATCAACACCACCACCGGCCGCGTCGAGGTCGTTCCAGTGCCCTGCGGATCCACCCGAGCCGATCAGTGCCCACCGTGCGCGGAGAAAGCCCGCCGGTTGCGGATGGCCCAATGTCGCCAAGGCTGGCACCTCGATCAGGAGCCCGTCACCGAGCAGGCCACACCGAGTGAGGACCACCGGGAGTTGATGGCCACCCGGGCCGATCTCGCCGCCGCCTACGCCGAATGCCGAGAGGCAGGTGACGAAGACTCCTGTGAGCAGATCGCTGAATCCGTCGCCGAACTCGACACCGAACTCCGATCCCTCGGCGTCCGTGGCCGGCTCACCCCGCTGGACCCGCCACCCAAACCGGTCAAGCGCTCGACCCGGCGTCGCCAAGACGCCCCGGACCTGCCCCGCCGACCCGTCGAGCACCGCACCCTCGGGCGGGTCTTCGCCGGGCGCTACCGGCCCTCCACCTTCCTCACCCTCACCCTGGACTCCTACCGGCCGGGTGGACACCAACGGAGCCGCCGTCAATCCCGACACCTACGACTACCGCCGCGCCGCCATCCACTTCCCCGCCCTACTGGACCGATTCTGGCAAAACACCCGCCGCTGTGTCGGGTGGGAAGTGCAGTACTTCGGCACCATCGAACCCCAAAAACGCGGCGCACCCCACTTCCACACCGCCATCCGAGGAGCCATCCCCCGCACCGAGCTGCGAGCCATCGCGGCGGCGACGTACCATCAAGTGTGGTGGCCAGCCCATGACCGGATCGTCTACACCGACGGGCGGCTGCCGGTGTGGGACACCCGAGCCAAGGCCTTCACCGACCCCGACACCGGCCACCTTCTGCCGGGACACATCAGACTCTGGTGACCAATTCTCGAAGGTTACAAGGCCCCAGACCCAGACCTCCTGAAGTTAGGTCATGAACGTCGATCGATACGGCGCTCGCAGGCGGTGAGCCACCAGCTGCCCATCGCCCCGCCTGCGCACCACCAGCTCGGGTGGTGCGCACACCCATGACCCC
>JBOHFR010000115.1:0-10065 GCA_050699715.1 Pseudonocardiaceae bacterium
ACGCCACCGAGACCACCGCGCTGGTGTGGCCGGTCAGGGGGGCGCCCAGGGGGCGGGGGTGGTCGCGGTCGGTGAGGTCCCACAACCGCACCGTCTGGTCCCCGCTGGTGGTGGCCAGGGTGCGCCCATCCGGGGCGAACGCCACCGAGAACACCGCGCTGGTGTGGCCGGTCAGGGTGCTGGAGTAGAACGCCGGGGGTGTGGTGAGGTTGTGGTCCAGGGCGCTGCGGGTTTCCTCGGTGGGGTTGATGTGCTGGGCCGCGAGGCTGAGTTTCAGCGCGGTGAGCGGGTCGGACTCGGTGAGCGTGTCGGCTTGGGCGATGAGCTGGCGGGCGGTGGCGAGTCGCAGTTGTTGCTGGGCGGTATGCCATTGGCCCAGGGCGATACCCGCCGCCACTAGCGCGAGCACCGACAGCACGGAGAGCACGGTGAGCGCGCGCCTGCGACGGGAGCGATCACGACGGATGCTGGTGTACAGGAACTCCCGAGCCATCGCACTGAGATCGACCCGGTCGGTGACCAGCACCCGGCGCGCTCGGGGCAACCACCGCGCTAGACCCTGGGGCGTTGAGGGTGACGCGCTGCTGGTGCGGGTTCGGGCGCCGGTGTCGGTCACAGCGGCGGCGAGTTGACCCCCGCTCCACAACCGCTGGCGTGGGCGCCCGTGTTCGTGCCAGGGTGTGGCGGCCTGCTCCACCGCGCGCCGGGCGCGCAAGGCCGAGGCGTTCACCGCGATCGCCTGGGCCAGGGGGGGCCAGGCGGACAGGAATGCCTCGTGCGCGACACCGATCACCACAGTGCCGTGGGTGGTGTCGGTGGTGAGCAACCGGGTGGTGACGAAAGCGTCCAGCTCGGTGAGCACCGGTGGGGGGAGCTCGTGGCGGGGGATCCGCCAGCGGGTGGGGTGGCCTTGTTCGTCCACGGTGACCAGCCGCAGCAACCCGGCGATCACCTCCTCACGGCGGCGACCCCCCACCGTGAGTGCCGCGGTCAGGGCCGCGTCGGCTTGGCGGCTTAGCGCTCCCTGGACCCCGCCGAGGTGGTCGTAGCGGGTGCTGGACAGGCGCCCGCCGCGCGTGACACCGTCTGCGAGCTGGGCGAGGGTAAACGCCAGCAGGGGCAGGGCTTCCCCGCTGTCGGTGTCCTCCACCAACCGCTCCACCAGGCCCTCGTCCAGCGTGATCCCGGCTAGTTGAGCGGGTTTCTGGATCACCGCGCGCAGCGCCTCGCGACGCAACGGCCGCAGGGGAAACACGCTCCGGGACAAGCTGGCCAACCCCGCTTGGCCGAGCAGCGGGTCGAGGAACTCCGGGCGCAGCGTCCCCACCACATGCACCGGACCACCCAACGCCGGGCCCACCAGCTCGATAAACCGGTCCCGCTCAGCCGGTGAGGTTTGGGTGAGCAGCTCCTCAACCTGGTCCACCACCAGCAGCAAACGCTGGTGAGGACCCCCGGGATCGGCCAGCAGCAGCTCATCAGCCACCCCCCTGAGCCCCCGGTGCTCAAGCCCGTGGCTGACCTTCTCCATCGTCCAGTCCAGGCCGATCCGCCGCGCCGAGACGGCCAAGATCCGCACCAGCGCCCCCACCGGGTCCACGCCCGGCAGCATCGGCGCCACCACCCGCCACCCCGGCTCACCCGCCATCACCGGCAACACCCCCGCCCGCACCAACGACGACTTCCCACACCCTGAGGGGCCCACCACCAGCACCGCCGACCCCCCAGCAACCGAGCGCAGCAGCTCCGCGAGTTGCTTGGTCTCCTGGGCGCGACCGAAGAACACCCGATGCCGATCACTGTCGAACGAGCGCAACCCCGGGAACGGGGACCGATCATCCGACCACCCCGCACCCCCCGCCGCGTCAATCCGCCGCAACGCCTCCACCACCACAGCCCGAGCGCCCACCGGATCCCCGGCCACCTCGCCGTACTGGACCTCGGACAACAACGGATGATCCAAACCCGGCTCCACCCGCAACGGCAACAACCGGCTCCCCCGCGACTGCGCGACAGCAACCTCCGCCGCACACCACACCGAGGCCAGATACGCCGAGCTCACCACACACACCACCGCGTCAGCCCACCGCAACCGCTCCCACAACCGCTGCCGCCACACCTCACCCAACCCGATACCATCCCGCACATCCTGATCAAGAAACACCTCATGACCAGCCTCAACCAGCCACCGGTGCACCTCACCAGCCAGCGCACGATCCCCACTGGCATGACTGACGAAGACCCTGGCCACCGACACCTCCCCCACCAACCACACCAGCAACAGAACAACCCGAAACAACACCACCCGCGCCGTGCACCGCACACCCTGGCCCATGCCACAGACCCACCGACACCCCACCACCCCTCCCAAACCACCAAGCGCATCGCCCCTCAGCGGCGACGATCACGGCCAAGCACAGACCGGCATCATCGGCACACCCTGATGAGAGCCAAAGACTGCGCCACCTAGCGCTCTCATCCCCGACTGACATCATCACCCACGGCGCCGCGCTCCCTCATGCCTGAGATCACGGTCGCCCGGCCAGGCCACGACCGAGCACGACCCGAAGGGCCGCGCGCAGTGTCGCGGGTTCCCCACGACGAAGAGCAAGAGAAGTTGGAGATAGACTTCAATCAGCCAGTTCTTGTGCTCTGGCGCCGGTGTTACGACCAGCGCGATCACATCCTCGACCTCACCCACCGAATCGTTGTTGGCGATCGATACGAGTTGGTCTACCGATATGATTCCACAACCTGAACCTGACGACCTCACGATCCAGCAGGTTTCCTCCCGGATCGTATACCACAACCAACGGATTCCACCTGGTTGAACAGTACCGTTATCCGGTTTCCCACCGCTCCTGGGAGTTTCCGCAGGGTACTCTCCCTAACAGGGAGGACGGGGACCCAGCAGCGCTCGCTCGGAGGGAACTCGCCGAGGAGACAGGACTCCGGGCGGGACGCCTCGACCGTCTCGGCTATCTTTACCCGGCTAAGGGCATGAGTAGCCAGGCTTTCACCGTATTCGTGGCCGACCACCTTGAGGCCGGTAAGCTCGCGCTGCGATGCCGACGGTAGTTCGCGCCGGTGACCAACAACCGCACATGAGGCGCAGGACGGACAAAAGCCCCCCGACCCTGCTCCGTGATCACCAAACCCTCCGCCTTGAGCACAGCCACCGCGCGGCGCACTGTCGGCCGGCTGGTCTGGTACTGCTGCGCCAACTCCCACTCGGAGCTGAGACGGTCACCCGGAGCCAGCCGACCAGCCAAGATCGCCGACTGAAGATCATCAACGATGCGGTGGTAAGGGAAGGCCTGACCCCGTGGCTCTGGCATCGGCTGGAGAATACCGTGGCTTCGTTCATGCGCGCCCCAACATGTGAGTGGAAGGCTGTCGGTGAAGCCATGATTCGAAACGCCCTCTCGCCTGATTTGACCGTTCGCGACCTGAATGACTGGGCCAAGATGCAGTTGGGGCGCTTGCGTCTTGCGCTGGGAAGCGAGCGGAGCAGCCAGCCTGCCTTTGTGCTTGCGCAGGCGGCGAAGCTCGCCGAGGAAGTCGGTGAGCTGCAAGCCGAGGTTCTCGGTCGGGCTGGCTACCAGCGAGCGACTAAGGATCAGTGCTTTACCGCTGAGTCCATGTCTTGCGAGCTTGCTGACGTGATGATTTGCGTCGCTACCCTGGCCAGCTCGCACGATATTGATCTCGGTAAGGCCCTTGCGTCAAAGATCAAAACGATAGACGCACACTATGACAACGCCTAGCACGGCAGCCGCGCTAGGCGATCTCGATCAGTGGCCGATAGGGCATGATCACTGTTTCGGTGCCTGGAACGACAAAGATTGTCGCTGAACGCACCGAAACAGTGATCATGGTGTCTGAGGTGCGGCCCGCAGTCCCGCTGACGATGTCACCACACGCGCAACCAAGCATGCGACGACCAGCGACAACACCTCGAAAACCACAGGATGCGGCTGTCGCGTTAGTGCGGCAGCCTCTCGAAGAGCGTCCCGCTTACGAACTTGCTGGTCCACCGGACGCGCCGCAGTGTGGTAGCGCCGAGTTGCGCCAGGCGCTGGGGCCGGGGTGCAGGGGAGTGCGTAGCCAGTGCGCCGGGTTGGCCCAGGCGCTGCGCGGCGCTGGCGGCTCGGCGGCGGCAGCGCCGCGCAGCGCGGCGAGTGTGGCGATCAGGGCGGCGAGCTCCTCGTCCGAGGGCTCACCCCGCACGATGTGGATCGCCGGTGACTGGCAACACACATCGTCTCTCACAGGGGAATGTTCCCATGTTTTTTGGGGGGCAGGGTCTGGCGTTTGTCTTTGAGCATTCGCAGTGCGCGGGCTACCGAGAAACGGGTGTGGCAGGGCGGGATCACCGCGTCGATGTAGCCGCGGTCGGCCGCGACGTAGGGGTTGAGCAGAGCGTCCTCGTACTCCTGTTGCCGCCGGGACCGCAGCGCTTCCACCTCGCAGGCTGGCGCTGCGGCGAGCTCCTTGCGGTGCAGGATGTTCGCCGCGCCGGAAGCGCCCATCACGGCGATCTGCGCCGATGGCCAGGCCAGGTTGATGTCCGCGCCGAGGTGCTTGGAGCCCATCACGTCGTAGGCGCCGCCGTAGGCCTTGCGGGTGATCACCGTGACCTTGGGTACGGTGGCCTCGGCGTAAGCGTAGATCAGTTTGGCGCCGCGCCGGATGATGCCATTCCACTCCTGGTCGGTGCCGGGCAGAAAGCCGGGCACGTCGACGAAGGTGAGCACCGGGACGTTGAACGCGTCGCAGGTCCGCACGAATCGGGCGGCCTTCTCCGCGGCGTCGATGTCCAGGCAGCCGGCCAGCTGGGTGGGCTGGTTGGCCACGATTCCGACGCTCGCACCCTCGACCCGGCCGAAACCGACGACGATGTTGGGCGCGAACAGCTGGTGCACCTCCAGAAACTCCCCCTCGTCGACGACCCGGGTGATCACCTCGTGGATGTTGTAGGGCGCCTTCGCCGAGTCCGGGATCAGGGTGTCCAGCTCCCGGTCGGAGTCGGTGAGGGAGTCGGCCACCGGCCCGTGGCTGAGCTCCGCAGCGTCGAACACCGGCGGCTCGGAGAGGTTGTTGGACGGCAGGAACGACAGCAGTTCCTTGACGTAGGACAGCGCGTCTTCCTCGTCGGTGCCCAGGTAGTGCGCGTTGCCCGACTTGGTGTTGTGCGTCCGCCCGCCGCCGAGCTCCTCGAAGCCGACCTCCTCGCCGGTCACCGTCTTGATCACGTCTGGGCCGGTGATGAACATGGTGGAGCTCTGGTCGACCATCACGGTGAAGTCGGTCAGCGCGGGGGAGTAGACGTGCCCACCCGCGCACGAGCCCATGATTAGCGAGATCTGCGGGATCACCCCGGACGCGTGCGTGTTGCGCAGGAAGATCTCGCCATACAGAGCCAGCGAGACCACGCCCTCCTGGATCCGGGCGCCGCCGCCCTCATTGATCCCGATGATCGGGCAGCCGGTCCGCATCGCCAGGTCCATCACCTTGACGATCTTCTCGCCGTACACCTCGCCGAGGCTGCCACCGAAGATGGCAGCGTCCTGGCTGAACACGCACACCGGCCGGTTGTCGATGGTGCCGTAGCCGGTGACCACGCCGTCGCCGTAGGGCCGGTTGGTCTCCTGGCCGAAGGTGACGCTGCGGTGTCGAGCCAGCTCGTCCAGCTCGATGAATGATCCGGCGTCCAGCAGCAGGTCGATCCGCTCCCGGGCGGTCTTGCGGCCCTTGGCGTGCTGGCGCGCCTGAGCCCGGGCGGACCCCGCGCGCACCGCCTCTTCGGTGCGGCGCAGCAGCTCAGCAAGCTTGCCTGCGGTGGTGTGGATATCCGGCCCGTTGACGGGTCCCGTGGCGCCGCTCATGACGTTCGACCCTAAAGGTAACGTCTGGAGATCATGTGGACCGACCTCGAGCGACCGCCCCTGTGCCAGGACGCGCTGCGCCGGGCTCTGCTGGCGCCGAGGGGGCCCTATCACGCGCTAGACATCGTTGGCACCGTCCCGTCGACGAATACCGCGCTGGTCGCTGCGGCACGAGCTGGGGCACCGGATCGCACCGTGCTGGTCGCCGAGCACCAGAGCGCCGGGCGTGGACGGGCCGCGCGCGGCTGGGTCGCCCCCGCCCGGTCGGGGCTGGCGCTGTCGGTGCTGCTGCGGCCCACCGAGGTGCCCCAAGCCCGCTGGAGCTGGTTACCGTTGCTGGTGGGGGTGGCGCTGGGCCGGACCGTCAGCACGGTGGGCGAGCTGCCCGCGGTGCTGAAATGGCCCAACGACCTGTTGCTGGGCTCCCACCGGCGCAAAGCGGCCGGGATCCTCGCCGAGGTGGTGCCCGCTGGTCCAGCGGTCGTCGTGGGCATCGGGCTCAACGTGACGTTGCGGCCTGACGAGCTGCCAGTTCCCGGCGCGACCTCGCTGGCCATCGAGGCGGCCGCCTGCACCGACCGTGACCCGCTGCTGCGCGCGCTGCTGCTCGCGCTGGACGCCGAGCTGCGGCAGTGGTGTGCGCATGCGGGTGACCCGCTCGCCTCCGGTCTGCGGGAGGCCTACCAGCAACGTTGCGCGACTCTGGGTGAGCAGGTCAGGGTGGAGCTACCGGGGCAGCCCGAGATCACCGGCACCGCAGTCGAGATCGACACCGAAGGCCGGCTGGTGGTGCTCTCCGGTGGGCAGCGGCGGGCCCTGTCGGTGGGTGACGTGACGCATGTTTACGTCGCCTAGCCGCGCAGGTCGGGAAAGTGATCGCGGTAGCTCGTTATGATCCGCGTGGCGGCGGCGTCGCGACCATCCTGGACCGAGGCGGTCACGAGATCCTGTACCTGGGCGGCCAGGGTGCGCTGGGCCCGCCGCAGGCAGGTCATCAACTCCGCGGACAACCGGGCCGGGTCCGCTCCCCGGGCCCGGTCGGTGAGGGTCATCTCGGTGGGGACGCCCTGGGCGTCCACACTAACCCGAACCATGCCATCCGCCGAGGTCTCGGTGACCGCGAGCTGGGACATCTGGTGGTGCAGGCTGCGATAGACCTGTGCCTGGTGTTGGAGCTGCTCGGCCCACCGGATCAGGGCTTGGCCTGCCTGGCTCGGGTCCATCCCGGCAAAGTCTGGGGTCGGGTTGCTCATGATTGATCTCAACTTTCCGCGACGGGATCCGCCGCCGCCCGGGTGCCTCGCAGCGACGTGGAGACGATCCGCTGGACCACGACCAACTCCGCGCCCGGCACGGTCCGCAGAACCTCCTGCAGGCGTTGCTTGGCGCGCCGGTGCTCTTCCCGCCCGGCGGTCTGCCGTCGGCCCAACAACCGGGATCGCCCGATGGGCACGAAGGTGAGCAGGGCGACAAGCCCGATCAAGGCCAACAACGCAGACAAGGTACTGCCGAGCAGCAATGTCGTTCGCCTCCTCAAGCACCACCGGCCCGGGCGTGCCGCCGGACTGTATCGGCCCGCCGCGCCGCTCTCGCGGCGGTACCATGATCAGTGGCGACGAGGAGGAGTCTTGCCCTACCCAGATGAGCTGCTTCGGGGTGACGAGCGGGTGGTGGTCCACAAGCACCCGCATTGGAAAATGCTGGTGCTACCGGTGCTGGCCTTCCTGATCATCGTGGGATGTGGTTCTTACGCCGCCGGGTGGGTCGCCGGGCAGTCCTGGCGGTTCACCGGGTGGATCGCGCTGGCCGCGCTCGGTGGCATCGGTGTGCTGTGGCTGACCGTGACGCCGCTGCTGCGCTGGCGCACCACGCATTTCGTGCTGACTAACCGGCGGGTGCTGGTTCGGGAGGGCATCCTGTCCCGCAGCGGCATCGACATCCCCATCAACCGGATCAACAGTGTGCAGTTCCGGAATTCCTTCATCGACCGGATCCTGGGTTGCGGCACGCTGATTGTCGAGTCGGCCTCCGATGAGCCGCTGGAGTTCGATGACATTCCCCAGGTTGAGCGGGTGCACTCGTTGTTGTACTACGAGGTGAACCCAGGGCCGGCGCCCCTATGACCGCCAGGGACGTCGGCCTGCCCGACCGTCAGCCGGTGGCCGGGCTGCCCGCGCGGGTGATGATCTGGGAGGTCGGGGCGCGCGACGGCTTGCAGAACGAGCCGGCAGTGGTTCCCGTCGAGGTCAAGGCCGAGTTCCTGGATCGGCTGGCCGCAGCGGGGCTGCGGGTTCTGGAGGCGACCAGCTTCGGGCACCCGCGCTGGGTGCCGCAGCTGGCCGACGCCCCGGAGCTGCTTGGGCTGCTCACCCCGCGCGACGGGGTGCGCTACCCCGTGCTGGTGCCCAACGAGCGGGGGCTGGATCGGGCGGTGGCGGCCGGCGCCACCGAGATCGCGGTCCTCGCCTCAGCCACCGAGAGCTTTGCCCAGCGCAACCTCAACCGTGACGTCGAGGCGCAGTTCGCGATGTTCTCCCCGGTGCTGCGCCGGGCGAAGACGGGCGGGCTCGGGGTGCGCGGGTACCTCTCGATGTGCTTCGGCGATCCGTGGGAGGGGGCCGTGCCCCTCGAGCAGGTCCTGCGCGTCGGGCGCAGGCTGCTTGACCTGGGCTGCGACCAGCTCTGTCTGGGCGACACCATCGGGGTGGCCACTCCAGGTCACGTCGTCGCGTTGCTGGCGGGGTTCATCCGGGCCGGCGTCGGGATTGATGCCCTCGCGGTGCACTTCCACGACACCTACGGCCAGGCGCTGGCCAACACCTTTGCCGCCCTGCGCGCCGGGGTGAGCTGTGTGGACGCCTCGGCTGGTGGGCTAGGGGGCTGCCCCTACGCCGAGTCGGCCACCGGCAACCTGGCTACCGAGGATCTGGTGTGGATGCTCGACGGGCTCGGTATCGAGCACGGGGTTGACCTCGACGCCCTGGTGCGCACCAGCGTATGGATGGCCGGCCAGCTCGGCAGGCCATCCCCCTCCCGAGTAGTCCAGGCACTGAGCGGCTGTGAGCCCCGCTGACGTGTGTCAGCGGGGCTCACAGAGTTGCTCAGCTCAAGCTCACACGACCTCGTTGAGCTTGCCGGTTGCCACGTCGAAAACGAACCCGCGGATGGAGTTCTTGTTCGGCACGAACGGGCTGGCCTTGATCCGGGCAATCGACTGCCGGACGTCCTCGTCGAGGTCCGGGAAGGCCTCGGCGGCCCACGGCGGCTTGATCCCGGTCTCGTCCTGGATGGACTTCTTGAACTGGTCGTCGGTGAAGGTGAGCATTCCGCACTCGGTGTGGTGAATGAGGATGATCTCCTGGGTGCCGAGCAGCCGCTGGCTGATCGCCAACGAGCGGATCTCGTCGTCGGTGATCACGCCTCCGGCGTTGCGGATGACGTGTGCCTCGCCCTCGCTGAGGCCCAGGATGCGGTAGACGTCCAGGCGGGCGTCCATGCAGGCCACGACGGCGACGTGCTTGGCGGGCGGCAGCGGCAGCGGACCGGTGAAGGTCTCGGTGTAGCGGGCGTTGTTGGTGAGCAGGTCATCGGTGATGGACACGCATACTCCTGATGTGCGGGGGTGATGGGGCACCGGTGATCGGCCGCGCGGGGCGGGGAGGCCATGCGCCGACGCGCGGCCTAGCTACAGAACTGATCGAAGGCGTGCATGCGCCGGCTCGGCCAGAACTGCTCGAGTACAGCACGCCGCATGCACCCATCGTTACCTGTTGCTGGCCGCACAGGCAAGGGGTTCAGCCGGATCGGGTGTCTCGCGCTGCCCCCGCCTGGTCGACGCGTGCCCGCCTAGTCGCACCAGCACGCTCACCTGCCCACCGCCGCTGAGCCCGAGTTCCCCGCTATGGTCCGCACGGTCTCATGGATGCTTGTGCACCTTGTGAGCCGTCCAAGTCAGGTTCGCCCGCATCCGACTGACATGCTGATCCTCAACGATGCTGGGGTCGCCGACTACCTGCAGGCGGACATCAAACCGTCAACGGCTTGCGTGTTTGCTCGATCATGATGCCCGTTCCTGGGATGTCGGCGCCGCCTGTGCCGCCTGCTGCAATGACCGGAGATTGTGGCTGGTTCGCTGGGTTTCAGTCGCGCGCTCGTCTTGGTGCAGCGTGACGCAGCG
>JBOHFR010000116.1:0-9871 GCA_050699715.1 Pseudonocardiaceae bacterium
ATTATTTCAACCAATGAGAGCGAGGCAGATCGCTCGACCCGCAACAAACGCGCGGGGTCGTGTCAATGAAGGAGCGGGACCCGCTAATCTCGGCGCCGAGGCGGAGCGCGGAGGAATAAGTGGAGGACTGGACGGCCGTCGCCAAGGCCATCAACGAACGGGTGAATGAACTCGGCTGGCGGCAAGGCGAGCTCGCCGAACGCGCGCATGTCTCTCGGGCGACCGTTCGCGAACTCCAGCACCACATCGTTGAGCGGCGCCGAAGCGCCCGGACCTTGGAAGCGCTCTCGACCGCGCTGGGTTGGCACCCGCGGCACATCGACGCGGTACTGAGTGGGCGCCGGCCACCGGAGCTGACTGAACCAGCCACCGCAAACGGGGAAAGCCTGTGGTCCCGCATGGACGCGCTCGAACGGCATTTGAGCGGTATCACTGAACGGCTGGAGGCCATGCAAACGGATCTCATAACGGTGGTCGAGTATGTCCGCAGAGATCGCTAGGTTCGAATGCTTCCCCGTGTCCAGCTGGATGTTTTCCATGCCAGAAATTCAAGCGCGAACCCGTCTCGCGTCCCATACATCGCCGATGCACATCGAGTGCACGACCAGTGCACATTCCCATGAGAACGTCGGTTGAGCGATGGATTCAGTGATCATCTGGACGGGCCGCGCCGCGTGTGCTCTGCAGGCCGCGCTCCGGCTGACCAATGAGTCGTTCGCCGAGCACCTCGGGATCGCCGTGCGGACAGTCGCCGCATGGCACCACAAGCCGACACTGAAGCCAAAGACCGAGATGCAGCAACTTCTGGACACCGCACTCGAGCAGGCGTCGGCGGCGGTCACGACACGATTCACCCAGTTCCTGGCCGGACCTGCGGACCCCTCAACCGCCCGCTCAGACGCGGCGCGGGTACCGGACCCGATGCACGCGCCGCCCTCTCAACACGCACGCACCAGACACGAGAGCGCGGTCGCTGCCGAGCGCAGGCTCAGCAGCGACCCCCACATCGATGCGGCGCTCGACTGGCTCGACCGCAGCGCTGGCTGGGCACCGGGCGCGAGCCGAGGTGTCGTGGCGTCGCGGCTCGCTCGTCTGAACGTCCGGGAACTTCTCGATCGCGGCACTCTCCGCAGGCGCGTGAACCAGCGCCACATCGCGCAAGCGCTCGGTGAGTACTATCACGAACACGCCACTGGTCATGGTCGGTATACAGCCCACTACGGCCACGACGGGGAGGCCGCGACCAGCATCCTCAGCTGTCCTGAATGGCTGGACCTCGACTGCCCCCTCCTTGGCCCCCACGACCGGCTCACTTTCGCCGGTGCTGTATCGGGTGACGACCTATCACTGGACGAACAAGCTGCGGATCATGCGGCCCAGCGGCTCGTCGAGACACTGGCGATAGGCGTCAGACTCGCGGACATGCCTTTGTACCGGCTTCTGGCTATCGATGCCAGTAAGGGCCACATCGCTGGCACGGTTGGTGTTGCCTCATTCGTGGAGTACGCCCTCACGATGGATCTACTGGAAGGTGAATTGATCGACGCGCTCTCGGCCGGCTTCCCCGCTCGGCGTGGCGCGCTGCCCCTTCGTGACAGGTACCTTCCGGACACAGGCTCAGTTCTCGATGTGTCCGGCCGCTTGTGCGCGGGCGGCGTCCTCGCCTTGTGCGCGATCGCCCGCCCGGCAAGCGTGCACGGTAGAGCTGACTACCTCCTCATCGTGCAGGAACGTTCCGGCCTCGTTCTCAACGCCGCGCGTAAGCTCGCCGTCATCCCCAAAGGGTTCCACCAACCGTTGACAGACATCCGCGAGGACGCCCCAGTTGGCCGCACCCTGCAACGAGAGACAGAAGAAGAGCTTTTCGGGCGCGACGACATAGACAATACTGTCACCGACCAGCGCAGCGTCGACCCGATGCATCCGAGCCGGCTGTCCGAGCCGATGCGCTGGCTGACCAGCGTCCCCGATGCACTGAGGATGGAATGCACCGGATTCGGGTTGAACCTGGTCAGCGGGAACTACGAGTTCGCCTCTCTGATCGTCATCGATAACGAGGATTTCTGGGCTCAGTACGGTGGTCAGGTCGAGGCCAACTGGGAGTCATCGACCCTGCGCCGCTACTCCAGCCTGGACAGTAGCTTGTTGACCGAACTCATCGGAGATGTAGCCTGGAGCAACGAAGGGTTGTTCGCGCTGCTGCAAGGACTTCGACGGCTCTCGCGGATTGGTGGACACCGAGTGAACCTGCCGACGATCGACTGGGAGATACGGTCGTGAGCACCGACTGGCACAGCGGCAACGCCGCCGAAGACGGGCGAGATACCCGCGGCTGGATACTAGGCCATTTCATCGAGAGTACCGAGGGCGTGCGGTCGACGAAAGACGTGGAAATCAAATGGGGAACTCACCACGCGGGAGAGAAGCGGGCCGAGTGGACGAGAGACGATCGAAGAACAACCCTGGTTCTCCTGATCGACGGCAATTTCCTCGTCAACCTCACCGAAGGGAGCGCCAAGCTCACCCGACAAGGTGACTACGCGGTATGGGGCCCAGGCATCGACCACTCCTGGGAAGCGAAAGAGAACTCCGTGGTCATCACCATCCGCTGGCCATCATCGCCGTCGTCGAACAGTTGACCGTCGGACATCCGCCACTCACTCGATGGCGGGCAAGTCCACGCGCGTCCCACCCAGTTCCGTGAGCCGGCGAAGCCCCAGCAACAACCCAAAAAGACCTTCGTTGCTCCAGCGTTTGTCTGCGATCAGCTCGGTGAATGACTCGCGGTCAAGACTGGAATACAGGCGCAACCCAGCAGATTCCCAATTAGCTTCAATATGACCACCATATCGAGCCCAGAACTCCTCGTCATCGATGACGATCAGAGACGCGAACTCGTAGTTCCCGCTGACCAGGTTCAACCCGAATCCAGTGCATTCCATCCTCAGCGCGTCGGGGGTGTTGGTGAGCCATCGCATCGGCTCGGAAAGTCGGCTCGGATGCATCGGAGCAGCGGCTACATGGCATGAAATCGTGTTGTCGATGTCGGTCCGACCGAACAGCTCTTCTTCCATCTCCCGTCGCAGTGTGGTGCCGACCTGAGCTTCAGCTCGGTAGTCGGCAAGCGGTTGATGGAAGCCTTTCGGGATAACCGCCAGTTGATGGGCGGCGTTGAGGACATGCTCGGACCGCTCTTGTACCAGAAAAACATAGTCCGCCGCGCCGCGATATCTATCAGACGGTCGCACGATCGCGCATAATGCAGTCACGCCCCCCGCGCACAAGCGGCTAGACATGGCGAGCACCGAGCCGAGGTCAGGAAGATAGCGGTCGCGCAGCGGCAGGGATCCTGACCTCGGCGCGACGTCGCGAACTATCGCGTCAAGCAGCTCACCTTCGAGTAGATCCATGGTCAACGCGTAGTCCACAAACCACGCCAGTCCCACCGCGCCACCTATGCCACCCCGCCGAACGTCAATGCCCAGCAACCGGTAGATCGGCGCATTAGTGATTCGCACGTCCAAGGCGACCGCCTCGACGAGTCGACTCACGGCGTGCTTCGCGGTGAGATCATCGACTTCCATCGGATGGCTAGGAACCGAACTCGCTAGCATCAATCGGTCATGCTCGGGTGTCAATGGACACGCGAGATTCAGCCAGTCCGATCGAGTGACAATGCTGGTCATGACCTCTCGGCCGCCGCAACGAACTCGGTACGTACCAAGATCTGGAGCATACCGATCCCCGTAATAGTCCGACAACGCGCGCGCTACGTCGCTCCGACCCGCTTTCGCTCGCCGACTACTCCGATCGGGAAGTGCTCGTTCATCCAGCGTCGCGAGCCGGGACATCACTTTCCGCCGGCTCGTCCCCGGCGACCACCCGGCATGGCGGTCCAACCAGTCGAAAGCCACCTCAACGTCAGCGCTCGCCCCATCAGCCTCGGGCCGACTATCGAAATCCTCATCGATCAGCTCCCGAAGCCGCTCCTGCGACTGCCCCAGAAGCCGAGCCAACTTCGGTCGAAGATACGGCAGCGGAGCGTGATCGCCAGCCTCCCACCGAATCACCGTCGACCGGTCGACATGCAGCTCCGCGGCCAGGCTCTCCTGCGTGTGGCCCGCAGCCTTGCGCGCACCAGCCAGCGCCCTCCGGCGGCGCACACCACTCACTCCACTACCCCCGTCGCTCTCTCCCGTGATCACCATATCAGGGTCACCACTGATTCCCCCAGGTCAGTGGCCACAATGCCGCATTCACATCACGGAACCCCCACGTTCCCGCTCTGTGCTGGCCAGACCCGGGCCGGTTTAGTGGGACCAAGCACCCGGCGCCGGGTCAGCACGAAACCGCGGCTAGCGATCCTCCACACAGCAGCGGACCGTGCGCCCCGCCTCTCCCCGGCGTCGGGTGCACCCACGGAATTCACCGGTCGGCGTCAGCGGCCCGCGCCCCGTCGTTGATACCGAACGTCCCGATGAGGAAATGGATCTTGAATGGATGGGACGTTGATCGATGACTCATCGCTGAAGGGCCATCCTGGGCGGGTTCAGGCGCAGTCGCGGGACGCCACGGCTGGGGTGCCGCAACGCCTGTACACAATTCCGATGACAGCTCTGCTCGGTACGCGGCTGGAGCACGAGGTGACCGACGACGCCTTCGCCGCCGGTCAAGCCGCCGGGCGGGGCGAGTTCCAGGCATTGTGCGGACCGATGTTCATCCCCGCGGCGATGGTCGCGCCACCCGGCCGACCGTGCCCGGAGTGTCTGGACATCTTGGCCGCATCACGCCGGGCGTCCGCGTCAGCGGCGCCACGTCGACCACGCCACCGCCGTCCCGGGCTGCTGCGGCGACTGTTGTTGGTGTGTCAGCAGCGAAGGGCCAGCACCGGAAGGACACCGCGCGATGAGCACCGCGAGTGACACGGGGAGCCAGTGGGCGCAGTCCCCACGGGACTCACGCAGCCAGCTGCTCCCCGGGCGGGGCGAGGCCCCGCTGGGAATGCGGCTCGCGGTCTGCGGACAGCTAATGCCGTGCTCGGTGGACACCAGCCCCACGTCACCACCAGTCTGGATGCGGTGCCCAAGCTGCACCTCGAGCCTGGTCGTGTCGGTACCCGATCCGGTGTTCACCACCCTGACTCCGGCTGACCCCCGGTTGAGTGCCGCACCCCCGGTTCCCGGTGGCCGGCCGGATCCCATCACCGGCCATGGCCCGGCGAGGCACTGGGCACGATGCCCCGTCGATGGGCTCTTGCACGCGATCGCGCGCCTTGAGACCGAGCAGGCGACCGAGAGTGGGTTCGTCCCGACGTTATGCGGCCAGGCCCTTCCGGCCCAGAGCCCCGCCGTCCAGGACGTCCATTGCGGCGCGCTGTGCGTGGCGTGTGTTCTGGCCGTCACCGCATAGCGCCCTACCCATGCCAACCCGAGCACCACGACCCGCCTACGACTACTGGCGCGATGTCGACGGCACCCACATTCCCGTGCAGTGCCGGGTGGTACAGATCGCGGTGAGTAAGGAGCACGGGGCGCTGTCCTCCCGCTTGCACAAACAAGGCCGTGACGTCGGCCGGGGCACCACCCGGCTGCGGGTACGTTTCGATCACGAGGCCAAGCTTGTCAGCGTGCGACCTCACCTGGTGCGCGTGCTCAACACGCCCGACGGAGACCAACAATGACCAGCCCACCAGCAGCGCGAGTCCTCCATCAGAGTGCCCGGATCGGCACGAAACGGTCCGCCGGCAGTCAGTAAAGCTCGTCAACCAGCGCTCGGATGTGCTCGGCGAGCGCGTGAGCTTGCGTGTCGGCACCGCGTTCGCGCATCACGGCGCGCACCCGGCGAAGGTCTCGGGTGGCCAGCGCGGAACCGGTCGCCGCCGCCAGCTCGGCAGCGCGGGTCGCCGCGACCAACGCCCCGTCAGCGTCTCCCGCTCCGGCGAGCGCGAGCGCCAGCTGGGCGGCATAACGAGCCTGGTCGCGCTCGTAGCAGTCGGGCAGGCTCTCCAGCGCGGTGGACAACAGCGGCACCGCGTCGGCGTGGCGACCCAGCTCGACGTAGGCCACACCACGCTGGAACGCCAGCCGTTGTGGACCGTGGAAATACACCCATGGCGGCGCGTCCGCAGGGTGCTCGGCGGCGGCGTAGGTCAACGCGGCGGAACGGTCCAACGCCCGCTCGGCGGCTTCAGCGTCACCGTCCAGGGCGTGACCGCGGGCTTCCTGCTGGGCAATCAGCGCCAGCACCGCGGTCGAGACGCGCTGGGGCTCGGATTGCCCGGCTACCGCCAGCCCGATAGCCCGCGCGGCGTCGTTGTCGGCCCATGCCAGATGCGATTTTAACGACAGAACCGAGGTGATCATATCGGCGTCGCCGATTTCTTGGGCGGCATCCATCGCGGCGTCGTAATGGCGCAGTGCACCGGCAGAATCGGTGGCGTCCTGGCGCATCCAGCCAGCGAATTCCTCGTAGTGCGCCTTGACCTCAAGTACCGCGGTGCGAACCGGACTGCGCGCCTGCCGAATCAGACCATCGATCACCTGGATCTGCGCGAGCACCGGGCCCACCAGCCGCCGCGCACCGAGGGTGTCCTCAGCGCGGCGCTGCTCAGCGAGCACTCGGGCCAGATGCTCGACCACAGCGGCATCCGTGCGCCGCGGACTGGCCAACGCCGAGCTGAACCGTGTGAACTCATCGGGGTCGACGGGTGCCACGACGGGGATTTCATCCGTTCCGGTCTGGCCATGAGACTGGGGTCGAATAGCGGAATCGTCATCGATCAGCTTCCGGAGCTGTTCCTGCGACTGGCCCAGGAGCCGAGCTAGCTTCGGTCGCAGATGAGGCAGGGGGGCGTGATCGCCAGCCTCCCACCGAATCACCGTCGACCGGTCGACATGCAGCTCCGCAGCCAAGCCCTCCTGTGTATGGCCCGCAGCCTTGCGCGCACCAGCCAGCGCCGTACGGCGGCGCACACCAGTCACTTCACTACCCCCCGTAGCTCTCGCTCGTGAGCACCGTATCAGGACCACCACCGAGTCCCCCAGGTCAATGGCCACAGTGCCACCTTCTCACCACGGAACCTCGACGTTTCCGCTCTGGGCTGGACAGACCCAAGCCGGTTCAGTGGGACCAAGCACCCGGCGCCGGGTCAGCACGAACCGCAGCTAGCGATCCTCCACACAGCAGCGGACCGTGCGCCCCGCCTCCCCCCGGCACCGGGTGCACCCACGGAATTCACCGGTCGGCGTGTCCCTTGGCAGGCGCTGTCCGAACGCACCACTCAGCTCCCCGCCGCACACTGAAAGGTGGCCTTGATGACAGACCCTGACCGACCCCTGAAAGCCAGGAACCACCGGGCGATCCCCAGCCACCGCCGGCTCCACGGCGAGTGCAGGGGGTTCCGCAACCGCCGGCTGATCAAAACCGGCGGCAGCATCGTGCTCGACCCGCACATCACCGGCTGCGGCATGATCGTGCTCGACCAGGACCAGGCCACCGCGATCCGCGACACGCTGGCCGAGGGGCTCGAATGACCTGGTTCCTGCGATCGATATTTGATCACGACACGCACCGCGGCGAGCTGGCCCCCGACGGCACAGTGACCGCTTCCTGCGGCGTGAAGTTCACCCCGAAACCACTCCCGCTCGGTCGCGTCAGCCTGCCCGGCCACCCCTACGACCGGGACCAGATATGCCCAGCGTGTGATACCCGCCGCAAAGATGATGCCCGGTGAGCTGAGGCAGCTCCCACCCGCAAAACAGGTAAATCTCCGGTCGGCCGTCGGTTGAGCCTTGCTCCCCGTGCCTCGAGCTCCCGGCCGGTTCCACACACCACCGATGCGGTCGACATCAGCGTTTCTGCCAACGCAACGTGAGTACCGGGTCCGTGTGCTCTTTGCCAGGTCGGCGGATTTCGAGCTCGTAGTCACCGATCCAGTCGTCGCCACCGTTGGTGTCCCCCGGCTCTTCGACCCTGGCGATTGCGAGGAGGTGCGCCCGGAACGCGTCGGGACGGTCCAAGTCCTCACACACGTGCCGAGCTGGGTAACGGCGGCCACCGGGCCCACGAAGAGTGATCGCCCACAGCTGCGCCGTCGTCGCTGTCCCACTTGCGTGGTTGCGGTCACCGGATGGAAAGCCAGCCTTGGTCCGCGTTGCAGCGTCGGCCGTGATTTGGAGAACATCCGAGTCTCCCGATCGCTCGGTGCTCGGAGCCGCCAACGGCTCGGGTGGCCGGACAATGATCGCTCGGCGACCGCGGCTCGATGTGATGAATCCCCACGTCTTGAGCAGTTCCATGGCACGGTGCGCGGTCCCGAGTGCCACCTGATGCTCTGCGGCGAGCTGCTTCTCAGTCGGCACGAGGTCGCCATCGGCGAGGACCCCCGAAAGAACGCTGAGACGTAACTCGGCGGCGATCTTCTCGTATGGACTATGCGGGTCACACTTGGCGCGCTCAATGGCTTCCATGGGCACCGCCGGTCGGCTCGGCATCCTGGTGGCAATGCCGTTGGCCGCCCGCTGGTCGGCTTCGGACACCCACGCGGCGTAGGTCCTGAGCGTGGTCGTGCCGCCACCGGAATGACCCAGCCGGCCCGCGACGGTTCGCACGTCCACGCCCGCCGCGACGAGCTCCGTCGCCGAGTAATGCCGGAGCTTGTGCAGGTTCGTATCAATCCCGAGCCGCTCGGCCAGCCGGTTGTAGCGCTGCGTGAGCGCCCCAGGCGTCAGATAGGTGCTGCCATCCGGTGTACCCGAGAACACGTAGGTGTCTACGGCGAGCTCAAGGTCGAGCTCCTCGGCACGAGCCCGGCAACGGGCCTGGTGCTCACTGAGCACCGCGACGGTCTCCGAGTCGAGAGCGATCCGGCGCTGCTGATGCGTCTTGAGGTCGCCCTCAGCCCAGCCATCCGCGCCCTTGTTGATCGCGCGCCGAAGCCACATCACCGCCCTGCCCGGAGTCAGGTCGAGCCGCGACCAGCGCAGGGCGCACAGCTCACCGCGGCGCGCTCCCGTGGTCATCGCCAACCAGATCAATGTGCCCCAGTCGGGGTCCTGCCACGCTTCGTTGAGGATCCGGGCTGCCTCGGATGCGTTCGGCGGATGCGGGTTTGGCACGGGTGCGGCAGGAGGTTCGGCCTGGGCCAACGGGTTGACCGTGACCCACTTCCAGCGCACCGCGCGCTTGTAGGCGCCGGACAGGATGAAATGCATGTGCCGGATGGTCGTCGCACCCAGCGGCCGGCAGCGGTGCTCACCGCAGCGGTGATCGCAACGATGCTTGACGGCGGTGCGGTGCTGGACAAAAGGCCGCCCCGCGCAGTGGTCACGACACCGGCGCAGCTCCGCGTAGAACGAGTCGAGGATGTCCGCATCCAGCGCGCTGACCTTGATCTTGCCTAGGAACGGCGAGATGTGGTTCCGGACGTAGCCACGGTAGAGCGTCAAGGTACTGGCGGCGCCGTCGAACTGGTCAAGGTAGCGCTCAAGTAGTTGATCAACCGTAGCGCTGGTTCGCGGATTCCGGCGCTCCTCGACCTGACTGATCAACCGGTCGCGGGCAGCGCGCGCTCGTCTGTCGGCCCCGGGCCCGGCGGCGATGAGCTCGGTCAAATAGTGCCGGCGCTTGCTCACCGGGTCGAGTCCGGCATAGACGCGGACCCGCAGCGCCCCGCTCGGCAGCTCGTCGATGCTGCCTCGGGACCGCTGCGCGGGAGACCCCAGTGCTCGCGTCACGGAACACAGGCTAACACGGTTCGCGTCACGAATGATGTCACGCGGACCGGTCCACGAACTCGACCAGAAGCATTCCCCCTGGTCAAACCGGAGCCGACGCGGGGACTCGAACCCCGAACCTACCGCTTACAAGGCGG
>JBOHFR010000117.1:0-9602 GCA_050699715.1 Pseudonocardiaceae bacterium
CGAGATGCAGGCTAACGGCCTCGTCCCTGTATTCCTGGGTGAAACTTCGGCGTGTCGCCACGCGATCTCCTCCGCTGGCACTCAGCGGCAGTCACGACCGGGTGTCTACAAGATCGGGTACGGTCCAATCCCCACCGCGATCAGTAGGCGGGCGGTGAGGTGCGGCTTGGTGAGAAGTGGGAAGAGCGTGACCAGGATGGCTCCACCGAGGAGGCTGTACCCCACGAAGTCCGGGACGCCCGCGTTGACCAGCTCAACCCGGGTGCGCCGAGCGTCGTAGCCATTCTGGACCTTCTCGATCGCCTTGTCCTGCAAGTATTGCTCGCGGGCGTTGGCCGCTTTAAAGGCGAAGATGTCGTCGCGCAGGGTGTTCAGCGCGGTCCACGCGGCCTCGCTTGACTGCTGGTGGTTCATCAGTGGCCAGTCCTGGTCGATGACCAGGGTCGTGTAGTTGCGGCTGTCGCGTTTCCACATCGACTGGGTCGGTTCGGGGATGCCATGGGCGAAACCGTAGATCGCCCCGAGGGCGTTCGCTTCTTGTTGGGTGTCCGAGCGGGCTTGGTTGAAGTCTTCCAGCACGCTGCCGATCACGAAGGCGAGTAAGACCGAGAACAACAGCCCGATGAGCACGTTCACCGAGTCGATGGTGAAAGCCTCGGACGCTTCCACCTTGCTCTTGCGCCAGCGTCCCGGCAGTGCTCGGCCGAGCACCGCGTACACCACCACCGTGGCAAGGGCGGCCACCACCAAGACCGCGACTACCTGAGACTGCATCGTGACACCTCCCCGGTGGGTTGTCAGTGGTCACGGTGGGTTGTCAGTGGTCACGGTGGGTTGTCAGTGGTCACGGTGGGTGGCCAGGCGGGCGAGCGCGCCCAGCTCTGCGGCGGCTCGCGCTGTGGGGCTGGCCGAGGGGAGCTGGCGCATCGCCTGTGTGAGCAGACCGTCAACCTGGGTCTGGCTCCAGGCGCGGCCACCCGCCAGCTCGATCAGTTCCGCGGCGTGCACCAACTCGACGTCGGACAGCGGCGTTTCACGGTGGTAGAGCGTGGCCAGCTCGCGCCCGGCCGGGGTGTTTGAGGTCAGGGCGGCCACCACCGGGAGGGACTTCTTCCGGCTGCGCAGGTCGGAGTAGACCGGCTTGCCGGTGACGTCCGGGTCACCCCAGATCCCCAACCAGTCGTCCACGTGTTGAAATGCCACTCCCAGGTGCATGCCGAAGCGGTGTGACCGCTCGATCTGTTCCGGGCTGCCACCTCCGAACGTGGCGCCCATCGCGCAGGCGCATCCCATCAGGGCGGCGGTCTTTTTCTCGGCCACACTCAGGCACTCGCTCAGCTCGGCCTCCGCGTGGTGCTCCAGGCCCAGGTCCAGGCTCTGGCCTTCCACCAGATCCTGGATCGCGACGCTGAGCATTCGGGTCCCCTCCAGGGCGTCCGGGTGCCCGCTGGTGGCCAGCACGGTGAAAGCCAACGTCAGCAACGCGTCGCCGGCCAGGATCGCTGAGTTGATCCCGAACACGTTCCATGCCGTGCGGTGGTGGCGGCGAGTCAGATCACCGTCCATCACGTCGTCATGCAGCAGCGAGAAGTTGTGCGCCAGCTCCACCGCCACCGCGGCCGGTACCGCCGCGGCCGGTGTGCCACCGACAACCTCGGCGCTCAGCAATGCCAGCGTGGGTCGGATCGCTTTGCCCCCAGTTCCCTTCGCTGAGTCCTTTTTTGGGCCCAGTTTTGGGCCCTGTTCTGGGACCCCGTACAGATGGCCGTGTTCGTTCCACCAGCCGAAGTGGTAGCCGGTGACGCGCAGCATCGCCGAGCTCAGCGTGTTGACTGCCGCGCGCAGCGCGGGATCGACGGTCATGCGGCTCCACGCGAGCATCTCGGAAACCGGCCGCTCCTCGGCCATGACGTCAAGAGTAGTCACGGTTCTGACACCTCCGCATAACGGCCGATTTCGACGTTTTCCAGAATGCCGAGCGCATCGGGTACCAGGACGGCGGCCGAGTAGTAGGTGCTGACCAGGTAGGAGATGATCGCCTTGTCATCGATGCTCATGAAGCGGACGTTCAGTCCGGGCTGGACTTCATCGGGGATGCCGGTTTGCTGCAGGCCGATCACGCCTTCGTCGTCCACGCCGGTGCGCATCGCCAGGATCGAGCTGGTGCGGGTCTTGCTGATGGGTATCTTGTTGCAGGGAAAGATTGGTACGCTGCGCCACGTCATCACGGTGTAGCCGTCGGCCTCGACGTTGCGCGGATAGATTCCTCGGCGGTTGCACTCTCTGCCGAAGGCGGCGATGGTGCGGGGATGGGCCAGGAAGAACTTCGTTTTTCTCCGGCGGGTGAGCAGTTCGTCGAGGTCATCGGGGGTGGGAGCTCCGGTGCGGGTGTTGATGCGTTGGGTGAGGTCGGCGTTGTGCAGCAGTCCGAAGTCAGGGTTGTTCAGCATCTCGTCTTCTTGGCGTTCCCGAAGTGCCTCGATGGTCAGTCGCAGCTGCTCTTCGACCTGGTTCATCGGATTGTTGTACAGATCCGCCACTCGGGTGTGCACTCGCAGCACGGTCTGTGCCAGACTGAGCTCATACTCCCGAGGTGCAAGCTCATAATCGACGAAGGTTGCCGCCAAATCCGGCTCTCCCGCATGGCCCGAGGTCAGCTCGATGGCGGCTTCGCCCTTTTTGTTTTGTGGTCGCCGCGTCTGGGTCCGGAACCGTTCAAGGTGAGTCTGCAGTGCTTCGGACTGGCCGAGTGCCGCATCCAGTGCTTGGCGAGGCAGCGCCAGTACGGTGCACGGAGTCACCGTCTTGACGCTGTAGCCCCAGATGTCGTGGGACTCCACCCACTCCTGATCACCGAAATAGTCCCCGTCGGCCAGGACGTCCAACGTGGCCGCTTCGCCAAACTTCCCCGGACCGATCTTGTTGACTTTGCCATGGGCAATGAGGAACACCTGATCAGCCGGTTGCCCCTCCTGCACGATCATGTTGCCGGCCGCGAACTCCCGTTGGGTGAACCGGGACGCCAACACCTCCAGCACCTCGGCGTTCGGGAAATCCCGCAGCATCGGCAATTCACTCAACTCGCCGGGAATGACCCGCACCTCGGATCCGGTCGTGGTGAACGTCACTCGCCCGTCACCCACGGTATAGGTCAACCGGCGGTTCACCCGATACGTCCCGCCTGAGACCTCGACCCATGGCAACACCCGCAACAGCCACCGTGACGTGATCCCCTGCATCTGTGGCTGGGTCTTGGTCGTCGTCGCCAGATTGCGGGCTGCGGCTGTGCTGAGGCTCAACTGCTCGGGGCTCAACCGTGGCTGCTCGGCAGCATCGACGTTCGGATCCGTCATGGTCACCACACACCTCACCAATCTCGATGCGTAGGGGTCAGACCCGATCGGCGGCGATGAGCAGGTAGTGGAAACTTCCCTCTCGGTATGCCGTCAGGAACGGGTCCTCGATTCCCGTGGCCACCGATGACTTCGCCCGCAGCTCCCAGTACGGGATGGTGTGGGCGGTCAGATCGATGACGTTGATCGGGACGATATTGTTGGCCGTCAGGGCCTTGAAGTAGTCGCTCCTGGGGTGGATGTTGCAGATGTAGTGCTCGTCGATCCGACTGACCGCTTTGGATCGGCCACCTGTCACGTCGTTGTAGCAGCCGGTGATGCAGACGTAGCGGCCGCCGTGCTCCAGCAGGCGGGAGAACTCGGCGAACAGCTGGTACAGGTCTACGTACATGGTGGTCTCGTTGGTCCAGATGCCTCGGCGCGAGCCCGTCTCGAAACCGGTGTCCAGCATGTTGCGGAAGTGGAACTTCACCTGATCGGCCACGCCTCGTTGCTCGGCCTGGTTGTTGGCGAACTCGACCTGGTATTCCGAGATCGTCACGCCGTCCAGGTGGCAGCCGAAGCGTTGGTGGGCCATGAAGCTGGTGCCGCCCCGGCCGGATCCCGCATCCAGCAGGTGGTCACTGGGCGAGATGTCGCCGAGGTGGTCGAGGAGCAGGTTCGCCTGGAGTGTCTCCAGCCGGTGCATTTCCTTGATGATCCGATCGTCCTGGGCGTCACTCGGGCCTTCCAGCACGGACGGCTCGTACTCACCGATCCCGTAGTGGTGGTGGTACAGGCCATCGACGTCACCGAGTCGCAGGTTGACCGGGTCCTGCTGGTTGTTGTTCCAGTACGCCGCAACGGATTTTTGGTAGGCGGTGTGCAGCACAGTGGCGGGGGTGGTCGTGGTCATTGTGGACCTCCTTATGTCGGTCAGGAAACGCCGAAGGCGGGAAGCTCCTTCGTTAGTGGTTGCTCAGCAAACCAATAACCACGGCGGACGTGCCCAGCCCGGTCGGGCCCCCGATGACACCACCGAGCCGCCGCTTCCGTTTCCGGTAGCGTCGCCACAACGCTGTTTCGTTGTACCGCCCACACAGAATGTGCCAGTCAAGAACGCCGGCCACCCAGTCCTGCATGCCCACGACGTAGGCGTCCAGGGCCTCGCGGGCATCGGCATCCAGGGCGAAATCATCCGCGATGCCGGGCAGCTCGGTGTCGATGATGTGGTGGAACTGTTTCAACCGCGCGGTCATCAGGTCGTTGACGACTGCGACCGCCTGATCGCGATCGATGTCGAGGAACTTCTGCACCACCAGCACACAGTTGTGCACCTCGCCTTCGAACTCGATCTCCTTCTGGTAGGAGAAGATGTCGTTGGTGAAGCAGCCGTAGTCGGTGGCCGAGTTCTCCAGCCCGCGCATCGCTCGGGTGGTGAACAGTTCGGGCGGGAGCTCACCAGCCCGGGTGATGCGGGCTAAGCTCATGGTGAGATCCGAGCCGAACGTCCGGCGGCGCATCTCGATGTAGTCGACCGGGTCGGGGATTCGGTGCTGGATCTGGTTGGCCAGCTCCCACAACCAGCTCGCCGTCATGACCTCGATACCGTGGCGGAACTGACGTCGCTGGGTGATGGTCATCGGGGAGACCGTGCGGAGCCACAGGTCGGCCAGGCCCGTCTCCACCGGGTTGGCCGGCGGTGGTGTGGCGCCGCAGTCCAGCGGCATGAACATCGACAACCGGGCGTTGAGCGCTTTCGCACCCGTCATGTTCCCGGTGGATCCGAAGACCACCGGGAAGTAGTCATCCCCGTAGGTCCCCCAGGTCAACCACGCTGAGGACAGATCCAGTTCAGGACCGGACGCGTCCGGGTGAATCCGCGCGGCGCAGACCGCGAAATCGAACAAGGCGAGGTTCTCCTCGTCCCAGACCCCGACGCCACCGGGGAGTTGCGCCAGCATGCCCATTTGGCGGGCCCAGTCGATGCAGTACTGACGGGACCGCTCCTGGTGGGCATTGACTCGCGCGGTATAGGGCATGTAGAACTCGGGCAGGGTGGTGGGGCCCACTTTTTCGTACGGTACGTGTGTGTAGCTCTTGATTCTTTGCAAACCCAAGGCGCCGGGGGACAAGGTGATCCGCGCCGCCGCGGTGCCCAATCCGGTGGGCCCGGCGAGCAGTCGCTCCACGATCGACGGCTCACGATTAGACGTCTCGTTCATGTAACGGCTGGAACGCAGGTGCCACTCATGACCGCCTGATTGCCAGTCTTGGAGGCCCTTGACGTAGAGCAGGACGCTCTCGCGATCCAGCGGGCTCAGGCCATGCTCCTCGAACAGCGACGGCAACTCGGTGAGGGTGGTGTTCTCGAACTGCTGCAACCGCGAGGTCAGCATGTCGTTGGTCAGGTCCGCGGCGCACTGCGGGCTGACCTGAAGGAACCGCTCCAGCACCAGAACACAGTTGTTGATCTCACCTTCGCGTTCGGTCTCCCGCTGGTAGGAGAACAGATCATTGCGCAGGTGTACCCCGTCGGCGAAGGTATCCTTGAGCACACGCATCGGCCGAGTGTCGGCGACCCTGTCGGGGACCTCGATGAACGCGGCGTGCTCCACGAGGTTAGCCGACCACGGTGCGCCGCCGACCTTGCGACGCACCTCGATGTACTCAATCGGGTTCGGAACCCGGTTCCCGCTGATGTTGGCGAGCTCCCAGGTCGATTCGTGGAGCAGGTTCTTGGTGCTCTCGAAGAACCTCAGTCGCCATTGCGGTGACCGGTAGGGGACGGTGCGCGCCCACAAGTCAATCAGCCCACGCTCCACCGGATTGGTCGGCTCCGGCGTGGGGCCGAGATCCACGGGCATGAAGGCGGGCAGCCCCTCGAGGTACTCCTTCGCGCCGGCCTGGTCCTGGCTGCGTTTGTAGATCTCCAAAAAGTGGTCATCGAAATAGAACACCCAGACGTACCAGTCGGTCACCAAATCGAGCTCACGGCTGGGCGCGTTGGGATGGGTGTACGCGCAGAGCAACGCGAAGTCCATGGAATCGAACCCGGTCTCATCCCAGACATTCGCCCCCGGCGCGCCCGCTGGCGCATCCAGCATCCCCATCTCGCGCGCCCACGCCTTGGTGTGGACCCGTGCTGTGTCCAGATGAGGGCTCAACCGAGCGGGATACGGCATGTAGAAATCTGGCAGCTCATAGGGCCGCATGTTCCATCCTCAATTTTCCCGACGTTTTCCGCCTGGCTCTACCGCGCGATCTCGATGTTCTCGAGGATGCCGAGCGCATCGGGGACGAGAACGGCCGCCGAGTAGTAGGCGCTGACCAGGTAGGCGGTGATCGCTTTCTCGTCGATGCCCATGAATCGGACGTTCAGTCCGGGTTGGACCTCATCAGGAAGGCCGGTCTGGTGCAGGCCGATCACGCCTTGCTTCTCCAAACCGGTGCGCAGCAGCAGGATGGAGCTGGTGCGGGTCTTGCTGACCGGGATCTTGTTGCAGGGCAGGACGGGGATGCCACGCCAGGCCGGCATCATGTGACCGCCCATGTCGATGCTCTGCGGGTAAATGCCCCGGCTGTTGCATTCCCGGCCGAACGCGGCGATCGTGCGAGGATGAGCCAGGAAAACCTGCGGCTCCTTCCACACCGTGGCCAACAACTCATCCAGGTCATCCGGAGTGGGGGGCCCGGTCCGGGCGCTGATGCGCTGGGAGAAGTCAGCGTTGTGCAACAACCCGAAGTCAGGGTTGTTCATCATCTCGTCTTCCTGGCGTTCCCGCAACGCCTCGATGGTCAACCGCAACTGTTCCTGGACCTGGTTCATCGGATTGTTGTACAGATCCGCCACCCGGGTGTGCACCCGCAGCACGGTCTGCGCCACACTCAGCTCGTACTCTCGAGGTGTCGTTTCGTAATCGGCGAAGGTCCCGGGCAAGTTCGGCTCCCCCTCATGACCCCAGCTCAGGTCGATGAGGGCCTCACCGTGCGCGTTCTGTGGTGCCTGCGCCTGGACCCGGAACGCCTCGACGTGCGCTCGCAACGCCTCGGACTGGCCAACCACCTCATCCAACGCCTGACGGGGCACCGCCAACACCGTGCACGGAGTCACCGCCTTCACGCTGTAACCCCAGGTGTCGTGAGACTCCACCCATTCCTGATCACCGAAATAGTCCCCATCAGCCAACACGTCCAACGTGGTCGGCTCGCCATACTTCCCCGGACCGATCTTCTCCAGCTTGCCATGGGCAATGAGGAACACCTGATCAGCCGCCTGACCCGCCTCCACCAGCGTGCCGCCGGGCGCGAACTCCCGCTGAGTGAACCGGCCCGCCAACCCACCTAACACCTCGGTGTCCGGGAAACCCCGCAGCATCGGCAACTCACTCAACTCACCAGGAATGACCCGTACTTCAGACCCCGTCGTGGTGAACTTCACCCGCCCGTCACCCACCGCATAACTCAACCGGCGGTTCACCCGGAACGTCCCACCCGAGGCCTCCACCCACGGCAGCACCCGCAACAGCCACCGTGACGTGATCCCCTGCATCTGCGGCTGGGTCTTGGTCGTCGTCGCCAAATTGCGCGCCGCCGCCGTGCTCAAACTCAGTTGTGGTGCCTGACCATTCATGCTCGGCTCCGGCGCCACCAACTCCGTCTGCACTGACTCTGTCACAGCACACACCACCAATCGAAACTCGTATGAACACAGAAGAGGCGTGCGAGCATTACGAACACGGGAACCGCGTCAACAGACGCAAGCGCACAGCGTGGATAAAAATCTGAGAAGTCTCGCGTTGATATCAGCATTCTTCATAGGTGATGCTTGGGCAAATCTCCACTACTCTGCGTGAGTGCCCAACCGTGTTTGTTCCGATGTCTCAGCTGTCGTTGACTGACGTTCCAGACGGCTCATTCGGCGATGTTGTGAATGTATCGACTAGTTGGCTTGGCGGGCAAGGGGGCTCCCCCTAACGCCGCGTCCCGCTCACTCTGCGTGAGTGCTCTTGTGACGCGGTCTGCTCCGGCGGCCTGGGAAGCCGCCCCTTGGTCTGCGCCCCTCGGCCTGCGCCCCTCGGCGGAGCACCCGAGGTGTCGCTGCCAGGATCTCGCGCAACCGGGCCAGCGCCCGGTGTTGGGCTACCCGGACCGCGCCGGGAGTCGAGCCAAGTGCCTCGGCGGTCTCCGTGGCGGAGAGCCCCAGCACGACCCGCAGGCGCAGGACTTCTCGCTGCGTGGTCGGCAGGATGTTGAGCAGCTTGGCCATCCGTCCCGCCATCTCGTCCTGCAGCATCCGCTCCTCCGGGCCCTCGGCCCGGTCTTGGCTGTCGGGGACCTCCGGAACTGGCTCGCAGGGATGGCGTGCCGCGGATCGGTAGGCGTCGGACACCTTATGCGCTGCGATGCTGTAGACGAAGGCCAGAAACGGCCGGCCTTGATCGCGGTAGTTGGGCAGGGCCCTGAGCACCGCGATGCACACCTCCTGGGCCAGGTCATCCGCGTTGACGACGGTTCCTTCCTGGGTGCCGACGCGGGCCCGGCAGTACCGCACCACGTGCGGACGGATCCAGCGGAGCACACCCTCCACGGCCGGTCGGTCACCGTCAACGGCGGCACTGACCAGGGCCTCGCGGTCGTCGCTGATTGTGCTTGTCGGCTCACCCTTATCAGAAATAAGATTGTTCGCCGCGACAAGATTGGCGATCCACGCGGAGTTCGCCGTCGTGACCCGGGTGGGCTCGTGGTCCCGCGCTTCCTCGAGTGACGCACAATGACCCACGGTTTTGCTCACCATCCCTCGTCTCGCGACCTCAAGCCACCGCTGGTGCTGCTTACGGCGCTAATATGTCGGACGCGCGGGTGATCGGTCATCCCTTTTTCAGGTCATCTTCGGGGTACCCCACGTTATGCATCCCCGCTACCTCAGATGAGGTAGCGGGGATGGTTGCTACATCCGTGGGATGAATCAATTTCACCCAAAAAGACGAATGCGCCACCGTTGGAGAGCCGCGCGGGGCGTCCCAAGACCGCAACTGCCTCAGACCTCCTGAAGTAGTTTCTTGATCAAGATCTGACCTGGGGCACCTGTGAGGCGTTCGGATAAAAATCTTGTGGATGTCCTAGACCTGCGAAGGACCGGCCTAGGACTCATGATCACGGTTTGGGTGCCGAAAGTGACACGACGTGTCACTTTCGGCACCCAAACCGTGATCATGACCGTGGTGTCGCCCCGACGTGGGCCACCACCGCCCGCGGGCGGTGGTGGCC
>JBOHFR010000118.1:0-8987 GCA_050699715.1 Pseudonocardiaceae bacterium
GCATCCGCCCCCACAACACCGCCGAGGACGCCTGCCCAAACCTCTCCGCGGTGATCGTGACCAACCTGGGCGAAGCCCGCAACGCGGTCATCGTCTGGTCCGCCGACGCCGTCATCGCCATCGGCGGCTCCTGGGGCACCCTGTCCGAAATCGCCCTCACCGCCACGTATTAACAGCCGCGCGATCGGCGCCGGTAATCCCAGGTGGATCCTGCCGACCAGTCCGGGAGGCCTCATACCCGTACCTGGTCTTCAGCGGACGTTGATGTCAGGACCGATGACCTTGTGAAAGAACACGATAGCGCCGCCAGCTGCGGCCAGCCCCGCTAGCACCGCCCCGGTGAGGTTGCGCTCAGCGAGGGCGGTCAAGGCGGTGACTGCTGCACCGCCTAGCACACCCAGCAGCAGGATCAGAGCGGTCCGGACGCTGAGCAACGAGGGCGGACTGGGCTTGGACAACGGGTGCTCCTGGAGGTTGACGGCCGGTTGACGCCGAACTCCTATGTCGCGAGGGGTAGATGTACCCCCGCCTGGCTTGCCGGTGTTTTTCTCTGAAAATCTTGAAGATGGACCGGGGGTGCTGGGGGGTCGGACGACATAAGAAGGGATCGTCAATGTGAAGGAGGACTCGCTCGCAGAGAGAGGTCGCTGTGGTTCGTCGCCGGGAGAACGCTGGTCAGAGCCGGCCGGCTGCGCCCGCGCGCCCTGCTGCAACGGACGATCGTCCGGCTGTAACGCCAGCGCCGGTCGTCGCGCTCGACGAGGTGGAGGTAGACGATGAACAGGCGCGGCTGGCCGCAGAGAGCCCGGAGCGTCGACAAGCCGACCTGGAGATCCGCGACGACCTAGCGCAAGCCGGCTTCTGCGGCCCAGGCTGGGACAGGTACGCCGGGGAGCTCGCGTGCTACGGGTACGCGGTGATGATGGCTTGGCTCAAGACCGGGGAGATATTCAGCCAGTGCAAAACCAAAGGTTGCAGCCTGGGGTCGCCGCCGCCGGAGTGGACCATTGATGACCGAGCCGAACTCGCGAACGAGACTGTAGCCCTCGCGATAAACAGTTTCAAGCAGCAGGCGCTGATAGCAGGTAAATGGACCCACAACGGAGGAGCCACCCTCAAAACTTACTTCATTAATGCTTGCGTATTCGCATTCCCGAATCTGTACCGGAAGTGGTTAACCGACCGCGCATCCTCACAACACCTGACGAGCTTCGAGTACGACGCCGTCGACAGGTCGAGACCACCACAGGACCCCGGCGAGATAGCCGTCACCCAGCTCTACATCCGAGAAGGGTTCAACAACATCCCTGACGATAGAACCAAGTCCGCCGTACTCCTGCAGGAGATGGGGTACACTTACACTGAGATCGGTGAGATCCTGCAGATATCGTCTCGTGCTGTCGACGGCCTAATCCGGCGACAACACGAGCGGGGAGCTGTCAAACGAGGCGGAGGTCGTCATGACTGACCCGTCCAAGATTTCCGAACTTATCGAGCGCTCCTCACTGGGCACAGCCGGGGCGCGCAGCCTTCGCCAACGCACTCCTCCAGCGGTCGCCCAGAAGATTCTCGACCGTGCTGCGGAGCATGACCGGACGGTACTCGTGGAGGCGTTCGCCCGGCGTTGGGCCGAGGCGATCGTCGGCACGAGCTACGTGCCGATCGGACGCCGTGTGCTCGCCACCCGCCTGCTCGAGCTCACCCAGCAGTTGGTCGAGGCGGCGCTGGCCGTCGAGTTCGACCCGTCGGTCGGGCGCCAGATCGGCATCGACATGGTCGCGGCGCATTTCACCGGTACCGAGACGCTCAACGAGACCCTTGCTCTGATCGCCGAGGGATTGCCGGGTCTGCTGGGCTCAGCTCCACCAGGAGTCATCGTCGGCAATCGAGTTGCTCGGCTGGTCGCCGGCATGGCCACCGGCTATGCCGGCGCGGTGCGCGAGCGCAGCCTTGATGAACAGGACGCGATCTATCGGGCTGGGTTGCGGGCGCGCAGGCAGGCCGAGCAGGCACTGGGGGACAGCGAGGCGAGATTTCGGGCGGTGTTCACCAAGGCGCCAATCGGAATCGGGATCTTTCACTTGGGTGGCGACGTCATCGACGCGAATCCGGCGCTGCTGAAGATGTTCGGCTACACCTTTGAAGAATTCACCCAGGTTAACGTCGTCCGCTCGATGATCCACCCGGAGGACGCCCCCAGCATGTGGGAAACCTACGGCCAGCTGAACCGCGGTGAGCGGGACCACTTCCGCATGGAGAAGAGATACTACCGTTCCGACGGCAGTGAGATCTGGACTGACCTGACGGTGTCGCTGGTGCGCGACGAGTCCGGAGCGCCCGCTTACTCAGTGGCGCTGCTGGAGGACATTTCCGATCGACATCGCCTGCAGGACAAGTTGGTGTACCAGGCCTACCACGACCCGCTGACAGGGCTGGCCAACCGGGCGATGGTCTACGAACGGCTTGGACAGGTGTTCGCCAACCCGGCGGGCCAGCGCCGGGTTGGGCTGTGCTTCCTGGACCTAGACGAGTTCAAAGTGCTCAATGACAGTCTGGGCCTCGACGTTGGCGATCAGCTGCTGAAAATTGTCGCGTCCCGGCTGACCCACTGCTGCGGTGCGGGCCAACTGGTGGCTCGGATGGGTGGCGACAAGTTCATGATCATGGTCGAAGATTCCACCGGGGAGGGGGAAGTCGTCGCGCTAGCCGATGCCGTCCTGGCCGAAGTGGCCCGACCAGTCCGGATTGGCGATTACGAGCTGGCCGTGACGACGAGCATCGGCATCGTTGAGCGGCCGGTGGCCGACACCAACCCGACGGACCTTATTCAGGCCGCCGACATCACCCTGTATCAGGCGAAAACACGTGGTAGGGCTCGTTACGCGATGTTCGACGTGACCGCGGAAGGCAGAGAGACCCCCACCCAGCATGAGCGGTTCCGGGTGATGGGGTGCGACGCTAGTCATGAGTCGTTGATCGGCCTACCCGGCACTGCTGAGCAGATCGATGCCCTGCTGCGGGCCGCCACCGGGCTGCTCTGCGAACTCAGTGCGCAGGAGTAGGAGACCGGGAAGATCGTCAGCCAGTCGCGCCACCAAGTGTTCGATGACGTCGAAGGTTCGGCTGGCGGCGAGCAGCCTCTCCACGCCTGCGGCGTCGGCCGAGCTCATCGGGTGAGCACGACGTGCGGAGACAACACATCACACTGTGCGGGGGCCTGGCTAGGTAGGGGGACGGGTGACGAGTTCGGTGGCGGCGGAAGCCAGCGGAATCGGATTGGGGCGGGGTGCGGCGCTGGGTGCGGGTTGCCTGGCAGCGTGGGAGATGCGGATGAGCAGGGCGACCAGCATGTAGTTGGCGAGCAGCGAAGAGCCGCCGTAGGACAGGAACGGGGTGGTGAGCCCGGTCTCGGGGATGAGGTTGGTGACTCCGCCGGTGACGATGAACACCTGGAGCGCGATGGTGATGGACAGGCCGGCGGCGAGGAGCTTGCCGAAGGCGTCCCGGACCGACAGGGCGGCCCGCAGGCCTCGGGCCACCAGCAGCAGGTAGATCATCAGGACCGCGGTGAACCCGATCAGGCCCAGTTCCTCCCCGATGCCGGCCATGATGAAATCGGTGTTGGCCACCGGGACCAGGTCCGGTCGGCCGCCGCCCAGACCGGTTCCGGCCACCCCGCCGGTGGCCAGCCCGAACAGTGACTGGGCGACCTGGTAGCCCGACTCGTAGTAATGGGCGAAAGGATCGGACCACACCTGCACCCGGACCCGGACGTGGGCGAACAGGTCGTAGGCGAGCACCGAGCCGGCCGCGAAGAACACCAGGCCGATGAGCACCCAGGACACTCGTTCGGTGGCCGTGTACAGCATTGCCAGCACCACACCGAAGATCAATAACGAGGCCCCGAGCTCCTTTTCCAGCGCCAACACGCCGATCGAGAGCCCCCACGCGGCCAGCAGCGGCGCCAGGTCGCGTGGCCGGGGGAAGGTCATCCCGAGTAGGTGGCGGCCCGCGGAGGTGAACAACTCCCGGTTGGTCACGAGGAACACCGCGACGAACACGATGATCCCGATCTTGGCGAATTCACCGGGCTGGATCGACAGCGGGCCAAGCCGCAGCCACAGCTTGGCGCCATTGACCTGGGAGATGCTCGCTGGTAGCACCCCGGGCAGTACCAGCAACCCCAACCCCACCAGGCCGAAGGTGTAGCCATAGGAGGCCAAGGTCCGGTGGTCACGCACCCACCACAGCACCGCCACAAACAGCACCAGGGCGACCGCGGTCCACAGCACCTGGCGGGATGCATCCGCGGTCGGAACGGGTTGGCCGGCGTCGAGAGCGTCCCGCCCCGCGGCCAGGTCCAGTCGGTGGATCATCACCAGACCCAGGCCGTTGAGCAGCGCGACACACGGCAGGATCAGCGGATCGGCGCGGGGAGCTAACCAGCGCACCGCCGTGTGCGCCAACCCGAACATAGCCAGATAGGCCAGGCCCAGGTAGATCAGCGACTGCGATAATTGCTGTTTCTGATCGGCCTCCACCAAGACCAACGCCAGTGTGACCAGCCCGGCCGCAAAGACCAGCAACCCCAGCTCAACACCACGACCGGTGGCCGCCGGCCGCCCGGTCATCCGGCGTGGTCAGCGATGCGGCAGGGAATGTCGGTGTTCTCGTCAAGATGATAGCTGGCACACACCCGGTGGTAGCCATCCGCGATCTGCAGGGCGATCCCTCGAGTCAGGTCGCCCCGGATGAGCAGGACCGGGGACAGCGCCTTGTTGTTCTTCACCTTAGCTAGGTCAGCCGCCACATGCGCGTTGTCTGGCGCGAGCAGAGCGAGCCCCGAGGCGCGCAACATGTCCTTGGCCTTGTAATGCTCCAGCGGGGCTGCCTTGAGCTTGTCCACCAGGTCACTGACCTGCGCACTGGTCACGATCAACGACAAATACGAGGCGGCGGCGGGATAGTCGTGCGCATCCGGCTGATCCTTCCAAGTCACCTTACTCACGCCGCTAGCCCTCCCCTGATCATCGTGTGCGGCTCAGGCTATCGGTCCCCGCGTCAGGCCACAACCACGATATTGTTGATCATCCCCGGCGCCGTCCCCAGGCGGAGCGCGGTTGACCCCGTAGGCTGGGGACTCGTGTGGACGAGTCTACCGAAGCGGTTGTTGGTGGGTCGGCCGTTGGCGAGCCAGCAGCTGGGTGACACGTTGTTGCCGAAGATCTTGGCGTTGCCAATCTTTTGCAGTGACGCGCTCTCGTCGGTGGCCTACGCCACTGAAGCGATCTTGGTGGCGTTGTCGGTGGGAGGGTTGGCGTTCTACTACGTGGCGCCGTACCTGGCGGTGGCGGTGGCGGTGTTGTTCGTGATCGTGGCCGCCTCTTACCAGCAGACCTGTCACGCCTACCCCAATGGTGGCGGGTCCTACATCGTCAGTCACGAGAACCTGGGCCGCTCAGCCGGGTTGGTGGCCGCCTCGGCGCTGTTGGTGGATTACGTGATGACCGTGGCGGTGTCGGTGGTGGCTGGGGTGTCGGCGATCACCTCGGCACTGCCCGCAACCTCCCCGTACGCGGTGGCGATGTCGGTGGGGTTCGTCGCGGTGCTGATGGTCGTCAACCTGCGGGGGGTGCGAGAGACCGGCAAGACCTTCGCGATCCCGACCTACGGGTTTGTGGTGGGCATCTTCGTCATGTTCGCCTGGGCGGGAGTGCGGCTGGCGACCGGGCAACACCTGGTCGCGGAGAGCGCGGGCTACCAGATTCACGCCACCGAGCACGCCACCGGTGTGCTCGCTGCGTTCTTGGTCTTGCGGGCGTTCGCGCAGGGCTGCACCGCGCTGACCGGGGTGGAGGCGATCAGCAACGGGGTCCAGGTCTTCCAAAAGCCGAAGGCGCGCAACGCCGCCACCGTGTTGGGCTACCTCGCGGCGTTGGCGGTCACGATGGGGATCGGGATCACCCTGTTGGCCCTGGTCACCGGGGTGCGCGCCGCCGAAGACCCCGCCCAGCTGGGGCTGCCCCCCAACGCGATGCCCAAGACGGTGCTGGCCCAGATCGCCGCCGCGGTGTTCGGAGCAGGTTCGGTGGGTTTTTACGCGATTCAAGTGTTCACCGCAGCGATTTTGATCCTCGCGGCGAACACCTCGTTCAACGGTTTCCCGGGGTTGGCGTCGATCCTGGCCCGGGACCGGTACTTCCCTCGCCAGTTCCACACCCGTGGGGACCGGCTGGTCTTCAGCAATGGCATCATGATGCTCGCGGTGTTCGCCGCTGCGTTGATCTATGTGTTCAACGCCAATATCAACGCCCTGATCCAGCTTTACGTGATCGGAGTGTTCATCGCCTTCACCCTGTCTCAGATCGGCATGGTCAAACACTGGCACAGTGAGCTGGCCGCTGGTCCGCCAGCCGGCCAGCGGCACCGGATCCGCCGCGCTCAGCTCATCAACGGCTTGGGGGCGGTGGCCACTGGGGTGGTGTTCGTCATCGTGCTGGTGACAAAGTTCGTCGAGGGCGCCTATCTCATCGTGATTGCCATCCCAGTGCTGTTCGCCCTGATGCGCGGCGTCAACCGGCATTACGCCACGGTGGCGCAGGAGATCGCGGTGGAGGATGTCCGCCCCGTCGGCCCGTCCCGCAACCACGTCCTGGTGCTGGTGTCCAAGGTCAGCGGTCCTACCCTGCGGGCGCTGGCCTACGCGCGGTCCCTGCGCCCCCACACCCTGGAGGCCATCACCGCCGCCGTCGATGACGAGGAGTCCGCCCAGCTGCGCCGGGACTGGGAGGACACCGGCCTCGACTTCCCCTTGAAAATCATTGAGTCACCCTACCGGGAGATCACCCGGCCGATCCTGAAATACGTCCGGGACTATCCCCGCACCGGACCTCGCGACATCATCACCGTGATCATTCCCGAGTACGTCGTCGGGCGCTGGTGGGAACAGCTGCTGCACAACCAGAGCGCGCTGCGCTTGCGAGCACGCCTGCTGTTCCTGCCCGACGTTGTCACCGTCGACATCCCCTGGCATTTACGATCGGCCGGAGTCTCGCGAACCAGCACCCAGGCCCACCGCCTGCACGAGGACTACGAACATCAAGCTGCCGCAGCCCGCCAACCCACACCGCCGTCGCCATAGCCAAATCAGCTCCTACCGCGCTCGCGAGCCTGCCGAGTCTGCCGATCGCTGGCCTTGCGCAGCGCGTCCACCAGTTCGCCTTTGTTCATCGAGGAGCGGCCCCGCACCCCGAGCTTGCGCGCCTGCTTGATGAGTTCCTGCTTACTCGCGTTCGCGTTGACACCGCCAGCAGTCTTGCCGCTGGGACCACGCCCGGTCTGGGGATCAACGCCGCCGGCCACGCCAACCAGACCGTCGAAGGTGGTGCGCAGCTCGGGGTCTGCCAGCAGCGCAACCAGCCTGATCCGTACGGCGTCGTCGGCCAGCGACGCGATCGCATCGATGCCGTGTTCGGCCAAAAACTGGTGGACCAGCTCACGACGGTCACGTAGTCGCGGTAGCTCCTCGGCGGTGAGGAACGCTACCGGCGTCGGGCCCTGTACCACCCGGATCGGGTGGTACAGGGCCCGGGTTGTGCGTGCGCCGGTCGAAGCTGTCGTCCGGGCTGACGCCGTGCCAAGGGTCGTACTTGTCACCCGCGTGGACCGGATGCCTGCTGGTGGGCTCGGCCGGGTGGTTACTCCACGGCGCGTCGGAGGTCGACGGTGGGCGATCACCCGCCAGCATCTCGGGAGCCGGTAACTGTAAACTCCAGGGCCTGCCGGCTGGTTACCCATTGCTGCTGTGCCTTTTGCCGCTGCTGTGGTGTGCCGCCGACCTCGCGCTCGTACGCGGCGTCGAGGATGACGGCATCGACGACGTATGCCTCGGTGCGGCGCTGCTCGTATCGGATTGGCACAGTCGCGCCGTCTGGCTCGGAGTCGCGCAGCAGGTATTGATCGATGAAGGGACCGAAGACTGCCTCGGTGGTGTGGCTTTCCTTGTCGACGCGCAGCAGCAGCGTGCCGGTGAAGCCGATTCTGGCCGGGTTGGGCAGCGCCTGCTGCCACCGTGCGTGCAGCCGGCCGCGCTGTGACCGGTGCGCTTCATCGACGATCAGCACAACCCGTTCACTGGCGTTGAGTACCGGGAAATGCATCCTGGATTGCAGCGGATCGTCGGCGAGCCGCTCATCATCGCGCTCGGCTCCGGCGTACTCATCACGTCACGTTGCGCGTGTTGGATCATGATAGTCACGATCCCCGGCACGTCTTCGGCCAGCTTCACCTGAGCATCTGCCACGCTGGCTGCCACGATCGCCGTCTCGCCAGCGAGCGCAAGCGATGGCTGGAGCTGATCCCGCAGGTCGGTCCGGTCGACCTCGACGACCACTTTGAAGTCGGCGAGCAGCGGGACCGTTCGCATCTTACGGACAAGGAAGGCCATCGTGAAGCTCTTGCCGGAGCCCTGGGTGTGCCAGACGACGCCCGCGTTCATCGTCGTAGCCCGTTTGTGCCCTGGTGCGACCGTCCAGCAGCCTTTTGACCATCTTATGGACCGCGCGGAACTGCTGGTAGCGCGCAAGGATCTTGACCATACGGCCTTCTACCTGGGGGGAAACGGAGAAATTGCGCACCAGGCCCAGAAGGTGGAGCGGGCGCAGCACGCCCGCAGCAACGGTCTCTAACTGGGTAAGTGACGTATGGCGGCTTCGCGATCGCCCACACACCGCCGTTCAGTTCCTGACCGGCCAGAGACAGCCGACGCCCCGCCTTGCCCCAGACCTCCTGAAGTTAGGTCATGAACGTCGATCGATACGGCGCTCGCAGGCGGTGAGCCACCAGCTGCCCATCGCCCCGTCTGCGCACCACCAGCTCGGGTGGTGCGCACACCCATGACCCCACCAACCGGGCGCTGCCTCAAGGCGCGGGCGAGCAACGTCCCGCCCGCAGGCAGTGGTGGCCCCCATCAGGGCGGCACCACGGTC
>JBOHFR010000119.1:0-8752 GCA_050699715.1 Pseudonocardiaceae bacterium
GAGGCCGGCCGAGCAGCTCTCCTGTCGAACTCGGCGCACTGAGAGCACACGAGATCATGATCGCCCCTCTCGTTCAGTGATCTATGGGCATCTATCTGCCGAAACAGGACTTTGCCGGGGCCCTGCGTCCTGACCCGGCTGGGTGTGGTGGAGACGATCGATGAGGTGGTCGGTTCCCGCCGGGCGGATGCCGGTGCCACGGTGGGCACCTACCTGACCCTAGCCGCGCTGAATCGGCTGATAGACCCGTGTTCGAGGTCGAACGCGACCGTCTGGTGTCCGTCCTTGACGCGATCCACCCACGCGCCAGCGCGTGAGTGCCACAGGCCCATAGGTCGGGAGGCATTGGCGCGCCGGAGGTGGCAGCACGGTTGTAGCGATCGACGGAACTTGTCCCGAAACCCCTGGCTAGCTGCGGCGGGAGGAAGGTCTTCGGGTCTCAGCGATATCGATCTTCTCGCGACCTGGCAGGCGACCCTGCGACGGTCGGCCGACTTGCTCTGGCCTACAAGTTGCTGGTGGCCAGGGTGTGTCCGTCGGGGCTCAAGACCACTGAGTAGACGGTGCCCGCATGGCCGCTCAGCGTGACTGGGGCGCCGTCCTTGCGCGGGCGACTATGCGCTTCGTGACGAGGCCGTCAGCGAATCTTGCGACAGGCACCGAGTTCAGTAGTGGGAGCCTAGGAGCTCGTCGACTGCTCCTGCACAGATGGAGTCGAACCGTTGGCGCACGCGGTCGCGAGCACGTCACCGAGGAGCGGCGCGAACTTGAACAGGTTCTCCCCGTAGATCGCCAGGATCGGCCCGTTACGGCGGACTTCGAACCCGTCACCGAGGTCGGGCGTGGTCGCGCAGTAGAGACTGTCGACGATGCGTGGCTCGATCTCGAGGTGCTCCCGGACGTACCGCAGCACGGTCTCCCGGGAGGCGGTGGTTGCCGCGTCCCGGCCCACTTCCCACGCCGTCGCCGCCAGATCGAGGTGTCCCCCCACCGACCACACCCCGGGGCCACTCTGGTGCTGGTACGTGCCCAAGCCCGCGGTGGGTGTGTCGATCCAGCACTGCCACACCTCGGAACGATCGAGAGGGAAGCTGAACCGGACATGGTGCGTGAGTGCGGTCGGCGTGTAGATACCGACCTGGGTGGCGAGCGGAGAGGTCCCTGCCCCAGCGGCCACCACAACCACGTCGAAGCGAGCCTTCCCAGTCGGGCTCCACACACTGGCGCCGATCGAATCGGCCTCGAGTGCGTACACGGGCTCGTGCACCACGGCGCCCAGGGTCAGTGCGCCCAGGTGGGCCCGCACAGCGTCGACGTCAATGACCCCACCCGACGGGTCGAGCAACGCCTCCGACGGCGGCTCACGAGCCGGCAGCCGCAACCGCTCCGAGGCTCCGTCGACGAGCTCGTGGGGTGCCGCCGCCTCCTTCATCGCCGCCGCCCACCTCGGCGCATTGTCCCCGCTGATCACACACCCGCTGGTGGAGACCATCGGCGTACCCGTGGTCTTCTCCCACTCGCGGAAGCCGACCCGAGCCGACTGGGCCAGCCGAACCAGCTCCGGGGTGGGATGAGCCAGCCGGAAGATCCGCGACGACCCGGCTGAGCGCTCGCTCATCACAACGCCCGACCGCTCGTAGCAGACCGCATCCACGCCACGCTCCAGCAGACGGGCCGTGGTGGACAGACCGACCACACCCGCACCAACGACCGCGACCCTCACCCCGACGATCATAGGTCCGCCAGCGCGGCGGCCAACCGAGCCCTACGCCAACAACCGGATCGAAGCCGACCACGGCCGATTGAAGTCCCGGCTGCGGCCGATGCGCGGCCTGAAACAACTCCGCTGCGCACAAGTGATCAGCACCGGACACGCCTTCATCCAGAACCTCCGCCGCGGACGCTACGAACTCGGGACCGAGGAAGTAGCAAACCTCCGGGTCCTGACTGCCTTCGACGAGCTGGCCTTGGCGATCTGACCAACCGGGATCAACGATCTCGCCTGGCCCCGGCTTCGCACAACGCAACGGTCCCGCTTGGTTGGCTCGCCGTCGGGGTGGAGTATCTCCAGGTCGGCGATGATGTCGGCGACGGTCTGGAGGGCGCGGAAGACGTTGCCGTGCCAGAGGAACCACTTCAGCCGTTTCAGGCCCGTGCCGATCTCGGTGATCAGCTTGGTGGCGGTCTCGACGGAGGGCTCCAGGTCCGGATCCGCGGGTGGGGGTTGGAGGGATTTGGCCATGGTTCCCTATCACGGTGATCCTCATCGTGATAGGGAACCAATCGAGTAGGTGCTCGGAGTCCCGATCGCCGGACTCACTTCATCGCAACACCGCTGCGGTCTAGTACCCCAGGCTTGCACAGCCTCCCGCAGCCAGGCTCCCGGACAGAACAACGTACCTGAGACAACTGAGCCGACAATTGAGACCGAGCATGATGGGTGAGACGAGCAACACTAGCGTTTGCGCTGTTCAGGATGGCGGCCAGGGACGGGGTCGAACCGTCGACCTTCCGATTTTCAGTTCCAAGTCCACCTGATAGGAGTAGCACTACCTGGCATTTTGCGGTCACTGCTGTCACAAGTTGAGTACCAGCGGCACTCCTTCGACCACAGTTATTGGACAGTCTGTTGGACACTGCCCGGTGGTATGTTGAGCGAGCGGCGGGCTGTCGGCTGTGTAGCGCTGTACAGCCGCGTGGCCTACTTCGATGCCCGGCTCCGCGGGCAACTCCTCGATATCGTGTTAGCGCCGGAGCAGTGCTCATCCGTAGCCGACGGTGGTCAGGCGGCAGGGGCGACGGACACCTCGAGGGCGATCGCCTGGGTGTCGCTGTCGTACTCGCCTGGGTCGCCCTCTAGCGCGAACTCGATCGCGTCCATGCACTCGCGCTGGGCGTCGTCGCGGGTCGCCGTGCCGCCGCCGTTGATGTGCAGAGCAGGCACGCGGTAGTGCCAGGTGTTCGCCTCGTCATCGAAGAAGAACTCGGCTCGCAGCGTGGTGCTCATGTGATCATTGTCCTATAGCTTGCGTAGCTCAGCAAGGGTGTAGCCGTAGTCTTTGGCGATCCGGGCCATCGCCGGCCCGCCCAGGTCAACACCCTCATGGTAGGCCCAGACACGCTGCCGATCGTCCTTCACCAGGACACGATGCGACCCGCGGCGGCGGGTCTCGGTCCAGCCATCACGCTTGAGCGCGGCGAGGACGCGGGCAGCTTTCGGCATGTGGCGGGCAAGTGTACTGAACGTGATCATCCCGGCGCGTAGCGGGCGCCAACGACCCGGGCTCGCCCGCTGTTCTCTCAGAGGGGCCATCCATGATCAAAAATGGACCGTGGGGGATGGAATTATCGACTTGCTGCACGTGCACTGCTCAGGGCCCCGATGCCGAGGAGTGGCCAGGGACGGGGTCGAACCGTCGACCTTCCGATTTTCAGGACACCGGTGGTGCGTCCGTGTCCGGTCGGTACCGTCCGTGACCTGCACCGAAACAGCCTCGCGGTAGCTGGCGGACGCCCGCGAACGAAGGCGAATGAGACAGAAATTGAGACGACGCTGACGTGCGCCCGGCCAACTGGGCGGTGGCCAACCCCGCCCGCAACGCCCCACCGGATGCCCCCGAGCCCGCCGCTTGATCGAACTCACCGCCCCGTCCAGCGTCTCGATTACCCCCAGCCGCTGGACTGGCTCGCTCACCGCGACCATGGCTGAGACCGCCGTCAACGACTCATGCGGCGCGCTGATCCGCACCCGCTGCCCCGGCCGCGTCCCACCGCGTACCCTGCTTACCAGGTTGGTGTCCTTCCCCCTGGGTGATCGATCTCTTCGCGAAAACCATCATCCCAGGTCAGCAGGGCATTTATCGCCATCTCACGACGTGTGTCTCCCCGCTGCTCGCGGATTCGGGTCTGATGTGTCTGTCCCAGGATCTGTCGGCGACGGCTAGGCATGGTGTAGCATAAAGTTCTTGTTCCCCGCCGTCCTCCGGGACTGGCGGGGATTTTTCTTGGAGGTGTGGTGGACCCGCGGGTCTGTGTCGTCATCGACTACCAGAACATCCACCTCACAGCGCGCGACCTCTTCGCACCCCCGGGTCTTCCTGTTCACGAGTGTCTGATCCACCCGCTGCGGTTCGCGGAGCAGGTCATCGCCCTGCGAGCCACGCGGCAGCGCGATGCGACTCAGCAGCGGGCCGTTCTCACCGCAGTGCGGGTGTTTCGTGGCTCCCCGAGCAACGCTCGAGACCCCTACGTCTACGGCATCTCCCAGCGTCAGAGGTCCGAATGGACTCGTGACAAGCGCGTCGATGTCGTCTACCGGACACTGCGCTACCCGCTGGACTGGCCAAACAAGCCAGCACAGGAGAAGGGCGTTGACGTCCTAGTCGCACTCAAGGTCGTGCGGGCCGCACTCGACCCCCAGATCGACGTTGTTATCCTGGCTTCCCACGACACAGACCTCGAGCCGGCCCTTGAGATCGCCATCGGCGATGGCCAGGCCAAGATCGAGACTGCCGGCTGGAGCGGCGCACGTGTGCTTCGCCCGAGCGGTGTGCGCCTCTGGCACACCGCTCTCGATGCAGCCGCCATGGACAAGACCAGAGACCGATTCAACTACACGCCACCCAGGTCATGAATCACCGAGCTGGCCGAAGCGTCTGTCTGAGGCAACGAATCAGGGAAGAAATCGCCGCGGTCGTGGTGGCGGGAAGGGCGATCGGCAGGCGTTGACAAGGGTGGAGGGCTGCAGTTCGCCGTCAGCCACTGGTGTCATGCCAGCCGGGGTCACCCCTCGCGGCGGGCGGCGCTCAAGGTCGAAACTGGCGCGGCATTTCGGTGCAATTGAGACGGAGAGCGACAGTCATGATCAAGCACATCAGCGCTTACGCTGCTCAAACGTGGTGGCCAGGGGCGGGGTCGAACCGCCGATCCTCCGATTTTCAGGACTCCGGTGCAGTGTCCGTGTCCGGTCGGCACCGTCCGTGACCTGCACCGAAGGGTCCTCGCGGTAGCTGGTGGACGCCCGCGAACGAACACGAATGAGACAGAAATAGAGACGACGCTGACGTGCGCCCGGCCAACTGGGCGGTAGCCAACCCCGCCCGCAACGCCCCCACCGAATGCCCCCGAGCCCGCCGCTTGATCGAACTCACCGCCCCGTCCAGCGTCTCGATCACCCCCAGCCGCTGGACCAGCTCGCTCACCGCGACCATGGCTGAGACCGCCGTCAACGACTCATGCGGCGCGCCGATCCGCACCCGCTGCCCCGGCCGCGTCCCACCGCGTACCCTGCCCACCAGGTGACCCACCACCCTTGTGCCCGGTCCGGGGCCATCCCAGAGTGGAGCGGCCCGCCGGAGGCACCTGCCCTTGATGACAGTGACGCGGGACCTATCGCGCTGTCTCCGTCCCGTCCGTGACCTGCGGCGAGCGGTGGTTACGGAGGCCTCTTCTGGGGCGCAACGGGGACGAAACAGGACAACTGACAGGACGACCAGCAGCGTTTCCTCCAGCCCGGCAGGCGACCGATGCCGTGACTGCATGCGGTGGCCTGGTGGGTTGTATGGTGGCGGCGCCTTGTAGAGCCTCATGTCGTTGGTCAGCTTCGGGGAGGTGCCATGGCCCGAGTCTTCATCAGCCATTCCAGTAAGAACAATCAACTCGCCGCTGACGTGCAGGGCTGGTTGAAAGCGGACGGTCATGACGTTTTTCTCGACTATGACCGGCATGACGGTATCGAGGGCGGGGATCTGTGGGAGGAGCGGTTATATGAGCGCCTGAGGTGGGCTGATGCTGTTGTTTGCCTCATCACCGATGATTATGTGACGTCGCAGTGGTGTTTTGGTGAGATCGTCGCCGCAAAGACTCTCGGCAGTAAAATTTTGCCGCTGACAGTCGAGGAGGAGGCGCGCCATCCGCTGTTGGAAAATCTCCAGAATGTCACTTATCACGGTGCGCAGGCGTGGGAACGGATCCGCGGAATGCTGCGCGAGATCGACACCGTTGGCGGGGCGGGGTGGTCGGACGATCGATCACCGTTTCCCGGTCTTCGGGCCTTCGACGTCGACATGCACCGGGCGTTCTTTGGCCGCCACCGCGAGGTGAGCGACCTCGTGTGCCTGCTGCGATCGTTGGCCGAGCGTGGCGAGGGACAGATCGTCGTTATCGTGGGCCCCTCTGGGTGCGGGAAATCCTCACTGGTACGCGCCGGTCTACTGCCCGCCATGGCCAGCGAGCCGGGCTGGGCGACACTGGCCCCATTTGCGCCTGGGACGGATCCGGTCGCTGCCCTGTCCCAGGAGCTCGCGCACGCCACGCGCAGCACCCCCTCGCAGATGCGACAACAACTCGGCGAGGACAAGGGCCTGGTCCTGGCCGTCGAGGACCTCCTGTACGCGGGCTCCTCGCCACCACGGCGGCGACTGCTGGTCGTGATCGATCAGTTCGAGGAGATCCTCACCCGATCCTCAGCCACGGGCCGTGCCCAGCTCGCCGAGACGCTTGGACCCGCAGTGGCCGGCCCAGTCCAGGTGGTGGTGACGATTCGCTCGGAGTTCCTCGACTCGCTGCTGGCCGATCCCCACCTGGCGCAACTACCGATCCACAGCATGACCCTGCGGCCGTTGGACACGGCGACCTTACCCCGGGTGATCGATGGACCAGCCAGGCTAGCCGGGCTCACAGCGCACCCCGAGCTGGTCAGCCGCATGGTCGCTGACACCGCCAATGGCGACGCGCTGCCCCTGCTCGCGTTCACCCTTGAACAACTCGCCACGGGACTGCCCCGGGGAGCCACGTTGTCCCCGCAGCGGTACGACCACCTCGGTGGCGTGCAAGGCGCGCTGACCCACCAAGCCGACCTCGCGTTAGCCGACGCGCTAACCGCGAATGCGCAGGCCAGAAATGGACGGAGCCGTACCGATGTTCTCGACTCGTTGCTGCGGTTGGTCACCGTCGATGAGACAGGGCAGCCAACCCGGCTTGACGTCTACCACCAGCAACTGCCCCCGCCGGTGCGGGCGGAGTTGGATGCCTTCATCGCGCACCGTCTACTCACCACCAGCAAACGTGAAGAAACAGTGCTGCTCGGCGTCGCGCACGAGGCGTTCCTCACCACATGGCCACCGCTGGTCCAGGCCATCAGCGCCGCCGGAGCAGCACTACGGATGCGCCGGATGCTGGAGCAAGCGTCGGCCGAATGGGAGAACGCCGGACGCAGCACGTCGTTCTTGTGGGAACAGGACCGGGTGGCCGCCGCTGTCTCAGAAACCGGAGCACAATTATGCCGGTTCACTCCGACGATCCCAGGGGGCCAGGACGCTACCGGTCATTTACGTGCGCTGCTAGGACGCCGCGAGGTGACCAGCGGGCGAGTGGAGCTTGGCCCTGCTGTGCGGGCGTTTCTCCACGCAAGCATCCGCCACCAACAACGCCGCCGACACCTGTTCCGCACCACCGTGGCAGCAGCCCTCGCTCTCGCCTTCACCATTACCACCATCGCCGTCGTCCAACGCCAGACCGCGCAAGAACAAACTCAGATCGCGGAGGATCAGAAAGAGTTAGCCACCAGCCGCGGATTGGTCGTGCAGGCTGAAGTCCGACGTGGCAACGACCTCCGTCTTGCGCTGCAGTTGGGCCTTGCCGCACACCGGATCCGGCCCAGCGGGGAGACCGCCACAAGTCTGTACACCACCCTCACCGGTACCCCCCTGACCGCCACCCTCACCGGCCACACCGGCCCCGTGCGTGGGGTGGCGTTCAGTCCGGACGGACGCACCCTGGCCACCGCCAGCGACGACAACACGGCCGGGCTATGGGACCTCACGAACGAGGCCCACCTCACCCGCATCGCCACCCTCATCGGCCACACCAGCGCCGTGGAATGGGTGGCGTTCAGTCCCGACGGACGCACCCTGGCCACCGCCAGCGCCGACCACACGGCCGGGCTATGGGACCTCCATGGAATTCTTGAGCTGTCGGGTCATTTCAGTAGTTGGGCATGCACAGCTGCTGGAGGAGGCCTCACCCCAGAACAGTGGACTACTTTCGCTCCTGGTATTCCCTACCGACCCACCTGCTGAACCCAGGGGTTGCCCCCTCGCCTATGTCCCGCCAGTCGAGGCGCTCTGCTGGAAGCGCTCAAGGCCGGGGCTAGCGCGGCTTCCAGGGCGCAACTGAGCCGACAATTGAGACGGAAAGCCTTGGACGAGTCGTGGGACACCAGCGCTTGCGCTGGTCAGAGGTGGTGGCCAGGGACGGGGTCGAACCGTCGACCTTCCGATTTTCAGAGCTCGGGACGACAGTCCGCCGAGCCTCGCGCACGTCCGTGACCTGCATCGCGGCACTGATCCGAACGTCGCTGAACTCGGACGAACGTATGCGGATGAGACCAAAGATGAGCCCACCAGGGCTCCCGTTGCCTCGCCGAGACCCTCGCCCGTGGTGGCGTGGGAGATGCAGCGAGCCCCGATCTCAGTGCACCGGTACGTCTACCTCATCATCCTTGATAGCGTCGGCCCGGCGTAGACAATGCCTGCCCAAGGGAACGGGAAACCTGCGAGTAGCGATTACGAGAAGCCATTACCGGACAGTGCTGGTAATGGCGGGACACTGCTTTTGAAGAGCGGAGATGGACCGTACCCGATCTTGTAGACACCCGGTCGTGACTGCCGCTGAGTGCCAGCGGAGGAGATCGCGTGGCGACACGCCGAAGTTTCACCCAGGAATACAGGGACGAGGCCGTTAGCCTGCATCT
>JBOHFR010000120.1:0-8727 GCA_050699715.1 Pseudonocardiaceae bacterium
ACAGCCGCACGGTACCGCTGCTGTCGCCTGTGGCCAGCAGGCTAGCCGCGGAGTCGGATGGTGGGGTGTTGAACCCCATCGGCCACACCCAACCCCGGCACCCTTCGAGGTGGTGCAGCCGTTCTCCCGTCGCCGGGTCCCACAGATTGATCACGCAATCGCTCCCGGCGGTCGCTAGCACCGCGTCGCCGGGGCCGTAGGCAACCGCGTAGGCCCGCCCATGATGGCCGTGCAGGGTGCGCAGCGGCAGGCCGGATGCGCTGTCACACAGGAGGACCTCGCCGTCGTCGCTCCCGATCGCCAGGGTCTGGCCATCGCGGCTGTAGGCGATCGGCGCCGGAATCCCGCCGACCTCAAACCCGAAGGACACGCCGATCGCGGCCGGCGTGAACTGCGCGTGCACCGGCTGGCTGGGCGCGATCGCTGCCCCGTGCAGCTCGGTGGCCGCGAAGAACTCCGCGCGGGCCGAGACGTCGATCAGGGCGGCTCCCCGCCAGCGACTGTCGGTGACCACCGTATCTCGCAGATCGGTCCGGGGCAGCCGGGCTCGGCGCAGATCAGCCCTGGTCAGGTCGGCTCCGACCAGCTTTGCCCCGTCCAGTCGCGCCCCGACCAGCACCGCGTCGCGCAGCACCGCCCGGCTCAGGTCCGCGTCCACCAGCCGGGCATCGGTGAGGTCCGCGCCGGTAAGGTCCGCGTCGGTGAGGTCGCGGTAGGAGAGGTCCTCGCCACGCAGGACCGCTCCGCGCAGGTCGGCGTTGGTCATCGAGCGCAGCCGGGTGCTGATCTTGATGGCGTTACGCCGGGTCACCTCGTCGGCGTCGCGGTCAGCCAGCACGCCGCGCAGCCAGAGCTGGCAGCTACGGGTGTCGGCGAGGTCGCACAGGAAGTCAACGGACAGCTGTGACAGCGGCCGCCGGGACAGCAGCCTCCCAGACAACAGACCAGGCTCGCCGCTGGCCAGCTGATCGGCGATCACCTTGGCAATCAGCCACTCCACCACCGAACTGTGAATCATGCCCAACTGGCCGTCCTCAGTGCGCACCAGCAGGCTGCCCGCACCGACAGCATGCAGCGCCTGGTGCGGGGTCAGTTGTGCTTCAGACAGGGCGCTGAGCGTCTCGGCCACCTCGGCCAGATCTGCCAGTTCCAGATACTGCTCGTTGCTCTCCCACAGCCGGACGGCCAGCGCGGTGACCGCCTGCCAGAGCTCGCTGAGGGTGAGCCCACCCGCTGACCCGTGGACCTCACCGGTGCGCTGCTGCTCGTAGCTCAGCCAGGCGCCTAGGATCTCCTCGTACAGCGCTGCGGCACTGATGGCGTGCCCGCACTCCGCAACCGCCCGCAGCTGGTTGTCGTCCAGGTCGGCGATGAAGCTGAGCATGCGCGGGTTCTGGGACAGCCCGAGCAGACCCTGGGTGTCGCGCAGCAGGCGAAGCCGCCGCGCCGCGGCGCCGCTGTCCGCGCCGTATCGGTTGCCCAGATAGAGCTGGATCTCCTCGGCGGAGAAGTCCTCGATGCTCAGCACCCGCTGCTGCGCCACCAGCTCGACCCGTTCGCCCAGCGCGGTGAGGACCTGGGCATCGGTTCGGAAATGCTGCGACCGGCTGGAAATGATGATTTTCGCTTTCGATCGGCAGCCGGCGGGATTGTTCGAAGCTGGTCCGCAACTCAGTGGCATGCCGGTCGTAGTAGATCGAGCTCCGTTCAATGAGCAATGCTGGCTCCCTGGCGTCGCGCTGCGTGACGATCTGGGTCATGATCAGGGAGTGCGAGGACATGTCCTACCGGAACGTGGTGACGGTCGGTGACAGGCCGATCTCCACGGTCAGCAAGCGGTATCGCTGGCGGTACCAACATGCGGCCAGGATAGTGCCGAACGGTCAACGCCCGTCCGACCTCGCGGGCCCGCTGGATGCACGCCGGCAGGGTGACGGCGCGCAGGAAAGTGCCGGTGCCACCCTTGAACGTCCAGCTGTCGGTGTCGCGCCGGCCCGCAGCCAATGCCTTGCCGATCGCGGTGCCGCGCAGCACCCGCAGGTTTGACGCCTGGTCCAGGGTTTGCTGAGCCTCGATGATCTTGGTGTCGAGCATCTGGAGCCGGTCGAGCGCCGTGCGCACGTCCCGCTCGAGTACCCCGGACCGAACGCGGTCCCGCAGTAGTGTGGTGGTGAGCACGGCGAGGATGAGCAGTATCGCACTGCTGACTTCGGCTGTCTCGACCACATGCGCCCAGGACAGGATGGCGACGCAGGCGGCCAGTACGACCGCGATCAGGCCGTCGGCGTTCTTGCCGATCCACTTGACGATTCGGGACATCGGCCCTCCTGAGATCCTCCAGGGGTGAGTCTAGGTGATCTGTCCCGATGCGGGGAGCCGTGTACCTGCGCAGGCGAGTTATCCGACCGCGAATCGAGAGTCAGGTGAAGTGGGCTGGGGTGATCGGCCGGGCCCGACGCTGGGAGCTGCTCGACTGGCTGGCCGTAGTTTTCCTGGCTGCCGGGGTGAGCGCCGTGCTCGGCGGATTCCTGCCGCGCGGCGCGGCGAGCGAGATAGTCCGCCGGGTTTTGCCGCTGCTGGTGTTTCTGGGCTCGGTGTTTGTGCTGGCCGAGCTCACCGCCAAGGCTGAGGTGTTTGATGTGGTCGCGTCCCGGTTGGCGAGAAGAGCGGCGGGCAACTACCTTGCCCTGTTCGGATTGTGTGTCATTTTCGCTTCGGCCACGACAATTTTTCTGAACCTGGACACCACCGCGGTGCTCTTGACCCCGGTCATGCTCGCCACCGCCGCCAAGGCGGATATCCCCGGCCTGCCGCTGGCAATGCTGACGGTGTGGCTGGCCAACACCGCGAGCCTGTTGCTACCCGTGTCGAACCTCACCAACCTGCTGGCCGCTGGCCGGGTGAACCTGACCCCGACCGAGTTCGCGATCCGGATGGCGGCACCCCAAGCCGCCGCGATCGTCGCGAGCGCGGCCTGTCTTTGGGTGTTCTACTGGCGGCGCCCTCGGCGCGGTAGTGAGCGGTATTCGGTGCCCGACGTTCACCTGCCGCGGGATCGCATTCTTTTCGGTCTCGCCACTGCGGCCTGCGCCACGTTCGTCTTGCTGGTGCTGTTCGGTATCCCACTGGTGATCTCGTCGTTGGTCTGCTCCGGGATGGTTGCTGCGGCGTTCCTCGTCCGGGATCGCGGCGCGTTCGCGTGGCGGATGATCCCGCTGCGGCTGCTGGCGTTCGTGACGGGATTGTTCCTGGTTGTCCAGACCGTCGACCGGTATGGGCTGGGTCGCTTACTCGGCAGCGTGGTTGGCGCCGACGCCGGGGCCAGGGGTGTGGCGAGGGCGGCCACGCTGGGCGCCGTCCTGTCCAATGCGATCAACAACTTACCGGCGTATGTGGCCGGCGAAGCGGTCGTGCGCAACAGTGACCAGCTGCTTGGCCTGTTGATCGCCACGAATGTGAGCCCGCTGGTCACCCCGTGGGCGTCGTTGGCGATCATCATCTGGTATGCGCGCTGCCGGTGCGCAGGTGTTCGGATCGCCTGGGGCACCTTCGTCGCGACCGGCGCCGTGACCGCCATCGTCACCTTGCTCGCGGCGGAGGGGGCGCTGCTGCTCAGCGCTGGGTAGCGCCGGGCTGGGCCGAGGTCACCTGGGCGGTGATCGTGCAGAGCGTGGTGCCCTGGGAGACCGAGGTCCCGGCCCGCGCGGTGAGGCCGGTGATGGTGCCAGCCTTGTGCGCGGTGACCGGGTTCTCCATCTTCATTGCCTCGAGCACCGCGATAAGGTCACCGGTGCCGACGAGGTCCCCGTCGGATACCGCGACCGTGACCACGGTGCCTTGCATGGGTGCGATGACGGCGTCGCTCGATACCGCAGCCACCCGGCCACCGCTGCGCCTGCGGGGTCTGGCCCTGCTGGCAGCGGCGCCTCCCAGGGCCAGCTCCCCCGGTAGCGAGACCTCCAGGCGCCGGCCGCTGACCTCCACAACCACGGTCTGCCGGGGCTGTGGCGGCGGTGGTTCCGCCGTGGCGCCGTGTGGCTGGAGCGGCGCGGAGAACTCAGTCTCGATCCACTGGGTGTGCACGGTGAAGTGCTCTGCGAAGGCCGGGTCGTCCACGACCGCTCGGTGGAACGGGATGACGGTGGGCAGTCCCTCGACGGTGAACTCGGCCAACGCCCGCCGGGACCGCGCCAGGGCCTGCTCGCGGTCCGCGCCGAGCACGATGAGCTTGGCCAGCATCGAGTCGAACTGAGCACCGATGACGCTGCCGGCGCGCACCCCGGCGTCGAGGCGCACTCCCGGCCCGGAGGGCGGATCGAACACCGTGACGACACCGGGGACGGGCCGAAATCCCCAGGCCGGATCCTCGGCGTTGATCCGGAACTCGATCGCGTGGCCGCGCGGTGGCGGGTCGGCGGTGATGCTCAGCCGCTCGCCGGCCGCGATCCGCAACTGCTCGACCACCAGGTCCAGCCCAGTGGTCTCCTCCGACACCGGGTGCTCCACCTGCAGCCGGGTGTTCACCTCGAGGAAGGAGATGGTGCCCTCGGGACTCACCAGGAACTCGACGGTGCCCGCGCCGGTGTAGCCCGCCTCAGCGCAGATCGCCCGGGCCGCCTCGTGGATGGTGCGCCGCTGCCCGTCGGACAGGAACGGGGCCGGGGCCTCCTCCACCAACTTCTGGTGCCGGCGCTGCAGGGTGCAGTCCCGGGTGCCGACCACGACGATGGTGCCGTGCTGGTCGGCCAGCACCTGGGCCTCGACGTGGCGCGGGGTGTCCAGGTAGCGCTCCACGAAGCACTCGCCGCGCCCGAAGGCCACGATGGCCTCGCGCACCGCGGAGTCGAACAGCTCGGGGATCTCCTCGATGGCGCGGGCCACCTTCAGGCCGCGTCCGCCACCACCGAAGACCGCCTTGATGGCCACCGGCAGGCCATGCTCGGTGGCGAAGGCCACCACCTCATCCGCCCCCGAAACGGGATCTCTGGTACCCGCCACCAGCGGCGCTCCCGCCTTGCTGGCCAGCTGCCGGGCGGTGACCTTGTCCCCGAGCTCACGGATCACCCGAGGACTGGGCCCGATCCAGGTCAGCCCGGCGTCGATCACCGCCTGGGCGAAATCAGCGTTCTCGGCGAGAAACCCGTAGCCGGGGTGCACCGAGTCCGCCCCGGCGCGGGCCGCGACGTCCAGCAGCTTGGCCGCTTTGAGGTAGCTGTCCGCAGGGGTGGCGCCGCCCAGCGCGAACGCCTCGTCGGCCAGCGTGACGAAGGGAGCGTCACGATCACCGTCGGCGTAAACGGCGACACTGGCCAGCCCAGCGTCCCGGCAGGCCCGGATCACCCGGACGGCGATCTCGCCGCGGTTGGCGACGAGCACCTTGCGCATGCGCCGCAGTCTAGGACTCCCGGATAGGACCCCTGGACCCGAGACGCGGCTCGCCGATCAGCGTCCACAGCGACACCACCGGTACCGCGACCTCGGCGAGCAGCCGGCGAGTCAAGGGCAGGCTGATACCGATCACGCTGGACGGGTCACCGTCGATCCCCTCGACGAACCAGCCGCCCCGGCCATCCAGGGTGAACGCGCCCGCCACCTGTAGCGGTTCCCCGCTCTGCACATAGGCCTCGATCTCCGCCGCTGAGGGGGTGCCGAAGCGGATCAGCGTGGACTGCGCGCCGCAGGCGGTCGCGGTGCGCACACCCTGGTCGAGGCGGACCACGGCATGCCCGGTCAGCAGCTCTCCGGTGTCGCCCGCCATCGCCTGCCAGCGCCGCGCCGCGGTGTCGGCGTTGCCGGGCTTGCCGACCAGCTCACCGCCGATGTGCAGCATCGAGTCACACCCGATGATCACCGCGTCGGGGTGCTCTTCTGTGATGTCCGCCACGACCGCGTCGGCCTTCGCGCAAGCCAGGGCGGTGACCAGCTCTGTTGGCGTCGCGTCGGTCAGCGTGGCAACCAGCGCGTCCTCGTCCACCCCGGACACCCGCACCACCGGATCAACCCCGGCGGCGCGGAGCACGGCGAGCCGCCCGGGGGATGCTGACGCGAGGACCAGACGCACAGCGACGCACTGTACGGACCTGGCGCTCACTGGGTGCAGAACGGGTTGCGCACCGTCAACTCGCCGAATCGGCGGCCGTGTAGTCCCTTTCGATTTTTGCCGCTGCTCGACGTCTCACGGCCTGGAGACGGCCTGATCTTGATCTGTTCACCGTCGTGAGGGTCCGATGCCCAGCAACCACTGATGATCTTGAGCGCGGGGAGTCGTGTGAGATCCCGTCGACAGTGAGTATGGGGAGGATGTGGGCGGTGGCGTCGACTGGGTGTGACCCTCCGTTGACGGGATGCCGCACCCAGTCACTCAATCGAGCCGGGTTTGGGCCGCTTGTGTCAGTTATCTCGGATGTCTGCTGCCCGGCGAGGGCGTGGTTGTTCAGGTTGACAAGATTTTCTGGGAGACAGGGCGAGGTTGGGTTCACGGGGCGGGAGGTGGGGCTGACCGGCGGAGGTACTCGTCGTTGGTTAGCGTTGGTGTTCGTTGCGGGGCTCCGGGTGGGGACGGCCGCCGGGAGTTCCACGGGACACGGGACAACCTCCGGTCGCACTGGGCGTCTAAGGCAGTGAGTCCGGCGGGAGGGTTGTTGGGATCTCGCTGGGTGGAGCCAAGCGCGATCAGAACCGTCCGAGGAGGTTCCCATGATCGAGAGGTCGTCGGCCCAGGCGAATCTGGTATTCACTGATGTTGGTGATGAGGGCGAAGTAAGCGGATTGATCGCGCCATTTCTGGGGTGAACAAGACTGGACTGGGTTTTCCTGGAGCTGTCTTGTTGCCGCGTCGACTGCTTATCGCTAGCGAGGAACACATTTGTTGTCTTCCTGGGATGCGAACTCTCAGGAAAGCGGAAGAAGAGAGGCGGGAATATGAGAATCATGGAAGTTTTCAGTCTTGGCAGGGTGGCGCACGACTCCGGCCCCTGTCATTTCCACAACAGGGACAAGGACCACGGCTGGCGGGGCAGGGACGCCCAGCACCGTTGGCATCATCGGTCCTGGGACTACAAGCGTCACTGTTGGCATTAGGGGTAAGGAGATTTTTTCGTTCTGGAGTTTTGGGTCTGATGCCTGGTTATGGTGACGCTAGTTCTGACTCAGAGTTCCGGTGAAGTTGTCCACTGCGGCGTGTCTGCGGTTTCACGCGCCGGTGGCGAGATAGGGGCGGTGCGGGCACGGCACCGTTGGTGATCATGACGGTTCCTGCGCCAGTTAGGATCACCGGAGCGATTATCGTGTCCGCCTGTCCGTCTTTGCCGATCTTTGTTACCGCTGTCCACCTCGGGCAGAGGCGGTGAGTCGTGTTATTTATTGCGCGTACACAGTGAGAGGGCTACGCGCCAGTGTGGATCGACCTGTGCGGACTCGTCACGCCGCTTCCGCTGACGGCTCGCTGACAATGATCACAACTGAACCCCAGCTTGGAAGGCTGCGCCCATTACGCCGTCAGAGGCCTCGATCAGTGGTTGGGCCGGGTCAGGGGGCGCCGTTGTTGACCGGTGTTAATGGCACGCTAATGGCACGGGCGGGGTGTTGCTTGCCGCAGGACAGGGGTGGGATACCCGCACCCCTGGTGACCCACCATCATCCGAGACTGGTCGTGGAGTAATCCCGGAGCGAGGCCCGCCGGAGGCGCCTGTGTTTGGTTGGGAGCTTGGGAGTCTCGCTACCGTGCCAGGTCGTTGCCGCTGACCTGCGCTTGACCTGTTCCTTGGTGTGCCGCAGTTGACCGCTAGTGACCCTTCCTTACAGCACATGGACAGCACGACCGGTGTGCCATGACTCGGCTGCCTTTGTGGTGGATTGTCATCAACTGGCACGGATTTGGCACGGCTGGTGGGCTCGACCTACCGCGCCCCTTGTTCCCTCATACCCGGCTGCCTCTGCGTCGGATGGCCGGGGTCAAGGGTGGCGCTTGCGCCATCGCGCAGCGACGCCGCGATAGTGGCGCCCTTGATGCCGGTGAGCCGACGCAGGACGATCCCGGGGACGCTTGAGGGGACGGAGTGATGGTGCTGGTGTGGATCGGTTCGTGTGGATTCGCCATGCCGTTTCCGGTTACGGCTCACTGGCGATGATCATCGTGCGTTTTGGTACTGGTTCATGTCGGCGGGGAAGTCGTCGCTCACCCTCACGCTTGCGTTTTGCGTGATAGATCGCAGGTCATCGATGAGGTGGGGTGCTCGCGTGTGATGTCAGCGTGGGCAGGTGTTCTGGTAGGGCGGGTCGGGGATGTAGCGGGCCCACTCGTCGGGGTGGAATCCACCGTGTGTGAGGGAGCAGGCGTACTCGACCGTGTGGTTGAGGAGATCAGTGAGGCCCGTGAGGTCCCACAACCGCACCGTCCGGTCGACGCTGGTGGTGGCCAGGGTGCGCCCGTCCGGGGCGAACGCCACCGAGACCACCGGACCGGTGTGGCCGGTCAGGGGGGCGCCCAGGGGGCGGGGGTGGTCGCGGTCGGTGAGGTCCCACAACCGCACCGTCTGGTCCCCGCTGGTGGTGGCCAGGGTGCGCCCGTCCGGGGCGAACGCCACCGAGTACACCGCACGGGTGTGGCCGGTCAGGGGGGCGCCCAGGGGGCGGGGGTGGTCGCGGTCGGTGAGGTCCCACAACCGCACCGTCTGGTCCCCGCTGGTGGTGGCCAGGGTGCGCCCGTCCGGGGCGAACGCCACCGAG
>JBOHFR010000121.1:0-8622 GCA_050699715.1 Pseudonocardiaceae bacterium
TGCAACACGCGCCTCACGGGCACCACCCGGTCTTTCGCGGGCCTAAGATATTCACAAGATTTTCCTGCGAACGCCTTACCGGCACCCCAGGTCAGAGCTTGATCAAGAAACTACTCCAGGAGGTCTGAGACCCTGCACCGCCGGCTGATCGAGGAGCTGGTGGCGGCAGGCACTCTCACCGAGGATTGGCGGGCCGCTTTCGCGGCTGTGCCGCGCCACGCCTTCATCCCCGATCTCACCTGGCAGCACGGCACGGCTAACGGGAGATGGGGGCTGATCCCGCGTTGCCGCGCCGACGACCCCGACGAGGGCGCGGGCGAGCTGTGGTTTCTTGATCCGTGGTCGGGGTCGTGGGCCAGCCATTTCCACGTCACCCCGGACTGCGGCGACGACGAGTTCAGCGTGCGCCAGCGGGGCCCTCGCCGGCTCTGGGACGAGGTCCGCGCCGCCCACACCTGGTGGACCGAGCAGGGACGACCCGACGAACAGGACTGGGTGTTCACCATCAACGCCACCCAGCAGAATATCGCTCTCAACTAAAAGGGGACGGCGAAGAAGCTGGCGTGCGGGCCGAGAACGTCACCACGAGTCTATCGTGAGGGTGCGCCAATTCCTGTTACCATGGCGGCTGCGGGTCCAACACATGCCATGGGCGCCGCCGTGCTTGCGCCAAAGCGGCAGGCCACTGCCGTGAGCTTTATGCTGATAAAATCTGTGATCTGCGCTCCGAAGTTAATCGGCTGGCTTAATATTGTAATGTCACTGACGGTGAAACCCTTGTCCGAGGGGACTTCGTATACGGCCCGCACCGGATGTTCCGCATCCCCTCTGATGAACGTCCAGTACGTTTTCGGGTCCGAGCCGTCCGGCGTGGCCCAACCGTCCGTAACTAGATCCTTGAAGTAGAGACCTACGGGGTTGCTCAATGCGAGATCGGCCTTGAGGCGCGCGACGCTGTTGACCACACCTCCGATGTGTGGGTCGCTGTTTCGTTGGGGTACGCCGTACTGTGCGCACTCGACCAAATCCTGCTCGGCGGTGAGTTCTTGACCGTTCTTGACGCGGACGATGCTCGCGGCGGCGGATAGCTCGATCTCGGCGCTCAGCGTATTCGCGCTCTGGACGAGGTGCATGGCGCCGTCAGTGGTCGTGCTGTTCCATCTATTTCGCGGGATGTAGTTGCTGGAGGAATCGAAGAGATCGTTTTGTTGCACCGCGGGGTTGACGAATTCCTGGTACAACTGGACCACGGTGTCGGGTTGTGTTTGCGCCAGTAACTCCCAGTATTCTGGACCTTCGCAGGTGAAGGTGACTCGTGTGATCTTTCCGTCGGCTCGCCGCGTCACGCTCCACTCGCAGTATTCGTCCTGGACGTCTCGGGAGGCATCTGCTCGCTGCCAACGCTGGCGATCGGAGACAGAGTTGAGTTTCACAACTCTGGGGAAGGCGATCCAGCTCACTTCCTGGAACTTGGCATCGTCGGCTGTGTCGGTTTTGGTCAGGTTGTAGTACTGGGCCCGGGGGCTGTCGTTCGAGTGGTCAGTGCGACCGGCGATTGCGGTGTCTACCGCGTCGGAGATGATGGTGCTCCATTGCTCCTGACCTGGCTGAGCAAGGTCCGATAGGCCTCCGGGTGGGTCGAACCGTGGGAGTGGCATGCGAAGCTCCTTTGTAGTGAGATCCAGACGTCATTCGGCCCGAAGTTTTTCTCGAACGGTGCCGTCGGGTTGCATCTGCAACAACGGCGCTTTGGGTGGAATATTTGTTACTGGCAACGTCAGCGAAAACTCGTTCAGCCGCATGGCCTTGAACTCGCGACGCCGGGATTCGGCCAATCGGACATAATCATCGAAACCTTGAGCTGTCGCGATGCGAGTCGACACGCAAGTTAAATATTTTTCAATCCTCGCGGCGAAGACCTCTCGCCAGTCGGAGTCCGCGAGCTCCCAGTTGGCACGGAACTCCGCTTCGGGAGTGCCGGCCCGCTGACTGTCCGCGCTCGCCGTGATGGCGTCCGCGATCTGCTGGGACAAGCCACCGCCTGCACTGTCGAGCTTGGCCTCGGTTGGCACGTAACGGAAGAGCTTCGCGCGGGTCTCGCTGAACACGGGATTAGGAAAGTCAACCATGAGGACGCTCGCGGCGAAGCGCGCTGAGAGGATCCCGCTCCGCACCATCTGGTTGACAACGTCAATGTCCTCAAACGCCGCCTCGGGTACCACGAACGCGAAGAACGTGTCTCCTTTCTGCGTGAACTCGCCTTGGGTCAGGGCGAAGTCGTAGCGGACGAGGCTGTCGGCATAGAGCGTCCGCGCCACCACGGGAGGTACGAAGTCGTCGCGAAGTGAGATGTTCAGGCCATCGATAAGGCTATCGTTGTTGAGCCAGAAACTCAGCGGGAGAGGCAACGTTGCTGCTTGGTCCGCCACGGCCACCGTGCTGGTGGTCGTTGAGCTCGTCAAATTCACGGTGGTCGTGGTGCACAACTGACGGAGCAGCCAATCAACATGTCTGACCCTCCCATCTGCGGTCATGGCGTGCTTGAGGCGTGCGGCAGTCCATCGTGCTACGCCATCGCGGACTATACTCTCAAGGTTCTCCGCGCCAGACAAGGACTGGTAGAGGATATTTTGTCGCAGCGGATCGTTCTCGTCGAGCAAAATGGTAGCGTTCTGAGACTGCCAGTTCATCCAAGGCTGTTTCAGCTCCTTCATGACAAGACTGCCATTGATGTGGCTGTCAAACGGGCCGTTGCCGCGCGACGGCGGCGCGAGGGCATGGTAAGAGTTGCCGGCCCAGATCCATGTGTCGCCGAGGCGCATATAGTAGTTGAACAACTCGGCCTGCTCATCCCAGGCTGCGACCTGTAGGAACACGGTCTGTGGGTCGCCAACCGCGCTGGTGCTGATCAGTAGGTCGGCATGGGATGATCGGCTACGGACAATCGCGAAACGCATATCTCGAGCCGCGGCCGCAATGTTGACGGCTGCAATGTTTGCGGCCGCGGTCCGCGCGGGCGGTATTTGTCCGGCCTCACTGATCAAGAACGACGACTGCTCTGGCAAGACGCTCCGTGTGTTGAGCTCGGTGAGTAGTGCGTCCACGGTGAGCGGAAACGCGCCGTCTTTGAGCAACTGGGCGTCTTTGAGCAACTGGGCCATGGGGTCGCCGAGCGCGCTGATCTCGGACGGGGTCATCTCGGCGAATGTTGAATCGATACCCATGATAAACCGGTAGAGAGTCGACCGACGCGGCATTGCGGTATCCATATCGTCGGCGAACTCGGCCGTGGTCAGCGTGTGACGAGTGTTCGCCGGCCATGCGGTGGCTCGCCGGCGGGGTCTGATGCTCTCCCAGTGGCTCATACTAGTTCAGCGCCGGGCTTGGAAATGGGCGGCGACGGTGGCGGCGGGTAGCGCGATGGAGTAGACGGCGGCGTCGGCGATGCTGCCGGCGTAGAAGTTGACGCCGCTTTGCAGGGCCCCGATTCGCAGTCCGGGTGCGGAGGTGAGTGGTTGGGTGCCGCCGTGGCCGGTGGTGACCGGGGCGCCGTCGAGGTAAAGCGTCAGCGCGCCAGTGGCGCGGGTGAACACTAGGTGGTGCCAGGCGCCGTCGTTGAGTCCGGGGGCGGAGTGGATGGAGGTGTCGGGGTTACCGGTGCCGGCCCAGACTGCTCCGGTGGCGTCCAGGGAGGTGCCGAAGTCGTCGACCACGCCGGGGGCCTCGGCGTCGAGCAGCCCGGCTGCCTGCCACCACTGGGTGACCGTGGTGCCGACGCCGCCGCCGTGGGTGGCGAACCACAGTTCGAGGCTGAAGTCGTTGCGCACGTCGCGGGGCAGCAGGACGTACTGGTTCATCCCGTTGAAGGTGACTGCGGTGGCCGGGCCGGGCCCGGGGGCGCCAAGGTGGGGGTGGTTGTAGTAGCTGCCGTGGTGGTCCCCGGCGAGGTCGTAGGCGACGGTGCCGCTGGTCTCGGCCAGTGGCCAGTAAGCGACCAGGCCTGCGGTGCTCAATACGGTCTGGGCGTAGCCGCCTGGCGGGATGGCGGCGGTGGGTGCGGCGGCCAGGTGCACCCAGTGAGCGACCGACGGGACCCTGTTGGTGTCGGTGAGGAAAAGCATGTACCAGCCGGGAGGGGCCAGGTTGGGCTCGGCGGTGACCTGAACTCCGACGGTGGTGCCGCCCTGGGCGGTGATCGGCAGATCGACCAGGCGCTGGTTGGTGTTGAACGAGTGGGTGGTCACCCCGGGCCGGATCAGGCTGGCCCACTGGATGGTGCCGGCGTTGGGGGTGGAGATGTCGACGGTTTGTCCGTAGCGCCATTCGGTGGGCGCCGCGTCGATGGTCGGCCGTGGCCCACGGGACAGGTAGGGCGGGGAGTAGACTTCTATCCTCAGTTCCTCGTTGGGGTCCGGTGGTATCCAGTTGACTTGGTGGCCCTGTTCGGGGTTTCCGCTGGCGGTGATGACCCGCCCGTCGGGCAGCAGCAGCGCCACCGAGTGATACATCCGGGTCACCGACGCTTCCGCGAGCTGCGTCCAGCCCCGCTCCGGGTGCGCGGGGTCGTAGATCTCGGCGTGGTTGGTGGCCACCGAGGCGTCCTCGCCGCGCGCGGAGCCGCCGGTGACCAGCACGGTGCGGTCGGGTAGCAGGGTGGCATTGGGGTGCTTGCGGGCCGAGTTCAGCGGCGCCACTGGGTGGTAGGCCGGCACCGGTTGGGTGAAGTCGATGACATCCACATCGGCGATGGCGTTACCGCCCCCCGGCGCCCCACCGATGATCATCACCTTCTGGTCCTGAGCGGGGGGCAGTAGCACGCTGGCGCACTGGTCCCGGGCATCCACCCGGGTCAGGCCCGCCACTGGGGTGATAGTGGCCGGGCTACGGGTCAGGTCCAGTCGCAACGGGGCGGCGGGGCCGTCGTCCATGTGCCCGCCGGCGTAGCACACCGACCCATCGGCAAGCAGGTACAGGTGGGCGTACAACGGCAGGCCCCCGAACCCGGGGGGCATGGCCAGCGGCTGCCAGTAGTCGGCGGCCGGGAAGAAGCTCTCCACCGTGGTGTTGCGCGTGCCCGTGGCGCTCTCGTCCAGCCCGGCCGCGGCCAGCACCCGCCCATCCGCCAAGGTGATCACGCTGGGGTACCAGCGGCCGTGCGCCATCGCCCGCACCACCGCCCACTGTTGGGTGACGGGGTTGAACACCAGGGTGTCGGCCCGCCCGGCGAACGGCTTGCTGCCATCCGGATAGCGCTGGGTGCCGCCGGTGGACAGCACCCGGCCGTCGGCCAGTAGGGTCTCCCCACCACAGAAGAGATCCAGCACCGTGCCGCGGGCGTCGCGTGGGGTGGCCGGGTGGAAGAAGTCGGTGTCCTGCCCCGGGGGTGGGCTGACCGTGGGGTCCCACACCACACTGGTCCAGAATCCCAACGCTGTGTTACCGAAGTTCGGATCCGCGAAACGCACCGCGCTGTTACCCGAGCCAGCCGCGAAGAGCACCTTTCCCGTGGGCAGCAGCGCCGCATGCACCGCCAACACCTCGGACCGGAACGGCAACACCCGCCAACTCCCCAGCTCCGCGACATCCCCGGCAACCGCACCCGGTCGCACCGCCACCCTCTGGTCGGTCATGGCATCTCCTTCTTGCTGGTGACGACGAGGACTGGTGATTACTAGGAATCGGAGCGCTGCCGCGCTGATACACGATGAGTCGCCGACTGCACGATCGGACGCAGCTGGTGTCGCGGAGGCCGCGTGACAAGCTGTGACAAGACCACGCCCACGGCCCGACGGCGTAGCGTGCATCGGGCGAGTGGCACAACGCAGGGGGTGTGACGACGGGTGCAGCAGGCCGAGTGCGGACACCAGCGGGCCATCGGCGAGTCAGCGCCCGGGCAGCTCGGTCCGGCGCAGCGAGCGGCGGGCTGGCGGCGGCTGGTCGACGAGCAGTTCGATGTCGTGGTCATCGGCGGCGGGGTGGTCGGTACCGGCGCGGCGTTGGATGCCGTGACTCGGGGTCTCACAGTTGCCTTGGTGGAGGCCCGAGATCTCGCCTCGGGCACCTCGAGCCGGTCGTCCAAGCTGTTTCACGGCGGCCTGCGTTATCTGGAGCAGCTCGAGTTCGGGCTGGTCCGGGAGGCCCTGCGCGAGCGGGAGTTGATGCTGACCCGGCTGGCACCGCACCTGGTCAAGCCGGTGAGCTTCCTGTATCCGCTGGCCCACCGACTCTGGGAGCGGCCCTACGTCGCCGCCGGGTTGGCCCTCTACCAGACGCTGGCCGGGGCACAGTCGGTGCCGGGTCAGCGCCACCTCACCCGGGCCGGCGCGCTGCGGCTGGCCCCGGCGCTCAAGCGGGACACCCTCATCGGCGGGGTGCACTACTACGACGCGATCACCGACGATGCCCGGCACACCATGACGGTGGCCCGCACGGCCGCCCAGTACGGCGCCGTGGTGCGCAGCTCCACCCAGGTCATCGGCTTCCTGCGGGAAGCCGACCGGATCCGGGGTGTGCGCGTGCGGGACTGCGAGACCGGCGAGGAGACCGACGTCGAGGCGCACGCGGTGCTCAACTGCACCGGCGTGTGGACTGATGAGATCCAGCGCCTGTCCGGTGGGCGGGGCCGGTTCCGGATCCGCGCCTCCAAGGGAGTGCACATCGTGGTCCCGAGGGACCGCATCGTGTCGGAGAGCGGGCTGATCCTGCGCACCGCGACGTCAGTGCTGTTCGTCATCCCGTGGCGTAACCACTGGATCGTCGGCACCACCGACACCGGCTGGAACCTCGACCTCGCGCACCCCGCGGCCACTCGCGCGGACATCGACTACCTGCTGGACACGGTCAACACCGTGCTGGCCACACCGCTGGACGACGGCGACATCGAGGGCGTCTATGCCGGCTTGCGGCCGCTGCTGGCGGGGGAAAGCGAGGAGACCTCGCGGCTGTCCCGGGAGCACGCGGTCGCCCGGGTGGCACCCGGGCTGGTCGCCATCGCGGGCGGCAAGTACACCACCTACCGGGTGATGGCCGCCGACGCGGTGGCCGCGGCCGTGCCCGATTTGCCCGGGCGGGTGGCTCCCTCGATCACCGACAAGGTGCCGCTGCTCGGTGCGGATGGTTACCACGCTCTGGTCAATCAGGCCGACGCGCTGGCCGCCCGGCACGGGCTGCACCCTTACCGGCTGCGGCACCTGCTGGACCGCTACGGCTCGGCGGTGCACCAGGTGCTGGCCCTGGCCGCAGACCGCCGTGACCTGCTCGCGCCGCTGGGAGAGGCGCCGGACTACCTCAGGGTTGAGGTGGTGTACGCCGCCAGCCACGAGGGCGCCCTGCACCTGGAGGACGTGCTGACCCGGCGCACCCGGATCTCCATCGAGTACCCGCACCGGGGTGAGGCGTGCGCCGCTGAGGTCGCCGAGCTGATGGGCGAGGTGCTGGGCTGGGCCGAGCCAGCGCGAGGGCGGGAGGTGCAGATCTACCTGGCCCGGGTGGCCGCCGAGCGGGACTCCCAACGTGAGCCCGACGACTCCGCCGCCGACGCCCGCCGTGGCGCCGCCCCGGAGGCTCGCCCTCGGCTCCTTGCGCTAGTCAGCTGACCCCCAGTCGGGCCAGGGCTGGGTCGCGCGCTCAGAAGGTGGCATCCAGGGGTAGCTGACGGATGGCGGGGAGGTAGGGGTCCATGTCGCCTGGCTCGAACCGGCAAGTGCCGATGACGTGCCAGAACTCGCCGGTGACGGTGCCCTCGAGCTTGTAACGGCCATCCGGCGCCAGCGCGGCCCAGCCCTCCGGCAGCCCGAGCAGCGTCATCCCGACCTGGGGTGTCGCCTCGCTGGCGAGGTCCCAGATCCGGACGGTGCCATCGTCGCCCGCGCTGGCGAGTTGGCTACCGTCGGGGCTGAAGGCGATCGACCAGACCCGCCGAGTGTGCGCGTGCAGGGTGTGCCGGTACTCGCCGGTGCTGGCGTCCCACAGCCGCACGCCCAGGTCGTCGCCGGCCGTCGCGATCACCGCGCCAGCGGGGTCGATGGCCGCGGACCAGATCCGGCCGGTGTGTCCGGCCAGTGTGCGCAGCAGTTCGTTGGTGTGGGCGTCCCAGATGCATGTGGTGCCGTCGTGGCTCGCGCTCACCAGCCGAGCGCCGTCCGGGCTGAACATCACCGCGTACACCCGGTCGGTGTGCTGTCGCAACGTCGCGCGGCACACGCCGGTGTCGACATCCCACAGCCGCACAGCTGAGTCGTCACAGCCGGTCGCGAGCAGCTCACCGGCGGGGTTGAAGGCGATCGAGCGGACTCGGCCATGATGCTCGCCGAGTGTACGCACGTGGCGACTAGTGGTGCCGTACCACAGCTGGACGGAGTCGTCGTCGTTCGCGGTGGCCACGATGTCCCCGTCGGGGCTGAAGGTCGCCGCCCACACGTAGTCGGTGTCGACGTCCAGCGCGCGCTGGTAGGCGCCGGACTCGGCGTTCCACAGGTGCACGTCGCCGTCGTTGCTCGGGGTCGCGATCAGAGCGCTGGCCGGGTCGAAGAACGCCCCTACCAGCTGGCCGCCGAGACCGGTGAGGGTGCGTCGCAGCCGCCCGGTGCGAGGATCCCACAGTCGCACCGCCCCGTCGTTGCC
>JBOHFR010000122.1:0-8491 GCA_050699715.1 Pseudonocardiaceae bacterium
GGGTCATGGGTGTGCGCACCACCCGAGCTGGTGGTGCGCAGGCGGAGCGATGGGCAGCTGGCGGCTCACCGCCTGCGAGCGCCGTATCGATCGACGTTCATGACCTAACTTCAGGAGGTCTGGGTCAGGCCATGGTAGTAGGCGCGACGCCTCAGCCCACAGCTCGCATGGCCACTCGCGAGTCAGTCGGTGAAGTCGAACTCGCCGAGGCGGACGCCAGCGGTGAACGCCTCCCATTCGGCGCGGGTGTAGACGATCACCGCATCGTGCGGGTGGTGGCTGTGCCGCACCGCGACCCGGCCAGAGCCGTCGCGCAGCGGCCCGGCCTCCACACAGCTCATACCATTGCTGTCAGTCCGACTGCTGATGTGCCAGTCGACGTTCGCCAGCTCCTCGCGGCCCACCGGGCCGGATCCGCTGGTCGTGCTCATGAACTACAGCTCCTTCGCCGCAGCCACGATCAGTGCGGCTGACTCCTTGCCGTCGAGCGCTGCTGCGCTGAGCTGATGGTACGCCTGCCGGAACCGGTCCACCGCCGCGTCCTCCTCCACGTACAAGTTACTGCCGAGGACGTTCACGCAGGCCACGTCGGGGTAAGGGTCGGGCATCTCGTAGAGCCAGAACGAACCGTCCAGGCCCGCATGGGCGCCGTGGCGCAGTGGGAGCACCCGGACCTCCACGTTGGGCCGCTGGGCGACGTCGAGTAGCTGGGTGAGCTGGCCATGCATCACCTCCGAGCCACCGATGACGCGGCGTAGGACTGCCTCGTCCACCACGCCAGCACATGCTCACCGGTTCCTCACCGCTGAGCATGTGCTGGCGGGTCATCCGCAGCTCGATCCCTTTTTCGATCTGCTCTTCCGGGGTGTCTGCTGTGGCTGAATTGCGGATGAGGGTCTCGGCGTACTCACGGGTCTGCAGCAACCCGGGTACCAGCATCGCCTCGTAGGTGCGCAGCCGCTCGGCGCGGGCCTCCAACCACACCATGTCGATGGACCGGCGGCCGACGGTGCTGGTGTAGTCGTCCCACCAGCCCTTGCGCCACATGTCGTCGGAGAGCTGCAGCAGTCCGTCGCGGGTGCGCTCCTCGGAGACACCGTAGAGATCGAGCAGCGCCAGCACGTCGCCCCGGCGGATCGGAGTCTCGGCAGTCTCGAACCGGCTCACCATCGACGCGTCACGCTGCCTGAGATCCCGATCGGCTACGCCCTGCACCACGCCGAGGACGGCGTGAGCGCCTGGGTGCTCGTGCTGCCCGGCGGACTGGCCCTCATCGTGCCGCGCGGCGAGGACGGCGAAGAGCACGGAACAGGGCTGATCCATACCAGTCTGGACCAGGTGGTGAGCTTCTGGGCTCCGTGGGACGACGTAGACCTGGTGCGGGTCACTGTCTGATCCACGTTTAGGTGAGGGCGATGCCCTGCATACCGCTGCGACCGGTGAGGGTGACGACCTGGTGGAGTGTGCCGTTAGATGTGATGCGGAAACCATCGACACCCCCGGCGGTGCCGATTTGTACATAGAGGAAGTGCCCATCGCGGGTGCCGACTAGGTCGATCGGGCCTTCCCTGGTGGGGTTCTGGGTGAACACGGTGGGAGTGCCTGCGGAATCGATGTGATAGCCGGTGATGGTGTTGCTGCTGTTGTTGACGATGTAGAAGTTTTCGGCGACGTGGGCGACCCAGCACGTGGCCTGCTGCCCGTTGGGTTGGGCGGCGACCTGTGTGACGGTGCCGTCGGAATGGACGGTGTAGGTGGTCAGCGTGTTGGCGCCAGCATCGGTCACGACCAGGCGTTCCTGGTCATCGAAGGTGAATCCGAACGGCACCGGGGTGCCTGCGGGGTTAGCCGTGAAGGTGTCGGAAGGCTGCCCGGAGGGTCCCATGGTGAAGACGTCGATGAGGCTGCCGTTGAGTTTGGTGGTGATGACCAGCTGCTGTCCGTCGGGGGTGAAGCTGATCTGGGCGGGGGTGTTCACTCCCTGCGTCGGCCCGGTGACCGGGGTCAGCTTCAGCGAGCGGGTGGAGTTGTCGATCGGGCACAGCTGACCGTCGGTGATCCGGTACCCGGTGATGGCGCCGGCCGCATGGGCGTTGAGCACGAAAACCAGGTCGCCGTGGACGGTGACGCTGACCGGAAAGGTTCCCCCCGAAGCGATCACCTGGCGCAGGCGCAGGTGATCGCCCTCCAGGCCGAACACGGACACGGTGTCGCTGCCGGCGTTGACGCCGATCAGCACACGGTGGTGGGTGTCGTAGCCGAGTGAGCCCTGGGAGTCAAGAGGATCAACAGGGGACCCCGCTGGGCACTCATTGCTGCCACCGGTCCCTCCGGTATCGACGGTCTCGGCGAGGGTGAGGGTACCGTCCTCCGCCCGGTTGTAGACCAGGATCTGGTTGCCAGCGGGGCTGGTGGATTGCACGAACACCAGGTTTTTCGTCATGGGTGTTTGCTCCACACGTCTCGTCGGTGATATGGCTTTGTGGTGCCTAGATAAGGAGGGCCCTAAGTAAGGAGGGCAGAGACGGCTGATAAATACGTCGCGGCCAACCCCGATCGGGTGAACTTGGGGTTCCGCGGAACTCGGGACATCGTCGGCCGCGGTCGCCACTGGATCAGCATCGTTAAGGACGTCGTGATCGGCGTGCTGAGTGGCTGACATTCAGGGAAACCCTGACAAAGCTAACTCCGGCGCCTTCCCGATAGTCACCAATTTTCAGGGGAATCCCGATGACACCGACTCGGCGCTTTGCCCACACTAAAACTCATGGACCACCCACGGGGTATCGACGGAAACGAGGACCGCATGAAGGTCGATCTCGACAGGGCATGTGCCGGGACGTACTTTCTGGACCACGACTCGCCGGAGGTCCGCGAGTTCGTCCGTCGTGCTCTTCCTTCCGACGCGGTGACCCCCACGGACAGGGCGGTCAGGCTTTACTACGCCGTGCGCGACGGCGTCCTTTACGACATCTACGGGGCGGACCTGTCTCGGCGGGGGTTGCGTGCGAGCTCGATCGCTGCGCGGGGACGAGGATTTTGTATCCACAAGTCGATCCTGTATGCCGCCGCTGTTCGGTCTATCGGGATCCCCAGCGTTCTGGTACTGACCGATGTCCGGAACCATCTCGCCTCAGAGCGGCTGAAACGGCTCGTCGGCGGGGACACCTTCCACTTCCACTGCCTCACCGCGATCTATCTGAACGGCAAATGGATCAAGGCTACGCCGGTGTTCAACAAACAGCTGTGTCGGCTTTACCGCATCGCACCCCTCGAGTTCGACGGTGTGACCGACAGTATTCATCATCCCTACGATGAGCACGGTCGCAGATCCATGGAGTTTGTGCGCATGCATGGGGAATTCCTTGACTTCCCTTACAAGATGGTGATTGATGGGCTCTCGGATGTGAGTCCGCAACTGTTCCGCGGCGCGACGACGGTCGTGACCGGGTCGCTGGCGGCCGAGGCGCTCGCTTCGTAGCGGGAGGGATCGAGAACCATGTACGTCAAGGTCTGTGGAATTACCCGGCCAGCGGAGATCGATCTGCTCGGGGCGCTCCCGGTCAATCTCGTCGGCCTCTGGTACGGAGTGGCAGGCGGACGCGCTGATCTCTCACTGGCCGAATGTCAGCGGTTGGCGGCGACGGCCTGTGCGACGCGCAACCTTGAGCCGGTCCTCGTCACGTTCTTGAATGACGCCGAAGCATTGCGCGAGGTTATCCATCGCGTACGCCTGCGCTGGATCCAGCTGCACGGATACCAAACTCCTGGATTGGTCCGTGCGGTCAAGCGGGCCGTCCCGGAAGAGGTGCGCGTCATCAAGGTGCTACACGTCCAACAGGAATACTGCCTCGAGGCTTCCCTTATTCAAGCCTACGAGAAAGCCGGCGTTGATGTCTTCCTCTTCGATTCGGCGACTGATGATGGTCGAATCGGAAGCACTGGAAAACCGCTGGACAGCAAGGTTGTTACCGTAATGGCCAAGCGACTCACCCGGCCATTTCTCCTCGCTGGGGGAATCAACTCGGAGAACTGGCGCGAGCACGCCAACGTGATCCGCAACCCCCGTTGGCTCGGTATTGACCTCGACACGAACGCGCGCGGGCGAGATGGCCGGCTACGACCAGAGAACGTTTCAGCCATCGTCCAGGCGTGGACCGCCTGCATAGACCAAGGTCGCCAACATGTCTAGTGTGTTTATCGACAAGTTGTTGTCATCCGACCTCCCCGTGATCATGGAGATCAAAAGGAGGGACGGCCACGGCAAAGACCTTTTCCGGTGGCGTTCGTTGTCGCAGATTGTTTCCGAATATCATTGCGCCGGCGCACCGTGTCTTTCCGTGGTGACCGGGCGTTGGTTCGGCGGCACCGACGAGATGCTGCGCGATGTCGCCCAGCTCACCAGCCTGCCCATTCTGAAGAAAGACTTCATCACGACGGAAAACCAGATCATCCAAGCGAAGAGCATGGGTGCCTCCGCGGTTCTCCTGACGGCAAGGGTCCTCCCGAGGTCGGTGCTTGCGCACCTCATTACGACTGCGTTGCACCACGGACTGGCTCCTTTCGTGGAAGTAGCCAGCGAGGCGGAACTCGAGGCGGTGGTCCACGGTGAGGACTGCATCATCGCGATCAATAATAAGGACATCCGACGCCACGAACGCGGCCCAGCCGACATCAACAGGAGCCTCTCGCTGTTGGGGCCTGCGCTTCTGACTGGTACCCGATGTCCGGTCAGCGCGAGCGGCATCGATGAGCCGGACGTCGCCGCAGGTCTCATCGCCGCCGGATTTAAGGGTGTGCTGATCGGTGCCGGACTTCTGCTCGCAGAGAGCATGCAGAGCTGGTTGCGTGATTTCGACCAGCACCGACACGCGCTGGAGGGTTCCGCATGAATGGCATAGCTGCTTCGGTCATTGATTTTCCAGATCACGTCATCGAACAGGCGTGGAACCGGCCGGCGGCACCGGCGCTGCTGTGGGGTGGCGAGTGGATGAGTTATGGCGATCTTCATAAGATGGTGCGGGAAATCCGTTTGTCCTTCGAGCGACTCGCGCTTCCCGAAGGAGAGCGCGTCGGCATCCTCGCCAAAAAATCGCCGCAGGCGATTGCGTTGATCTTGGCGTGTCTGATGGACCGACGCTCGGTCCTTTTGCCATCGGTCGACCTGGGTGGTGAGACGCTACAGCGGCTGTTCGCGCAAGCCGGCTGCGGACATGTCCTTTCCCTGGGTGCGCACTCGGCGGCGACCCCAGGCGAGTTGACGTGCGAGGCGGTGAGCCCGACACCCGGTGACGACCGTTTCCGACCCGGGAACTCTGGTGCCGGAGAAACCTCGTTGATGCTGACGACTTCCGGGTCGACCGGAGTTCCGAAGATAGTGCCGCTGTCGTTGCCTGCGATCGACCGCTTTACCGACTGGGCCGGCTCCCGCTTCTCGATCACGAGCGGCACAACAGTCCTCAGCTACGCGCCGCTGAACTTTGACCTGTGTCTTTTGGACATCTGGACCACGCTCACGCGCGGGGGACGCGTCGCGTTGGTCGACCAGGACCGAGCCACCAACGTTCGTTATCTGCTGGACCTGCTCACGACCAGTGACGTGCACGTCGTCCAAGCAGTGCCGATGCTGTACCGCCTCCTGATCGACGCGACTCGAGACGGTGCCCACCGTTTCGACAGCGTGCTTCACGTGATCGTCACCGGTGACAGCATCCCGCGACGTACGCTGGAGGCGCTGCCAGCGCTGTTCCCGCGAGCGCGCTTTTACAATGTCTACGGCTCGACCGAGACCAACGACAGCTTCATTTACGAGATCGACGTGTCTCGCGACGCCGCTCGGCGCCACATCCCCATCGGTGCGCCCATCGAGGGGGTGAGCGCGCTTGTCGTCGGCGACGGAGATCGCGTCGTCGAGGGATCGGGAACGGGTGAGCTGTGGGTCGCGACCCCATTCCAGACCAGGGGGTATCTCACCGAGGCGCTCAACGAACACAAATTCGTGTCGCACCAGGCGGTGACCGGCCAGCGGACATACTTCCGCACCGGCGACATCGTGCACCGGCACGGCGATGGCTTGATCACCCTGGAAGGCCGAACCGACAGTTACGTCAAGGTCCGCGGCGTGCGGGTCAGTGCGCAGGCCGTCGAGCAGGTCATCCTCGAGCACGACCAGGTGTTGGAAGTCGCGGTCATCGCGATCCCTGATGACCTGGCCGGGAACCGGCTGCACGCAGTCGTCAGACGGGATAAGGCTGGCCAGTTGAACAGCCTGTCCCTGCGCCAGCACTGCGCTGCCAACCTGGACCGGGCGGCCATCCCGTCAACCATAGAGATCATCACAACAGCCTTGCCGAAAACATCAACCGGAAAGATCGACCGGCAGCATGCCCTGTTCAACCAGTCTGTGAGGAGAAAAGCAGATGATTGACTACACAACCACGATCAAAGATTTCATCATCGAGGAGTTCATGCCCGACGTCCCCGTCGAGCAGCTGGAAACGGACTATGACCTCCTGGCCGGCGGCGTCATCGACAGCCTCGGAGTGCTGCGGGTGCTGGTGTGGCTGGAGGACACGTTCCAGATCCCGCTGGACGACGCGGAGATCGTTCCGGAGAGCTTCCGTTCGGTCGAGGCGATCAGCGCCTTCATCGAGCATATGGGTACCCAGGCAGATGCGATCTAATCCTGAGCGCGATGTGCTTGTCGCGCTCGTTCAGCGGAACTACCCCATCTCTGAGGTGATGTGGCGGTCGTTTTGGAGCCGTCTCCGCGACCGCACGCTTCGCCAGGGTGAAGCGGTTGCCCTGGTGGCGTCCTTGTCCACGCGGACGCCCGACGTGACCTCAATGGGCGCACTTATTGCATCCCTTCGAGAGAGCGACCAGCAGCTGCCGCTGGGATCGTCCGCAACCGTGAACGTGGTCGGGACGGGTGGTGGCCCGACCACGTTCAACCTGTCCACCGCGGCAGCGTTTGTCGCCGCGACCATCGGCGCCCGAGTAATCAAGACTGGCTCGCGTGCGTACACGAGCCGCTGCGGGTCCATCGACCTCGTGGAACGACTCGGTCTTCCACTGACCACCTCCTACGCGCAGACCGAGGCGATGGTGGAGTCTTTCGGGATCGCCTTTGCCGGAAGCTTCGTGTATCCCAAGGAACTGAGGCTTCTCGCCAAGAGCATCTTGCCTTTCGACATGCGCGCCCTGGGGCGGTTCTTCAACTCGCTTGGGCCGTTCCTGGCGCACGTGCCGGTCTCGGCGCAGCTCACCGGCGTCTCGGACCCAGCGTTGCTCCCCACCTTCAGGCACCTCGCGGCGCAATCCGGCCGGCAATTTTTGATCTGCGCTAACAGCATTGGCGTCGATGAGCTCGTCAGCTTCGAGGAGAACATCATCCACGACAGCGCCAACGATCAAGACCTCCGGGTGAAGCCGGCGGAGCTCGGGCTGGGTGCGGGATCGCTGGACGATCTGAGACCGGCGGCCGAGGACGCCTCGGTCGTCACTCACTTCCTCGGGCTGCTCTCAGGTGATGGTCCGCCTGCCGCGATTGAGAGCATCCTCCTCAATGCTGCTGCGCTCGCGATCGCGTGTGAGGTGGCCGATGAATGGCCGCAGGCCTTGCGATCAGCGCGTCAGTCGATGGAACGTGGCCTTCCGCTGCGCCTGATCGAGCGGATATGCGGACAAGGGAATTCAGCGCAGTACCGAGGACGGCGGTGATGTCCCCGTTCTTCGCCGCTCGCCGTCCGGGAGACATCGGGCTGGCGATGTTCCTGAACGCTGGTGACCCGCCTCTCGATGTCCTCGAGGACCTAGTATTCCTGCTGGATGCGTGCCGCGTGGACTGTCTGGAGCTCGCGGTTCCGTTCCCGAACTCGGCCAGCGACGGGCCCATGATTCGGCGCTCCGCTCGCCGCGCGCTGGACAACGGCATCGATCTGGGCACCGTCCTCACCTTCGTGGCGAACGTCCGTCCCCGGCTGTCGCATCTCAAAATCGCGCTGCTCGCGGACTGGAGCCACACGGTGAAGGCCATGCCGCTTCGAGAATTCCTGATTCACGTGCAGGCCGCACGGGCGGACGCCTTGTTGATCCATGCCTTGCCACCGAGGCTGCGACAAACATACTACGAGACCGCTCGGCTTCTGGGCCAACCCATCGTCACCACATGTTACGCCACCTCCTCGAGCGCTGTGCTCGACGAAGCGGCGTGTCACGGGTCCGCCTACGTCTATCTTGCTGCGCACTTCGGAAGGACCGGAGCGGCCCCGCCCGACTACCACGCACTGGCGCCGGTGATCAGCACCTTACGCGAGAAGACAGAGATTCCGATCGCTGTCGGCTTTGGCGTTAAAGACCGGAGTCACATCGGCGCGCTGCGCGAGGTCGGGGCGAACGCGGCGATCGTGGGAAGTGTATGGGTCGCCTGCATCGAGCGCGCCATCCTTGAGCACAGTGACGTGCTCAAGGAGACCCGTGCCCTCTTGCT
>JBOHFR010000123.1:0-8485 GCA_050699715.1 Pseudonocardiaceae bacterium
CAGGGCCCCGGCAAAGTCCTGTTTCGGCAGATAGATGCCCATAGATCACTGAACGAGAGGGGCGATCATGATCTCGTGTGCTCTCAGTGCGCCGAGTTCGACAGGAGAGCTGCTCGGCCGGCCTCTAGCAGCTCTCCTGTCGAATTCGGCAACAGTAGAGTTGATCACAAAAAAAGAGATCAACAGGCCCGCCCTCACCAGCTTGCACGCCTTGCTGCCGGGCATAGCCGCAGTTCACAGGTGTTCCCGCGACTTTGCCGGGGCCCTGACCCAGACCCGCTCACTCCCAGCGAACGGTGTGTCGCCGAACTCGCCGCCGCCGGCCGCTCCAACCGCGACATCGCCCAGGCGCTATTCATCACCACGAACACCGTCGAAACGCATCTCATCGAGACCTACCGCAAACTCCGCATCAACAGCCAAGCTAACCTCACCAGTGCCTCGCTCAACCCCCCCACCTAATTCCACTCCGCACTAGCGCGCGTCCACACCACCGTCACATGGATCCTTGTGCACCTTTCGCTCGGGGGGTTAGGGGTGCCGGCGTAGGCCGATCCAGCGGGAACGGCGATCTGGAGGCACTTGGCCGTTGGTCTCGCTACCCCGGCGGCGGCGCACCGCGGCGCCGGCCGCAGCGGCGGCGCCGGCCACTCGCCGTCGCAGTGGCCGGCGCAGCCCGAGGTGGCGCATGCTGCGTGCGGTGCGGCGGATCGCCCGGCGCTGGCGAGGCGGGACCGCCCACGCCGAGGGGTGCTGCGTGAGCCACCGGTAGCGGTAGCCCGCGTAGGGCACGTGGGCCAGGTACAGCAGCATCGCCACACCCAGCGACGCGAACGGGAACGTGATCACCACAGCGGTCAGCCCGGCGATCAGCACGAGCAGCGGTGCCACCGCTCGCGCCGGCGCCCGCACCGTCTTCATCGACAGGGTGGGTAATCGGCTCACCATCCCCAGGGCCACCGTGACCGTCCAGGCCACCACGGTCGCCGACGAGGACCACCAGCCGGCGCCGAACTGGAGGAACACGGTAAGCGGGAGCAACGCCAGCAGAGCGCCCGCCGGGGAGGGGATCCCAACGAAGAACTCCTTGGCGAACGGGAGTGCCTCGGTGTCCTCCAGCAGGGTGTTGAACCGGGCCAACCGCAACACCACGCAGACCGTGAGCACCAGCGCCACCGGCCACCCCACCGGGGTGCCCCGCAGCGCCCAGATGAACAGCACGACCGCTGGTGCTACGCCGAAGGACACGCAGTCGGCCAGCGAGTCCAGTTCGGCGCCGATCCGGGAGGTGGCGTCGAGCAACCGGGCCAGCCGGCCATCCAGCGCGTCCAGCAACGCCGCCGCCCCGATCGCGGCGAGCGCGCCGGTGTAGTTCCCGTCCAGGGCAAACTTCAGCGCGGACAGGCCCGAGCACAGCGCCAGCACGGTGATGACATTGGGCAGCAGGCGGACCCCGGTGGCAGCGTTGTTGGGCACGGCTTAGCACTCCCCAGGCGTGGGGAGCCGGGCCAGCCCGGTCTCCCCGCCCACGGTGCGCTGCCCAGGGTGGACCAGCAGCTCACTGCCCGGCGGGAGGTAGAGGTCCACTCGGGACCCGAAGCGGATCAGGCCATAGGTGGCTCCGGTCGTCACCATGTCGCCGGGCCGCACCGAGCAGACAATCCGGCGGGCCACTAGCCCGGCGATCTGTACCACGACGAGGTCGTGCCCGGTGCTCGAGCGCAGCAGCACGCTGGCGCGCTCGTTGTCCTCGCTGGCCTTATCCAGGTCGGCGGTGAGGAACTTGCCTGGGCGGTAGGCGACGTGGCGGATCTCGCCGTCCATCGGGATGCGCTGCACGTGCACGTCGAATACGGATAAGAACACGCTGACCCGAGGGCGCGGCTGGCCGTCGAGACCCAGCTCAGCGGGTGCGGGGGCGGGCGTCACGCTGCGCACCGTGCCGTCCGCGGGCGCGACGACGAGCGCTGGGTCTCGCGGCGGCACCCGGTGCGGCTCGCGGAAGAACGCGGCGCAGCAGGCGGTGGCGATGGCACTCAGCGTGCTTGCGGTGGGGGACAACCCACGCAGCAGCAGCGTCGTGGCCGCTCCCGCAGCCACGAACGGCCTACCTGCCGGGTGCATCGGCGGCAGCGTCTCACGGGCGAGGCCCATCAGGTGCCGCAGCGTCGCGGGAAACAGGGGAGACGCCATGCGCTGGTCAGGATCCTCGACTGGATGTGCTGTTAGGGGCCTGGGTGCTGTGCGGGGGTGGTGTGCTGTACGGCCGAATGCCTTCGAGCGGAGCGTGCCGGCTGGCCAGCGCACGCCACGTGATTGCCCAACCGTACGCCCATAGTCCGGGGGAATGGCGGTCGGGCAAACGGCATCGGGGATCCCCCGTCCCCCGACGGGGGATCCCCGATGCGCGTTAACCGCTCGTCCGCTCCCCAGCTTCCCGAACGGTTATCCCCCCGGCGCGCTCCTGCGCCCCCCGACGACGCAGGAACCCCACGCCAATCTGTAGGATGCGGAGCCTCGCCGAGCCTTTGTTCACCCTCAGTGTGCTGGGACTTACCCGTGATCACAAGGGCTTTACGGGTGTCGTGGATTTCTCACACCTGCCGGCCTGCTCAGGCGCCACTGGTGCGCCATACCACCACCTGCTCGCCCACCTCGAGGGCAGTGGTGGTCTCGGGAATGTCAATCAGGCAGTTCGACCTGGCCAGCGCTGCGAGCAGGTGCGAGCTGGGGCCACCGACCGGGGCGACGGTGCCTGCGGCGGGATCGAGTGCGCCGCGTCGAAACTGCCGCTTGTCCGCTGGTGACTCCAGGGTCCGCGCCAGCCGGGCAGTGGCCCGAGGCCGTTGCACCGGCAGGCGCATCGCGGCCCGCAGCGCGGGCCGGACGAACACCTCGAAGGACACCGAGGCGCTCACCGGGTTGCCGGGCATCGCCGCCACCGGCACCCCACGATAGCGGCCGACGCCCTGCGGACCGCCGGGCTGCATGGCCACCTTGCCGAAATCCACGCCGCGCCCGGTCATGGCGATTTTGACCACCTCATAAGCCCCCGCGCTGACCCCGCCAGAGGTCACCAGGAGATCGATCCCCGGCAACCGGGGCTCCAGCGCGGCCTCCAGCGCGGCGACATCGTCGGGCACGAAGTGCATTAACTGGGCTTCGCCACCGGCCTCCCGAACCGCGGCGGCGAGCATCGTGCCGTTCGACTCGTAGATCTGCCCGTGTTTTAGGGGGGTGCCTGGCACGACCAGCTCAGAACCGGTGGACAGCACCAGCACCCGCACCGGGCGGTGCACCGGCAGCTCGGCGTAGCCGACCGCGGCTGCCACACCGAGCTGTGCTGGCCCCAGCACCGCACCCGCCGACAACACCTCCTCGCCAGCCGTCACGTCGCTCCCGGCCAGGCGCACGCTGTCGCCCGGCGAGCGGGGGGAGTAGACCTGCACGTGGTAACGCCCACCGTCGGTGAGCTCCACCGGCACCACCGCGTCCGCGCCGGGCGGGATGGGCGCCCCGGTCATGATCCGGTGCGCGGTGTGGGGCCGCAGCGACGGCGAGTCGGTGCGCCCGGCCGGGATGTCCTCGGTGACGGGCAGCGCTACCGGAGCGTCGGCGGTGGCGCCCGCGATGTCCACCGAGCGCACCGCGTAGCCGTCCATCCCGGAGTTGTCGAAAGGCGGTAGCGGCACCGTCGCGGTGATCGGCTCGGCCAGGGCGAGGCCGGCGCACTCCACCAGGGGCAACCGGATCACGTCAGTGGTGGCCAGCAAGGCGGCCATGACTCGGACGTGCTCGTCGACGGATCGGGGTTTCTGCGTGGTGACCACCTCCGCATCCTCCGGCAGGCGCGGCGGCTTGCACTCTCAGGGTGCGAGTGCTAAACACAAGTTGGCACTCGAAGCCTTCGAGTGCCAACGCAACACAACTGAGGTCGGGACGGTGAGTCCGGTAAGCGCTGGACGTCCGTCGCGGGCACCGAGCCTGGCCGAGCACTGTGTCCTTGCCGCGGACACCCCGCGGCGCCCATGACCGGAGGACCACACCGCAATGGCCAAGATGATCGCGTTCGCCGAGGACGCCCGCCGCGGTCTTGAGCGCGGGATGAATCAGCTCGCCGACGCCGTCAGAGTGACGCTCGGCCCCAAGGGCCGCAACGTCGTCCTGGAGAAGAAATGGGGTGCCCCCACCATCACCAACGATGGTGTGAGCATCGCCAAGGAGATCGAGCTTGAGGACCCGTGGGAGAAGATCGGGGCTGAGCTCGTCAAGGAAGTTGCCAAGAAGACCGATGACGTCGCGGGGGATGGCACCACCACCGCGACCGTGCTGGCCCAGGCGCTGGTGCGCGAGGGTCTGCGCAACGTCGCGGCTGGCGCCAACCCGTTGGCGCTCAAGCGGGGCATCGAGAAGGCTGTCGAGGCCGTCTCGGCGCAGCTGCTGAACTCGGCTAAAGAGGTCGAGACCAAGGCGCAGATCGCGGCCACCGCCGGGATCTCCGCCGCTGACCCCTCGATCGGCGAGCTCATCGCCGAGGCGATGGACAAGGTCGGCAAGGAAGGTGTCATCACCGTCGAGGAGAGCCAGACCTTCGGCCTCGAGCTCGAGCTCACCGAGGGCATGCGCTTCGACAAGGGCTACATCTCGCCCTACTTCGTCACCGACCCGGAGCGGATGGAGACCGTCCTCGACGATCCCTACATCCTGCTGGCCGCGACGAAGGTCTCGGCGGTCAAGGACCTGCTCCCGATTCTGGAGAAGGTCATGCAGTCCAGCAAGCCGCTGGTGATCATCTCTGAGGACGTCGAGGGCGAGGCGCTGGCCACCCTGGTCGTCAACAAGATCCGCGGCATCTTCAAGTCGGTCGCGGTCAAGGCGCCCGGCTTCGGTGATCGCCGCAAGGCGATGCTGGCTGACATGGCCATCCTCACCGGGGGCGAGGTGATCAGCGAGGAGGTCGGCCTCAAGTTGGAGAACACCGACCTGTCGCTGCTGGGTCGCGCCCGCAAGGTCGTCATCACCAAGGACGAGACCACCATCGTCGAGGGTGCTGGTGACCCCGAGCAGATCCAGGGCCGGGTTAACCAGATCCGCATCGAGATCGACAACTCGGACTCCGACTACGACCGCGAGAAGCTGCAGGAGCGGCTGGCCAAGCTGGCCGGCGGCGTTGCGGTGATCAAGGCCGGAGCCGCGACCGAGGTCGAGCTCAAGGAGCGCAAGCACCGCATTGAGGACGCGGTGCGCAACGCCAAGGCTGCCGTTGAGGAGGGCATTGTCGCCGGCGGTGGCGTCTCGCTGATGCAGGCGGGTGCGGTGGCGTTCGAGAAGCTCGAGCTGACTGGCGACGAGGCAACCGGTGCCAACATCGTCCGGGTTGCCCTGGAGGCGCCGTTGAAGCAGATCGCTATCAACGCTGGTCTCGAGGGTGGCGTGGTGGCCGAGAAGGTGCGCGGCCTGCCCGCCGGGCACGGCCTGAACGCGGCCACCGGCGAGTACGAGGACCTGATCAAGGCCGGCATCATTGACCCGGCCAAGGTCACCCGCTCGGCGCTGCAGAACGCGGCGTCGATCGCGGCCCTGTTCCTCACCACTGAGGCCGTGATCGTTGACAAGCCGGAGAAGGACAAGGCCCCCGCTGGCGGCGGCGGTATGCCCGACGGCGGCGGCATGGACTTCTGATCCACTCGCTAGTACCCGGGGCCGGTCCCATACCAGGGACCGGCCCCGGGGTTGTCGACAGCGGAGTAGCGAACGTGAGACTGTCACTGCGCCCCTGCCCTGGGTGGGCGAGTGGCGGCTGCCAGGGTGGCGAGGTTGAGCGTGACCGCGATCGGCTGGGTCAGGACGAGCAGCCGACCCGGGTCGGCGCGCGCCACCTCACGGTAATGCTCATGATCAAGCCGGTAGGCGACCGCGGACGGATCGGCGGCACCCAGCTCAATCCGCAGGTAGTGCGGGATGCCCGCCTGGGCGTAGAGCTGCGGTTTGACCGCACGATCGGCCACCGCGTTACCGGGGCTGGTGATCTCCACGACCACGACCACATCGGTGGCCTCGCACACCGTCAGATCGAGCCCAGGAGTGCTGACCACTGCGAGATCCGGGATCAAGATCTTGCACGGACCCACCCGGACGTTGATCGCCTCCAACACCTCACACCCCACCGGGACCACGGCATCCAGGGCGGCCCAAAGCCGGGACGACAGCCGCTGGTGGCGCAACCGCGCGCTCGGGCTCACCAGCAGAGCTCCATCCAGCAGCTCGACCCGCCGGTCCACCGGCAGGGCAAGGAACTCCTCCTCGGTCCATGGACCGATGTGCTCGAACACCTCGGGAACGGGCGCGGCCATGACATCACCTCCATAGCGCTCTCTTGGGACATGGTCGCATCATGTCGGCCCACTCTGACAGTTTTCGGTGTCTTCTGAGGGCGCGAACCCCGATGTGATCGCGCGGGGTCGCCGGGATGGTTTACCAGTGGTCATGCGATGTATTGACCACTGATAAACCTGACCAGATCGATCGAAACTCAGGGGGTGGTGATCTATGATCTCGCACTGGGAGGTGTGACCATGCCACATCGCGAGCCGACGATGCGCAGCCGAGAGTTGGGTGATGGCCTGCGCCACGCGATGGAAGCCGCTGGCCTCAACGGCCTGCAGGCCGCCAAGCTGCTCAGCGTGTCACCGAGTCTCGTCTCGCTGCTGCTGGCCGGCAAACGGGCGGCCAGGGAGACGGACATTGCCGTGTTCCTCGGGGCCTGCCGGGTCGAGGGCCCGGAGCGGGAGCGGCTGCTGGGGCTGTGCCGGGATCAGGACACCCCGGGGTGGTTGCAGCAGCATGGCTCCCGGCTGCCCAAGCAGCTCACCACATTGATCGACTACGAAAACAAGGCCGTCGCGATCAGCGACTTCCAGCCGATGGTGGTGCCCGGCCTGTTGCAGACCGCTGAGTACGCTCACGCGCTGATCCGGGAGACCGGAAACGCCCCACCTGGGGAGGTCGACGACCGGGTGGCCTCCCGGTTGGCCCGGCGGAGCCTGTTCAGCCGGGAGCGCCCGGCCCGGTTCACCTTCTACCTGCATGAGCTCGCGCTGCGGCTGCCGGTCGGTGGGCCGGCGGTGATGGCCGAGCAGCTGGAGCACCTGCTGCGGATGTCACGGCGCTCCTACCTGACGCTGCGGGTGGTGCCCGCCGCGCGCGGGGGGCACGCCGGCATCGCCGGGCCGTTCAAGCTGATGGAGTTCGCCCAGTTCAAGCCGGTGGTCTACCTGGAGAGCGAGACCTCCTGCCTGTTCCTGGAGCTGCCCGAGGAGATCGCCGCCTACCAGCGCATCCTGGGGGTGCTGGCGCAGACCGCGCTGAGCGAGAGACAATCCACGGAGCTGATTGCCGCCCTGGCAACCGAGTTCGCCGAGGATCGAGAGGACCATGATGAGCGGGCCTGAGCCGGACAGCATCATCTGGCACACGAGCAGCTACAGCTCGACCCACGGTGACTGCGTCGAGGTCGGCTGGCGCACCAGCAGCTACAGCACGGACGAAGGTTCCTGCGTCGAGGTCGCGCCCGCGTCGGAGGGCATCCTGGTACGCGACTCCAAGGACCCCGCCGGCCCCGCCCTGACCCTGCCCATCCCCGCCTGGCAAGCCTTCCTCACCACCCTCACCCCCTGACCCGTTCCGATTGTCATTTTTTTAGCCGCTCCTGGATAATGGAAATAGCGAGCAGCCGACCATCGAGGGACCAGGGGCATGAACACCGCAGGTCACGAGGCCGACGCGGTGATGTGTCGCGTCCAGCTGGGCGAGGACAGCCAGATCGCTCTCCCCGCCGAGGTGCGTGACGCCCTGCGGGTCGCCACCGGCGATGACGTCGAGTTCGCTATGCACGTTAACGGCGATGTCACACTGCGGCGCTAGACGGAGATTCCCTCCGACCAGGCGTGGTTCTGGACCGCTGAGTGGCAGGACGGCGAGCGGGAGGCCAGCGCGGAACTGGCCGCTTGTGAAGGAACCTTTTACGAGGATGCGGACGCCCTGCTCGCGGGGTTGAACGGCTGACCAGGCGAGGCGGCAACCTTCGACGTCCTGCCGCGCGTCCAGTGTGACTTCGACAAGCTGATCCCCGACCAACGCGCTGTGTTCACTGCCACTCGTCGAAGCCCATGTTCGTCCGTGGTCGACAGCCCTGCAGTAGTGCCCGGTTGCCGGCAAACTCGATCAGTCAGGTCGATGACCCGCAGTGTAGTGGTCTTACCTGTGCCAGCCGGTCCGTAGAGCAGCCCGCATTTGACGCCTTTATTGCGCGTGTTCAAAGCCCAGTGCATCCGACTGTTCACGCCGACGCACGCGCACGGCAGGGCCCCGGCAAAGTCCTGTTTCGGCAGATAGATGCCCATAGATCACTGAACGAGAGGGGCGATCATGATCTCGTGTGCTCTCAGTGCGCCGAGTTCGACAGGAGAGCTGCTCGGCCGGCCTC
>JBOHFR010000124.1:0-8339 GCA_050699715.1 Pseudonocardiaceae bacterium
CTACTACAACCGTCGCCGCCGACACTCCACCCTCGGCTACTTGACACCAACCGAATACGAGCTAGGATATAGGAAACTAACCGACCTGGCAGCCTAAACCGGTGTCAATAAAATCGGGAACACTCCACTCGGCCACTGTCAAGGATTGACGGTAGAGCGTTTCGGCGTCTCCGGAGCGCCCGGCTTCCCGGGCGAGGTCAGCGAGGCGTTCGTAGGAGATGGACAGGTCTCGGCGGTAGGTCGTGTTGCCCGGCTCCAGCTCGTACCTGCGCTTGTCAATTTCAAATGCACCTTGGAAGATGACCAGCGCCCGCGTGCTGAGGCCGTGCACCCGAGCCAGGTCGCCTAGGGTATCCGCAGATGAGCTGAGGACACTCTGCACAGACATCGGAAGGTCAGCGACCCGCTGGTCGGTCAGCAGTTTGGTGTACAACCGGGTCAGGCCGTCGAGCAGCCCGGTGCGCCCCGGCCTCTGCGCTGTGCCCCGGGCCTGCTCGGCGCAGCGCTTGACGAGAGCGGTGTGATGCTGCGCAAGCTCGATCACTATGACGTCCTCGGTAGCCCGGTCAACGGTGATGCGGGCCAACACGTCCAGCACCCGTTCCAGCTGAGCCTCAGAGCTCAGGCTCAGCGTGGCAGCGAGCAGCGGCCGCCCGCAGTCCTGTTCGGCTCCCAGGACGCGGGCGACCAGGGCTTCACCGAGCCGGTCAGGTCGCAGCGGATTCCACTGGTCAAGACCCTCGTAAAGGCCCCGCAACCAACGATCGAGCCGGCGCTGCAGAGCGGTCGCCGGCTCGCCGGCAAATTCAAGATCAAATAATGCTTGCGCTTCGACGGCATCCCGGGCACCGGCCAGGGTGGCCAACGCAACCAAGCGGACCAGCACCATAGGCTCGATATCGGGCATCCGGGAACGCCAGTGCCGGATCTCGTGATCAAGCGCCCGGTCCACCGGGGGCCGCTGTCCGGGCCGCCACCTCGGCCCGGACAGCGCCGCATCATAGGCTTCGAATAGCACATCCAACGGCCTGGTGTACCGACCGGCGGAGAGATCCAACTCAGCTACCGCTGCCGGGGTCCCTCCCGGCTGGTGCCAGGTCCGCCGGAATTCCTCAAGGGCGACGTCGAACAGCGGCCGGCGCTCGGCCACCGCGAACCCAGCCGCAGCCGAGGAGCGGTCCTTCGCTGTCTCCACAGCGGCCAACGCCGCCCCGGAGGCCAGCGCCTTGAGCGGTTCCAGCGTCTGACCCGTCAGCACACCGGCCACCGGCCGGCTGAGCAGCAGTACCCGCACCGGAGCCATGTTCGTCGCCGAGCGGTGCAGCGCCGCGAGCCGATCGGCCAGACCGGCCGCCTCGAGCTCCTCGAGGTAGTCGACGACCAGTAGCCGGGGCAGTGGCATGTCATCGGCGCCGCGATCCTGCCTGGGCAGCAGCCCGGCCAGCCAGCCCCTGGCCTGTGCGGCCAGGCACGCCTCGATGGCAAAGCGGGTCTTGCCCGCGCCTCCGGCCGCCTCCAGGTAACTCACCGCCAACCGGGACCTGTCCTCGCACCAGTCCCGGAAGGTTCTGAGCTCGGTGTCCCGGAACTGGTAGGGCACCACCCGGAACTCCGCACGCAACATCGCCGAGGGCTGCTGTTCTGACTCCGGGTCCACCTCGGCGGCGTCCCACGGCCGGTCCACCAGGTGCTCCGCCCCTGGGACCGGCAGCGCCGACTGCCAGGCGCAGCGGTGCCGCCAGCACACTTCCCGGTTGCAAGCCAGCACCTCACGGCCAAGCCGGGCCAGCCCCTCCGGCACTCCCGGACCGCCCTCCAGCGCGGCGACCGGAGCTGCCCAACCACCGCGCGCGTCCCACGGATTCCGGCTCACCGACATCAGCCCGGCGACGGCACGGCGCTGCGGGCACACCAGCGGTGCCCCGCTCAGCCCTGGCGAGGCATCCCCGGCCTTGAGCTGCAGGTAGCCGTCACCGTCCATCCCGACGTAGTTGAACAACGCGGCCGACCCCACCGGGTCGACCCCCTGTTCCCGGCGGCCGAACCCCCAGGCGAGCGGCTCGCTGCCGTGCTCTGGTCGGTCCCTGGTCAGTGGCGCACAAACGTGGTCAGCCCAGCCCACCAACTCCAGCAGGGCAAGGTCAGGAAATGGCCAAAACGCCGTCGTTGAAGACGCGGCAGGGGCCTCGGAACGAGCCCGGACCCTCGCGTCCACCTGCTGCGGCACCGCAGCTTGCGTCCCCTCCGGAGCCGCACCCCGGTCGGGCACCACCCGGACAGCGTCGCAACCCTCGACGACATGTGCGCAGGTGAGCACCCAGCCCGGCGCCACCAGCACGCCGGTTGCGGTGGCGCCGTCCGGAGTGTCGATCCGGACCACGAATCGCCGCAGCTGCTCCTCTCCAGTGCGCAGTTGGGGAGCGGCCTGGGTCGTCACTGCGCATCCGGTGGCGGTTTCCAGGTCAAGGTCACCGTGAGGCTGGCCTCGCCACCACCTTCAACCACCAGGCCGGTGAGCTTGCCGGATTTCGCGGTGAGCTTGAGCCCAAAGGCCACGCTGGCCTCCGACGGCTTCACCTGCTCCCACGCCTGCGTCAGTTCAGTGGCGATGCCCTCCACGGTCTCCCGCACCCCCTCGAAGGACAGCGGGCGGTCGTCGCGGATCGTCGTCGGCCCGCCGGGGTCGCTGAGCTCGACGTAGAACTCCGCACCCCCGGCCCGCACCAGCCGCCGCTCGGCCACGTCGCCCCTCCTCTCCGAGAACGCGCCAACCTCCGGATACGCAGAGATGGTTGTCGCGAGTCAATCACAGACACCATCGCTCAAGCGCGACTACTGGTTACCTGTCAAGATCAGCGACGTGGCGCGAAATGTACGAGATCATGCGCCGGACCGGGGCCGCCTCCCCCTGGCGCGCCGGGGGCCGCGTGTGCGAGGCGCGGCCCGTGACACGGTTTGTGACGCGAACCAGGGTCGCCCGGGGTCGCGTGACGCGACCACTGCGAACCTCTGGCACACGAAAGGCGCAGGTAGAGCGCTTAATGCGCGCCGTCGAGCGCCTTCCTCAACCGTGTGTCGCAGGTTCGAATCCTGCCGGGGGCACCAAGCCAGAACCACAAAGCGCCCTGAGCTGCCGAATTATGGTGCAGAGCGTGGTGTGATACTCGAACTGTGGGTCACCAGAGTCAAATCCGACGCACGGATTTTGTGGCGCCAAGCAAGATCGCGTCATGGCGAAGGGGCGGGAATTTCGCGCTGCACCCGATGATGCAAAGTGGGCATTACCCACTTGCCTACTTTCCTACAAGGGTGCAGACTGCTCGGCAGAGACAGGAGGTTGCCATGTCCGCCCTGCCAGACGAACTGCCCGTCCCCTTCGAGGTCGTCACCGAAACCGAGGTAGACAGCCGCGGTCGGGTCAGCCTGGGCCGCGCCGGCGCCGAGCCAGGAGGGCGCTACCGGGTGGCCCGCAACATCGACGGCGTGCTGCTGCTCACTCCTGTGGTCTCCATCCCCGAGCGCGAGCTGATCGTCTGGGAAGACCCTGCCCTGGCCGAACGCATCCGCACCGGGATTACCGAGGCCCAGACCGGGTGCACCGTCGATCTGGGCGACTTCACCGGCCACGCCACCGACACCGACGAGGGGTAGCCGGGTGGGCTCCTATCAGCTACGTTTTGCCACTCCGGCCCGAGAAACCCTGGACTTACTAGACAGCAGTCCCCAGTGCGCAGCCAAACTGCGTAAAGTGCGCCGAGCCCTGGGATTGTTACAGATCAACCCCCGTTACCCGGGGTTACACTCCCACCAGTACGAGAATTTCCCCGGCGCCCCGAAGGCGAAGGTGTGGGACTCCTATGTGGAAAATCGCACTCCCGGGGCATGGCGGATCTGGTGGATGTACGGGCCGGATGAGATCCGCGACAATCAAACCGTCGTGGTGATCACCGTGCTCGACATCGGCCCTCACCCTTGATTCTTCGCAGAGTTATCGTGAGGTTCGGAAATTTAGACAACACACCTCTTCGCGTTACCTTGAGAATGATGTTGGTTGAGCAAGCGGCCCGAGTCGGGCTCCCAGCCGCTGGCCATTTCCAACGTCCGAATCATCTCTATTCCCGTCTCATTCTCATCCGTTCGCGAGCATCTGTCCGCTATTGCGTGGCTGTTCCAACGCAGGTCAAGGACGATGCCGATGAACACGTATGCAAGACCGGGCTCCTGAAAACTCGGAAGGTCAACGGTTCGACCCAGCCCTGGTCACCGCCGCCGCAGCGACGACGCGGTCAACGGTTGCCGCGTGGTGCGGATCGTGGTGCGAACTGGACGAGAACCCTGCCTCAGGAGGACCGTGGTGCGACGCATGGCGAACTATAGTTGCTGGTAGCAGACCCATGGGCCAGGGTAACAGCTCTTCCTCAACCGTGTGTCGCAGGTTCGAATCCTGCCGGGGGCACCACCACTCACCAGACAAAACCAGCCTTGACCAGCGCAAATTCCGAACCACGTCGATCTTGTATTCTTCCACCGTCTGCTGCCATCAGGCCCCGTCTGCCACCGTTCGCGAAACCACTGCGAAAGGGGAGACCGGCCTTGGAGGTGGCGTGGGCGGTCTCCTCGTTGGAGGGTGTGGCGCGGGCATGCGAGGTGCGCTGGGAGGGTTCCGAGAGTGGCCGGTGCTGCTCGTTGCCGTCGGGAGTGCGGTCATCGGGGTGATGACGCGTCCTGTCATCAGATCCCTAGTGCGAAGTTCACCCATTCAGGAGAGCACTACCTGGGATTTTGTCTTCTCTGGTTACCTCTCTGAGTACACCAGCGGCAGCCATGGGCTGGAGTTGATGGACAGGCCAATGGACAGGATCCACATTGGTTTCGATGCCGTACAGAGCGCTCAGGCTGCTGACCGCCAGACCCGCGATGATATCCCACTCCCGGCAAAGTGATACTCCACGGACCTGGCCAAGCTCGTCCCGACGGTCTTCGCATGCCGGTAGATCGGATGGAGAAGCTGCGCAGGTGGCGGCTGACCGTGATGTCCAGCCCACTGCGCTGATCCGTGTCGGACCGGTACCGGCGATGCACGACCGTCCACGCCGACTGATCCGAGGCACCTCGACTCGGCCGTATGTGCATGCTGCTCAGCATGTGCCGGCTGCTCATCGCATACCCGAGACGTCCGCTACTCGTCATGCTCGGCGTGCTCGCGCATCCACTGAGCCGTCTGCCGAACATACTCGCTGTAGTCCCGCAGCGCGAGCGGAATCGCGGCGGCGACCTGCGCATAGTCAATCTCCAGGTACCCATGCACGAGCACGTTGCGGGTACCCGCCGAGGGAGCAAGCGCCGCGCCGAGCTCCCTGGTGATAAGTCCGATCTCGGCGGCCAGCTTGAACGACTCTGCGTAGGTGTCCGGAGCGCGACCGAGCCGTGCCGCCGCCGCGTGGCTGTTGACCGCGAATGCCAGATCCACGACCAGCGTGAGGATCCGCTCGACGGCAAGCGCATCGACATGGTCAGTCTGGAGGCGCTTCTCGTCGAACTCGCCCAACTGCCGCAGTCGGCCGAGCAACTCGTCGATCTTCCGGAGCTTCGGCTGCACCGCGCGCCAGTCAAGCCGCCGGGGAGTCATCCGGCCAGCAGTTCCAGGTTGAGTCTGCGCATCGGGTCGGTCTCGACTCGCTCGCCAATCGCCGCTATCTGGGCGTTGGCCAGCGCAGCCGGCTCGCTCTCGTACAGGGGTATCGAACCCACGAGCGCGCGCTCCCTGATGAGCGGCCCACCGCGATTGAGATGGACGAGGTCGACGTGCTGCGTCCCGGTGAGCTCGATCAGCTCGAATGTCGCCGCCGCAGTGTCCAGCCGGTGGCTGTGCTCAGTCAGGACACCGACGTCCAGGTCCCGAGCCTGGGATTCTCCCCAAGCGGCGCTCCCGAAGACGGTGAGCACCCGCACGCGATGCCGTACGCAGAATGCGTCGAGCTCGCCCGACTCGGCGGCTGACCGGAGCCGAGCCAGGCCTACCGCCGGACTCACCATAAGACCATCATGGCAGGCCCGTCCGCTTTCCGCGCCCTGCGGCTCACTAGGACGGGCTCTCAGGTCCGACCGAACGCTGGACCCACCGCCTTGGCACGCCCCTCGTCAGCACAGCTCAGCCCCACCGTCAACTTAACGAACGATCAGTGCCGGGTCGACGCGCAGGCCGCCCGCCATACCACACGCCACCCATCCACATCCATGACAATAGAGCCCTAAAAAAACCAATATTAAACCAACATTTCGGGTCGGCAGGCCTCAGCCCCGGCGGCAGACGGCCACGTAGCTCGGGGTATTACTGTGGAAAGTACCAGCGGGCCATAACCACGGCGCCGCTGCACTTTACACGACAGTTGGAAAGAGTCAATTGTGATTCGATTTGAGAACCAGCAGGGGTGCCCGGCCCGAGATATCCCTTCTCACCGGCGCGCCCAGGGACCTGACCAAAGTCGCTGAATTTGGTCGGTGAGCTGGGCTGATATGCCCGACTGAACAAACGGAGCTGTGAGTGCTACATAGACACTCATGGTGTTGTCGTGGCGGGCTTCGCTGGTGGTCCGGCCGATCATGGCTGGTGAGGTGGAGCGGTTCAACGCGGAGTTGAGCGCCCATCACTGGTTGGGTCACCGGCTCTCGGGCCGGGTGCTGCGCTACGTCGCGACGGTCGAGGGCGTGTGGGTGGCGTTGGCCGGTTTCGGGTCGGCGGCACTGTCGTGCACGGCGCGGGAGGAGTTCCTGGGCTGGGACCCTGAGCTACGACTGCGCCGGCTCGGGTTGATCGTCTCCAACCAGCGGTTCTGCGTGCTTCCCGCTGGGCGGCGCCCGCACCTGGCCTCGGCGGTGCTCGGCGGGTGTCTGCGCCGCCTGCCCGCTGATTATCTGGAGGTGTGGGGGCAGCCGGTACTGGCCGTGGAGACCTTCACCGACCCGTCCCGGCACACCGGGTCCTGCTACGCCGCGGCCGGGTTCACCCCGATCGGGCCGAGCGCCGGGTACGCCCGCAACCGCGGCGCCAAGATCCGCCACGGGCAGCCGAAGGTGTACTGGCTGCACCCGTTGCACCGCCACGGCCTGGGCGCGTTGAGCGCCGCGTTCGACTCCCCTCTGACCCATCCCCGCCGAGGCAGGCCGCCCGTGGACATGAACACCCTGGACATCAACGGCCCGGCCGGGCTGCTGACCGTGCTGGGTCAGGTACCTGAGCACCGCAAGGCCCGCGGGATCCGCCACGAACTCGCCGCGTTGCTCGCGGTCGCGACTGCGGCCGTGCTGTCCGGGGCGGACTCCACCGCCGCGATCGCCCAGTACGCCCGCACCCTGACCCAGCCCGCCCTGGCGACCCTAGGCATCCGCCGCAACAAACGCACCCGCACCTACGTGGCCCCGGCCTACCAAACCCTGCGCCGCGCGATCCGCTCGGTCGACGCCCACGCCCTCGACACCGCCGTCACCGGCTGGCTCCACGCCCAGCTCAGCGCCGGGCGCCTGTCCAGCGGGCAGCTCACCCGGCTGATCATCGCCCTAGACGGCAAGACGGTCTGCGGCGCCAAAGACGCCGCCGGCAACCAGTTGCACCTGTTCGCCGCGCTGGTCCACGGCGAGGCCACCGTCATCGCCCAGCACCCCGTCGACTCCAAGGCCAACGAACTCAGCGGGTTCATCCCGCTGCTCGACCAGATCGCCGAACACCACCACACCGAACCCGACCCCAACGACAGCGACAGCGAGGTAGACGGTCCGAGCGGCGGGCCCGGGAAACTCCACGGAGTCATCGTCACCGCCGACGCACTCCACACCCAACGCACTCACGCCCGCTACCTGCGCAAACACGGCGGTGAGGTTCCCCCCGTAGCACGGACACCTCGCGTGTGGGGTCAGTTGCTGGAATGGCGTCGTTTGGGGTTGTACCAACACTCCTCCATTCGAAGATGGCGTTGGCAAGTTCGTCGCGTGTTTGCCATTCTTTCGTGTCGAGCAGTTCGAGTTGCGTGGTGCTCCAGAAGGATCCCATCATGGAATTGTCGTAGCATTATCCGGCCAATCGAAGATTGGTTCGGCCTTCGGCCCCGGATAATGCCTCGGCGGTTTCAATCGGTTATGGCGACACAGTGCTCCGCGATCAATTCATTGAAGACCTCGATCGGCTTCTTCCAGTTTAGCGTCTTGCGTGGCCTCTCATTCAGTTCTGCCGCTACTCTATCAAGTTCTTCTTGGGTGTGCAAGGACAGGTCGGTGCCTTTCGGGAAGTACTGTCGGAGGAGTCCGTTGGTGTTCTCGTTGGTGCCGCGCTGCCACGGTGAGTG
>JBOHFR010000125.1:0-7928 GCA_050699715.1 Pseudonocardiaceae bacterium
ACTGAGGGCACCGTGACCGCCTTGTGCGGAGTGACGTTCGTCCCCAGAGCGCTCCCGCTCGGCCGTGGCCTGGGATTTTCCGGCAACCCGCCCGACCCCGAGCAGGTATGCCCCGCGTGCGCCAGGCGCGCCCAGTGAGCAGCCCGGCGCTCTGGGCGCAGCCCCCGCTGGACTACCACACGCACCTGCTGCTGCCCGAGGGCCACCACCTCAACTTCCTTGCCGACTCCAATACCCGGGGCAGCTCCCGTTCGCAAGACGAGTAAATCCCCGGCCGGCCGTCGGTTGAGCCTTGCTCCCCGTGCCTCGAGTTCCCGACGGCCGGCCGGTCCCCCTCACCTGCTCACCAATGAAGATTGACTGTGCTGATCGATGTCACCGAACTGAACCCCCAGGAGCAGCAGACCATACGGTTGCGGTTGAGCGAGCTAGCCGATCAGTTCATCGTGGACAGGACACCGCGCACCTCACAGCCTTGGCTGTTGTCGTCTGGATCGTGGCGAGCCGATGTGCACGCGTCGGTCGAAGCGTTCCTTAATCCAGTACGTGGCCGGTGCCGGGCAAAAGGCAAAATAGGTTGCGTGCACACCCGCCGCCGGGGAAACCGTGTGCAGAGCCTCACGTTCTGGGCTGGACTGCTGGCGTTGCTGGGCGGGCCCGTGCTGCTGGTCGTTGTGGTGGGCAAAGACGGCGTGTACCGAGCCAGCGGCGTGACGTCGGTGCTCAGCACGAGTCTGATCTTCGCAACTACGCTGGTCGCGCTGGTGATGTAGCGGCTGCGCCAACGCGCCGCAGCTAGGGAGCCGGCGCGCTCGGACCAGGTGACGCGCGCCGCGCAGGAGCTTCAGGGGGCGGTGTGGGAGCAGGGGCGTCAAGAGGCTGAGGCCCGGTCGCTGGGGGATCCGGATCCGATGCCGGTGCGCTGCGGTTGTCGGGTAAAGCGGTGATGGACCACGCCGGCCACATCGCGCCGGCCCGGCTGCGGTTTGCCGGGCGCAGTGACCGGATACCGGCGTTGACCGATCAGTTCCGCATGTTGCATCGGCGTCGGCTGGTCATCGTGGGTGGTCCCGGGTCGGGCAACACGACCCTTCGCCTAAGACACACCTATCGGGTGGTCCATGTCCACGCAGGCTGAGCCTGCGGCGAGGTCGTTGGCCGGCTTGGTTCGAGGGTGGCGAGCAAGGCACACCTTCGCGGACCCCCGGCCTCACGGCCGGACGTGGACAGGAAACGCAGGCACGAGGGTCGAGGGACTTCCCCGGGCGACGACCTCGACCGTCCCCGCGCTGGTGGGCACCTCGCGTGGCTGATGTGAGCCGTTGCGCACGACCACCGCCGCCCGCTCTCGTCGAGCTCGACGACGAACTGAGCGATGTAGGCGGCGACCCCGGGCCGCGACGCCTCGGCCAGCATCCACCGAGCGCCCTCGCGCACGATCTCATCGATCAGCGACACCGACCCGGCGATGGACCGGTGATCGAGGCCGCAGGCGACTCGTCAGAACCCTCGAACTCGTCAGGGACTACGGTGAGCACGGTCGTGCCTTCCCGACCGGCGTTGCCGCGCCGGCCTTTGCTTCAAGGACCTGTCCAGGATGATCGGGCGGGTATGACCCTTCTAGATCTTGCTCATCCACAGGTTTCAAGCACTGCTCGGCAAGGGGATGCGGGTGAGCCAGTCTGTCGGAGTTCGATAGGTTAAGGAGAAGTGCTGTGGCTGTGTTGCTGGTGGGGGTGGGCTGGTGGAGCCTGTAACCATTGTCGTGACCGCGTTGGTGGCGGGTGCGACGGCGGGGGTTTCAACGACGGCGTCGACGGCGGTCCAGGATGCCTATAAGGCGCTTTGTGGTGTGGTGCGAAGCAGGCTGGCTGCTGGCCGAGGCGGGCGGGGAGCCGACACGGAGGTCTTGGATGTCTACCTTCAGGACCCGGTTGGCCAGCAGAGTCGTCTGGTTGACGCACTTACTGCGGCGGGTGCGGGACAGGACGGGGATCTGCTCGAGGCGGCAGAACGGGTTGTTGCCCTGACCCGCCTGGACAACAAGCACCTGATCAGCAGGTATACGGTCGATTTGCGTGAGGCTAGGGGTGTCATCGTGGGCGATGAGGCCACCCAAACCAACATGTTCTCTTGATGCTGTGGCGTGGCGAGGACCGGGCAGCTTACGCAAACGACTTCGATCACGGCAACAGATCGGCGGGCGATGGACGACGAGCGTTCCTTCAGGTCGGCTAGGGGCACCCAGCCGGTCGACGATTTTTCGGTTGATCTGCGGGGTGCTCAGGGAGTGCTGGTTGGCGACCGTGGACGCCAGCACAACGTCTTCCACCTCACTATTCCCCGCGGTATCCGCAACGCGGTACTCATCCTTATTATCGCCATACTGCTGGCTGGGGGTGGCTGGATCGCCGTCACCTGGGTGCTACCGCAGTTCGCGCCGACCTACAAGACCCAGTTCCTCATCGACACCACCGCGGGCAGTCTCTCCGACGGTCCGGAAACCATCGCGAAGTCCCTCAAAACTGTCGTGGAAAATTCCGGAGACCATGACGCCCTGGCGTTGCGCAGCTTCGGCGGTGAGTGCGGCGCAGAGAAGAACAACACCACCAAACTCGTGGACTTTAGCACCGGCAACCGCCAGAAGATCCCCCAGGCCGCCGGCGAAGTCCGGGCCGGTGGCAAAGCTACCCTGCTGCGGGGCATCACCGAGGCCGTGGAGGACTTCTCCCAGCCGTTCGCGCAGCGGGCCAAGCAGGTCAACCGCATCATCGTGGTCACCCGGCACGGGACCGATGCCTGCGATAAGGACACCGCCTTCGTCGAGAGGGAGATCCGGGATCGGATCACGGCAGCAGGTGTGACGATAGAGTTCCGGCTGATCGGCTACCAGGTCCCCGGCAACCAACGTGACCACCTGACCCAGATCGCCACCGGGGCTGGGGCACCTGAGCCCATGTTCGTCAACACCCCCGCGGACCTGAACGCCGCCTTGGACTGGTTCACCAACATCGAGCCGATCCTGGTGAACGCCAAGGAGATTATCGACCTCCTCAACCCTACCGTGGACCAGCTCACCAGCGCGGTGAACGCAATCACCGACGGTCGCCTCGACGTGGCCGAGCGCACCCTCAACCAGGCCAAAGTGGCCACTGACACCCAGTTCGAAGATCTCCAGGGGCGGATCAAGACCCCGACGGCGCAGGACATCCATAGCAAAGCGTCCCACCTGCGCACGCAACAGGCGCGCGTCGCCGCCGCCGCCGCTGACCTGCTCACCACAGCCCGAGCCCCAGCACCGCTGGGCCCGGAACTCACTGCCTTCGATCAGGTCGCCAATGTCTATAACGCCGAGGCCACAACGATGAACGAGACACTGGCTGCGCTTCGCGACAAGGCCCCGAGGGCTCCCCGATGACCACCACGAACCAGTCCTCCCAACACCGGCTACGCCTGGTTGCGGTGCTGATCACCTCGGTCGCGGTGATCGCTGCGGCGATCGTCTACGGCGTGATGCACATCCCGAGCTACCGCACCGCGTTTCTTCTCGACACCGCAGCTAGCGCCCCCTCAGGCGCAGGGGCCGATTTCTACGCTGTCGCTGACGCGGTCAGCTCGGCGGCCCAGAACGCGGGTGACCGCGATGCGCTTTCCCTGCGTCGATTCGGCGGCGCCTGCGGCGACTCCCACAATACAGATCAAATCGTCGGCAGCGGCACCCACCACGGCCAACAGATCAGCGACGCCGTCCACACCCTCACTCCCAGCGGCGCCGCCACCCTGCAAAGCGGCATCCTCGCCGCGATCGACGACTTCTCCGGCTTTTACCCCTTCCGAGGCAGGAAGAGCAACCGCATCATTGCCGTCACCAGCCACGGCATAGACGCCTGCACCGCCGACCAAGCCACCCTCATGAAGACAATCCGCGACCGGGTCGACGCCGCCGGGCTGAAACTCGACTTCAGATTGGTCGGATACAGAATACCCTCCGAGCAGCAACACACCCTGACCCAGGTCGCGGCAGCCATCGGAGCGCCCAAACCGGAATTCGCACAAACCGCAGCCGACCTCACAGAAATCCTCAAAAAAATCACCATCCCAGAATCCCCCGATGCCGCACCGGTAAGAATTCCCACCTTCACCAGGGTGATCACTGTATTCGCACAAACCGCAGCCGGCCTCGCGGCGATCCTCAAAAATTCATCATCCCAGAATCTCCCAACGCTGCACCGGTAAGAATTCCCACCCGCACCAGGTGGAGTATCGTCGTACCCGTCGACAAGTCCGTGAATCCCCTGCCTGGGTACAGGGTGACGTCAGACGTGTACACAAACTACGTCGAATGTGGTTCTTCGCAGAGCTATCCGTCACTGGCGTCGGTGGGCGCCAATATTGTGTTCTGTAGCCCGACTGCGGTTTTCGGGAATGTATGCTGGACGAGACCGGACCGGATGACCGTGTTGTGCGGCCGAGATCCTTGGAGTAAAGTGCTCTATCAGTACACCGATCGGGATCCAATCTCGTCAGTCTCAGCGGCCAAGGATCCGCTGCCCTGGGGCCTCGAACTTGACGACGGTGCCAAATGTCTACTCCCTCCCGGTAGTAAAGCGCCGCAAGGTGACCAAGGTCGATCGGATAAGCTCATAGGCTTCTATGACTGTGACAACCACCACGACCCGGTTCTCGTACCCCCGGCCTTTTTTGCGCCACCGGTGGCCGCGGCTGCGCAAGTCATCGACAAGTCTCTGCCGATCTGGACAGTCCAGGTCGGCCCACTGGATTACAGCACTGCATCACCACCGCCGAGAAAATTGGGCGTCGTAGTGGCCTACTTCGCCGGTTCGCCGTCTTGACAGCTTCACCCACAGGACAGCCACCACACCCTGCCGGGTTCCAGAAGCCAGCCACGTCCTGCCAGACGCACACCGCGCACGTCACGTCCGCTATTGCCGTGGACAGCGCGTGGTGCCAGCGCAAGCCGTGTCGAGCGGCTGTCAGCGGAACTCCACTGGAAGATCTGGTGCCGGTAGGCAATGACGGCACCGTCTTTGAGAAGACCACCCTGGCGGTGCAGCTGCTGCTCCAGCGGCTGGAGGACTGGCAGCTGGGGGAGCCGGTGCCGGTGCTGTTCTCCCTGGCGAGCTGGGACCCGCAGACTCAGCCGCGAGTGCAGGACTGGCTCGCCGGTCAACTTGCTCAGGCTTACCCAGACCTCCGCGCGTTCGGGGCCAACGCGGCACAGAAACTGGCCGATCAGGGGCAGCTGTTGCCGGTCCTGGACGGTCTGGACGAGATCGCGGCGGAACGCCGAGGTGAGGTCATCGACAGACTCAACGCATCCCTGCACCCGGACACCGGGCTGATCATGACCAGCCGCACCACCGAATACACCGAGACCGTGCACACCCGCGACGTGCTCACCGCAGCCGCGGTCATCGAGCCGGAACCACTAACCGCCAGCGAGGCCGCCACATACCTGAAAGAGCTGCTGCCCCGACAGCCAGGCGATTCGTGGCAGGCGGTCCTGACGGCTCTGCGAGATGGCACCGCAGGAGCGCTCGCCGAGGTCGTGGCCAGCCCACTGGGGCTGTGGCTGCTGCGCACCGTGCACATCGAGGGCCGCCGCGACCCCCAGCCCCTGATCAACCCCGATCGATACCCCGACATGGCCGCGATCCAGAACCATCTCCTGGAGGAGCTGATCCCGGCCGCGATCCGCCGCCGTCCGCCGCTGCCCAGCGGCCAGGCCCCGCTGCGACCCCAACGCCACCACGATCCTGATCGGGTCCGGCGGTGGTTGGCCGCCCTGGCCATCGAGCTCCGCGACGCCAAGACCCGCGACTGGCGATGGTGGCAGCTTGCCCGCCACACCCGCACCATTCGCCAGATCGTGCTGGCGTTCGGTCTGGCCTGCGTGCTGGTAGGCGCGCTGGTGATGACCAAAACCTGCTGGCCGGGGTTCATCGTGGCGTCGCTGTGGTTGGGAACGCGGCGCCGGTTGCCGTGGCGCCTGATGGGGTTTTTGGATGATGCGTACCGGTTGGGGTTGCTGCGGGTCGTGGGCCCGGTGTATCAGTTCCGCCACGCCGCCCTGCAGGACCACCTCGCGCCGCCGGCCGAGTCGATGACGACCGAGGCCGCCGACCCATCTCCACGCCGCTGAGGACGTGACAACGCGTGGTGTCAACGTCCTGACACGGCTGTGGCTGCACCTGTTCAGCGGTACGCGGTAGTGGCTGCGACGGGGTCAGCGGCCCACCGCGTAGCCCTGCATGCCCCGCGCGTTGGCCCCCGCCCGGACCAGCCCGGGACCGGATCCCATCGCTGACCGCTTCGCCCGAGGTCGGCGTGGTCACCCGGCTGCGCTGACTGCGGGCTGACCGTGGTGGGCTGGCCGCTGCTGTCCACCGCAGCGGTGGGGGTAAGGCGGATCCTCACCCGGCGCTGATCGAGTGTGGTCGGTCAGGACCTCGTGGAGGCCGCTGAACGACGAACGACTCGACGACGCTGCCATGATGTGGCTTACCAGCACGTCAGGGAGGTAGGCGCCCCATGCCTGTCGGCGACAGGAACGCCTCACGCGCTCGGGCAATCATGCTCGGTGCTGTCATCCGGGAGCTGCGGGAAGCACTGGGCTGGTCACAGTCGCGGCTCGCGACAGCGTTGTGCAAGGTCTCCCAGCACGCGACCGTGACTCGTGAGAACGTTTCCCGCTGGGAGACCGGCAAGCGCGTCCCCGGCGCGTGGTGGCTGCGCCACCTCGCCACGGTGCTGCAAGTCCCCATCGAGACCCTGGAGCAGGCCAGCGTGGATCGTCGTCATTTTCTCACCGATGTCGCCGGTGTGAGCATCGCGCCCCTGACCGCATCCGATCTCATCAAGCACGGTTTCGCGGCCGCACTCCACGGTGGTTATCCCAGCGTGGATGACTGGGGCCAAACAGTCGTCACCTACGGCCGCGATTACCTGACCTCAGGCGCCGGTGAAATCCAGAAACGTCTCGCCGCCGACCTTGTCGTTCTTCAGCAGCAACTTGACACCCCCTGCCTCTGGGCTGTCAGTGCCAAGCTGACGACTCTGTATGGGAAGACGATTCCCGGTAGCGACGGCACCAATGCGCTGACGTGGTATCGAGACGCAGCCATGTTCGCCGACCGATCCAGAGACCAGGACACCCGGGTCTGGGTGCGGGGAAGGGCGGCAATCGCGCTGGGCTATGAGGGCGCGTGTCTCGACGCCGCCGACTCGCTGGCCGATCAGGCCATTGCCCTAGGTAAGCGGCCGTCAATCGGTCGACTCAACGCCATTATGGGCAAGGCGCACGTGGCTGCCATCCGTGGTGACTCCCGCTCCGCAATGGTGCTACTGGGCAAAGGACGCACGGTGTTCGACACCGCCGGCTCTGATGATGCCGAATCCGATTACGCGGTGCCGTGGTGGCGGTTCAATGTGTTCATCTCCTTGATGGCCGCGCGGTTGGGTTCGGAGCGCCTGGCCCTCCAGGCCCAGGACGAGGTGGCGCGAACCCTGCCAGAGTCGCTGCCCCGGTTCCGTACCCATCTGGAGATGCACCGAGGCCTGATGCTCGTCCGCGCCGGAGATCGCGATGGCGGAACCGCCCATGCGCGAACAGCACTCGCCGCGCTCCCGGCAGACAAGCACTCTCTCACGCTTCGGATGTTGATGGCGGAGATCGAACGCTCCTGACTGGTGTGGCCACCAAGTTGGCCACTACCGCGAGCACATGCTCGCACCCCAGAGTGAGCTGCATGACTCCCATGACGAGCGCTCGCAGTAAACGCCGGACGATTCTCTTCACGTGCCGGACCTATGGCGACTGCGAGGGGTTCGGCAAGCTGCGCCTGATGAAGATCGGCGGCAAGATTGTGCTCGGCCCGCACGTCGCCTGCTGCTGCGTAATCGAGCTC
>JBOHFR010000126.1:0-7673 GCA_050699715.1 Pseudonocardiaceae bacterium
AGGGTAGTGACCAGCTGATGGGTGGCCACGTCCCACAGCTTGGCGGTCTTATCGCCGCTCGCGGTGGCCAGGATGTGCCCATCGGGGCTAAATGCCACTGCCTCAACAACGTCGGTGTGGCCGGTCAAGGTAGTGACCAGCTGATGGGTGGCCACGTCCCACAGCTTGGCGGTGCCATCGTCGCTCGCGGTGGCCAGGATGTGCCCATCGGGGCTGAAGGCTACCGAGCGGACGATGTTGGTGTGTCCGGTCAGGGTAGCGATCAGCTGATGGGTGGCCGCATCCCATAGCTTGGCGGTGCCATCGCCGCTGGCGGTGGCCAGGATGTGCCCATTAGGGCTAAACGTCACCTCCGCGACGGGACCGGTGTGGCCGGTGAGGTGGCCGGCGAAGTACTGGTCTTGCGCGCTGAGCAGTGCGCTGCGCGTCTCTGGCGTTGACTCATGATGGAGCGCTTCCACCGCGAGCAGCATCGAGGCGCTCGGGTCTTTGGTGGCCAAGGCGCTGGAGTTGGCCGCGAGTTCACGGGCGACCGCCAGCCGGCGCTGGTCAGACACGGTATGAGCTTCGAAGACTGTGGCACCACCGGCGAGCAGGACCAGGACCAGGGTAATGGCGAGGCCACCCACGAGTCGGCGCAGGCGGCGGGTATTGCGCTGTTGAGCGAGGACACTGCTTTCTTGGGCCACGACGCTGGCGTCGAGGAATTCCCGCTCGAGGGGGGCGAGATAGCCGTGATGGTCATCGGCCCAAACCCGGACGGCAGCCAGGCGCCCGCCCCGATATAAGGAGGCCGGGTCACGCTGGTCCTTCTTCCACGCGCGGGCGTCGTCGGCGAGCCGCTGACCGATCAACAGCCCGGCCCGGTCGGTGTCGATCCAGGTCCGCAGGCGGGGCCAAGCCCGCACCAGCGCTTCGTGGGTGATCTCGATAGTGCCTTGGTCCTGGGTGAGCAGCCGACCTTGAGTGAACGTGTCCAGGACCGGCAACGCACTGCTGGGATCCAGACCCTGGAGCAGGTCGGTGCGGGCCATCCGGCGCCGGGTGTCCTCGGTACCGTCGCCGATTTGACCAGCCGCAGGAACAGGGTCCGGGCGGCGTGCTGACTGGCTGGATCCAAACTGGTGAAGACACTCTCGGCTGTGGTTGCCACGGCATGGTGGATTCCCCCGGTGGCCCGATAACCCTCCACGGTCAGGGTGTGACCATGGCGCTGCTGCCAGGTGGCCCGCAATGCGTGCGCCAGCAACGGAAGCCGCCCGGCCTGGTAGCTGGTCACCCCGTCCTCGCCTGTGGCAGATCCGGGGAAGCCGCCCGGCCTGGTAGCTGGTCACCCCGTCCTCGCCTGTGGCAGATCCGGTGTCTCCTAGGTCCCGCAGCAGCAGTTCGACCAGGCCCGGTTCGACGTCGAGCCCCACGTCCTGCGCTGGGTACAGGATTGCCTCCCGTAACTCGGTGTCCGACATCGGCCCGATTACGAGTGGGTTGTCCTCTAACGCAGTGCGTAGGCGGGCGTCATTGGCGCAGGCGGCGTAGAAGTCCGCTCGGACACCGACCACGACCAACCCGAGGGGATGCGCATCAGATGCACTGTCCGATCGTGGACTGGCTAGCTGTGACAACACTCCGATGCACGCGCGCCGCTGTTGGTCGTCGGTGCACAGGGTAAACAGTTCTTCGAACTGATCCACGACCAGCACGATCCGTGCTTCCGAGTCCTCGTTACTGAGGTGACCGCGTAGCACCTCCACACACCGTTGCGAGTCGGTCGCTAGCTCCTCGGCCAGGCTTGCCGGGTCAGCAGTGTTGGTGAGTGTGGCGATTTGGGTGGCAAGGGCGGCCAGCGGGTGGGCGGTGGGGGTGAACATGAGCGTCGGCCATCGGCTTGACCCGGGCAGGGCGCCATCGCCCAGCTTGGGTAGCAGGCCTGCGTGCAGCAGCGAGGATTTCCCGGCCCCTGACGGGGCCACCACCACCTGCACACCACCAGCACGCAGCCGCTCATCAAGGCGCGCGATCAACCCCGCAGTCAGCTGATCCCGACCGAAAAACCACCGAGCCTGTTCGCGCCCGAACGCCGCCAACCCCGGATACGGACACTCTTGCACATGCGTGCCCGGCTCAGCACGCCGCGCACCACGAACACCGTCCCCGTAGTAAAAGTGCTGATCCCGGCCGGCTTGGTTAATGCGGGCCTCGCCAGAAGCGCGTGCTTCAAGGCGAACCGATTCCCCCGCAAGCCGCGACGCCGGCATTCCAGGGGGTTGCCCCTCGGAGTCGTTCATCAATCACTTCTCGGTGACGTGCAAGTCATGACCTGCCTGGTTCACTCGGCTGTCACCGAACGCTGTGGCCTGCATGGTGATCGTTGTGTACTGGGGCGCGGCATCAGCCACTAAGAGACGCAACTCCGCCAGTACGCGCCGCAGGTCATCCGCCAGCAGCGGGTCAACAGCCACCAGGCGCCGCAGCCGACCGCGCCACTCGTCAACCAGAGCCTGCTCGACCTGTGTGTTTCCGGCCTGCTGAGCGGCAAGCACCTCGGTACGACTTACCGCCAGCTCAGCTTCCACAGTCTCGGCCCGCTCCGGATGCACTCGCCGCCACAACCCACCGACTGCCGTCTTGGCCTGTTCCCACGCCGACGTCGTCAGCAGCTTCACCACCGTGGTCGCCACTGTTGACGTCAAGGTTGTCAGTTCCGGATCCACGCTACCTCCAGCACCGCCACGCAACGTGATACTCCGCTTACTTTACGGGTTCATCCTGTCCGTTACATTGAGCTGTGCGAGGGTAGCTGGTCGGGTCGTGCCAGCCGGTCGTGGGCCGGTGGGACGCTGGCGTTGAACGGTGTGGGGTAGCATCGCCTAGCTGAGTGCTCGTTGCGCTCGGTGAGCGGTTCAGCGTTCGCGGTGACCGGTCACCGATCTGCGGTGGCTGCTGTTCGTCGGGTATGTCAACGGACGTCTCGAACTCCGTGTGCATGGGACATGAGATCGAGGAGCTGCTCGACCAGACCGACAAGATCGAAGATTTGGCGGAGCTACCGGCCGAAGTGTGGGATATCCTGTGGGCTGCTGCGGGCGTTCCAGCCGGTCTGGAACAGCCTTGACCAGTTGCTTTCTGGTTCCTGGCGCCCCATCTTCTGCGACAGAATCACGAGGATTCCTCGGAAATCCTGAAGTTCCGTCATCCGCACTGGACCGGCCCACTACCATTTTGTTGCGGTGATCAGGGACAACGCGGTGACTACAAGAGACGCTGACGAGGAGGAACCCACGGGATATCCCACACAAGCACCAGCGCCGGTCGTCGCCACAATGCCCGGATACAGCCGCCAGAAGACCATCCGGCTCGCCGCCGAGGCCGGCAGCCCCTGGAGCCGCTACGCGCCCGGCGAGGACCACACCCGCTGATACAAGCAGCAGAACCAGCATCGAATACACGACAGTTGATTACACGAGGTCACCGGCGCTGGGCCCCACCCTGGGCCGGCACCGTCTGGACAGGAGTCTTCCCAGATGACGCTGCGGAGCACCGCCACCGTCGTTCGTGCTCTCGATGGCTTGCGCTTGGCTGGCACGCTGGTGGCGCCGGGCGGTGCCGCCGAGCGGGCTGTCGTCTTGGTCCACGGAGGCGGGGTTACCCGCGAAGAGGGTGGCTTCTTTACTCGGTTGGCAGCCGGGCTTGGTGAGGCTGGTGTGGCGTCCCTCCGATGTGATCTTCGAGGCCACGGTGCGAGTGAGGGCGAACAGCAAGAGGTGACGCTCTGCGCGCACCTCAACGACATTCGCGTGATTATCGATCACATTCGTGAAACAACTGAGGTGACGACAATCAGCTTGCTTGGAGCAAGCTTCGGCGGCGGCCTCTGCGCCTACTATGCCGCCAAACGGCCTGAGCACCTGGCACGGCTCGTGCTGCTCAACCCGCAGCTCAATTACAAGAACCGTTACATCGATCAGAAACCGTACTGGTTCGATGATCGATTGAACGACGAGGCTGCGTGGAAGCTACGCGCGCAGGGCTACCTCAGCCATTCGCCGACCGTCAAGCATGGTCGAGCATTTCTGAATGAGGTGTTCTGGATCAGACCGCATCTCGTGCTCGACGAGATCGCAGCACCTACGCTCATCGTGCATGGCACCCAGGACACGTTTATTTCCATCGAATCGTCACGGGCGGCTGTCCACCAGTTCACCACTGAACACAAGCTCGTCGAGATTGACGGAGCGCAACACGGCTTTGCGGTGCACGATGACCCCAAGTATGCTAACCCGCAGAGTCAGGCATGGCAGGCGTTCGTGATCCGCGCTGTGGTGGAGTGGGTAACGGCGGATTCGTGAGGTGTCAGTGGGCTACGACCGCCTCACGCAGGGCGCGCGGCCCCGGCCGATTGTGCCACGGCTTGAGTGTTACGAGTGACCGGATGAGCTCTTGCTTGGTGCGCGCTGACGCGGTGGCCGTGGCGATCTGCGCAGCTTCCAATCCGGCAGCTGCGGCATCATCGGGTTCACCGGCAAGCGCCAACGCGAACACCAGGCGAGCCAGGACGAAACCGCGATCCCGGCGGGAGAGCTGGCCGGTGGACAGCGCTTGCCTATACAGCGTGGCGGCTTGGCCTGGCTTGCCAGCCTCAATGTAACAGGTCGCGTTCCACAGCGGCAGCATATCCTCGTTGAGGTACATACCCAGGTGACTGTCTGGCTCATCATCAGGCGTGGTGTCAGCCATGAGGAGGCGCGCGTCATCAAGCTTCCGCTCAATAATGCTCGTGGACTCACCAGTCATCGCGAGTCCACGCGCCTCCAGCTGCGTGACCACAGCCCGTAGGCGACGGGGCAATCGCCACGGGCCATACTGTGCCGCTTGGGCCAGTGTCAGCACCCGCCGAGCGTCGCGTTCCCCATACGCATCCTGTGACTTCTTCAACAAGATGTAGCCTTGGGTGGCGGTGTCACCCGCCTCCTGCGCCCACTCGGTGCCTCGGTTATACCACCATGGCGCGTGCTCGGGATTTCCTATGTCACGATAGAGAAAGGCCACGAACTCAGCGCCACGCGCACCAACGGAGAGCAGTAGCGGCAGGACGTCGAGCGGTACCTCACGAGCGCATTGATCGATAGCGCCAAGGAGGCCGAGCACGACCGGCAGCGTCTCGGTCGAACCGTAAGCACCATCATCGTTCTCGCACATGTCGAGTCGACGATGGAAGTAGCTCACCACCGAGTGGTCCAGGTAATGACGAGCATCCGCCAACGCAGCGGCGAGATGGCGTTGCTCGTCAAGGTCAAACCCTTCACCGACCTCGGCGGCGTCGGGACCTGTCTGCGTTTCGACCGCGAACAGCTCACCCAGCCTCGTGCGCGTGACACCCAGCAGGTCAGCCAGCTTCGGCCACAGCCACGGCAACGGTTCGTTCTCGCCACCCTCCCACCGAACGATGGTGGAGCGGTCGACACGAAGCCGGTAGGCCAGCTCCTCCTGGGTGAAGCCAGCGGCCTTCCTGGCTCGCACCAAGAGCACACGCTTACGGCGCATCACAACGTGCAGCCTATCCGACGGGGGTGATCACGCAGGAGGCTGAGCATACCGACAACGCAGGTCAGCCCGGGCGCTACCGCATCCGTACAACAGCAGTACGGCATTGGCGAGCTGGTGTGCGCCCGCACGCAGCAGCTTGGCTTGGCGGTAGGCCCCAAGGCCGAGAGACGGCGAGCTGAGCGAGCCATGCGCCTCGGTCTTGGGTGCCGTCCTGATGCGGTCGGGTCAGCGGGTAGCGCGGCTGGCCCACGACTGGGGGGTGGTGTTGGTGGCTGAGCGGCTGTTCACGATCCCGATCACCTGTTACTTCGATCGCCGGGCCCATGAGGTGACCGATGAGAACATCGCCGCTGGCCGCCGCACCGGGCACTACCAGGCGCTCTGCGGTTATCGCGTCGTGGCCGCAGCGATGGCCGCGCCGGTCGGGCGGCCCTGCGCGGAGTGCACCGCCGTGGTGGTCGCGTCGCGACCCCCCCTGGGCCCGGCCCGGCACGGGCGTCACCGCCGCCCCGGGTGGCTATGGCGGATCCTGCACCCCGGCCGCGTCACCGGGACCCCGTTGGCCGGAACCAACCCCTCCCACGGGTCTCGCCCGGGCGGGTCACCGGGAAGCCAGGCTGGCGTGCCGCTGGGTGGTGGTGGTCGTGGCTGATCGGTTGGTCACGGTCTCGATCACGTGCTGGGACCACAACGTGGCGCATGAGGTGATCGAGCGGGACGTGGCCGCCGCCGGGCGCCACGGTCACCTGTGCTACCGGGCGATCTGCGGCTATCGCTTCACCTTCCCCCCGGCACTGGCCACGTTCACCAGCCAACCACGCCCCCAATGCGCCGCGGTCCTCGCCGCGGCGCGGCAACCCCAACCCACCACAGACCGGATTCGGCGCCCGGGTCATCGCCAGCCCGGATGGTGGTGGCGGATCCTGCACTGGCGCCACGGTGGCGGGACCGAGGCCCGGTGGCGACCATGACCTGCGCCGGCCCCGCCCCCGCGTCCATTGGCACCAGATCCGCAGCGAGCTACGTGAACAGTTCGCTGGCGACGGCCGGGGAGCCACCACCGTGCCTACCACACGCTCACCAACCGCATCCAGTTGACAACTCCCGGGAGAATGGCGCGTGAAACACACCACTCGCAAGAGCAAGAAAAGTAGGGGACTGGTTGCCAGGCGCATAACGTATACGAGCACCAAGCGCCCGCATGATCGGCACCGAGAATTGATCGTGGACATTCCTCACGGAGAAGTTATGGATAACGATTATGCGGCCGCGATGGTGGCGGTACGGACTGGCATGCCCCTGGTGGAGGTGAGCATCCTCACGATAGCCGGGGTGGATGAATGACTCATCGGCCCCAGTCAGTTGCCCGCCGGGCCGGAAATCCGGGGGTGTGCCCATGCCTTCCGCCGTGCGGTCGACTGATGATCAGCCCGCCCCGAGGTGACACCCACCATGCCCACTTGACCCCAGCGATCAAGACCGAAATGCGTTTTTCCCGCACCAAGGAAAGGAATCATCATGGAATTGTACAATCATGGCAACCGTCCAAGTACTGGTCGCCGCAAGGCGTTCCCCGCGACGTGTGCGCTGCACCGGGGCCCGATCGGTTTCGCCAACCTCATGGTGAGCCTACAAGGCAGATCAGTTGCGCTCGATCCTCATGTCACGGGCGAATGCGTGATCACTCTTGAGGAGCAGAGCGCCAAGGCGCTGCGGGACATCTTGACCGAGTGGCTTGGGTGAGCGGGGGCAAGATAGTGGCCGCGAGGGGGGCTCGGTGATTTTGACATAGACGACCGTAGTGCACAGCGTATCACGCTTTCGTTTTTCCTTCCGTGAGCGCTTGAGCGTGGTGTCGCGACAGTTGCTGGATGACCATAAGGCGAGACCGGAGTCTGAATGAAGTGACGGCGCGTTGGGCATCCACCACGCCAAGATCAATATTGAGCAGCTGGTGGAGTGCCAGTATTCCAACCATGTTGTATTCCTGGCTTCCTCGGCGGTAAGCATTCGGAGTTCCCGTCGGCCGGGGCGGTCGTGCTCGTCCTGTTGTGGTCTGCGGGGTCAGACGTGGGCAGGGGGATGAGCCCGTCGGCGGGCATCGTCGGCGGGGTTGAGGTCGGGTCCGT
>JBOHFR010000127.1:0-7549 GCA_050699715.1 Pseudonocardiaceae bacterium
CCCACCGGCCCAAGGACGCCGTGCATGACCGATTCACCACGAACCTGGGCCTCGCCCGCCGACGCTGACTCCCAACTCAGCGCTGCGCCAACCAGCGGTCTGCCTCCCCCACTTTGTGACGCTCTCGCTTCGCACTGTGACCGCCGCCGCCGTCAGGGTCAAGCCGCGGCCGGAAAACTTTTCTGAGCGCACGAATCCGCGGGGACCTCGCCCGCGAATTCGCAGAAAACTTTTCCGGCTAACCGCGCGGCTTGACCCTGACGGCGGCGGCGGTCGGGGACAAATGCGCCTCCAACGACAGGGGCAAACAACGAGGGGGACGTGACGAACCTCAGACGAATCCCACAAGCCTGGGCGGTCTCACCTCCAGTTGCGCTGGTTCGACGTCACGAAGGGGGAAACCACTGAAGAATGGGTCGCTACGCGGAGAGGCCGCCGAACACCCACCGCCATCGTGGTCCGGTTCGAGCGGGACAAAAAGAGGGAGAGATAGGCCGCTGGCCGGGCACAACGCTGAGTTGAGGGTCTCCCGCCGCGTCGCTGAGGCCATAGATGATCAGAGCAGGTCGACATCCACGTCGGGGTTGACGCGCTGGAGGCGTCCAGGGTCCGCGGTAAGCGCGGGCCAGCCCCGTTGGCGGCAGGCATGGACGACCCAGCCAGCGAGGACGTCGAAGGTGTTGGTGACCTCCAGCGCTCGTTCGACCGCAGCGGCATCCGCGTCACCAAGCCGGCCCACGATCACATGCGGATGCCCCGCGAGGTCATCAAGGAGCACACCGGCATCGGGTCGCAAGACCCGGACTTCGGCGATGGCCAAAGATGGCAGGAAGTAGGTCAGGCCATGGACACGGGCAGCACCCAGCCACGCGCTAAACGCGATGCTGCCGCTGGTCCATGCGGCGACGGCACTCGCGTCGAGGACTTTTCCCGCGACCGAGAGTTCGGGCTGGCTCAGCGGGCGTCCGCGAGGAGGTAGTCGCGACGGATCACGTCATCACCAGGCCAGGGCCACCCACTGGCCTGGTAAACCTTGCGGTAGTCCGCCAGCGTCGGTGCGCCGAAACGCTCAGCTTGACGCCGTTCAATGGCCAGAGCCCGCTCGTTGCGATCAACCTTGCTCGTGTGCGCGGTGGTGACGGGCACGATGTCAGCGACAGCTTGCCCGTCGCGCACAAGGTGTACGACGGCGCCTTGGGCAGCGCGTTGGATGGCCTCAGCGAGCCCCTGAGGGTCGTCGGGCGACACCTCGAACGCCGTGTTCATGGATGCATCGTAGCGACCCGAAAGCCCGCCGCACACGGCAGTGACGACGTCCCGGTGAGGCGGTGCCGCGCGTCCGGCACCCAGATCGACTGCGCCCCCCAACATCCGCGAGCCGAGCGGCGGCTGGTCAAACAGACGCCAACGTGAGCCCTGCGGTCACCATCCCGAGCCCCTGGAGGTTTGGCGCGCAGGCGGGTGGTGTGTGGTTGGGGTATACCCCAGTATGACGTCAGGCGCCGCCCACCAGCAGTGTCAGATTAGAGTCCTAAAACTCATTGATGGACACATCGCCCACGAGATCTTAGGTTTCAGCCTGACACTTCGACGTGGGGAGGACACGATCACCGGACAGCGGGTCGCCTACACCCGAGTCAGCAGCCTCGACCAGAACGCTGACCGGCCTTCACCGGTGAGGACACCGCGATGGCAAACCTGCTGCCCTCCGTCATGGGCGCGTTCGCCGAATTCGAACGCGCACTGGACCAAAGAGCGGCAACGCGAAGGCATCGCCCTGGCCAAAAGCGCGGCGCCTACCGAAGGCCGCATACGATCCCTCAGCGAGGAACAGGCAGCGCGGCTACGCCAACGAGCGAGCGGGGGTGTCCCGAAGACGACGCTGGCCTGCGGACTCGGCATCAGCTGTGGTCTCCGCTAGTGTCCCGAGGTGGGACTTGCTGAGTTGGCTGCTGCCGGATCAGAACCGGGGACGGGCTTGCGGGTCGATGTGGGATGCTGAGGGGCGTGTCACCACGGCCACGGCGGGTGTTTTTGAGTCATACCTCGGAGTTGCGGCTGTGTCCTGCCCGTCGGTCGTTTGTGGCTGCGGCGGAGAGTGCGGTGTCCCGGGCGGGGGACGTCATCGGGGACATGGCGTATTTCACCGCGCGGGACCAGAAGCCTGAGCAGGTGTGCCGGGACGCTGTGCTCGCGGCTGACGTGTACGTGGCCATCATCGGGTTCCGGTATGGATCCCCGGTGCGGGACCGGCTGGAACTGTCCTACACCGAGCTGGAGTTCGAGACCGCGAGCCAGGCGGGCATGCCCCGGCTTATATTCCTGCTCAGTGACGACGCCGAAATCCCGGACGACCTGTTTGTCGACCTGCGGCACGGCACGCGGCAGGCGGCGTTCCGGAAGCAGCTGGCCGACAGTGAGCTGACCACCACCACGGTCACCGGCCCGGCGGAACTCAGCGAGAAGCTGTACCAGGCGCTCCGGGATCTGCCCCGCGTCGGGTCAGAGGGAGCACCGGTAGGGCGGGTGTGGAACGTGCCCGCGCGCAGTTCGGTGTTCACCGGGCGCGGTGGGCTGCTCACCGCGCTGCAGACGGTGCTGGAGGACAAGCACTCGACGGCGGTGGTGCAGGCCCTGCACGGGATGGGCGGAATCGGGAAGACCGCCCTAGCCATCGAGTACGCCCACCGCCACGGAACCGACTACGACGTGGTGTGGTGGGTCTCCTCGGAGGAACCGGCGCTGGTAGCCCACCGGCTGGCCGAGCTGGCCCACACCCTGGGCTTAGCTACCGTCACTGATTCCGTGAGGGTAGCGGTGGCCCGGCTGCTGGGGACACTGCGGGATCGGAACCGTTGGTTGCTGATCTTTGACAACGCCGAGGTACCTGCGGTGTTGGCCCAGTACCTGCCCGGGGGTGGCGGGCATGTGATGATCACGTCCCGTAACCCCGGCTGGCACGATCTCGCGATTCCCGTAAGCGTGGATGTCTTCGAGCGCAGTGAGTCGATCGCGTTGCTGCGCCACCGCCTCCCCCAGCTCCCAGACGAGGATGCGGAGCGGATCGCTGAAGCTCTCGGGGATCTGCCGCTCGCGGTAGCCCAGGCCGGGGCGCATTTGGCTGAGACCGGTCCTGATGTCGACGGCTACCTGGCGCTACTGCACGAGCGGGCTGCGGGGCTGCTGGCCCAGGGTGCCCCCGCGACCTGCCCGGTGCCGCTGACCGCCAGTGCCCAGATTGCGTTCGACCGGGTCGCCGACCAGTCACCGGCCGCGTTGCAGCTGCTCACCCTAGCCGCGTACCTGGCACCGGAACCGATCCCGCTGGCCCTGTTCACCACTTACCCCACCCACCTACCCGACCCCCTCGCAACCGCAGCCTCGGATCCGCTGGCGTTCACCGAGCTGATCCGGCTGCTGCGCCAGCGCGGGCTGGCCCGCGTCGAACCGACCGCCCTGGCGCTGCACCGGCTGTTCGCCGCGATCCTGCGCACCCAGCCCCATCCTCAGCCCGACCTGCCCACCCTCGTCGTCAGGCTGCTGCGTGCTGCGGTCCCGGCAGACCCGTGGGACAACCCGCAGACCTGGCCGACCTGGCGCCAGCTCCTGCCGCACGTCCTGGTCGCCACCGCCTTCCACCGCACCTTCGACACGGCCGAGCAGGACGTGGCCTGGCTGCTCAACCGCGCCGGCTCGTATCTGCACACCCGGGGGGAACCCGGCTCCGCCCGGCCACTGCGTGAACGCGCCCTGAACTTGCACCGCGCCAGCCTGGGCGATGACCACCCCGACACCCTGGAATCGGCCAACAACCTTGCCGTCGACCTGGGGGAGCTTGGGCAGTACGAACAGGCCTGCCAGCTGCTCGAGGACACCCTCACACGCCGCCGCCGGGTCCTGGGCGACGACCACCCCAACACTCTGACCTCGGCCAACAACCTTGCCGTCTATTTGCGAGAGCTAGGCCAGTACGAACAGTCCCGCCAGCTCGCCGAGGACACCCTCACCCGCTTCTGCCGGGTCCAAGGCGACGACCACCCCAACACTCTGACCGCAGCCGCCAGCCTCGCTATCTCCCTGCGGGAGTTAGGGCAGCACGAAGCGGCCCGCCAGCTCGGCGAGGACACCCTCACACGCCGCCGCCGGGTCCTGGGCGACGACCACCCCAACACCCTGGTCTCAGCCACCAGCCTCGCTGTCTACCTGCGGGAGTTAGGGCAGCACGAGACGGCCTGCCAGCTCGGCGAGGACACCCTCACCCGTTTCCGACGGGTCTTGGGTGACGACCACCCCCACACCCTGCGCTCAGCCAGTCACCTTGCCGCTGCCCTGCGGGAGCTGCGGCAGTACGAGCAAGCACGCCAGCTCAGCGAGGACACCCTCACCCGCCATCGGCGGGTCCAGGGCGACGACCATCCCTACACCCTGTACTCGGCCCATAACCTTGCCGCTGCCCTGCGGGGGCTGGGGCAGCACGAAGCGGCCCGCCAGCTCAGCGAGGACACCCTCACACGCCGCCGCCGGGTCCTGGGCGACGACCACCCCGACACCCTGGAATCGGCCACCACCCTCGCCGTTGTCCTGGCAAATCTGGGTGAGCATGATCAGGCCCGTCGACTGGAAGAGTGGATCAGGTTTCAGCGTGGGAAATGACCTGGCCATTGGGGACCTTATGGTAATTACATAGAAGTTGCTGTCACTAGGAGCGGACGAGCGTGTTTGCGCTGGTGATGAGGGTATGTCTTAGGTCAAATCAAGATCCAGAGAAGTGTCGAGCCTGACAGGAGGAGGAGGAGGAAGAAGAGATGGCGCGGATATCATTAGAGCCAGGCGAAGAATTTGAACATTCGCACTCTGTTACCAGCGTATCACTCTTGAAGGTGGGGCGAGCTGACATCAGACATGGAGAAAAGACTGAACCGCTGACTATCGGCGTTCCAGTTGTGACTCCTGCCGGCGTTAGTCACACCATCGTCAATACTGGCACAATCATCGCAACGGTAAATTGTCAACATGCTCCCCCTCCAGGAGACTCACGAAAGCGTGGCACGTGAAGGGAAGGCATAAGATTCAGCGCCGGGTTGCGAAACGATGGGCAAGTATCTGGCAATTCTGGCTGCTACTACTGTTTACGGGGATCATATTTGCCCGGGAACTCATCCACGTCGCCGTAGGCCAAGCTTACTATCGCAACAGCTGGCTACTTGGTGCTGACCTGGTCGGGATAGGACCAAGCGTCAGCCTCCTCGTCGGCGCGCTCACGCTGCTCATCGTGAGGAATCAGTTTGCCCTGGGGCTTCGACCGTACATCAGCTACCGCAGTCGATGGGTGACGCAAGGTGACGACGTGGTCTTTTTGACTAGTGCCGCGCCGCCGGTTTGGACAGTAACGGCTAAGAACGTTGGTCCAGGCCTCGGCGTGATCCGGGACGTGCGGGCTTCCGTGAAGTGCATCACGGTCAAGGAGGGTGAACCGCATCGGTTCAGTGGAACGATAAATGATCTTGTGAGATTCCTGCTCGGTGAATGCGGACTGGAATTGAATAGGCAGTATGCAATCACTTTACTCTCGCCCGGTGCTGCGATTGCGTCGGGTGACGAGGTGCGAGTGTTTGAATTGATAACTTCGGCAAGCGACAAGGTGGAAGAACTCGTTTTTGACGTTGAAATAGAAGGCGCCTTAAAGGATATCTTCTACAAGGCGATATTCTGCATACCGCCACGAGGTCTTCCGCCGGTGCCCAGGTAATCGCAGTTGGCCGCTTTGTTTTTTCCGGACAGCTAATTAATTGCTATATCATGCCGCGAACTGCCGGTTCAGGTACTCGTCGTAGACCTCTTGCGGGGTCTGGTAAATACCCGTCTGGTCGACCAGGTCCTCGACGACCCGCAGTGGGCGGATAACGATGGCCGAAAGCTGGATCACGAGACACTGGAAGCGATCCGGATTCGGGCGTGTGAGCAGATTGAGAACGGTGCTCGGGCGGAGGATGTCGCGGCCAGTCTCGGTTTCAATCGATCGACGGTTTTCGGGTGGATCGCGGCGTATCGAAATGGTGGCGCGGAGGCCTTGCGGGCGAAGCCCGTTCCGGGGCGTCCACCGAAACTGACTCTGGTGCAGATGGACCGTACCCGATCTTGTAGACACCCGGTCATGACTGCCGCTGATTGCCAGCGGAGGAGATCGCGTGGCGACACGCCGACGCTTCACCCAGGATTACAAGGATCAGGCCGTTAACCTGCATCTCGATTCGGGCCGATCGATCGCCGAGGTGGCGAGGAGTATCGGCGTCCACGAGATGACGTTAGGGAAATGGGTGAAGAAAGCGAAAGACAGCGGGCAGGCCCAGGACAAGGATCTGTCCGAGACCGAGCGAGCCGAGCTGGAACGGCTCCGCAAGGACAACGCCGTCCTGAGAATGGAGCGTGATTTCGCAAATTATGCCGAGGTTCGGGTTATGCCGATGTCGGGGTGATTTGGCTGGTCAGGGTGGTGGCGGGGCTAAATTGTTCGGCATAATTAGAGGGCTTCCAGGAATGTGAGCAGTTGATCGTCGGGTTGGTAGCGTCGTGCCGTGAGCGCGGACAGCGGCGTGATGCGGTTGAGTGCTCGTTGTTTCATGCTGAGGTCGGCGTGGAGATAGGGTTGGGTGGACTCGGTGGATTCGTGACCGAGCCAGAGCGCGATGGTGGTGATGTCGATCCCCGCGTCGAGCATCCGCATCGCGGTCGTGTGCCGCAGCGTGTGTGGGGTGAGGTTCTTGCCGGTCAGGGTCGGGCATGTCTTGGCTGCGGTCGTGGTGTGAACGCGGATTCTTGCCGCGATCGCGTCGGTGCTGATCGGGGTGGTGCTGCCTTGGGCGGTGAAGACCGGGCTGTGCTGGTGTGGCGAGGGGCTCTGTGCGGTCCATCGGCGCAGTGTGGTGGCGGTGGTGGGGTCCAGTGGGGTGATCCGGTCCTTGCGGCCCTTCCCGTGGACCCTCAGGTGTGCCGGTTTGGTCAGGTGGAGGTCTTGGTGGGTCAGTGCGATGAGCTCACCGACGCGCAGGCCGGTAGTGATCAGCGTCAGCAGGATGGCGTGGTCACGGCGGCCGGTCCGAGTTGCCTGGTCGGGCCCGTGGAGGAGGGCGTCGACCTCGGGATCGGTGAGGTAGGTCACGATCGTCGTGTGCGTGTTCTTGGTCTGGATGGCGAGCACTCTGGCGATGACGTCGGCGTGCTCGGGATGGCGGTAGGCGGCGTAGGAGAACACGGAATGGATCGCCGCGAGCCGGGCGTTGCGGGTCCGGACGCTGTTGTGCCGCTGGGTTTCCAGATGGTGCAGGAACCCGGTGATGGCCTCGGTGCCGAGGTCGGTGAACTCGATGTCGGCGGGTTGGGTGCCGGTGGTGTCGTGCAGGTAGGTGAGCAGCATCCGCCAGGTGTCGCGGTAGGCGCTGATGGTGTGGGGGGTGGACCTGCAACGGAACCGGAACGTACGATTAGCTCAGTCCGTGCAGGTTAGTAGGGGTGCGCCGGTGGCTTGGGTACTGCTCTCTAGGGGCATCAG
>JBOHFR010000128.1:0-7157 GCA_050699715.1 Pseudonocardiaceae bacterium
CCGTCACGAGCCAACGCGCCACCGCCCACGCTTTGATCTTTCGTGTACAGTTTCTCCATGGACGAGTGGAGATATCGCACGTGCGCTGAGTCCACTTTAGCGGGGATCTGTATCTGACTCATACCAGTTGTGGCGGTGAGACCGGCCAGTCCGCCGCTGAACCGCCGTCGGTTCATACTCATGTCGTCTGCCTCTTCTCGCTCGATCTGTTCCTCACCGGAGCTGCCCAGCAGTAGCGGGATGAGCGCTTCGCGTGGCATGTCGACCGCGTCGACCACTTCAAAAAGTTTCCGGATGTCGTAGAGGCTGCCGCGTTGTCCCGTCTCGGCGCGGGCCACCGCCGATTGGCTCCAGCCCAGCAGGGTCGCGAACTCGAGCTGGCTCAGCCCGGGAGCTGTCCGAATAATCGTCAGTGCGGTACCCAGGTCCTGGTTGGCGAATGCCTGGCGCAGCGGCAGCGAGTCCCACAGCCACAAGGGAAAGGCGGGAGTCGTCGCGATCTGTCGAGCGCAGCCGGCGCACACCGGCTCCGAGTTGTACTGGCTGAGCGGTGCTCGGCAAAGCCTGCACAGTCGTCTCGCCACCAGTCTCCCTTCAGCGCAGGTGTGGAGCCGACAGCGATGCCAGCCAGTCATCAGCGTCCTGGGCAGCTTGGCATCGCGTCGTGTGGGTCGCGCCTCGCATGCTTGCACCCATGGTGACCCCAACGTTACAACGCCGCGCGCCCGGTCAGCTGGTAGACCAGCACCGGGACACCCGCCGACCAGCTCTCGTTCGCGGACCGCTCGGCGCGGTCGTGACAGGGCACTCCGTCGCGTGCCAGGCGGTGGTCCGGTGAGCCGTGGTGGCCTCAGTGCGGCTCAGATCAGCCGGGACCCCCTGCTTCAGATGTTGTGCGAGGTCTTGGTGGAGGTGGAGCGGGCCCGGCGGGGTGCGCCGAGGGGGGTCGATTCGGTTGCGCTTCGGGCGTGCGCGGCGTTGTATCAGCTGTTGCGGGAGCATCAGGTTGATCAGCGGGGTCGGTGCCGGTCGTGCCGTCGGCCGGGGTGGGTGTTCCGGTCGCGGTGGCAGCTCTGCCAGGTGCGCGGCACCGCGGCGGTGTGCTTGCTCCAGCTTGATGAGATGGTGCTGTTCAGTCCGGTGGTGCGGGAGTTGGGCCTGGGCGCCGTGTTGTCACCACCCACCCGCCACACCGGCACCAGCACCCGGCCCGTGATCACAACGTGATCCATCCGCTGAGCCCCACCGCAGACCCCGGCTGCCCCGCCCTTGTCCCCCTCAGGTCCGCCGGGGTGGGGCAGCCGGACCCTAGGCCACGGCGGGACCGGGGATGATCCTTCGGGCCTCCGTCCCGCCGTGTTCCACCCGGGGCAGCGTCATGATCGTTCAGCGTTTACCGGTGGTGACATAGAGTAGTTGGATGCCGGCACTTGACTTCACAAGCACCCGCGCAGTGCCCCGCCGGACCGTCAAAAGGCTCCACTTGGCGGCTTGCGTCCGCGGGCGAGGGGCGCTGGGTGGTTTCAGCGTCCCCTGGCCGACGAGCGGCTGCTCAAAGTAACAATCTCTCTACGCTGAGTGAGCATGACGTTGCCCTGGTGTTCCACCAGAGAATCCGTCCGGTTATTTGGGCGGGCTGAAGCTGGAACCCGACACCGTTGACGTTGATCATCTTGACCCCAGTGGCCGAGGGACTGACTGCGTCTCTGGGGTTGGCCCAGGTGCCGAGGGTGGCGAAACGTTCTGTCGGCGCACGGGGAGGCTCCACAACCGCACCGTCTGATCGTAGCTGGCGGTGGCCAGGGTGTGCCCATCCGGGGCGAACGCCACCGAGACCACCGCAGCGGTGTGGCCGGTCAGGGGTGGGCCGAGGGGATTGGGGTGGATCCGGTCGGTGAGGTCCCACAACCGCACCGTCCGGTCCTCGCTAGCGGTGGCCAGGGTGTGCCCATCCGGGGCGAACGCCACCGAGAGCACAAAGCTGGTGTGGCCGGTCAGGGGTGCGCCCAGGAGGTGGGGGTGGGTGCGGTCGGTGAGGTCCCACAACCGCACGGTCTCATCCCTGCTGGTGGTGGCCAGGGTGCGCCCGTCCGGGGCGAACGCCACCGAGACCACCGCAGCGGTGTGGCCGGTCAGGGGTGGGCCGAGGGGACTGGGGTGGGTGCGGTCGGTGAGGTCCCACAACCGCACCGTCTGATCGTAGCTGGCGGTGGCCAGGGTGCGCCCGTCCGGGGCGAACGCCACCGAGAACACCGAGCCGGTGTGGCCGGTCAGGGGTGCGCTCAGGGGGCTGGGGTGGGTGCGGTCGGTGAGGTCCCACAACCGCACGGTCTCATCCCTGCTGGTGGTGGCCAGGGTGCGCCCGTCCGGGGCGAACGCCACCGAGTATACCGCGTTGGTGTGGTCGGTCAGGGGTGGGCCGAGGGGGTGGGGGTGGGTGCGGTCGGTGAGGTCCCACAACCGCACGGTCTCATCCCTGCTGGCGGTGGCCAGGGTGCGCCCATCCGGGGCGAACGCCACCGAGTACACCGCGTCGGTGTGGCCGGTCAGGGGGGCGCCCAGGGGTGTGAGGTGGTTCGGGTCGGTCACGTCCCACAATCGAATGGTGCGGTCGGCGCTGCCGCTGGCCAGGGTGCGCCCATCCGGGCTGAATGCCACCGATGTGACGGCGTCGGTGTGGCCGGCCAGGACTGTGACCGTGCTGCGCGGGGGCGCGGTGGAGTGGTTCTGGTAGAGCGCGAACCCACCGCCCAGGCTGAGGACGAGCAGGACGACGAGACCGGTGACGAGCTGCCGTGCTCGGTGAGCGCGACGTTGGGACGCTTGCTGCTGGTGGTCTCGTAACGCCTGGCTGGCGGCCAGGAAGGCTCGGTCCAGTGCTCCGAGGTCCGCATGGTGGGCGGGCTCCTGGGCCCAGTCTTGGGCCACGGCCAGGTCGGTGTCGCGGTAGAGGGCGGCGTCGGGCCTGCCGTCGTGGTCCCATTCTTGAGCCGCTTCGGTGAGTTGTTGGTGGACGTAGAGCCCGGCGCGGTCGGCGTCGATCCAGCCGCGCAGCCGTGGCCAGGCCCCGAGCAGGGCCTCGTGGGTGATCTCGGCGGAGTCTTCGTCCACAGTGATCAATCGGGCCTGGGCGAGGGCCTCGAACACGGCCTCGGCCGCCGCTGGGTCCGGGGAGTGCGCGATCAGCGTGGTCCGGTCAGCGCGCAGGCGGGTGTCCGGCACGCCCTCGCCGAGCTGGACCATGTGCAGCAGCAGCCGGCGGGCGGCGTGCTGCCCGCCGGGATCGAATCCCTGGAAGGTGGCCTCCGCCGTGGTGGCGACCGCACCGTGGATGCCACCGGTGGCCTGGTAACCGGCCACGGTCAGCGTGCGATCCGCCCGGCGCTCCCAGGTGGCGTGCAGGGCATGGGACAGCAGCGGCAACGCGCCCGGGTCATACGGGGCGGTGGGGCGCGACCCCGTGCCAGCGCAACCGTTGCTCGCGCCCAGTTCGTCCAGCACCGTCTCCACCAATCTCGGCTGCAGGGCCAGGCCAGCGGCGTGCGCCGGACCTTCGATCGCGGCCCGCAACTCGGCGGTGCGCATCGGGCCGAGCACGAGTTGCCCGTCCTGCAGGGCCGGCAGCAGCTCCGGATAGGCCGCGCAACTGCCGTACAGATCGGCCCGCACCCCCAGCACCACCAGCGCGGGAGGCTCGCCACCGCCCGCCCCGTCACCTGCGGCCGCGCACAGCGCGCGGATGAAGACCTGGCGCTCTCGCTCCTGCGCGCACCGCAGGAAGGTCTCCTCGAACTGGTCCACCACGACGAGCACCCGCGCCCCGTTGACCGCGCCCACCCGGGCCGCCAGGGCGCGCGCGACGGTGCCGGCGAAACCCTCCGGGTTGGCGACCAACTCCGCCCGTACCACCTCCGGCGCCACTCCGGCCAGCCGGGCCACCTGAGCGGCCAACTCCCCCACCGGGTCGCTGGTCGGGGTGAACAGCAGCTGCGGCCAGGTGCGCGAGCCGGGCACCAGCAGCGTGCCCTCGGACAACGCTGGCAGCAGGCCCGCGCGCAGCAACGAGGACTTCCCCGACCCCGACACGCCGACCAGCATCAGCGGGCGCGCCTGCTCCAATCGGGCGGCCAACCGGCCCACCAGTTCCGTGGTCACCCGTTCCCGACCGAAAAACCACCGGGCGTCCTCAGTCTGAAATGCCGCCAACCCTGGGTAGGGGCACTCATCGAGCTCTGGCTTGGCCGGGCCCGGCGCGTCCTCGGAGGGGTGGTAAGCGGGGTTCGGGGCGAGTACCAGGTCGTCGAGTGATCCGCTGGCGCGGCGGTGCGGCTTGGGAAAACCTGCTGCCGGCAACACCCGATTCAGGTACTGGTGGGCGTGGCGCAACGTCAGCAGCGCGGGCCCGTCCGGGTCCCCTCGGGCGAGCAACCCGATGAGCTCCCCGGTGAACGCGGTGTGCCTGGCCCCGAGCGGGGCGAGTGCCACCTCCTCACGGGCGGCCGAGGTCAGCACATACGCGTCCAACGCGCCCAGCACACCGACCGCTCGTCCGGAAAAGCAACAGTCCAGCACCACGACGATCGACCGGGCCGGGCTGGCCAGCAGCGTGTCGTGCACAGCGGTGCAGCTCAACGCGGTGTAGGCGAGCAGCTCCGGGCGCCGCTCGGTCGACGCGGTGGCCAGGTATAGCTCCCCGCCCGGGCTGACCACCCCGTGCCCCACGTAGCAGACCAGCAACACGTCCTGGGCCTGCTTGGCGCTCTGCGCCAGCACGAGCCCCACCTCGAGGGGGGAGCGCGGATCGGCGAGCACCGCGACATTGCTCTCGGCCATGCCGCAGCGCTGGATCAGCACCTGCGCCAGATCGGCCAGGGTGGCACCCACCGCGGGGACATCGGGCAGGCCTGAGCCGGCCGCGTGCACCCCGGTCCCGATCAGCACGGCCCGCGCGCCTGGGCCGCTCAACGCCGTCCCGGGGGCTGGTTGTCCCGACGTCACTCAGCGGATCCCTCATACTCATCGTCGCCCAACGCGGCGGCCGTCCGCTCGACCAGCTTGGCCACCTCGGCCGGGTCCATGTCGCGAATCCGGTCGAGGTCCAGCCACACCGACGTCCCGTCCGACCGGGCGATTGTGATCGACATCTTGCCGGTGCGATACCGAATCCAGGTGATCACCGCGCTGACCAGAACGGTCACCGCGCCACTGTGGCTCAGTTCCACCATCAGCCAGTCCGGCCACCCGCCCAAGGTGCCCGGCTCCGGCGCGGCTTCCACCAGCTCCACTCGACCACGGAGTTCCTCTTCCCCACGCAGCGAGCGGAACAAGTCCCGTAGATCCTCAACGGTGGCGTCGGGCCCGCCAACGTTGATCGTGACGTCCATCCGTGTCCACGCCTCCATCACTCCTCGTGCGACGGAGAGTCCCCGGACCAGAGCTTGCCGTCACGGTGAGCGAATATGTCCGCGATCATCCTATGCCTAGCCGCACATCAGCTGGTCGCCGCGAGGGTGACCTGCTGGCCCTCGGGGGTGATCGTGATCCGCCACCGCTGCGGGCCGGGGCTCCCAGCCTGGAGCCACCAGTGATAGGCAGTCTCGACCTCGTCCCAGAGGTTACGTGGCCCAGATTGGCGAATAGAGTAAGTGTCGCTATCGGGCTGGTAATGCATGGTGGCCCAGGAGTTGGTGTCGGGGTCAACGAACCATAGCGTGCCAGTCAGCTCCGCCGTAGGATCAGACACTATGATCACCGAACAGTCGGGCACTGTCATTCCGATTGCCAGGGAAGCGTCATAGTCACCGACCATACTGTAGGGCGCCACGCTGGTGTGACTTTTGCGGGCGGTGGTCTCGTCGCATTCCTCGTCATCAACACTGGCGTAGATGCGCTGATCGCGCAGGAACATGAACGCCACATTGCCCACGACGCGCCCTGTGGCGGTGCCGTCATCATGGACGATGAATGAGGCCAGCGCCCCGTTGTGGTAGTGCGTTCCCCAGGGGGTGAGGATCTTTCCACCAGGGCGGGTCTGCGCTATCCACGAGTAGGGCACCTGTTGCACGGCGGCCGTGGACATGATCCGGTCATACGGTGCGTGCGGTGGGTAGCCCCGCGTCCCGTCCGCAGTGATCACGGCGAGCGGGTAGCCGCTGCTAGTGAGCGCACGGTGAGCGTGCTCGGCGAGATGAGGGTCGATCTCGACGCTGGTCACGTTCGCCGAACCGAGGCGGTGAGCGAGCAGGGCGGCGTTGTAGCCGGTCCCGGTGCCGATCTCCAAAACCCGCATGCCGGGTTGGGCATCGAGGGCGTCGAGCATGAGGGCAACCACGTTGGGTTGGCTGGCTGAGCTGGTGATGTAGCGCCCGCGCCGCCCGGGCCCGGCGGGGTGCCCATCGTCCACCTGGGTGATCACCGCAGCGGGCCCGTAGACGCGCTGCATCCACTCCTGCGGGTTGTCGGCACGGTGTAAGGGGACTAGCTCGGCGCCGAGTGTGATCCAGATCATGCCTGGGATGAACTGGTGACGCGGTACCGCCGCGAACGCTTCCGACCAGGCCGGGGTCAGCTCACCACTGCTGGTCAACTGGTCGAGCATCCGCTGAGAGGGAACCCGCGGATCGGTCATTTCTTGTCGTCATCTTGTTTGTCGTCGTCCTGCTTACCGCCGCTATGTCTGCCGCCATCGTCTTTTTTAACCCAGTCACCCTTAGGTATCGGCTTGTCCGCAGGCCACTGCCCGTCCTGGTCTTTTTCCCGATCGTGCTTGCCCATCAGGTGTGGTCCCTTCCTGTTTTTCCTGTGTGATTGAGGAACGGTTGAGTTCTCACTTCCCTGCGGTTATCCCGTCGATTTACCTGGAGACCGCCCGGTACTCGTCATCAGTGCGCCGTCCCGCCGATCCTAGTGCTCCACCCGGCGCCCGGCCACAGTCGCCGTAGCGGCTGCACACATTGAGCGGGCTCAGCGGGTTATGGGCACCTGGTTTACCCCGCTGAGCCCGCTGAATGCGTCTTCGGGTGAGGGGAGGGCCAGGGCCCCGGCAAAGTCGCGGGAACACCTGTGAACTGCGGCTATGCCCGGCAGCAAGGCGTGCAAGCTGGTGAGGGCGTTCCTGTTGATCTCTTTTTTTGTGATCAACTCTACTGTTGCCGAGT
>JBOHFR010000129.1:0-6939 GCA_050699715.1 Pseudonocardiaceae bacterium
GCGCCTCCCGCTCCTGATGAGTGGAAGGCGGTGGCCCCGGGGGTTGTCGCTCAGAAGCGGGGCCACCGCCACGCACCGTCACCTGGGTGTGATCGAGGCACCAGAGTGGCGGCGTGGAGATGACCTTGCCGGCTTCAGGCACGCCCAAGAACCACGTGATCATGTGCATGTCAAGGTCTTACTGGGTGGAGGATTCCTACCCTTCCTATGGATTGTCGGTGCGCACCAAGAGGGTGGCGATCCGGTGTCGCAGGTGCGCGACTTCATCAAGGTTTTGGTGTGCGGCGGCGTGGCGGGCCAGTTCGCGCAGTTCGTCGGTGAGTTGGCGGGAGCGGAGGGTGTCGGCGGCGTCTAGGGCCTCGTGTCCGATGGTGGCGGCTTGGAGTGGGTCGCCGGTGGCCATCGTGAGACTGGCCAGCATGGCCAGGCAGACCGCTCGGGAGCAGGTGTTGTTGTTGACGGCGTGCCCGGCGGCGGCGGTGGTGAGTCGGTCGGCGGCTTCCTGCGCGGTGTTGTGGCCGAGTATCGCTAGGTCGGCTAGGGGCCTCCCGGCGAACTGGGCATGGCGCGCGTCGTTGTAGAAGGCCATGCACGGCGGGTCGTTGGCCGGGGTGGAATGCGCGAAGTGGTCATCAGCGGTGCCAACGGCAGTCAGGGTCTCGTTGGTCCTGTGCATCTTGGCCAGCGCGCGCCCTCGGACGGTGTGCAGCACCGCCTGGCTGGTCGCGGTAAGCCGATCAGCGCGCACCAGGGCATGTTCGGCCAGTGTGAGGCCGTCATCGGGCTGCCCGTTCCGCACCGCCAGTTGCGCCATGCTCGACAGGACCTGACCGCGCAGGGACCAGTCCTCTGCCTTCTCGGCGCAGCCCAGCGCGAAGCTGAACACCTGGCTGGCCTCCTGCTTGGCGTTGGCGTCCACGGCCATCCACCCGGTCACATCGGCGAGATCGCCGAGTGCGGAGTGCAGCGCGGGGCGTAGCCGCTTCGGGCAGATGGCGTCCAGCAGGCCGGCTGACCAGTGCAACTCGCCCAGGGCGGTGCCCAGGACTGATGCGCCGCCGTAGGAGCAGTGCCATGACTCGAATACCTGCGTGGCGGTGCGGATCTGCTCAATGTCGCTCGCGCTGACTCTAGTGGGGGTCGGCGGGGGCTCGATGCCGTTCAGCAGCGCCGGCAGTGGCCCCCTGATGAGCGTGCCCAGGCTGAGGGCGACGGTGCCGCGGATGAGATTTTGACGGTCCACTTTGTCCAGTTTCACCGCCGCGCGACGGGAACGAGCGTTGACGAACCCTAGCGCGGCATCGTTGGGGGCGCCCAAGATCTCCCGGAAGGCTTCTCGACAAAATTCACGTGGCCACCGGATCATACCAGTTTCGAGGCGGCCGATATAATTAGCCGTGGCCAGCACCACCTTCTTGTCGTGGTGCTTCCACACCCAGGCGTTCACCAGATCGGCCAATTCCTGCCGGGATAGGCCCATATCCGGGTTGGTGGGTGAGGCGGTGCGCACCCGCGCCGCTCGGAGCCGGTCATTCGCTTCTGCCATTTTCTCGCCTCCTGTCAGATTGACTGAGCGCTGTTGCGAGCACTTAGCATTCCTCCTTTTCGTGCCCAGAGATGTACCACTTGCCTTGTTCGGTGCGGTGAAGGGTGAACCGCCCAAGCAGTGGCCCGCCCTCTGGTCTGATCTCGCAGGATGAAATTATCATTGTGTCGTCTAGATAGACGTCGGGTGAACGGTTGCTGGTCAGAGCATAATTGATGGGGCTGGTTACCTTTTCACTTAACAACGTCGTGGCGGTTGAGCAGTCTGACGCGTCGAAGTGTTCCGCGAACTGCCTTGCTGCGGTGGGGCTGAATACCGCGCACCCGGTCGCTGATCCGTTGGCGATCGCACGATACAGATAGTGCACCGCGAGGTAGGGGTCATCGGCTGTGGCCTCGGCTATCCTGGTTGCCGTCGCGGGTGCCGCTGGAGGCGCGTTATTACTGATCCTGGCTCCTTCGGCCCGTTGCTGTGGTGGGTAGCTGGTCGCACCGGTGGTGGTGCGGTCACTGATGTACCCCGCTAGCTCAATGAGCACACCGGCGGTCACCATGACGGCGCCGGTGGTGAGGATCGCGCCGCGCGCATTCATGCGTTGTCCCCTCCCCCTCTTCCTTCCGCTTTCTCTAAATCGCGGGAGCGTACTCCGCGCGCCCCGCCCACCGGGCCGCGCGACGGCCGGTGTATACTCCCGACAACAAGTTGTCGGGAGAGATCGTCGGACGATGCCGCACGGCCCGCACATCTCTCAACCAAGGAACCACCCCTCACACTGTGTGCCGGCGTCGCTGGCGCGGGTGATCGTCATCTGGAGGTCCGTCATCAGCTCCGGTCTCGGGTGGATCTAGCAGGAGCTGACCGGTTAGCGCTGGGCTAGTGCTGGGTGGGAGTTCGGCCGTATGATCGATCCGGGTGTCGACTTTCGGCGGGAACAGTTGCTCTGATTCTGGACGGTCGATGGGATCTCCCGCGTAGAAACCCTGAATCCGTGAGTACTTCCCGGCCAATCGAGCGACGCCACGGCCGTGCGGAATCTTCTCCCCGTAGTTGTCGACCGCATCCCGCCAATGGTCTTCCAGGGCCATCTGGGCGCCCTTTTGACTGACGAAACCGAGCACGATCCGATCTTCGAGCATGTCGCGCACCGCGCCGGGGATGGCGTCTTTCACGTCCGGGCGTTGCGTGACGAGTATGAGCGTGATCTGGGCCTCGCGGCACTGCCGTCCCAGTTGTGAGTAGAACCGGTCCGCGTCCGTCCCTAGCTGCGCGCGTATCTCCTGACATTCCTCCAGCAGCAGGGCTAGTCGGGGCATTTCTGGTTTAGGCCCGTGGCCTAGACGATGGTTCCATTGCGCTTCGTAGCGGGCTTTCATGATGCTGGATACCTCTACCAGGCCCGCTAGCCATTCTCCGGGCTCACGGGCGACCATGTGCACGCCTTCCCGGCCGACGAAACACGCGTAGCCGGCGGAGGATTTCCCGTCGAGCACGAAAACGCCGCCCGGAAAAAGCCCTATGCGCAGGCCGGCGGCGAGCAACCGGCGCACAAACTCCGTCTTGCCCGCACCCGTGCCGCCCACCACCATGAGGTGACGTTCACCGGTGGGTGTCCATAACCGCACCGCCAGCCGGGACACTGTTTCCTCGGTGTGTTCATCGCGCGTCTCTAGGATCACATCCGCGTCTCGATCGTCGGTCACGGCGATCGGGAGACCGGCCAGATCAGACGGCCATAGTTGATCCATCACATACTCGGGCAAGGTCGCGGCGCGGCGCAGCGCGAAGGCCTGCACGCCGGAAGGCCACCTGATCTCGTAGGTGCCGGCATGGCGCAGTCGCCAGCTGACAGCCTCACCGATCCGCTCCCGCGTGCCGGGGTCGGAGTCTCGCAGGGTGTCGGTGTAGGTGACCTCGGTGGCATCCAGGCGCCGGTCGGTCCACTGAGGCCGTCGCAGCCGCAGGCTGGCCGGATCTACCCGAGCGGCGATGGCGATGCCGGCGAGCGTCCACGCGGCCACTCGCCGGCGGGAACGCCAGGTGTCGGTCAGCGCCGTGGTGATCAGCCCGATCCCGAGGGTGATCAGCCAGCCGCCGATGCCGGCGGACAGGGCCAACCAGCCCAGTACCAGCGCGACCGCCGCCGGTTGTGCCCAGCGTCGAGCCCGCCGACGCATCTGCCAGCTAGGCGCGAACCAGGTCACGAACCAGACCAGCAGCCACACCACAGCGCCGATGAGCACCGGCAGCACCGTGAACCCGGACCAAGGCCACAGCAGCAGCGCCAGCACCGTGAGCGTGAGCCCAGGTGCCCGACGCAGATCCCGCCAGGCCGCCCGGATCTCGTAGCCACCGGCGGACAGCCACCAGTCCTGCAGCGCGTACCAGCGCTCGCGCACTTGATCAGCCCGGGTGCGCGAGTCCCTCTCCGAGACGGCCGGCGCGACGCTGCTCACCGGGGCTTCCCCGTCGCGGGCCGTCTCGGCCGCGCCACCGCATCGGGTCCGGGCCGGCTCAGCATCATCACCGTGACCGCCTGGTCTCGGGTCAGCATTACCCCTCCCTCCTGGGTTGTTCGCCATGATCTCGCTCGCTGCGGGGTCAGGGCATCGTGGCCGCTACACCGGCCACGTCGTAGGCGGCGCGTTCGTGGTCGCGCTCGCCCCGGCGAGCCTCGCCCGGACCCCAGCCGGCCGGTCGCGGCCCGCGCAGCTCGCGGGGATAGTCCTCAGCGGGCCGGCGGCCGAGCTTGTCGGGCGGGACTAGCCGCGTGTCGGGGTAGGCACCGATCACCGCAGCCACCACGCGGGTAGGGGTGAGCCAGTCGATCAGGGGTAGGCGGTTGTAGCGGCCATGGCTCACGGACAGCCAGCCCACCGGCACGTTTATCGCCTCGATGGCGATCCGCACCGCGTCGTGGTGCTGCTCGGCTTCGGTGACCAGCTTGCCCAGTGCGTCGAGCACCCGGCCGGCGTAGCGGGAGAACGCGGCCCAGTCGTCGGGCTTGTCCAGCGCGGCGGTGTCCAGCTCACCTAGCCGGTTGACCGGTCCGTACGTCCAGCCATGCACAGGGTGATCACCGATGCGCAGCACGGCGGCCGTCCACCGGGCACCGGGGTCGATACCGATCACGGCCAGTGTCGGCGTCAATGCAGTGGTTGACGTCTCGCCAGTGGTCGGGCTGGTCATCGCTGAGCCTCGGTGGGAACAGCCCACCCACTGGCGCACCCATCGGTGACCGCTTCCGCGTGCTCGCGGTCGGCGCAGCGCTCGACGCGCATCGCGCCGTGATTGCCATCATGGATCACGGCACCCCACTGTGTGCCCTGCTCAGGCATGGTGTGGATTCCTCTCCCCGAAGTGACCCGCACACCATAACAGTAACTTACTGCATCGCAGTATCCTACTGCACCTACTGTGTTTCAGTAGGTGCAGTAGGAGGCGTCGTGAGCTGGGCGCGGACCTGACGAGCAAGATCGGGGTCGGCATCGAGCTGGGTCAGCAGTACCCGGATCACCTCGGCCAGGGCCACGTCCCGGCCCAGCTCCGCCGCCGTGGTGCGAGCCCAGTCTTTGACCGCGCGGTGCAGCGGCGGGGCCAGGTCCACGGTGATCCGCACCGGCCGGGTGCGGATCGCGGTCACCCCCGCTGGTGGGGTGCCGGGCTCGCGTCGGTCCAGCGCCGCGGCGTAGTTAGTGCGCTTGCCTCTGCTCATGCCAGGGTCCGCGCTTCCTGCCGGGTGACCAGCTCGCGCACCAACGGCTCATACGCGGTGCCGACGGCCTGTACCGGGCACCCGAAGGCCTGCCGGTACAGGGTGTCGGAGTGCTGCACCTGGGTGGCCAGCACGTGATACCCACGATCGGTTAAGGCCTGGCGGACCTCGGAATCCGGCCCGGTCCGGGTGGCCTCCGGGCGGTTCGTGCGGTTGAGCAGCACGACGGCATCCGCGCGGGTGACCCGCAGCGACTGCACGTCCTCCCACTCATCAGCCACCCGGGACATGCGATCCACCTCAATGCCCGAGGGCGCCACCGGGGCCACCCAGCAACCGGCGGCCCGCAGCACACCCCGGGCGATCCGGGCATGATCCTCGATCTGCGGCACGTCGTACACCACAGCATCGACACCAGCCGGCAACACATCCCCGATCCGCCGGTACACATCGGTCACCGCCAGACCCACCACCGGAAAGGAAAACCCGCCCGCCAGGTCAGACCAGCGCAACGCCGACGCCGCCGGGTCACAATCGGCCAACAACGGCCGAAACCCCCGCTCAGCCAGCGCAGCGCAGGTGAACACCGCGCACGTGGTCTTCCCCACTCCCGGCTTCAGGTTGACATACGCCCAGCTCAGCACAGCAGTACCCTACTGCACTACTGCGCATACTGCGAGCAACCGGGCGCTAACTGCTCCACCGCTTCAGCTCATCGGCAGAGACCTCCGAGACGTGCCCATCGTCCCACCGCACGTTGAAGTGACCACCGGACATGCTGGAACCCAGCACCGTCCCAGACTGCCCTTTCGCGGTCTCCGACCCGAAGACACCTCCGGTGTCTCTGGTCGCCTGAACCTTCTCCCCGTCGGAGTAGTAATCACTCACCGGCATTACCTCCCTGAACACTCGTGAACCACAGCCTGTGACCATGGCTGCGCTAGGTGTGAGCACTCTAAACCCAGCAGCCCGCCACCTTCCCGCACCTCGCCAAGCGCGACCAGGGTCAGTGACGTTCCACGACAGCACGGCCTGGTCGCGGTCGCCGGTGGCCAAGGTGCACCCCCAGAAGAAGTGTCAACTTCTATATTGACGTTCGGTATTGTCAATATTAATGTTGACGTATGTCGACCTCGTCAACCGAGACCACCACCTCGCCGGGCCGCGAGCTGGCAGCCCGCGCGCGTCACGTGGCAGGGCTGCTCCACCAACTGGCCGACGCGGCCGAGTCGAGCCAACCGGAGACGGTCGGTTCCTGGATGCGGCACGTCCGGGAGATCCACGCAAATGTGCGCGACGAGCTGATGACCGCCGCTGTGGCCTGTGAGCGGGCGGGCGGCGCATCGTGGACCGCGATCGGGGCCGCCCAAGACCCACCCGTCAGCAGACAAGCCGCCCAACAGCGCTACCAGCGCCTAGTTCGGCGCACGGACGTCACCAGCGACGGTGACACCGTGGCCGAGCCAACACCCGAACCCGCGCGACATGAGGAGCCGAGCGTTCTGGTCGTCAATGACGATGTTGACAGACTGTCCCAGCGTTGCACTCAACGTCAGGTTGAGCCGTCACGCACGGCTGTCTCCGCTGGCGGCATGTGGGCCGCCGACGACCGGCATGACTTGATCCGCGCCAGCGACTACCTGACCAGCGGCGCGTGGTTGGTCACTGTCGAGGGCGTGGC
>JBOHFR010000130.1:0-6855 GCA_050699715.1 Pseudonocardiaceae bacterium
TCGGCAACAGTAGAGTTGATCACAAAAAAAGAGATCAACAGGCACGCCCTCACCAGCTTGCACGCCTTGCTGCCGGGCATAGCCGCAGTTCACAGGTGTTCCCGCGACTTTGCCGGGGCCCTGGGTCAGGACGCCCCACCCGGCGGCAATCAGATGATGGCAGGGGTTTGACGGACAGGGCGATGGGGCACCCAACAAGATAAAGGGAGGCGACGATGGCGACGAGGAATCCGATGCAGCTCGGTGTGGTCGGGCTCGGACGGATGGGGGCGAACATCGTCCGCCGGCTGATGCGCGATGGCCACCGTTGCGTGGTCTACGACGTGAACCCCGACGCTGTGACGGCGCTGAAGAAAAAAGGGGCGACCGGGTCGAGCTCGGTGGCCGAGTTCATCGGCAAGCTGTCGGAGCCCCGGGTAGCGTGGGTGATGGTGCCCGCCGGTGAGGTCACCGGCAAGACCATCGAAGACCTGGCCGCCCACATGGCCTCCGGGGACACCATCATCGACGGTGGCAACTCCTATTATCGAGACGACATCCGCGTCGTCGAGCGCCTCGGTCCGATCTTCGCGACCATCGCCCCGGGGATGGACTCCGTGTCCCGGACCCCGGGACGCACCGGGGAACCCGATCCGGCCGAGCACGGGTTTTTGTACTGCGGCCCGAATGGCGCCGGGCATTATTTTGCGCAACGCCAATGCCGGAAAACGCAGCGCCGCGCCCGACGCCGAAACCGCGCCCATGGAAGAACCTGAGTTCTACCAGGCACTGTCCGCCATGCGCAAAGGCTTCGGTGGCCACGACGAGAAGAAGGCCTAAGGAGCGGCACATGATCGATCCCATCCACCAGGCCATCGCCGGGCTGCGCTGGGTCCAAGCGACCGCCGGTGGGGCCGGCCAACAGATGCAGGCCGCCGCGTCGCGCCCACGCTGCTGTCCTGACCAGACGCGCCAAGCTGGAAAAACCCATGCGCAAGACGAAGCACTAGAGCTGACGCATCACGCTGAGGAGGCGCACGATGGTGAGCACGGCGAAGGTACAGATACGCCGGGTCTACGACACGCCAGTACCCGAGGATGGGACCCGGGTGCTGGTTGACCGGATCTGGCCGCGAGGGCTGACCAAGGCCAAGGCCCACCTCGACGAGTGGTGCAAGCAGGTCGCACCGTCGACTGAGCTGCGCAAGTGGTACAGCCACGACCCCGCACGGTTCGAGGAGTTCACCCACCGTTATCACGTCGAACTGACCCAACCGGAGCGATCGGACGCACTGGCTCACCTGCGAGAGCTCCTCAAAGACCGCACGTTAACCTTGCTCACCGCGACCACACAGCCCGAGATCAGCGAGGCTGAGGTGCTCGCCGAGATGCTCCGCGACTGACATCGTGATCAGCCATCCGGCGTTTCGGGTCGAGCCGTGGTGTCTACGGACGACCGATTTGGACTTGGCGGTGCTCGCTCAGAGCGAGTCGGTCTTCGCGCTGGCCAACGGGCATATCGGTTGGCGCGGTAACCTCGACGAGGGAGAGCCACACGGCCTGCCAGGGTCCTACCTCAACGGCGTCTACGAGCTGCGTCCGCTGCCCTACGCCGAGGCCGGCTACGGGTACCCGGAGTCCGGGCAGACGCTGATCAATGTGGCCAACGGCAAGCTGATCCGGCTGCTGGTCAATGACGAGCCGTTTGACGTGCGCTACGGTGAGTTGCGTGCCCATGAGCGGTGCCTGGACTTTCGTGCGGGTGTGCTGCACCGAAGCGCCGAGTGGGCCTCGCCGGCCGGCCGCGTCGTCCGGGTGTCCTCGACCCGGTTGGTGTCCTTCGTGCAGCGCTCGATCGCGGCGATCTGCTACGACGTCGAGGCCCTCGAGAGCCCGTTGCGGGTGGTCGTGCAGTCCGAGCTCGTGGCCAACGAGCAGCTCCCCCCACCCGACGGTGATCCCCGGGTCGCTGCGGTGCTCGAGGCGCCTTTGGTGGCAGAAGGGCATGGGGCCAAGGGCGCCCGCGCTGGGCTGGTGCACTCCACGCGGCACAGCGGTCTGCGTATCGCCACGGTGATGGACCACGTGATTGACGGGCCGGCCGCCACCGAGGTGTCCGCGGAGAGCTTCCCTGATCTGGGTCGAGTGACGGTGACCGCGGCGCTGCAGCCCGGACAACGGCTGCGGCTGGTCAAATTCGTCGCCTACGGCTGGTCGGGGGCTCGGTCGCTACCTGCGGTCCGTGATCAGGCTGACGCGGCGCTCGCGGGGGCGACCCAGACCGGGTGGGACCGGCTGCTCGCCGAGCAGCGAGCCTACCTCGACGAGTTCTGGGACCGGGCCGACGTGGAGCTCGACGGGGACGCCGAAATACAGCAAGCTGTGCGGTTCTCGCTGTTCCACGTGTTGCAGGCCGGTGCCCGGGCCGAGGGCAGAGCGATCGCCGCGAAAGGCCTGACCGGGTCTGGCTATGATGGGCACTGCTTCTGGGACACCGAAGCCTACGTGCTGCCCATGCTCACCTACATCGCACCCGAGACCGTCGCCCACGCCCTGCGCTGGCGCCACGCCACCCTGCCGATGGCCACCGAGCGTGCCAGAGCGCTCGGGCTGCGCGGCGCGGCGTTCCCGTGGCGGACCATCCACGGCGAAGAATGCTCCAGCTACTGGCCGGCGGGCACGGCCGCATTCCACATCAACGCCGACATCGCCGACGCCGTCATCCGCTACCTCGACGCCACCAACGATCAAGCCTTCGCCCGAACTACCGGCCTGGAGCTGCTGGTCGAAACGGCGCGGCTGTGGTGCTCACTGGGTCACCACGACGCCCACGGCGCATTCCGCATCGACGGGGTCACCGGACCCGACGAGTACAGCGCCGTCGCCGACAACAACGTCTACACCAACCTGATGGCCCAACAGAACCTCCGCGCCGCCGCCGAGCTGGCCACTCGCCACCCCGACCGGGCCCGTGAGCTCGGGATCGACCAAGAGGACACGGCCCGGTGGCGCGACGCCGCCGAGGCGATGTACATCCCCTACGATGACACGCTCGGCGTCCACCCGCAGTCCGAAGGCTTCACCGGCCACGAAGTCTGGGACTTCGCCGCCACCACGGCCGATCAATACCCCCTGCTGTTGCACTTCCCCTATTTCGATCTGTACCGCAAACAAGTGGTCAAACAAGCCGATCTCGTGCTGGCCATGCACCGCCGCGGCGACGCGTTCAGCGCCGAGCAAAAAGCCCGCAACTTCACCTACTACGAACGGCTCACCGTCCGGGACTCCTCACTGTCGGCCTGCACCCAGGCGGTGATCGCCGCCGAAGTCGGCCACCTTGGGCTGGCCTATGACTACCTGGCCGAGGCGGCCTTCATGGACCTCAACGACCTCGAACACAACACTCGCGACGGCCTGCACATGGCCGCCCTGGCCGGCAGCTGGATCGCCCTGATCGCCGGTCTGGCCGGCATGCGAGACCACGACGGCACCCTGCACTTCACCCCCCGACTCCCCCAGGAGCTGTCCCGGCTCGCCCTCAAAATCTGTCTACGGCAGCGGCGTCTGGCCGTCGACGTGCGAGCAGACACCGCCACCTACACCTTGCTCGACGGCGAGCCGATGCGCATCACCCACCACGGGCAGCCGATCACCGCATCACTCAACAACCCGATTACGCGCCCCATCCCCCCAGCACCCCTGCGGTCACCCACGCCGACCCAACCACCCGGACGTCAACCGGTCCGGTCGCGCCCCACGGACACCTCCCGTCCTGGCTGATGCCCCCAGCCGCCGGGGCAGACAATGACGTAGCGCGTCACCGCCGGCTCCCAGAATCGGCTGTTCGAGGCGTTGATCGCGAACTCGCTCGCGGCGGCCGGGACCTGGATCGTCGGATGGGTCAGGATATACTCGCCGAGCTGCGGCTCGAGCGTGAAGCCGTGCACACCGTGCCGACGGTCAAGACGATCATCGTCGAAGGCGTCACAGTGGACGCCCGCTACGTAAGGTAGGTGTGTGCCGATACTGGCTGGGACCGCACTTACACCAACCCGCCGACGACCGTGACCACGCAGGCGTCGACCGTTCGCGAGCTGCCCGACGCGCTGCGCGACGGCGAGCAGTTCGCAGCGTCGCTGGCCGGTCGTCGGCCGGCCGTGTTTCTCGACTACGACGGGGTGTTGACCCCGATCGTCGATCGGCCGCAGGACGCAGTCATGTCCGACGGCATGCGGGAGGCGGTTCAGGCCCTGGCGCAGCGCTGCTCGGTGTGCGTGGTCAGCGGTCGCGACCGACCCGTCGTGCAACAGTTGATGGGTGTCGGCAACCTGGTGGTGGCGGGCAGCCACGGCTTCGACATCTGGAGTCCACAGGAGGGCACTATTGCCCACGATGCCGCGACCGACTTCGAAGACTTGATCTCCGACGTCAGGGACCGGCTCCGCGCCGAGGTCGAATCGATTCCGGGTGTGGTGATCGAGCCGAAGCGGGCCGCAGTCGCCCTCCATTACCGGCTCGCTAATTCGGAGCACCACGCCAAGCTCACGGCGGTGGTGGACGAGCTGCTGGATGAGTACTCCGGGCGACTGAAGGTCACCCCCGGGAAAATGGTGTACGAACTCCAGCCGAAGATCGACTGGCACAAGGGCAAGGCCGTCCTGCACCTGCTGCGGACATTGCATCTCGATGACGACGATGTCGTGCCGCTGTATCTCGGGGACGACATCACCGACGAGGACGCCTTCCGGGCGCTGGCCGGACGGGGAGTCGGCATCATCGTCGGCCACCCGGACGATCCGGAGGTGGCGAACCGGCCCACCGCCGCCGACTTCGTCCTGGAGTCCACCGTTGAGGTGGAGCAATTCCTCAACACGCTGGCTCGCTGACGTGTGGGGCCTTTAAGGGTATCCTTGTCGGGAGGGGATCCGTGTTGGATTTCATGCTTGTCTACGAGGGTTTCGAGCCCGCGCGGGAAGGTTTGCGCGAGGCTCTGACCTCGACTGGTAACGGTTATTTCGCTACCCGGGGGGCGGCTGAGTGGGAGGACGCGAACGCGGTTCATTACCCGGGTACCTACGCTCATGGTTGCTTCAACCGGGAGACGACTATCCTGGGGGGTCGTCCGGTCCTCAACGAGGACCTGGTCAACCTGCCTAATTGGTTGCTGTTGAAGTTGAGGATTGAGGGCGAGGAGGCGATCCGGCTCGACAACGTTGAGGTGCTCTCCTATCGCCACGCCTATGATGTCCGTAACGCGGTGGTGGCGCGTCAGATCCGGTTCCGTGATCGCGCTGGCCGGGAGACGATGGTGCGCAGCCGTCGTTTCGTGAGCATGGCCAACAGCCATGTGGCTGGTATCGAGTGGACGGTGACCCCGGGTAACTGGTCCGGCCGGGTGGAGGTGATCTCCGGGCTGGATGGTCGGGTGACGAACCACATGGTCGCTCGCTACCGCGAGCTTGAGGGACGTCACCTCAACCCGGGGTCTCCGCGCACGTTCGGCCCGGAGATCATCGCGTTGAAGGTGCAGACCCGGCAATCGAACATCTACATCTCCCAAGCCGCCCGCACTCGCGTCTTCCACGGCGACCCGGTGGAGGGCCCGGTGGAGGTGGCCCGTGGCCTGTATCAGATGGAGGATTACATTCAGCAGGTCCTCGGTTTCGACGTCGAGCGGGGCGACCCGGTGCGGGTTGAGAAGATGGTCTCGTTGTTCACCTCCCATGACAACGCGATCACCGAGACTCTGGTCGCCGCGGGAAAACACGTCGCGCGCTGCCCGGATTTCGCTGCGGCGTTGGCCGAGCACGAGTCAGCGTGGACCGAGCTGTGGGACATCGGTGACATCGCGCTGCCGGGCGAGCCCCGGGTGCAGTTGCTGCTGCGCTTGCACATCTCCCATGTGCTCCAGGTGTGCTCGCGACACACCGCGCGGCACGACGCGGGCGTTCCGGCTCGAGGACTCAACGGTGAGGCCTACCGCGGGCACGTGTTCTGGGACGAGCTCTACGTCTACCCCTACCTCAACTTCCGGCTGCCCGAGATCACCCGCGGACTGTTGCTCTACCGCTACCGCCGCCTCGCCGAGGCGCGAGCCGCAGCGCGGGCGGCCGGCTACCGCGGCGCGATGTTCCCGTGGCAGAGCGGCAGCGATGGCACCGAGGAGACACAGATCGTGCACCTCAACCCCCTGTCCGGGCAATGGCACCCCGACCACAGCCACCACCAACGCCACGTCAACGCGGCGATCTTCTACAACGTCTGGCAGTACTACCAAGCCACCGACGACCTCGCGTTTCTCCGCGACTACGGCGCCGAACTGATGCTCGAGATCGCCCGCTTCTGGGCCTCCATTGCGCACCACAACCCCGAACGCGACCGATACGAGATCCACGGAGTGATGGGCCCTGACGAGTTCCACGAACGCTATCCCGGCGCCCACACCGCTGGACTACGCAACAACGCCTACACCAACCTCATGGCGGCCTGGATCGCCGACACCGCCCCCCGAGTACTCACCCTGCTCCCCACAAGCCGCCGCGCCGCGCTACGAGTCAGCCTCGGACTAACCGACGACGAACTCCACACTTGGAATGAGATAAGCCGCACCATGTTCATCCCCTTCCACACCGACAGCGCAGAAAACACAGAAAACACGGGGAACATCATCAGCCAGTTCGAAGGCTACGCCGATCTCGAAGAACTAGACTGGGAACACTACCGCGCCAAACACCCCAACATCGGACGCCTGGATGGACCGTACCCGATCTTGTAGACACCCGGTCGTGACTGCCGCTGAGTGCCAGCGGAGGAGATCGCGTGGCGACACGCCGAAGTTTCACCCAGGAATACAGGGACGAGGCCGTTAGCCTGCAT
>JBOHFR010000131.1:0-6786 GCA_050699715.1 Pseudonocardiaceae bacterium
GGAGCCGACGCGGGGACTCGAACCCCGAACCTACCGCTTACAAGGCGGTTGCTCTGCCAGTTGAGCTACGCCGGCGGGTACGACAGCCATGGTAAGCGCACCGCGCCGCTAATCTCGGTGAGTAACGGTACGGACGAGGAGGGTAACCTGTGACCACCACCCCGAACACCGCGCCCACCGAAGCGGACTTCGTGGTGGTGGCCAACCGACTGCTGGTGGACCTGGAACAGCTGCCCGACGGCACGCAACGGTGGAAGTCCAGCCCGGGCGGGCTGGTCACCGCGCTGGAGCCGTTCCTGCGCGTGCGCCGTGGCGCGTGGGTCGGTTGGCCGGGCGTGCCCGATGTCGAGGTGGAGCCCCTCTCCGATGGCGCCATCACCGCGCATCCGGTGACGCTGTCCACAGCCGAGCTCACCGACTACTACGAGGGTTTCTCCAACTCGACCCTGTGGCCGCTCTATCACGATGTCGTGGCTCCCCCAATATTCCATCGGCACTGGTGGAACGCCTACGTCGCGGTCAACGAGCGCTTCGCCGCGGCCACCGCCAAGGTCGCAGGCGACGGGGCCACTGTCTGGGTGCAGGATTACCAGCTGCAGCTGGTGCCCCGAATGCTCCGGGAACTGCGCCCGGACCTGCGGATCGGGTTCTTCCTGCACATCCCGTTCCCACCAGTGGAGCTGTTCATGCAACTGCCCTGGCGCGCCGAGCTGGTCCGCGGCCTGCTCGGCGCTGATCTGGTCGGGTTCCAGCTGCCCGGTGGCGCGCAGAACTTCCTGTTCCTGGCGCGCCGGCTGGCCGGGATGTCGGCCACCAAAAGCGCGGTGGGGATGGGCACCAAGCCCGGCCAGGTCACCGTCGGCGACCGGACTGTCCGGGTGGGTGCTTTCCCGATCTCCATCGACTCCACCGCGTTGGACAAGCTGGCCCGCAGCCGGCCGATTCGCCAGCGCGCCGCAGAGATCCGCGACGAGCTGGGCAACCCGGCGACCATCGTGCTCGGGGTGGACCGGCTGGACTACACTAAGGGCATCGACGTACGGCTGCGCGCGCTGGGAGAGCTGTACGCCGAGAACCGGATCTCAGCCGACGACGTCGTCATGGTGCAGCTGGCCACCCCGTCGCGCGAGCGGGTGGAGCACTACCAGCGCATGCGCACGGACATCGAGCAAGCCGTCAGCCGGATCAACGGTGAATTCGGCCGGGTGGGCCACCCTACGGTGCATTACCTGCACCAGTCGATGCCGCGCAGCGAGCTGATCGCGCTCTTCGTGGCTGCGGACGTCATGCTCGTCACCCCCGTGCGCGATGGCATGAACCTGGTGGCCAAGGAGTACGTGGCCTGCCGCAACGACCTGAGCGGCACGCTGGTGCTGTCCGAGTTCGCCGGCGCGGCGGCCGAGCTGAGCAGTGCGTTCCTGGTCAACCCGCATGATCTCGACGGCATCAAGAATGCCATCGAGGCGGCCATCACCGTCGACCCGCAGGAGGGGCGCAGGCGAATGCGGGCACTGCGCCGGCAGGTGATGACCCACGACGTGCAGCGCTGGGCGCGCTCCTACCTGGCCGCCCTCGGCACCTCATGACCACCAACCCGCCGGAGGGTCACATGGATGCTTGTGCACCTTCCAGGCCGTCGCCTTACCGGGGTTGCATGGCCAGTTGGGTTCACTGCCCGTCATGACGTTGGGTGAATTCTCGGCACCTGGTTGGCTGGGGTTGCTGGGGTTGGTCGCCGCGGTGCTGATCGGCTACGTGTGGGTACAGCGGCGGGCCCGCCGCCACACGCTGCGTTTTGCCAACCTGGAGCTGCTGGAACGCATCGCCCCACGCCGCCCAGGCTGGCCCCGCCACATCCCCGCCGGGTTGCTGATCCTGGCCCTGGTGCTGCTGACCCTGGGGTTAGCCGGACCCACCGCGATGACCCAGGTGCCCCGCAACCGGGCCACCGTCATGCTGGTCATCGACGTGTCGCTATCGATGAACTCCACCGATGTCAGTCCTACCCGCCTGGCCGCCGCGCAGGACGCGGCCATCTCCTTCGTCCGACACCTGCCCCCGGGCCTGAACTTGGGGGTGGAGTCCTTCGCCGGCACTCCGACCGTGCTGGTCAGTCCCAGCACTGATCGGGACCAGGCCGTGCGCGCCATTCAAACCCTGAGACTGGCCGAGTCCACCGCCACCGGGGAGGCCCTCGCGGCCGCGCTGAGCGCCATCGACGCGGTCAACCAACTCATCCCCGGCCAAAACCAAGGACCACCGCCGGCGCGGATCGTGCTGATGAGCGACGGAAAACAAAACACCGGCCGTGACGAGTTCACCATGGCCGCCCAGGCCGGAGCGGCACACATCCCGATCAGCACCATCTCCTTCGGCACCCCTTATGGCACCGTCACCATCCAAGGAGAACAGCTCCCGGTGCCCGTCGACGATGACTCACTGGCCAAAGTCGCCCAAATTTCCGGCGGCGATTTCTACCCCGCCCAAAGCAACCAACAAATCCACCAGGTCTATGACACCCTGACCCAGCAGATCGGCTACCAAACCATCCACCGCGATGTCAGCAAACCCTGGCTCATCCTGGGCACCCTCGCCTGCCTGGCCAGCGCCGGCAGCGCCCTAGTCATCTCCCAACGCCTGCCCGCCTAAAAAGCGGTGTCAGCGTCGAACACGGCCCAAGTCACGACCTCGTTGCGGGCGAAGGACTCGCCCACGATGTAGCCGTCGAGGTCGCGGAGCCAGATCTCGGGTTTGTCCGCAGCCCATTTGTATGGACGAGGTGCCCAGGAGATCGTGTGCTGCTAGCGAGATCTGCCAACAGGTCTCGTGGAGCGAGGTACGTCGGCTGGTCCAGGGACTCCGCTTCTCAGGCCCCCTGTTACCCCAGGGGGTCTTGCTCCCTCGTCGCCGCTGCCCAACTCGTGGTTAAGCGATCGGTGCCGGCTCCATCGCCGGCGGGGAGAACTCGCCGTCTTTGGCGCCGAGCCGGAACGCGGTCCATTCCGGCTCGTCGAACACGAGCTCGGTGCCGGTCGAGGCCTCGCGGACGGTCCAGGATCCAGACCCGACGAGGACCGCGACGGCACCGTTGGTGTTGGTCAGGTGGTCGGAGACGACCTCATCAAGCCAGCGTGACCACTGCTCACCGGTGAAACTGATCACCGGACTGTCGCTGATCTTGCTGTGCCTGATCTGCATGCCAGCACCGCTGGGGTTGACCTCGACGCAGCCGTTCTGGAAGGCTGAATACGTCGACTTCCGCCACCCGGCGCGGCGGTGTGCGGTGAGCATGGTGTCCTCCGGATTCAGGTCAGCGCGGTGAGGCGAGCACGGATCGCGGCCAGGGTATCGGCCGGTGAAAGCGCGACCGCACGCAGCCTCGTGACGATCTGAGTGTACCCCGTCACCTCATCTCGGTCCTGGACGTAGATGGCGCCGTTGACGATCTCAATGTAGCCAATGGACTGCGCTTGGGCGAAGTCGAGCAGCGTGAACGGCCCAACACTCCCGTCGTGGGAACCAACGGAAGTGGGCAGCACCCGGATCTCCACATTGTCCCGTTCGGACATGGAGATCAGGTGCTCAAGCTGGCGCCGCATCACCGCTGGACCGCCGATCGGCCGGTCCAGCACCGACTCCTCGATCAAGGCGAGGAGCTGCAGCGGATCGGTGTCCGAGTGCAGCCGCCGCTGCCGGTTCATGCGCAGCCCCACGACGCGTTCGGTGTGGTCGGGTCGCACCCGACTGCCGCCGACGGTGGCTCCGAGGGAGTAGTCGTGGGTCTGCAGCAGGGCCGGTACGCCGAACGTCGCGTAGTCCGAGACGGTGGAGGCGAGGCCTTCCAGGCCCACGAACGTCCGCAGCCAGTCCGGCACCACGTCGGTCCACGGCGCCCACCACGTCGGCCGGTCAGCCCTTCCGGCCAGCGACGCCAGCCGTTCGATGTCGGCCAGGTCCGCGCCGTAGAACCGGAGCAGGTCGGTGACCTCGGCCGGTTGCTGCTGGTTGCGGCCGCTCTCCAGATGGCTGATCTTGCCTGCCGAGCAGTCGATCACCTTCGCCGCGTCGGCGGCCCTCTTGCCCGCTCTGTTGCGAAAGTTCGCCAGCTCAACGCCGATCAGCCAGCGCAACGCCAAGGGATCTCCCCGGTCGGCCATCGTCCTCACTCTCCCGTCGTCAGGCGCAACCCTGGCGACAGTCTGCACTGGCGCTCGCGCGTTCCATCAGCACCACGACGTCACCCCCTCCGCATTGCCATCCGTAGCGCATTACGTATACTTGCTCTTGCGGCACGGGTCACGTCCAGGCCCCCGGCCGTGGCTGCCCCGCCTCCGGCTGGTTCGGGGGCGGGGCAGCTCCAGCACGCCGAGCGGGCAGGGGGACCGCGTATGGACGCACCGTTAATCGATCGCACTGCGGCCGGGCACCCACCGCTGGGGGGGGTGGGGTTGGTGGCTGAGCGGCTGTTCACGATCCCGATCACCTGCTACTTCGACCACCGGGCCCACGAGGTGACCGACGAGAACATCGCCGCTGGCCGGCGCACCGGGCACTACCAGGCGCTCTGCGGCTATCTCGTCATCGCCGCAGCGATGGCCGCGCCGGTCGGCCGGCCCTGCCCCGAGTGCATCGCCGTGTTAGTCGCGGCGCTATCCCCCACGGACCCGGCCCGGCGTGGGCGGCACCGCCGCCCCGGGTGGTTTTGGCGGATCCTGACTCACCGCTGAGGGGAAAGGAGGCTCGCGCATGCCCGTGCAGGTGACCTTAAGATCAACTGCTGGAGTTCAGGAGAAGATCGATCCGCTGGCCGTCGGGGTCGATGGTGAACCGCCATGCATCGGCGGTTGGTTTGCCGCTATCCAACCACCACTGGTAGGCGGTGGCCACCTCGTCCCAGAGCTTGCGTTCTCCGCTTTGGCGCACCTCGTAGGGCACCTCAGTGGTGACGTGCAGGGTGGCCCAGGAGCGGCTCCACTGATCGATGAGATACAGCGTGCCGGTCTCCGAGTTGTCCGGGTGGTAGAGGCTCTCGCACTGGGGCACGCGCAGCCCGATGGCGGTGGCCGCGTTGACATCACCGGCCACATGCCACGGGTGCAGGTCGGTGGTGGACACGGTCGCCGTGTCCTCGTCTCGCACGATCCGGCTGGTGGTGTAGCGGGGGATGCGCTGGGCACGCAGCCACATGAACAACACCGCTCCGACGATCCGGCCCGTCGCTGTGGCGTCGCGGTGCACGGTGAGCGCCAGCAGCCCACCCGGATAGTACGGGGTGCCCCACGGGGTGAGCACCCGTCCCCCCGGACTGGTCTGCGCCACCCACGCGTACGGCATCTCAGCGGCCGACACCGTGGAGATCACCCGATCGTAGGGCGCCCCCGGCAAGTAACCGTCCGCGCCGTCGGCGCCCACCACGGTCACGGCGCCGAACCCCGCAGTGGCCAAGGCTTGGCGAGCGTGCTCGGCCACAGCCGGGTCCACCTCCACGCTCACGACGTGCTCAGCGCCGAGCCGGTGAGCCAACAGCGCCGCGTTGTACCCGGTGCCGGTGCCAATCTCCAGCACCCGCATCCCCGGCTCAACCTCCAGCGCGGCGAGCATCTGCGCCACCACGGCCGGCATCGATGCTGAGGAAGTGACCTCGCGCCCGCACCCCGCCTCGCCGATCGGGTGGCCGTCGTCCACCTGCGTGGTCACCGCGGCGTTGGCGTAGGCCCGCTCCAACCAGCCCTGCGGGTCATCGCGGCGGCGCAGCGGGATCAGATCGCAGTGCGCGCTCGTGTCACGGTCATGGCGCCACACCAACTCCGGGATGAACTCGTGGCGGGGGACGTCGGTGAACGTGGCCCGCCACCGCTCGTCCAGCTCACCCCGCTGGGCGAGGCCCTCCACCATGCCCTGACGCAGCACCTCGGCGTCGGACACTACTTCTCGTCGTCCTCGTCCGGGGGATCTGGTTTTTCGTGCTTGCCGGGGTCCGGCGGTGGAGGCAGCGGCCTGCCCGGCGGGAGTTGCCCGTCGCTCAACGGGTCCGGATCCGGGGTCGGCTTGTCGTGCTTGCCCATGTGACGCATCGTGACGCTTCAACAACCGCACTGTCAAGGGGTTGGGGTCGAGCGTGCAGTAGGTGTGGCGGAGTGCAGGATGGCTCTGATCGCGAGAGCGTTCACCGCGGTGCTCCTCCCCGTTGAAGAATCACGAGAGCGACGTCGGGTTCGTCATTCATTCATCGATCCCGGCTATCGTGACGATGCTCACATCCGCCAAGGGCATGCCGGTCCGCACCGCCACCATCGCAGCCGCATATCTGGCATCTATTATTTCTCCGTGCGGAACATCGACTTGCAATTCTCGGTGCCGATCATGTGGATGCTTGCTGCTCTTATACACAATTCTCCTGGTGGCCAGCCCTCTATTCTTCTTGTTCTTGGTGTGTTTCACGGGGTTGTCCTAGGAATTGTCAACCGGGTTAGTCCCCACTGGAGGACTGCCCAGGCGCGCAGGTCCTCATCGGACTGGTGCAGCCAGTGATTCACCTCGACGTACACCACACAACGCTGGCGGCGCCGCCCGATCACCGAACCCGGACGGCGACAGCAGCGGCCGCGCCGGGTCGATCGGGTGAGCCATCAACAGGGCATACAGCGCGCCAGCGAACCGGCATTGCAGCGAATCGATTCCCTCGTCAGCACCAGGCCCGGCCTGCACACCCAGGGCCCCGGCAAAGTCGCGGGAACACCTGTGAACTGCGGCTATGCCCGGCAGCAAGGCGTGCAAGCTGGTGAG
>JBOHFR010000132.1:0-6354 GCA_050699715.1 Pseudonocardiaceae bacterium
TGCAACACGCGCCTCACGGGCACCACCCGGTCTTTCGCGGGCCTAAGATATTCACAAGATTTTCCTGCGAACGCCTTACGGGCGCCCCAGGTCAGAGCTTGATCAAGAAGCTACTCCAGGAGGTCTGAGGCCCAGAGCCGCGCGGTGCCATCGACGCTGCCTGTGGCCAGGGTGCGCCTATCATGACTGAACGCCACCGAGTAGACATCGTCGGTGTGGCCGGTGAGGACGCCAAGCGGCGTGGGATGGTGAGGGTCGTGGATGCCCCATAGCCGCGCGGTGGTGTCGTAGCTGGCGGTGGCCAGGGTGTGCCCGTCGGAGCTGAACGCTACCGACAAGACCCAGTTGGTGTGGCCGGTGAGGGTGCTCAGCGGCGTGGGTTGGTGGGGGTTGCGGATATCCCACAACCGCGCGGTGTGGTCAGTGCTGGCGGTGGCCAGGGTGTTCCTGTCGGGGCTGAAGGCCACCGAGTTGACCCAGTCGGTGTGGTCCGTCAGTCGGGTGGCGTAGGGGGTGGCGGAAATGCTGAGCAGACCGTTACGGGCTTCTGGGGTGGGAGAAAGCCGGTAGGCGGCCAGGCTGAGTTGGGCGGCCAGGGCTGGGTTGGTGGCGCGCAGCTCCAGGGCCTGTCCGGCGACCTGTCGGGACACCGCGACATCCCGTTGGTGCTCTGCGGCACGCTGTTGGATCGCGGCGATACCCGCTGCGACCAGGGCGAGGGCGAGTAGGGCCGACAACACGGTGAGGGCGCGGGCTCGTCGGAGGCGGTCTCGGCGGATGCTGGTGCGCAGGAAGTCCCGGGCTCTGGAGCTGAGATCGACATGGTCGGTGACCAGGTCGCGGGCTTGGGGGCGGGCGCCGGTGTCGGCCAGGGCGGCGGCGAGTTGCCCGCGTTCCCACAATCGGGCTGGTGGGCGACCCTCAGTACCCCATTCGGTGGCGGCTTGCTCGATCGCCCGGCTGGCTCGCAGCGCTGAGGCGTTCTCGGTGATCGCCTGGGCCAGCGGTGGCCAGGCGGACAGGAACGCTTCGTGGGCCACCCCCATCACGACGCTACCGTTGTCGCGGTCCGTGGTCACCAGCCGCCGGGTGACGAAGATGTCCAGCTCTCGGGTCACCAGTTCCGGCAGCTCATCGCGGGAGACTCGCCAGCGGGTGGGGTGACCCTGTTCATCGACGGTGACCAACCGCAACAACCCAGCGATGACCTCCGCGCGACCCCGACCACTGGCCGTGCCCGCGTCGGCCAGTGCCAGCTCGGCCTGGTGGGTTAGGGCACCTTGCACGCCCCCGAGCTGCTCGTAACGTGCAGCCGACAGCTGGCCACCTCGGCCGACCCCGTCAGCGAGTCGGGCCAGGGTGAAAGCCAGCAGGGGCAGCGCCTCCCCGCTGTCGGTGTCGGCGACCACTCGGGCCACCAGGTCGTCATCCACTGCGATCCCGGCCAACTGGGCCGGGCCTTGGATCACCTCAGGCAGTGCTTCGCGGCGTAGTGGTCGTAGCAGGTAGGTGCCGGTCGGCACCACCGCCAGCTCGGGGTCGACCAGGAGCTGGTCGACAAACTCGGGTCGCAGCGTGGCCACCACCTGCACCGGACCCGACAGGGCCGGGCGCAGCAGTTCAGCGAATCGGGCACGCTCATCGGAGCTGGTCTGGGTGAGCAGTTCCTCGAATTGATCCACCACGACCAGCAACCGCCGCGCCCGGGCGACCAGTAACAGCTCATCGGCCAGTCGCACCAGGCCATGCTCAGCGAGCTGATGGTGAACGTGATCCACCGTCCAGTCAAGGCCGCTGCTCCGGGCGGCGGCGGCGGCCAACTCCCGGGCCAGCGCGGCGACCGGGTCAGTGCCCGGCAGGATCGGCGGTAGTGTCCGCCAACCCGACTCCTGGGCCATCACGTGCACCAGCCCGGCCCGGACCAGCGAGGACTTGCCGCAGCCGGAGGGGCCGACCACGAGCAACACCGCCGCTTTGGCCTGTTCAGCGGGGGATCGCAGTAGCTCGGCAAGCTCCTCGGTGTCGCCGACCCGGCCGAAGAACACCTGATGTTGATCAACGTCGAAGGGGAGCAACCCGGGGAACGGTGAACGGTTGTCCGGCCACCCGAAACCTCCGGCGGCATCGACTCGGCGCAATGCCTCGTCCAGTGCGGCCGGGACACCCCCAGGATTGCGGATCAGGTCAATGTGCTGGATGTCGTTCAGCAGCGGGTGAACGACATCCAACTCGGCCAGGACCGGAATCAGGCGGCTGCCCCGGGACTGAGCAGTGGCGATTTCCGCCGTGCACCAGGTGGACGCCAGGTAGGCCGAGGTCAGGACGCAGACCACCGCGTCGGCCCACCGCAACCGCTCGTGCAGCCGCAGCCGCCAGTGCTCCCCGCCAGCGATCCCATCGCGCAGGTCCGCAGCCAGGAACACCTGGTGGCCCGCAGCCGCCAACCACTGGTACAGCCGGCCGGCCTCTTTCCGGTCCTCGCTGGCGTAGCTGACAAACACCCTGGCCACCAGAGCACCCTAGTGGCCTGGCCGTCACCAGCGGGACGCCTCAGGCGGTGGCGGTGCGCACGGCTTGGACGAGCACGTCCAGTCCTTCGGTGAGCAGGTCTAAGGGGATGACCAGGGGCGGCAGCAGCCGGATGACGTTGGCGTCGGTGCCGCAGGTGAGCACCACGACCCCGGCGCGGTGGCACGCGTGGGCGACCTGGCTGGCCAGCGCCGGGTCAGGCGCCGACGTAGCGGGGTCGATGAACTCCAGAGCGAGCATGGCGCCGCGGCCCCTGACCTGGCCCACGGCCGGGCACTGCGCGGCGAGCGCGGTCAGCATCGGTAGGGCGATCGCTTCGATGCGGCGGGCCGCGCCGGCCAGATCGTGCTCGCGCATGGTCGCGATGCTGGCCAGCGCAGCGGCGCAGGCCACCGGATTACCGCCGTAGGTGCCGCCCAACCCGCCGGGGTGCACGGCGTTCATCAGGTGCGCCCGGCCGGTGACCCCGGCTAGCGGCAGACCACCAGCGATGCCCTTCGCGGTGACGACCAGATCGGGGACCACGCCCTCGTGGTCGCAGGCGAACCAGTCACCGGTGCGGCAGAACCCGGTTTGAATCTCGTCGGCGACGAAGAGCACGCCGCGCTCAGCGCACCACTGGGCGATCGCGGGCAGGAAGCCGGGAGCGGGAACGATGAACCCGCCCTCACCCTGAATCGGCTCGATCACCACACAGGCGAGCTGATCCGCACCGACCTGCTGGTCAATCACCGACAGAGCCCGGGCGGCCGCTTGCTCTCCGGTCATTCCGGCAGGGTCGCGCAACGGATAGGAGAGCGGGACCCGGTAAATCTCCGGGGCGAAGGGCCCGAAGCGGTGTTTGTAGGGCATCGCCTTGGCCGTCAACGCCATGGTGAGGTTCGTCCGGCCGTGGTAGGCGTGGTCGAAGACGACCACCGCCGCCCGGCCGGTGGCGTGCCGGGCCACTTTGACGGCGTTCTCGACGGCTTCGGATCCGGAGTTGAACAACGCCGAGCGTTTCTCGTGCGTACCGGGGGTGACCCTGGCCAGTTCCTCGCAGACCGCGAGGTAAGGCTCATAGGGGGTGATCATGAAGCAGGTGTGGGTGAACCGCTGCACCTGCTCGTGGACCGCCGCGACCACCGCGGGTGCGGCGTTGCCGACACTGGTCACCGCGATGCCCGAGCCCAAATCGATCAGCGAGTTGCCATCGACGTCGAGGAGCACCCCACCGCCGGCCGTCGCGATGAACACTGGCAGCGCGACGTTCACCCCAGCGCAGACCGCCGCGTCGCGCCGGGCCGAGAGTTCCCGGGATCGGGGGCCGGGTAGCTCGGTCACCAGGCGGCGTTGCTGCATGAGCGGGCGCGTTGCGGTCATCGTGAGCTCTGGGAGGTGGCGTGCTGGCCCAGGTCTTCGAGGGTGAGCTGGTGGGCGGGCGGCTGCTCGACGGCGATCGTGCTGTGCACCTGGAGGTGACGATCGACGTGCAGCAATTCTCCGGGGCGCAACGAGCGCCATGCGGGGTCCTCGTCCATGCGCTCGCTGGCCACTACGACCGACGGGGCTTCGGCCAGTGCACCGGAGCTGACGCGACCGCAGCCGGCGGTGCTGGCCTGGTCGAGGTGGCGGTGTCCGTGCTGGCCGCCAGCGGCGCGGCGCAGCACGAGCAGGTCGTTGGTGTCGGGATAGCGCAACGCGAACAGCTCGGTGGGCGTGGTCAGCACAAGGTTGATCGCGTAGATCGCCACGTTGGCCGCGACCCACCGGGCGGCGCTGGCGATGCCAGCACCGATGTCGCCACCGTTGGCGTCGATGTGGCGGGTGATCAGCGCGAAGAACCGTTCGGAATCGGTATCGCCCCGCACCAGGGACAGATCCTCGCCCAGCTCGGCCTCCAGCCGAGGCAAGTCTTCGATGACGCCGTTGTGGGCGAACAGCCGGCCGCGCTGGAGAAAGGGGTGGGTGTTGGGTGCGCTGAGCCCGCCGGTGGTGGCGTAGCGGATGTGGGCGATGAACGTGGTGGAGCGGCGTTCCTTGGCCTCCTGGGCGAACTCGCGGTCCTGGTAGGCGGCGATCGGCTGCTTGTCCACCCGGGGCGTGCCATCAGCGTCGAAAGTGCCCAGCCCCGTCCCGTCGGGTTCCCGGCGGCTCTGTGCGGCGAGGCTGTCCGGCGCCTCCAACAGCCAGAACGTCGCCTGGATCGGTTCGGATCCACCGGACAGGCCGAACAGTCGACACATCGTCGCCACCCTCCCTAACTCCCCGAACGGGGTATCCGTGCACGCCACGCGGGGCCACCGGTCAGCGCGAGGGCCTTGCGGGCTTTAGCGTGACGGGCATGCCCCTGTCGCATCCGGCTTACCAGCCCAGTCAAGGCCACCACGAGGTGGAGATCAACCCGGTGTTCACCTGCGAGCCGGTGCAGATCCCGCGCAACCAGCTACCGTCGACCCAGCTTGATCCAGACACCGCCTACCAGGTGGTCCACGACGAGCTGATGCTCGACGGCAATGCCCGGCTGAACCTGGCGACCTTCGTCACCACCTGGATGGAGCCGCAAGCCACCCAGTTGATGGTGGAGTGCTTCGACAAGAACATGATCGACAAAGATGAGTATCCCCGAACCGCGGAGCTGGAGCTGCGGTGCGTGCGGATGCTCGCCCAACTGTGGCACGCCCCGCCCGCACCGGATGCCACCGGTTGCTCGACCACCGGCTCCAGCGAGGCCTGCATGCTGGCCGGCCTCGCGCTCAAACGCCGTTGGCAACACGCCCGCAAGGCCGCCGGCAAACCCCTCGACCGACCGAACATCGTCATGGGCGTCAACGTGCAGGTCTGTTGGGACAAGTTCGCCAACTACTGGGACGTCGAAGCGCGCCTGATCCCGATGGAAGGCGAGCGCTTCCAGCTGTCCGCCGCCGAGGCGGTGGCGCACTGTGATGAGAACACCATCGGCGTCGTCGCTGTCCTGGGCTCGACCTTCGACGGCAGCTACGAGCCGGTCGCCGAGATCTGTGCCGCCCTGGATCAGCTCCAGGCGAGCACCGGGCTGGACATCGCGGTGCACGTCGACGGCGCGTCCGGCGCGATGATCGCCCCGTTCTGTGACCCTGAGCTGGTGTGGGACTTCACGCTGCCCCGCGTCGTGTCGATCAACACCTCCGGCCACAAGTACGGCCTGGTCTACCCCGGCGTCGGGTGGGTGGTGTGGCGTGACGCCGCCGCGCTCCCCGCTGACCTGGTGTTTAACGTCAACTACCTGGGCGGGAACATGCCCACCTTCGCATTGAACTTCTCCCGCCCCGGCGCGCAGGTCATCGCGCAATACTACAACTTCCTCCGGCTGGGCTTCGAGGGCTACCAGCGCGTTCAGCAGACGTGCCGGGACGTGGCCACCGCACTGGCCGACAAGATCGGCGAGCTCGGGCCATTCCGGCTGCTTACCCGGGGCGATGAGCTTCCGGTCTTCGCCTTCACCCTCGATGAGCGCGTCAGCGGCTATTCCGTCTTCGATGTCTCCGCTGCGCTGCGTGAGCACGGCTGGCTGGTGCCCGCCTACACCTTCCCCGAGAACCGCACCGACCTGGCGGTGCTGCGCATCGTGGTCCGCAACGGATTCACCCACGACCTCGCCGACCTGCTGCTGGCCGACCTGCGCACCGAACTGCCCCGGCTGGGCCGCCAACCTGAGCCGCAACGAGGCACCGAATCCAGCTCCTTCTCCCACGGCGCCAGCCCGGCTACACACCACCCCGCCCCGCACTGAACACCGGCGCTAGTGATCGACTCTACTGTCGCCGAGTTCGACAGGAGAGCTGTTCGAAGGGCCTCTAGCAGCTC
>JBOHFR010000133.1:0-6163 GCA_050699715.1 Pseudonocardiaceae bacterium
TCTCCGCGGGGAAGCGGAACCCCACATACGACGGTGCGCCGACCTCCACCAACCCCAGCCCCTCCCCGCCCCGAGCAACCAGCCGATCATCCCAGCCGCAGCCAGCTCCCACCAAGTTGACGATGCCCGGACTCAGGTCCGGATCTGGGTCGTCTTCCGCTGCTACGTGTACGCCATTTATCGCTGAAGATTCACCGCCATATAGCTCTGAAAGTCACACCCCCGGTACCCACCCTCAACCACGCCGACACGCCGAACAAGACAAACAACGCGCAATCGAACGCTTGCCCGTCGATCAGTAGTTGATTAGCCGTGTCGGCCCGGGACTCCCGAGCCAACGTCTCGGCGAACGTGATCATGACCAAGACCGGCCACAAGTCCCTGCGCAGCGTCCAGCGCTACGTCAAACCCGGCCTGGCCGCAGTGCACCAGGCCACCGAGGCGCTGTCCAGCCCCCGACGCCGAGGCTGAAGCCTCTACCTGCGGAAACCCAGGCTATAGCGGCTTTTGGGTTTACCTTGGCTGCACCCCAACCCCTCCCACCTCGCCGCGAGCAACCCGGCGATCCTCCCAGCCACAAGGCAGGCAACCAAGTTGACAGTGCCCCTCTTCGAATGAACGGGCGACCTGATCGGGTGATTGGCGTGCCTAGAGACTAGTACCCCCGGTATGCTGAATGGTGTTTTAGCGTATGACGACACGTCGAAGAATGCGACCAAAAAACTTCTCCGACGAAACTCGGGAGGCATTTTTGGTAGCCCATAGATTCAAGACAAATGCTATACTAGCACTGATCGACAGCCTGTCACCTCGGGGCACCGTCGAACTCCCCGACGAAGCTTCTTTCGCGGAATTATACGCCTTAGCCGACGACCCTTTAGACCTGGGAAGATCAGTATTCGGTGCGCCGGAGGGGTGTTGGTGAATTTATTATCGTAGGGGTGGTTTGTGCTATCCGTATCGGGTGTGCTGATTCTGTCCACAGTATGATCGCGAAAAGTTGGGAAGGTGTGTGATGGAAAACATGGAAAATACGGTGAAAGAGCAGGTCACAACTGCAGTATACGAGCCCCCGATGTTGGTGGAGGTGGGTGAGTTCAGCGAAGACACCCTGGGCATCAGCGATAGTGGTAGCGACCTCCTCGGAAAGCTTGGCTCTGATTAGAGGACGAGGAGTAGTGGAATGGGTGTGCTGGTCGAGGGGTGGATAGTTTTGCCGGACCGACTGGATGCATTGCGTGTGGTGGCCCGGTGGCCGTTGTCGCAGCCGGTACTTGCGCATGCTTCGGGGCGTCCGTGGCTGGTCGGTCTCCTTGATCGGGATGAGTTCATCCTAGTAACGGTGGGATCACTGCGGGTGGCGGTGATCGGATCGTGTCCGATCACCGCCACCCGGCTAACTGAGCTGGTGAGCGGGGTGCGGGCGGTAGCGGATTTGAATGCGGTGGCGGGGGTATTGCCGGGTTGTTGGCATTTGGTGGCGTCGCTGGATGGTGTGGTGCGGGTACAGGGCAGCCTGAGCGGGCTGCGTCAGGTGTTCCATACGCGTATTGAGGATGTACCGGTTGCGGGTAATCGGGCTGATGTGCTCGCGCGGTTAGCCGGTGCAGGGATGGATGAGCAAGCGCTGGCAGTGCGGGTGGCCTGTGGTCCGTTGGTGCCGCCCCCGCTGGGTGAGCGCAGCTTCTGGCGAGGAGTCCAGGCGCTGGCCCCGGATCACTACGTGCGGATCGATGCCCCGGGCACGGTCGGTGAGCTGAGATGGTGGCGTCCACCTGAGCCGCAGCTATCCCTGGCCAAGGGAGCGGGCGCGCTGTTTAAGGCCCTGGAGACAGCGGTTGCGGCTCACGTATCCGGGCCGGGGCGGCTGAGTGCGGATCTGTCTGGAGGGCTGGACTCGACCTCCCTGTGTTTTCTGGCCGCCCGGGCCTGCGCGGCGGAGCTATTGACCTTCCGGTGGGCCGAGGCCGACAGAGGAAACGACGATGCCCGCTTTGCTGCCCACGCGATCAGCGAGCTGCCTCTGGCCGAGCATATAGTGCTCCAGCAGAATGCGATGCCGGATATTTTTGCCAACGCTAGCGACAACGGGGACACCGAAGCCCCGTACATGTTCACCCGGACCTTGGCGCGCAGTCGGCACAACGCCCACCTGCTGGCCGCCCACGGCGCTCGGGACCATCTGGCCGGTCACGGCGGTGACGAACTGTTCCACAACGGGAATAAGGCCTACCTGCCTGCCCTGACGCGTCGTCGGCCGATCACCGCTATCAGACACGTGCGCGGTTATCGGGCGTTGTGCCGCTGGTCGTGGCCCACCACGCTGTGCGCCCTGTTCCATCGCACGGACGTGCGCACCTGGTGGGATCGCCAAGCCGCCCAGCTCACCAGCGGGCCGCTACCTCGCCGCAGACCCAACCTGGATTGGGGTTATCCGTTGCGGGCACCGGTGTGGATCACACCAGCCGCTGTGGACACCGCCCGCACCATGCTGCGTGCTACCAGCGAGGCGATATCTCCGTTGACCGACGACCGTGCGCAAGACATTGCGATGAGCATCCTGCGGAGGATGGGACCGTACTACCGGCAGCTATCCCGGGTGTTTAGCAGCGCTGGGCTCCGGCTGCAGCTGCCCTATTTTGATGACCGAGTGATCGAGGCAGTGCTCGCAGTCCGCCCCTACGAGCGGAGTACCCCGTGGCGGTACAAACCGCTGCTGGTGGAGGCGATGCGCCCTCTCCTCCCCGAATCGATCGCCGCACGAACCACCAAAGGAGAATTCAGCGAAGAGGTCCGCATCGGGTTTCGTCGGCACCTGCCCGAGATCTTGGAAATCTTCGCCGACTCCGCGCTGGCCACCCACGGCATGATCGACCCGGACCTGCTGCGCCGGGAACTGCTGGCCCCACAGGCCCAAGACACCGTGCGGCACGCGCTGGAAGACTTGCTGGGCTGTGAGACCTGGCTGCGTGCCGCCCAAGCACCAAGACCCCTTTCTGGGAGGAACAGTGCCGCTGCGACTACGTCCTGATATCGCAACCACCGACACCGACGACGGCCTAGTTCTGCTGGATGAACGCACCGGAGGCTACTGGCAACTCAACCCCACTGGCGCTGGTGTGCTGCATGCCTTGCTCGCCGGGCACGATCCCGAGCGCATCGCCCAGGATTTGGCCGCCCACTACCGTATTGACCCTCAGCAAGCCCAGCGCGACGTCACCACCCTTACCGAGCAGCTGTACGCAACGAAGCTTGTGGTCTCATGAGCGTCCCCATCGTTCTGGAACATCAGCATCGGCTCCCAGCACACCATCGCGTTCTGCCTTTGCTCGCCGTCGGTGCCGCCCGGCTACTGATCACCTTACGTCCCCGGCGACTGCGCCGCGTACTGGAATTCGCCCGTCGCGGCGCCCAGCCCGCCACCGTGCAGCAAGCCCATACCGCCCGCCAAGCGGTGGTCGCAGTGAGCCTGCGCTGCGCTGGCAAAGGCTGCTTGCAACGCTCCATCGCCGCCGCCCTACACTGCCGCGCCCATGGAAGCTGGCCTACCTGGTGCACCGGGGTACGCACCAATCCTTTCACCGCCCACGCCTGGATCCAGGTCGGAGACCAGCCCATCGGCGAACTGCATCCCGCCGGTCACTACCGGGCCCTGATCACCATCCCACCCGCCACATCCCACCCCGACAGGCCTCCCGGTAGCTTCCAGAGAAAAAACAACGATCTACCGTGTCAGTGCAGGCCAGAGGGGCGGCTGGGGTGAGTGGAGCGTGCGGGGTCTAGCGTGCCGTCGTTGGTGGGCTGGCGGATGGCGGGGTGGTGGTTGTGGGTACGCGGGATGTGTTCTCCGAGGGGGAGCTGTCCCGTCTGCGGGGGTTCCCGGAGATCACCCGTGCGGAGTTGATCAATTATTTCACCCTGACGAGCGCTGAGGAAGAATTTCTCCGTAAGTTCGCTGGTCAGCGCAATGTGTTCGGCGCGAGTGTGCAGCTCTGTGCGTTGCCGTGGCTGGGGTTCGTACCCGACGAGGTCGCCGCTGCACCGGAGGAGGCGGTGGCCCGTTTGGCGGGTCGGCTGGGGATTCCAGCTGGTGAGCTGGCCGGTTATGGCGAGCGGGCACAGACTCGCACGGATCATTTGCGCGAGATCGCGCGCTACCTGGGGTGGCGCCCGGCCGGCATGTCGGAGTGGAAAGAGCTCGACGAGTTCTTGTTCGCCCGGGCGATGGAGCACGACTCGCCGAAGCTGCTGTTCACGTTGGCGTGCGAGTTTCTGCTCTCTGAGCGGGTGGTGCGTCCCGGGGTGGTGCACCTGCTCGAACACGTCGCCACCGCCCGGGAGCGGGCCCGGCGGGAGACCTGGCTGCTGCTGGCTCCCCAGGTGAACAAGCCGGCTCGCCGGGCGGAGTTGGACGCGCTGCTGGTGGTGGACGCTTGCCTGGGACGCACCCCACTGGCGTGGTTGGGTGCCGGCCCAGCTAGCTCGAGCCCGACGGCGACCAAGACGGAGTTGGCGAAGCTGGCGTATCTGCGCGGGCTGGATGCCCATACCGTGGAGGTGTCGATGTTGCCAGCCCAGCGCCGCCGGTTCGGGGTTGGACCTGCAATGGAACCGGAACGTACGCTAAGCCCGTTCTGCGAGGTCAGGGTGGGTGGTCCGAGCATGGTCGACAGGCTGTTGGCGTGGGTCCCGGTTCGGTCGCAGCCCGCATGTGATCATGACCCCTAGTCAAGCGGGTGAGCCTGACCGCGAACAAGCCGGTGTGATCGATCCCTTACACTCACCGGTCGTGAACTTCACCGAATATGATCTAATCGTCGTCGGCTCCGGTTTCTTCGGCCTGACCATCGCTGAACGCACAGCAAGCGTGCTTGGCAAGCGCGTGCTAGTTCTAGAGCGCCGTCACCACATTGGTGGCAATGCATACTCGGAAACAGAGCCTGAAACGGGTATCGAGGTGCACCGATATGGCGCGCACCTGTTCCATACCTCTAACAAGCGAGTGTGGGATTATGTCAACCAGTTCACCAAGTTCACCAACTATCAGCATCGGGTATTCACTGTTTACCGGAGTCAGGCCTACTCGATGCCGATCAACCTCCACACTATTTCTCAGTTCTTCGGCCGGTACATGACTCCGAGCGAGGCCAAGGCAGTGATCGCCGAGCAGGCCAGGGAGATCACCGATTCCAAGGCGGCAATAAGTCACGAGGAGAAGGGGATCTCCATGGTTGGCAGACCACTCTATGATGCATTTTTTCGTGGATATACCGCCAAGCAGTGGCAGACCGACCCTCGAGAGCTACCTGCAGCGATCTTTGCTCGCCTGCCGGTTAGGTTCGATTTCAATAATCGGTACTTTAATGACACCTACGAGGGTCTTCCCGTCGACGGTTACACGGCCTGGCTGAAGAGAATGACTGACCATGCCAATATTGACGTCAGGTTGTCAATAGACTTCTTCGACTTGCGTGACCAAATTCCGAACGGTATTCCTGTCGTCTATACGGGACCACTGGATCGGTACTTCGACTATTCCGAGGGATGGTTGGGTTGGCGTACCCTTGACTTCAAACAAGAGACTCTTGATATCGGCGACTTTCAGGGCGCTCCAGTCATGAATTACGCCGATGAAGATGTGCCTTTCACTCGGATCTTGGAGTTTCGCCATTTCCATCCTGAGCGCGATTATAGGACCGATAAGACTGTCGTCGTGCGCGAGTTCTCGCGTTTCGCGGGCAAGGAAGACGAGCCGTATTATCCCATCAACACTCCCCAGAGCCGCGCTGAATTGGAACGGTATCGGGGGCTGGCGAAGTATGAGACCGCAAGACGCAACGTGCTGTTCGGCGGAAGGTTGGGCACCTACAAATACCTGGACATGCATATGGCGATCGGCTCAGCTCTAAGCATGTTCGACAACAAGCTTGTCCCGTACTTCACCGCCGGTCATGCCTTCCGAGATTAGTGAGATTCGGTCTTGTGGTGACGGGGCTGGACCTGAGTCCGGGCATCGTCAACTTGGTGGGAGCTGGTTGCGGCTGGGATGATCGGCTGGTTGCTCGGGGCGGGGAGGGGCTGGGGTTGGTGGAGGTCGGCGCACCGTCGTATGTGGGGTTCCGCTTCCCCGCGGAGATCATCAGTCACTGTGTGTGGCTGTATC
>JBOHFR010000134.1:0-6113 GCA_050699715.1 Pseudonocardiaceae bacterium
ACAGTGCGGTGTACCGCAGAAACTTCGTCGAACACATCACCGGGCTCACCATCGGCGCCGGGGTCGCCGGGCTGGACATCGACCGGCTGACCGCCCTGCTACCCCAGGCCGAGCCCACCGGCACCCGCCACGTCAGCGCGGCCGATGTCGAGACTATCGAGCAGGCCACCGCCGTGTTCGCCCGACAAGACCACGCCCACGGCGGTGGGGTGGCCCGCGACACCGCCATCACTCACCTGCAGGCCACTCTGCCCTTGCTCGACGCTGAGACGACCCCTGAGGTGCGGCCCCGGTTGTTCCTGGCCACCGCGCTCCTGGCCACCCAGGCGGGGTGGATGGCCTTCGACGTCAACCAACACGACGCCGCCCGGCGGCTGTGGTCGATTGCGCTCGATGTCGCCCGCAACGCCGAGGACCCCCGGGGCAGCGACCTCACCGTGTTCGTCCTCCAGAACATGGTGGCGCAGGCGGTGCACCTGGGCCGTCCCACGGAGGCGGTGCGCCTGGCGTACCTGGGCCACTCCATCGCCGCCGGACCACACCCCGTGTCGGCGTCCACCACCAGCTTCCTGGCGGGCATCCAGGCCAAAGCCCACGCCGCCCAAGGCGACGCGGCGGCCTGTGATCGGGCGTTGGGCCAGCTTGTCGAGCAGTTCAGCAGCATCGACCCGGCGACCCGTCCGTCCTGGAACCGGTGGGGTTCCTGGCTCAGCGAAGCCCATTTCGCCGCCTTCCAAGGCTCCGCCCACTACGAGCTGGCCCTGACTGGGCGCGATCCGCGCGCCGCCGGGCGGGCGGTGCCGTTGTTGCACCGCGCCGTGGACGGCGTGGGCCCGGACTACGCCCGGCCCCGGGCGCTGTACCTGTCGGATCTGGCCGGGGCCCACGCGATCGCCGGGGACATCGACACCGGGGTCACCCTCGGCCACCAGGCCATCGACGCGGTCACCGCACTGCACTCCCCCCGCGCCTACGACCGGCTACGGGTCCTGAACACCGCGCTGGAACCCCTCCACACCAGTGCCGGTGTCGCTGAGCTCCGCGACCGCCTGGCCTCCACCGCCGCCTGATCCGATGGGGTCCCGTCGGCGATCCGACGGCTGGTGACGGGTGGGCCAGGGCGCGACCAGCCCGGCTGGGTGTGAGCGGTTCACTTCGAGGCGAGCCCTTGGGCCCACCCATCCACATCCTGGTGTCGCGCGAGCACGTGAGGAGAGCGGGTGTGGTGTGCGTGCCTACCCACGTGGGCTTCCCCCCGCCCCTCGGTGACTGGTATTCGTGATCACGCCACCAGCCGGTGCCGGGGGATATTCGGTCAGGCAGGCGGCGAGAACCTCGCGCTCAGCCTCGATGACCGCCCGGGTGGTCAGCGGCGGGGCGGGTGGCCCGGGCCGGATCCCCGCGGGCTCCAGGGCGGGCTCGGGGGCCGGTGGGTCCTGGGCCGGACCGCCGCCGAGCACGGCGGTGATCAGAGAGCCGGGGGATCCCTGGGAGTGGCGGAGTCTCTCGGCGAGGTCCGCCAGGCGCCGCTGGGTAGCGGCCAGAGTGGCCTGGATGGCACCGGAACCCAGGTCGGGGTACTCCCGGGAGTGCTCGGTGGCCTCCTGGATGCGAGAGCCGGCGACCGTGACGATGTGCCGGGCGGCGGCCTCCAGCACCCGGCGGGCATAGATCACATGATTGCTGCGGACCAGCGGGGCGGGGAACTCCGCGCTGGCCCCCGGGGTGGCCGGGGTGGCGCGCAGGTAGGTGTGCAGGTCCACCGCGGTGACCGCGCCGCGAGGGCCGTCGTGGTAGGTCCCGGAGGTGATCACAGCGGGCAGCTCGGTGACCGGCACGCCCCGGCCCTCGCGGTGCAGGCCGGTGAGAATCTGGTAGATCGCCCGGGCCTTCGGCTGAGCCAGGTCCGCGGGCCGCAGCCAGTCCCGCACATCACGGACCCGGCCGGGATCCCACAGCAACGCCCCGACCAGAGCACGCTCAGCGAGGTCAGCGGCGCTGGTCGGCGGCTCCTGGGGGGAGCTCACCGCGACCGGTCCTGGCCGTCACTAGCGGCGGCGCGGGCGAGCGCGGCGTCAGCCAGCGCCAGGCGCCCAGCGAGCTCGTCGAACACCTCATGCTGGGCCGGGCTGGCGGGAACATACGGCGCCTGCGGCGCGGCGTCAGCGGGCACGTGCCACCACCGCCGCGCGTGGCGCACCGGAACCGGGTCATAGCCCGCCATCAGCGGCCGCGCCGCTCCGTGCTCGATCAACACAGCCATGTCACGCTGGCTGATCTCCCCGGTGTTGTCGGTCATCACCCATCCCGTCCCTACGTTCCGTCTCGATCACGCCGCACCGCCGCCCTCCAGCGCTGATCTTCGTTTCTGCGTTCACGCGTACCGCTGGCAAGAGTTCTACACGGTACGTGACCGCACGGTGACCTATCGCGACCTGTGTCGACAAACTCAGACACCGGGCCAGGTTCGCGAGACACCGTTGGCCCCCAGGTATGGGATGTCGTGGGCTCAGCGACTCATGCGCTGCGTGCGCTGGGGTTGAGTCGGCCGCGGTCGTGGTGGCCCGGCCGGCTGGGGGGCGGCCTGGCCGGTCGTGGCCGTGCCGGGCGCGGTGGTGGTGACACTCGCCCGCGCCACCGCGGCGTCGGCGGCCCCTCCGAGCTGGCGCGGTCGCATTCGGTGCGCACGCCGGTGACCATCCGGTTTATCCGGACTGCCGGCCGGTGTTCGAGACCCAGACGAGCCGGTGAGGCCCACGTAGCCCTCCCACCGGTTTTTCCCACTTTCCGCATCGACGTGCTGGCCGCGCCGGGCATGCGATGATGGCCTACCGATCGGGCGCGGACTTCGGCCGGGTTTCCTGGCCGTCGAGCTTGGTGAGTGCGGGGCACTAGCGAGGAGATGAGTGGTGATGGGTGTCGCGGCTGAACCTGTGCTGGGCGCGTTCGGCGTGTTCCCGTTGGGGGAGAACAAGGACGACTCGGCGCCGGTTATCGAGTCGGAGCGGGCGGGGGCGCGGCCGTTCGGGCTGCGATTCGCCGCGCCGCCGCAGCCAACCAGGGCGGGTACTGTCGTGGATTTCTCCACCTGGCGTTACGACGAGGACCGCCAGATCGCTGTGATCGAGGAGGGCGGCCAGGTGATCGAGGCCGCCAAGCATTCAGACGGTCCCACTCAGACACCGACCAACACCGACGACGGCACGCGCTACGAACGCGACAACGACGTCACGGAGGACTGACACCCGATGCCCGAGGTGGTCCTCGTGGTGACTGATCGGTTCGACGTCACCGCCGACCATGTCGTCACCGAGCTGGATGGTCGGGGTGTGCCGGTGTTCCGGTTCGACACCGCCGAGTTCCCCCGGCGCCTGTCGGTCTCCGCGCGGCTAGACGCTGACCATTCCGGCTTCTTGCGCACCCCGTCGCGATCGGTGACCCTCGCCGAGGTCGGTGCCGTCTATTACCGGCGCCCGTCGATCTACCAGGTCGATCCGGAGTTGTCAGAGCCAGACGCCAAGTGGGCGGTCAAAGAGGCCCGATTCGGCTTCGGCGGCTTGTTGTCCTCCTTGCCCGGCTGGCTCAACCATCCCGCCGACATCGCCCGCTGCGAATACAAACCCGTGCAGTACGCCGCCGCCCGCCGGGCGGGCCTTCGCGTGCCACCGACCCTGCTCACCAGCAGCGGGACCGAAGCTCGGGCTTTCGCCGCCGAGGTCGGCCCGATCGTGTACAAACCACTGTCGGGTATCGCCTATCAGCATGAGCACGGCCGGGACTTCATCTACACCCAGCCCGTCGAGGCCTCCGAGCTCGACGATGCGGCTATCGCCGCTACCGCGTGCCTGTTCCAACAGCGCCAGGACAAGGCCTACGAGGTCCGGTTGACCGTGGTGGACGGCCAGTGTTTCGCCGCCCGCATCGACGCGAACTCCGAGAGCGCCCGCATCGACTGGCGGGCTGACTACGACAACCTCTCCTACACCCCGATCCCCACACCGACGACTATCCAGACCGCGGTCAGGAACTTGTTGTCGTTACTGGGTCTGCGTTTCGCCGCGATCGATTTCATCGTCACCCCCGCAGATCAATGGGTCTTCATCGGTGATGTCAATCCGAACGGGCAGTGGGCCTGGATCAGCGAGTTGACCCCGCGCATCGCCTTCGCTATCGCTGACGCCCTGCACGGAAGGACCACCCCGCCATGACCGCCCCGAGCGCCCACGACACTCACCAGGCCACCTGCCTGCGCCAGGCCCTGGCCGCTACCCTCGCCGACGAGGGCGCCGTCACCTCCCCGGACTGGCGGGAGGCGTTCGCCGCGGTGCCCCGGCACCTGTTCACGCCCCGTTTCTTCCTGCATGCCGAGGAAGGCGGCTACCGCGCGGTGGACTCCACCGACCCCGAGTGGCTGGCCTCGGTCTACTCCGACCGCACCCTGGTCACCCAACTCGACGCGGACGACTCGGCGTGGCACCGCATCCGCCAGGCCGGTCCCACACCCGGCCGGGCAAGCAGTTCCAGCACCCAACCCCGGCTCATGGCCTGGATGCTGCACGCCCTCGATGCGCGGCCGGGGATGCGGGTGCTGGAGGTCGGCACCGGCACCGGGTACAACGCGGCCCTGCTAGCCCGCTTGCTCGGCTCGGATTGTGTGGTCTCCATCGACGTCGATGAGGCCGTGACCGAGCGCGCCCGGCGTGCGCTGGCCACCGCCGGCTACCGACCTAGGGTCGAGGTCGCGGATGGCGCACGAGGCTTTCCACCCGCCGCGCCCTATGACCGAGTGATCGCCACCTGCTCCTTCCCCCAGGTGCCTGCGGCCTGGGCGGAGCAGACCAAACCCGGCGGGAAAATCGTGACCCATCTCTACACCGAATTCGACGCCGGTGGGCTGGTCCCGCTCACCGTGAGCGAAGATGGATCAGCGTCCGGTCGTTTCCTGCCGGAGTACGGCGCGTTCATGCCCGTGCGCGGCTACCCCGCCCCAGACACCCTGGCCCTGCTCCACCACGCCCTCCGCGGTGACGATGACGGTGCGCGCACCGCCACGACGCTGGCGGCAACCGAGCTGACAGGCCCTGACTTCCCCCTGTTCGCCGCTCTGCGCACCTCTGGGGTCGCCATGCACTGGTTCCAACCCCACGACGCCCCCGGCATGCTCACCTGGCTCCTGGCACGCGACGGTTCCTGGGCCTACCAAACACTGGCCGACGATGGTCTCATCGCCGTGCAAGCGGGACCCCGGCGACTCTGGGACGAACTCGAAGGACACCACCACGCCTGGCGGGCCGCCGGAAGCCCCACCCGCGACCGACTCGGCATCACCATCACCCCCGGCACCGACACACACCACATCTGGATCGACCACCCACGCAACCCAGCCCTAACGGGGCCCTGAGGCTTTGTGCGCTGATCTGGTCTGTCAGCGAGGGTCTGTCAAGTTAACGGTGTAACTGGATCTTTTTTTGGATCTTGTTGGGTGTTACGTCCGCCCGGCGGACAGGCGTCCGTCGAAGGTGATCTCGAAGGCGTTGAGCGCGGCTTTCCCGCGGTGGGACCAGCGTTGCTGTCCCCTGCCGGCGGGGTCCAGGCTCATGACCGCGAGGAAGACACACTTCAGCGCGGCCTGCTCGGTCGGGAAGTGCCCCCGGGCGTTCACCGCCCGCCGGATTCGGGCGTTGATCGACTCGATCGCGTTGGCCGTGCAAATGATCTTCCGGATTTCCTGGTCGAATCTCAGGAAGGGCACGAACTCCGCCCAGGCGTTAGTCCACAGCCGGATGATCGCGGGATATCTCTTCTCCCATTTCTCGCTGAACTCGGCGAAAGCGTCGAGCGCAGCCTGTTCCGAGGGCGCGGTGTATCCTGGCTTGAGATCCTTCGCGATAGCTGCCCAGTCCTTCTTCGAGGCGTATGTGAATGAATTGCGCAGCAGATGCACAACGCATGTTTGCACAATGGTCCGGGGCCAGGCGGTCGTGATAGCTGATCTGCCCCGCGTTTTTCGGACCGTCGGATTGTGTGCTTCTTACGCTGCTTCCTGCGAGTCTACCCACTCTTTAAGGACCTCTTGCGGTGTCCTGTAGTCGAGACCGGAGTGGAGTCTGTTG
>JBOHFR010000135.1:0-5614 GCA_050699715.1 Pseudonocardiaceae bacterium
CTACTACAACCGTCGCCGCCGACACTCCACCCTCGGCTACTTGACACCAACCGAATACGAGCTAGGATATAGGAAACTAACCGACCTGGCAGCCTAAACCGGTGTCAATAAAATCGGGAACACTCCAAGATACCTCCGGCTGGTGCGTGCTAATGCTGGACGTTGGCGGCTGTTTCGGGTAGGTAAAGGGTGGAGATGATCACGATGGTGGTGGCGGCTTGGCTGCGGTTGAGTTGTAAGCACGCCACCTTGATGGCGCTGTCGGCTGGCCGCCTCGTCACGGTACCTCACCGTCGAACTGTAAATCCGTCGGCTGATGCCTTCCAAGGTTCGAATCCTTGACCCGCCACAGCAGTAGAAACGGACCCTGACCAACGATGATGGGTCGGGGTCCGTATTGGGGAGTGACGATCGTTGTCTCCGTGGTTCCCCGCTGTACTCCGTGGGTCGCCGCTGTATCTGGCATGGATGTGGCACGGCCGGTGGCTGGTGGGCTCGACCTACTCGCTCCCTGTTCCCTCATACCCGGCCGCCTCTGCGTGGGTTCGCCGGGGTCAAGGGTGGCGCTTGCGCCATCGCGTCAGCGACGCCGCAGAGCGGCGCCCTTGATGCCGGTGGTCCGTCGTAGGACGATCCCGGGGACGTCCGAGGGGACGGAGACCCCTGTGAGCGTGTCGGTGTGAACACTGATCGGCCGTGCGTCTACTTGTCTGGGAGTGTCGCAGCGTGATGCTGACTTGTGGATGTGCGCTCGTGTGAATCAGCCCGTACGGACTCGTCGCGCGAAATTGCTGACGATGATCACTTGTGGTCGCAGCTAGGAGAGGGCGGAGGGCTTGCGATGGGAGATGCGGGGTCCCTAGACCGCCGGTGGATTGGTGACTGAGATGCTGCGCGTCATGGTGCGGCCACGGCGGGTGTTTTTGAGTCATACGTCGGAGTTGCGGCGGTTGCCGGTGGGTCGGTCGTTCGTGGCTGCGGCGGAGGGTGCGGTGTCTCGGGCGGGGGATGCCATCAGTGATATGGCGTACTTCACCGCGCGGGACCTCAAGCCCGCGCAGGTGTGTCGCGAGGCGGTGCAGGCCGCCGATGTCTACGTGGCCATCATCGGTTTTCGGTACGGTTCCCCGGTCCGGGACCAGCCGGAGCTGTCTTACACGGAGCTGGAGTTTCAGGCCGCTGGCGAGGTTGGTTTACCGCGGCTGGTGTTCCTGCTGGGAGAGGACACCACAGTCACGCAGGATCTGTTCGGGGATGTCGAACACGGCCGCCGGCAGGCCGCGTTTCGGTCCCGGCTGGGGGACAACGAGCTGACCACCGTCACTGTTGTCACGCCGGAAGGCCTGAGCGAGGCGCTGTTTCAGGCGTTGGTGGAGTTGCCTCGCGCCGGGTCGGAGCGCGCTGTGGGGCGGGTGTGGAACGTGCCCGCCCGCAGCCCGGTCTTCAGCGCCGCAAGCCCCGGTGTCGGCGAGACCCTGACCGGCACGCGGCTGTTCACCCTGCCCGCCACCGACACCACCGCGCTGCTGGCGCTGCTCCACGACGCTCAGGGACCCGACCAGCCCGATCGCGACCCGTGCGACAACCACACTGCCCCGCCGCTGGTGGGCGATTACGGTCAGCCACCCCCGCCCACGACTCCGCAGGCGAGGGACGCTCCCCGCGAGAAGGACGTGCTCGCCGAACTCGAATCCACCCACCCAGCCGACGTCTGCGGCGAACCCACCGCGACGGAGTCCGGGCACCGCGAGATCCCCGAAGCCAACAGCTCGACAACCAATCCTCGAGACGCCGCAAATACCGGCACCGACAACGGTGCTGAGCCGACGCATCACCAACCACCGCTGTCGCTGAAGGTCCTGGGCCGCGTTGCCCTGATCCACACCAACGAGGACACCCAGCGTGACCTCACCGCGGCGCTGACGCCCAAACAACGGGAAGTCCTGGTCTACCTCGCCATCAACCGTAACGGCGCGCGCCGCGAAGCCCTCGCCGAGGCGATCTGGCCAGACAGCCCCCGAGCCCGCCCCTTTAACAGCTTGTACTCCACACTGTCGCTGCTGCGGCGCAATCTCAGCAAGGCCACTGGCGACCAGCTCAGTGAAATCACCCGCAACGACGACGGCCGCTACCACCTCGACCCCACCCTGGTGACCGTTGATCACTGGCAATTTCACGACGCGCTGCGGGCCCGCCGCCGCGCCACCACTGACGCTGAGCGCCTCGATGCCCTACACCAGGTCACTGAGCTCTACCGCGGTGGCCTCGCCGAAGACCTCAGCACCGAGTGGATCGAAGCACCCCGCGAAGCCACCCGCCGCGACGCGCTCGACGCCCTGGGCGTTCTCATCCGAGCCCTCGACGACCGCGACCCCCAGCGCAGGCTCGACCTGCTCGAACGAGCCCGCGTGCTCGACCCCTACAACGAGAGCGTCTATCGTGACATCATCCGCACCCAGGCACTCTTCGGACAGCACGAATCGATCCCCCGCACCCTCACCCTGCTGACCACCACCCTGGCCGAGCTCGACCAGCACCCCAGCAACGAGACCACCAAACTCGCTGAGTTCCTCCAACACCGCAGCCATCGGCCAACTCCAACCAGCAATGCCGCCGCGAGCTGACCGTACCGATCTATGCCACTACGTGCACAATCGATTTTCTGACGCCTTGTCCCTCGTCCTTCAGCTATGCTGTCGCTCAACGGGATAAGGTCACGCCACTTGTCCGAGTGTGGAATGACTTCACCTTCTCAAGACGGTCCAGGCCAGTCCAGCAAGATCAGAGAAGGCTGGAGCGGTCTCGCTGCGGATGGCAATGTCCAGTCCTGGCCACCTACCTGGCGACGGTCCTGTCGAGCTGCCTTCTAGGCAGGAATCCCCCGAGATTGGCAACGCTGCCGCTCAGCGCCGCCGTAGCCCCTACCGATGTCAACACCGACTCGGTAGCCAGTAGGCACCGCAACAGTAGGGCGGGTGGTTCGTGGGTGGTATCTGGTGTGGCGTTAGGGGCTCTTTATTCTCCCCTTTTGAACCTTCACCATGACTTTACTAGTGAGGTTTCGCCTCGGACCGCCAAGTCTGTGGGCACGCCTCACATGGTCCTTGCGGCTTCCTGAGCGCAAGTTCCCGCAGGGACTCCCGGTCTGTGTCGGCGGACCGTCGCCATCCGCTGCGCCGAATCGGGCGACCTAAGCCGACGTCGCCGTCGTTGTTCCACCCATCGTGGCTGGTCGGGCGGTCGAAAGGCCTGTGTGGGAGCGGACGAGAAGAACGCTACGCCCTTCCGGGAACTTGGCTCAAGCGTTCAAAGCTCTAACGGGGTTTCACCCCAGCCCGACGAGGCATGTCTTGGTCGGCTTTCGCCTCCAGGGCAGGCTCACGTAGAGACCTGCGGTCAGAGCGACCGACCGCCGCCACCCGCTACGCCTAGATATGTTGACCTCGATGCGAAGTGCGTATGTGCAGGTCAGATGCGCTGTCGTCGCGCTGTGGAGCGAGCACCCTCGACACTACGCCCATCAGATCTGACCCACGAGCACCAACTTGACTCGATCTTACCGACTTTGCCGGTCCTAGCCAGCTAGGGACCAAGGATCCCTAGAGCTGGTCGCCTGTGCCAGTTGGAGTCTCGACGGCCTGCACTGCTCGCGAGCCGCGGTACCCCCAACGACCGGGACGGCGAACCGCGCTGTCCGCATATTCGCGCGACTCAAGGCCGTGATCGTTCGTTGCTCTGGAGTGTTCCCGATTTTATTGACACTGGTTTAGGCTGCCAGATCGGTGTCAACCAGATCGGTGTCAATAAAATCGGGAACACTCCACAACAGATGCAGCGTCACGGGGCGGATCACAAGCGGCGCCGCCGCCTCGATCAGCCGCCGCTCCACATCCGCGATGGTGGTGCATGGTGATGTCGCAACAGCATCCAACACCAGCGGCACGAACTCCTCGGCCACCAAAGTCGAACGACGGTAGCCGGCCAAGAACCGAATGTTCTCCAACAGCACCGGATCGGCGCCAGACCACACCTCGAAGCGGAATCCCCGCTCGTCACATACACGCCTCGTCCACGCGAACTGGGCCACTACCGCTGGATCGCCCAACCGTGATCCAGCCTTCACATCCACGACGGTGACCGTGCCGTCGGCATGCCCCAGCAAGACATCCGGCACATGGCTGCGCATCCGCTCGCCGTCGAATCCCTCTAACAGCAACGGCTGCGCCGCGATCGACACCACGGTGGAGTCCTGGTCCGCCAACAGGATTCGAGCCAGTTCCAGCCGGCTCTCATACACCACATGCCCGCCCGTGGTCGCCGACCAGTACCACCCTGAGTAGTGCCGCCGTCCCTTGTAGGAACGGAATTCCCGCACCGGCAGCCCGGTCAGGACATCGTCTACCGGCAGCCGATCCAGCGGCGTATCGACAAATCGGCCACCGCTATCGCGATACCGCGCTTCAACATCATGCTCATTCCGGACGGGTGCGGCACTCGTCCGCGACTTGCTGCGCACCTGGCTCATCCGGCGACCATCACGCCGTCCGACGTCCAACGCGCGAAGGCACACCCCAACGGTCACTCCGCCAGCCCAGTCGTTGGACACGAACGAGTGACCTCTGGGCACCGACTGTCCGTTCTCATTGATCTTGTCACCGCAACGCGCCGGTGACCTGCGTGATGACAGCTTCACCGAGACAACGTCATCGACAAAGGCACGGGCCGGCATCAAGATCGGGTCTGTCAAGCTAACGGTGTAACTGGATCTTGTTTGTGATCTTGTTGGGTGTTAGGTCCGTCCGGCGGACAGGCGTCCGTCGAAGGTGATCTCGAAGGCGTTGAGCGCGGCTTTCCAGCGGTTGGACCAGCGTTGCTGTCCCTTGCCGGTGGGGTCCAGGCTCATGACCGCGAGGTAGACGCACTTCAGCGCGGCCTGCTCGGTGGGGAAGTGCCCTCGGGCGTTGACGGCCCGCCGGATCCGGGCGTTGATCGACTCGATCGCGTTCGCCGTACAAATGATCTTGCGGATTTCCTGGTCGAACCGCAGGAAGGGCACGAACTCCGCCCACGCGTTAGTCCACAGCCGGATGATCGCAGGATACTTCTTCTCCCATTTCTCGCTGAACTCGGCGAAGGCGTCGAGCGCGGCCTGTTCCGAGGGCGCGGTGTATACTGGCCTGAGGTCGTGCGCGATCGCCGCCCAGTCCTTCTTCGAGGCGTATGTGAATGAATTGCGCAATAAATGCACGACGCATGTTTGCACGATGGTCTTGGGCCACACGGTCGTGATGGCCTCGGGCAGGCCCTTCAGGCCGTCGCACACGACGATCAAGCAGTCCTGGGTGCCCCGGTTCTTGATCTCTGAGAGGACGCGCATCCAGTACTTCGCGCCCTCCCCGCCCGCCGTGCTCACCGGCCCATATCCCCAGGATGTCCCGGGTCCCGTCCACCGTGACCGCGAGGGCGAGGTAGATCGGCCGGTTCGCGACGCTGCCGTCGCGGATCTTGACGTTCACCGCGTCGATGAAGATCACCGGTTCTCCTGGGGTTCATGGCCTGTCGTGTGATGTCGCCCGAACTGGGTGATCTTGCCGGTGTTGCGGTGGTTCTCCGT
>JBOHFR010000136.1:0-5539 GCA_050699715.1 Pseudonocardiaceae bacterium
GGAAAGGAATCATCATGGAATTGTATAACTATGCCAACCGTCCAAGTACTGGTCGCCGTAAGGCGTTCCCCGCGACGTGTGCGCTGCACCGGGGCCCGATCGGTTTCGCCAACCTCATGGTGAGCCTGCAAGGCAGATCAGTTGTGCTCGATCCCCATGTCACGGGCGAATGTGTGATCATTTTTCAGGAGCAGAGCGCCAAGATGTTGCGTGACATCTTGACCGAGTGGCTTGGGTGAGCGGGGGCGGGATAGCGGCCAACAGGACTCACTCCGACGATGGTGTCGAAGGTGTCGGGGATGCCGGTGGCTTGCAGGTAGTCGCGGGTGATCTCTGCTGGGCTGTTGGAGGTTATGGCCAGGGGCCGGGTCCCCGTCAGAGCGGTGACCAACTCGGGGGCACCGGGTAGTGCGAGGACTCCGGCGCCGGTGTTGGTGGCCACGAGTTCGCGGATCTGTTGGGCGAGCGCCCCGGGTGGGGCGGGGTGGTCGAGTGTTGCCCGCCGTTCGTTTTGCACATGACGACGCCATTCACGGTGCCACTGTGACGGCGAGGGTCGTCGTCACAGTGGCGTTGCGGTCAGCATGATGGCGCCACCGCCAACAGCGTCGTGTACGCGCCGTGGAAGAGCTGGTGCGCCGGCTGGGAAGGGCTGCCGCGCCGCTTCCGCTCCTCGGCGCCCTGGGGGCGCCTGTGGTGCGGGTCGGCTTGCCTTCGGTATGCCAACATCGGCCAGGCGCCGACATACCTGTTCGTCGTCATGGTTGTGTCGCTGGCAGGCGATCCAGGCACCCGGAGTTATCCACAGTTCGTCTGCACCCCCAGTGTCGGGACGTCGTCATCTGGAATGGCCAGCAACAGTCGAGCAGGTCGGCCAGGGCATGCCCGAGGCGCTCAAGTCCGAGACCGACCAGGTGTCGTCGATCGGCCCGGTGCAGCGGAACCCGGTAGCGGGTGAACAGGGCGGTGTAGGTGCGGTCCCAGTGCCCGTGGGTATCCGCGAGCAGCCCGTCGCAGTCGAAGATTACCGGCGGCGGGGTCATCAGGGGTTCTTGCGGTGGGCGATCGCGCAGGCCACGAGTGGGAAGTCCGGGTCGTGGTGGTCCAGCTCAGTGGGAGGGGGCTGGACCATGCCTAATCAGGCCTCTAGCAGCAACGATAGTTGCAGGTCTCACACCTTTGGGTGGCTTTCGAGGCACCGTTCGACCTGAGTTCGCACCACGTTTGATTCCACGGCGAGCTGCACGCCGCCCAGGCGGTAGGCGCTGGCGAGCTGACGACCTGTCCGCAAGGTCAGCCAGCACCGGAGAGTATCCATACTGCAATATATTCGGTTTGCGCTACACTTCGCAGGATGATGTCGGCGGTAGCGCGACTGTCGGACCTCACCGAAGGCCAATGGGGCTTGGTCACCCACACTCAGGCGCGTCGGCTTGGTATCGCTTGGTCCACCTTGTCACACCTGGCTGGCCCGGAGGGCGCCTTGGAGCGGATCGCCCACGGTGTGTACCGGCTGCGGGGCAGCGCGGATCCAGGCCACCTCTCGCTGCGCGCAGCCTGGTTGCAGCTCGACCCGGCCACCCCGGCCTGGGAGCGGCTTGATCGGCCCGAGCAGGCGCTGGTCTCGCACTCCAGCGCCGCGGTGCTGTACGACGTCGGCGATCTGCGGGCCGACACTCACGAGTTCACCCTGCCGGTACGCCGGCAAACACGGCGTCGCGACGTACGCCTGCACCGCGGACAGGTGCCCGACCAAGACTGGCTCATCCTGGATGGCTTGCCGACGACCCGCGCGGGGAGAATGGTTGCCGATCTGCTCGCCGACCATCACGAGCCGGAGGCGGTCGCGCAGATCGTTCGGGAGGTCCTCGACCGGGTCTACGACTACCCACGCGTGGTAGCTGAGAAACTGGGTCCATTCGCGACTCGCTTCGATCTGCCCAGCAACGATGGGATAGGCCTGCTTGAGCTGCTCCTGACGATGGCCGGGCACCCGGACCGGGACCGGCTCCTGTCGGAAGCCCGCTCGTGAGCCTCTCAGCGCATCGCCCCTATGCGAGTCCGCAGGCACTGAACCGGGCACTCACCGACAAGCTAGGCGCCCACGCCCGTGACCGGCCGGGCGTGACGCTGGACTTGTTGCGCCGGCAGTTTGCCTACGACCGGCTACTGACTCGCGTCTTCGCTGGCCCGGACGCCACGCGGTGGGTCCTCAAAGGCGCCACGGCCATCCTGGCCCGACTCGCCGGCGACGCCCGGCACACCCGCGACATCGACCTCTACCGGCAAGACGACGATCTGCCCGCTGCCGAGAATTCGCTGCGTGCCGCAGCCGCAACCGATGTAGCTGACTTCTTCCGCTTCACCCTCGACCCTGCCCAGCGCATCACCCAGGACCGGAACACGCTGCGGGTATCTGTCATCGCCGCCAGCGCCAGCCCCAGCTCCAGCCCCAGCAACCTGCGTTCCAGCTCCTTCACCTCCTGCGCCCGCCGCAGTAGCCGTGTCGTCAGCCCCGCGACAAATGAAACCCCTACGAGAGACCCGAGCAAGGTCATCAGCAAGCTGGTAGTCATGCCGAACCTCCGGTAAGCCTCGGCCGGGGGCACGCCACGAGGCGCCATGCCGTGCCTCCGGCGAGTCCTGGCCGAAGCTGAACCGTCGGGCGCTGGAGTGTGCGTGCACGGGCGAGGGCCTCGCGAGCGAACTCGGCGCCGTCGGGGGTGAGCCGGTAGTACCGTCGCCTCGGCCGCCCGGCGTCTGAGGGGTCGATCTCCTCGAAGCGGCTTTCTAACCAGCCGATGTCCTCGAACTTGTGGAGGATCGGGTGCACGGTGCCGGGCGCTAGGCTGACTGCCTTGCAGATCTCCAGGCCGTACATCTCGGCGGTTGGATCGTCGAGAAGCTCGCGCAGCACCAGCTGCGTCGGCCGCGTCATCCGTGGACTGCTCATGGAGCCAACTCCAACTAGCCTAGTTAGAGTTGGCAACGCGAAGCTGGTCTCAGATTGTGGTTTCCTTCGGCAGGTACTGGCGCGTGCTGCGACCACACCGCGACCACAGGACCATGATCCGCGCCTGCTCAGCGGCTCCGCTTGGGGCGAAACCACTGGTCAGGGGTGGAGCCGCCTCGGGGAATCGAACCCCGGACCTGCTCATTACGAGGGGGCTGCACCACACCTAATACAGCCTCTACCAGCAACAACAGTTCCAGGTCTCACACTTTTAGGTGGCTTTCGAGGCACCGTTCAACCTGAGTTCGCACCACGTTTGATTCCACGCCGCAGATTGCGACGGCCGAATCAAGGGCAGCAGGCTGGGGCTTGGCCGGGTGTCGCTGCGATCGCCGGTCACGATCGGCCGACCTCGTCCCGGAGCGTCTCAGGCGTCCAGGTGAGGCAGTCGCAGCCGAGGAACATGGTCGCCGGTCAGGGGAGGGGATGCCGGCGTCGAGGACGAGAGCCGCCAGTGGCCAGCCGTGGGGTCGGCGAGAGGGGCACCAGCGGCAGGCTCGACGCCAAGAATGCGTACGCAAGCGAGTACACTCGCCTCTATGCGACCGCCTGAGGTTCTGTCGTTCCGCGAGTTCCGGATGGGACTGGCGGCGACGTTGAAGCGGGTTCAGGAGCCAGACAGCGGGCCGGTGTTCGTCGGTGCGCACCGGAAGCCGGAGGCAGTTGTCATGTCAGTGTCGCACTACTGGTCGCTGTTGGCGGCGGCCGAGCGGCGGGAGGCGGTCGCGGAGGCACTGGCGTCGGTGCGAGCCGAAGGTCTCGAGCCAAGTCCGGAGGGGCTGGAGATGATCGATGCCATCGCCGAAGGCCGGATGAGCACTGATGAGGCCCGCGAGCGCACCCTGGCGCGTTACCGCAAGTGAGCGGGGACCCCTACATCGATCTCGAAACCGGGGTCCTGCGCAACCGGCTCGGTATCACCGATGCCGCCGAGCTTGCCCAGGCCGAGTCGGAATTGACGAGCTACCGGTTGATCGAACTTCGGTGTACCGGCCTGCCGGGCCGGTACGACCTGGCCCATCTGCAGGCCTTCCACCGCTACATCTTCGGCGACCTCTACGATTGGGCCGGCGAGTTGCGCTCGGTTTCGATCGGCAAGGGTGACCTGTTCTGCCTCCCGCAACACCTCGGCTCCTTCGCCGAGGACGTGTTCGGCAAGCTCGCTCGGGCTGGTTATCTCCGGGGTCTCGAACGAGCGGCCTTCGTCGACGGCCTCACCGCGTTGTTGGCTGATGTCAACGCCCTGCACCCATTCAGGGAGGGCAACGGCCGCACCCAGCGCGCCTTCCTCGCCCAGCTCGCCCGCGACGCCGGGCACCCGATCCATTGGGCGGGGATGAACCCCACGGTGAACATCGCCGCGTCTCAGGCGGCTCACCGTGGCAACAACGAGCCGTTGCGCGCGATGATCAACGAACTCATCGATGACGACGTCGACGCGCGGGACGTCCCCGGGGAGCGCGCTCCCACCTCGGAAGCTCCCATCGTGGCCTGGGCCTTCGAGGCACCGACGCCTCGCATGCCTGAGGATAACGAGCCGCGTCGTCGACCCGGCCGGGGGAATCCCTCAGTGTAGCTGCCGGTCTGGTGCGTGGGACACAGCCAACCAAGTAGGTGCGGTCGAAGTCGGTCTCCTCGGTTTCATGGCCCGGCCTGGATCCGTGCAGTCCTCGGTGGCGCCCTGTTCGTCCCGGCCCTTCGGTCGCCGATCACGACCATTTTCGGCGCACCGTGCAGCAGAGCGGCGGGCCCGGCCCGCCTGCTTGGCCACGCATCTCCGATGACCTCGGTGACGACGGAGGCCGCCACGACCCGATCCCACCGATGCCGATCAACGCGGTCAACAGCCCGACGCCACACGATCCGCATCAGCTTGGCTGTCGCTTGCCAGCGTGATGGGACCAGCGGTTTGCCACGACCTAGGGACCACCGGGTCTGGTGGGTGAGCAGGGCACGGGTAAGACGTCCGCCGCGACGAAGATGCTTGCCGCGCTTCTTGACCCGTCCCCGGCGCAGGTGCGCAGAGCGCCCCGTGACGTCGAGACCTGGACCACGGCGGCGGCTGGGTCGTGGGTGGTGGCGCTGGACAACCTGTCTGGGATCTCCGACCAGATCAGCGACGCGCTGTGCCGCGCGTCCACCGGGGACGGGGACGTGCGGCGCCGGCTCTACAGTGACGGCGACTTGCACGTGATCGCGTTCAGGCGCGTCGTGTTCGTGAATGGCATCGACTTGGGTGTGCTCCACGATGACCTCGCCGACTGGCTTGTCACGGTCACCCTCAATCGTCTGGCGGACTACCAGCGCCGTAAGGACGCTGACATGGCTGAAGCGTGGCGGGTGGCGCATCCCCGCGTTCTGGGGGCGTTGCTGGACCTGGCGTGTGCGGTGCTCCGTGAAGTGTTGTGGGACTGTCGCCGTGCTCGAGGAGTGGCATGGGGTCGATCGGAGTGCCGCTGGCGCAGGCGAGGTAGCCGAAGGCGAGGTCCTCGTTCATCGGCTCGGTTGGCAACCCACCCTGGGTGA
>JBOHFR010000137.1:0-5489 GCA_050699715.1 Pseudonocardiaceae bacterium
ACAGGGTCAATCGAGCAGCTTGCCATCGACCCAGGTCTGGACTCCGTCAGCGAGGAAGCAGAAATAGCCGGCGATCTGGCGGGCGTCCGGCAGCGGTTCAGGATAGAGCCACACCGCGTCTGAGATCACCGTGCCGTTGACCTGCAGGGACCAGTAGGACGCATTCCCTTTATAGGCGCAGACCGTGTGTGTGGCGCTGGGCGCGAAATACTCGGTGCGTACGTCGGCCGGTGGCAGGTAGAGGCGGTTTGGCAGGCCTGTCTCCGAGAGCAGCAGCGCCCGGCGGCTTGCGGCGACTTCGGTATCTCCCACGACGATCCGCACGTAGCGGCTGGTGCGGCGGATGTCGATCCGGTGATACGGGTCGCGGATGTGCCCGAAGACCTCCTCGTCTTCGTCGAACCAGGAATCCATTGATTCCCAATATACAGCGACGTGTCCGGCAAGCCAGGCGGCGGAGTCGACCGGGTCAGGGTAGCTCCACACAGCGTTCTCAGCGACCCGCTCACCGACGCGCACCGACTCATAGGCCGCGTCACCTTTGAAGGGGCAGTGTGTTCGGTGCTTGCTCGCTTCGAGCAGATCGCCTCGGATGTCGGTGCGCGGCAGATACAGTTGGGGAAGCAGGTTGCTCTCGTGCAACAGGTTCGCGCGGGTGCTATCGAGGACCACCTGATCACCGTGCAGTGCTCGTATCCGGCGCGGAAAAAGATGCCAGAACAGCCGGTGTCCCGGGCCATCGATCCGGTAATTGACCGTGTCGGGCGACCGCGAGGCGAGCGGGCCGTCCCCCAGTGTCAAAGTCACGAATTTTCTCCCATGTGATCGCCTGTGATCGCGAGTGCGGCCAGGACCGAGATGATCTCATCGGGCTCCATCCTCGTGGTGTAGTCGCTCGACACGTACCGAGCCCGGATCACGCCATGTCGGTCCAGAACGAACGTGCCAGGGACCGGCAGCGTCCAGCTCCCGTCGGCGTTGGCCTTCGTGAGATCGAGCGTGAAGACGTTCTGGTACAGCGCCTTAAGCTCGTCGGACACGGTGAAGCGCAGCTTCCATGCGCGGGCGACCGCACCGTCAAGGTCGCTGAGCACATCGAAGGTCAATTGGTGCTGCGCCACCATGTCAGCCGACTCGTCTGGAGCCTGCGGGCTGATCGCGATCAGTGACGCACCGAGTTCGCTGATCCTCGGCAGCGCCGACGCCAGCGCACGCAACTCAAGGTTGCAGAAGGGGCACCAAGCTCCTCGGTAGAAACTGACGATCACCAGGCCCTCGGCCAGCCGTTCGGAGAGGCGGACCTGATGTCCGTCCGCGCCAAACAGCGCAAATTCGGGGGCTATGTCGCCAACCGCTAGGCCGGTGGCCGCTCCGGACTGCTCAATCTGGGCGTTCGCCCGCGCGATGGTCTGCGCGACCTCCGCAGGCAGGCCGGCACCCTCCACTAGTGCCTGCAGCTCTCTGTTCAGCGCTCCATCGGAGCGCGTCGACGTGGTCACCGGTGTACCTCGTTTCTGTCGATGTACTGAGTAGTACACTGACTCGACTGTACCATGCAGTACAGTCAGCGAGGAAGGAGCAAGTATTACCAAATTGAGAACGAGCGGCGCGCAACCCAGGAAGCGAGTCCGCACCGCACAAGGACAACGGACCTACGACCGCATCGTCGAAGCGGCGGCGGAGCTGATGCATCGCGATGGTGTGCGAGCCACCAGCGTGGAGGATGTGCTCGACCGCTGCGGAGCTGGCAAGAGCCAGATGTATCACTACTTCACGTCCAAACAGGACCTTCTCATCGCGGTCATCGACTGGCAGTGGGATCTCACCCGCGCCACATTGGGTATGACCACCAAGGAGATTAATTCCTGGCCGGACATACAGCAATGGCTACGGAGAGTGCTCGAGGTTCAGGAAGCTAGTCAGACACCCCACCGTTGCCCCCTCGGCAGCCTCGCCTGCGAGCTGGCCGGCGTTGATCAGGCAGCGAGGACCCGGCTCGACGCGATCTTCAGCGAGTGGACGGAGTATTTGGCCAGCGGGATGGCAAGAATGAAGGCGAACGGCCTGCTCCGAGCCTCAGCGGACCCGCACGCACTAGCCGTGGTGACCCTCGCGACCATCCAAGGCGGTACTCTGCTGGCCCACACTCATGCTCAGCTGTCACCGCTGCGTGCCGCGCTCAATGCGGCCTACGAATACCTCCGTTCGTACGCGGTAAGCGAGCGCTGACCCGTCGATCCGCGGCACCAGCTGCCGAACCTTTGCGTTCACAGGGGCTGCCTCCGGATGTGGTGTTTCAGCCAGAAGGCGCAGACCAGAGCCAGGATCGCCATGAGGAGCTGCGCGGTGAGCGGCAGCGCGTAAGCGTCAGGGCTTCCTGTTGGGCCTAGTTCCGCACCGGTGAATAGCAACACACCGCACAGTGCCACTCCCACAGCGCCAGAAATCTGCTGGACCGCAGTCAACACGCCACTCCCCGCGCCGGATTGCTCCGCCGGAAGGTGGCGGAGCACGGTGCCCGTCACGATGGGCAGCGTTGTGCCGATACCGAGTCCGAACAGCAGCAGGGCAAGTGGCAATGGCCAAGTTACCCCGGTTCCCTGTGCAAGCACGATACCCAGGCTCAGCGCGAGTCCCCCGGCGGTGAGAGCAGCGCCTAGCAAGACCACCCACAGATCCAAGCGAGCATACAGACGTGGGCCGATCCGTGAGGCGATGATGAAACCAATCCCGGTCGGCGCAAACGTGAGTCCCGCAGCCAGCACCGACTCACCCAAATGACGCTGGATATAAATTCCGAGCAAGAAGAAGAAAGGAATATTTGTGAGGTACATGGTCGCGTTCAACAGCACGCCGATCGTGAATCCGCGGGTCCGAAATAACCACGTGGGCACGAGCGGCTGGCCGTCATCATCCATGGATAGCCTGCGTTGCCGAGACAGAAAAGCGACCAGTAGCAGCATGCCCACAGCAACCGACGCGATGCCCGTGGGCCACCACGGCGTCCGGTGCCCGCCCAGCAAGGGAACCAGCACCATACCGACTCCAGCGACGGACAACAGCGAACTGAGTAAGTCGAGTCGAGTCAGTTCGTTCGGCCGACTCTCCTGAGACCACAACCCGCAGCAGATCCAGGCAATCAGGCACACCGGCACGTTGATGTAGAAGATCGGCCGCCAAGCCAGCCCGAACACATTCCAGTACGGGATGACACCGCCAAGCACCTGGCCGCCGATCTGGCCAAGGCCGATGGAGACACCGAACGCGGCCAGCGCTCGGACCCGTTCATCGTCTGAGAATTGGACCCTGATCAGCGCGAGGACTTGTGGCAGTAGCACGGCACCCGAAGCTCCTTGCAACAACCGGGCAACCACCAGTTCCGTCGGGCTCTGCGCAAGCCCGCACAGGGCCGAGGTCACCGTGAACATCAACAGGCCAACTCGATACATTCGCTTCCGACCATACGCGTCACCCAGCCGTCCGCCAGTCACTAACCCGAGGGCGTATACGAGCCCATAGCCGCTGACGATCGCCTCAAGTTGCGGGGGCGACGCCGCGAGGTCTTCGCCGATGGGACTTGCCGCAACGTTGACGACGAACTGATCGAAGAGTGACAGGAAGGGCCCGACCAGGAGGAACGGCAGCGCGCGCCAACGACGCGGGTTGAGCTCAATAGCGCCGCAGCTCTGGACAAGGCACTGGAGTTCTGTCTTCATCGTCCTCCGTTCCACGATGGCGCATGGTGCGATGTCGGCAACCACGCTTGCGGGACATCAGAGGCAGATCAAAGGCGGAGTAGCGTGGCTATCCGACGGCGCTGCATCTCAGATGTGCCGGAATAGATCGTTCCTGCGATAGCGTTTCGTAGATCTTTTTCGAGGCCATACTCGGTCACGTATCCCCTGGCACCGAACAGCTGTACCGCAGCCATCGCGGAGGCGACATTGGCCTCACTGGTGAGCAGTTTAGCAATGGCGATGTCCATCGTGACATTCTCCCGGTTAGCATGGCGTTCAGCTGTGTCATAGAGCCATTTTCGGGACGTCTCCACCCCGATTTTACCGTCGACGATCTTGTCGGAGATGGCTTGGAATGAGCCGATGGACTGGCCGAATTGCCTTCGGTTCTTAACATGGTCAATACAGCGCTCAAGACGATGCTGCATCTCGCCGACGGCCATCACGAACAAACAAAGGATCTCCCATGCCAGAACGTACTCGAGGATGAAAAAACCGGACCCAAGCCGGCCGAGAACGTTCGCTCCCGACACCTTGCAGCCGTCGAAAGTCAACTCACAGAACGGGGAGGTTCGCAACCCCATCTTCTCCACCGGCGGCCCGACGGTGAAGCCCGGAGTATCCCGCTCAACGACGAACGCCGTGACCCCCCGGAAGTCTTGGCTGGTGTCTGTCCGTGCGTAGACGACGAACAGATCCGCGACCGGGCCATTGCTGATGAATGCCTTTCTGCCGTCAAGAATGAAGGAGTCGCCTGCGGCGGTGGCCGTGGTGTGCATGCTCATGGCGTCCGAGCCGGCGTCCGGTTCCGTGATGGCGTGGGCGCCGATCAACGCGCCATCGCAGATACGTGTCATATAGCGTTGCTTGAGGTCGCTCGAACCGAATCGTTGGACCGGGATGCCGGCGCTGACGATGTGTGTCGATACTGAGAAGTTCAGCCCACCGTTGCGGCAGCCGTACCCGAGGTCTTCGAGCACGTACATGGTCGTGAGCAGGCTCTGACCAAGACCGCCCCACTGTTCATCGAACGGCAGACGAAGCAGGCCAGACTCGCGGACCAGGTCCCATTTCTCCGGCGAGAACAAGCTGTCCCGATCGTCCTCGATGTGGCCGGCACTGAACGCCTCGTGCCACTGACTCAAGGACTTCCGCAACGCCTGCTGCTCGTCGCTCCACTTAATCATTTCCGCACTCCTGACGTGACGAGACTCTGTCGTTCTCTAATAGTGGGCCGTCCTCTAATAATGGGAGAACTGTTCCGAGTCCAGGCTGTGACGTTCGTCCCCCTCGAGTGCCGGCGAGAACACGCACACGAGCCGCAAATCCTCATCGGGTGACGCGACGAGACAGTGGGAGTCGTTCTTGTCGAGGGCGTACAACGTGCCTGGCTCAATGGGATGCACTGTGCCACTGGCATCGATCACTTCACCTCGGCCGGCGATGCAGTAGCACACCTCTAGATGCCTCTTGTACTCCAGCCGGGAGCTGGTACCCGCTCGAACAATCGTATCTGTCACCGTGCACCCGAGGCCGTCGGCCTTCAGTAGGAAGCGGCGGCTCAGGCCGTTTCCCCAGTCGACGGTCTTCACGGTTGACAAGTCACTGATGATCATGATAATCCCCTTACCATAGTCGTAGCCGCCTCGCGCTCAGCGGCGAAGATACTTAATAGAGCAACGTCGGCGGCCCATTGATACGTCGAATACAACATGAACCGGCCAGGCGCTATGGGGAAGACCAGCCGAGGGC
>JBOHFR010000138.1:0-5358 GCA_050699715.1 Pseudonocardiaceae bacterium
CCACCGGCCCAAGGACGCCGTGCATGACCGATTCACCACGAACCTGGGCCTCGCCCGCCGACGCTGACTCCCAACTCAGCGCTGCGCCAACCAGCGGTCTGCCTCCCCCACTTTGTGACGCTCTCGTAGGACAGTCCGTAGCGCAGGTACCACCGCACCGCCAGCACGATGACCTCACGAGGGAACCGAAACCCAGCGAAACCAGACTGAGGTGGAGGTACCCGACGACGGCGACGGCGCATCAACTCAGCCTGCCTGAAGCTGTCATCCACCAACGCAACAGACCCGGAGGCCTAGAGGGTGGAATGCTCAGCTGAGCTGCCAGCGGTGTGGGCCTGCGGGATCGTCGAGCCACACTGTGTGGTGCCTTGGGGTCACGGTCAGTCCCAGCCGGTCCCACGGGGGCTGGCCCGTGTCGGTCCATTGTTGGTAGGCCCACTCGATGTGCGGCCATACCGGGGTGGCGCCGGCTTCGATGACGGTGCTGCGGCCAATCTCGACGCGGGCCCATGAGCCGTCGGTGGTGGTGAAGGTGACGGCGGCCGGTGCCCGGGTGGTGGGGTCAAGGTGGTAGGTGAACGTGGTGTTCACGGGTAGCCGGAGCTGGGCCAGGAACCAGGCCACGGACGCGGTTTTCCATGGCTCGGCGGGGGCATCTGTGGGTCTGGTGCGGCCGCGGGGGGCGGTGTCGGCGCGGGCTGGGGGGACGGGTGTGGGTCCGGAGCGTATCGCCATGAACGCAGCCCACCGGCTGGTGAAGCGGCCTTCGAGGTGATTGTGTGCGCGGTGCAGGTGGACGAGGTTCCCAGCGCTGATAGCGAGTTTGAGGTCGGCTAGAATCGCGCCGCCGTCAGTGAGCTGTTCGGCCCACGCCCAGGGGATCGCTGGGACGGAGCAGGTGGCGATGATCCGGTCGAACGGCGCGTGCTCGGGGAGCCCAGCGGCGCCGTCGGTAGCCACCAGGGTGGGCCGAAAACCCGCCGCGGCCAGCCGCCCGCGGGCCAGGTCGACAAGGTCGGAGTCCACCTCGACGGAGAACACCCGCTCATCACCGAGTCGATGAGCGAGCAGGGCGGCGTTGTAGCCGGTGCCGGTGCCGATCTCCAGAACGCGGTGACCGTCCTGGATGTCGAGGATTTCCAGCATCCTGACCATCAGGTCGGGTTTGGTGCTGGAGGACATGGGCCGCTGGTGGGCGCCGACCGTTTCCAGGGCGGTGATCAACGTTTCCGGCGAGTACACCCGTTGCGGTGCATCCGCGGTGGTGAACTCGCTCCAGGCGCCCGTGCTGTCCTGCTCGAACGCGCGGGGCACCAGCAGGTGCCGGGGCGCGGCCGCAACGGCGGCATGCCAGGCCGGGGAGCGCAGGTCCCCGTTGTCTCGTAGGGTGTCCGCGAGCCGTCGTGCGTAGGTGGTCCAGTCGGTGTCCAGCGTGGTGGTCACGGTGTTCCCTTGGCGAGGAGGTCGGCGAGCTGAGCGGTCAGCAGGGCGCCGGTAGCGTCCTCGATGAATCCGAATTGCCCACCCGCGTTGATTTCTAGGAACACCCACTGCGAGGTGTCCTTGTCGATGACAAAGTCCAGCGCCCCGTACATCAGGCCCAGCTCGGTCATCAACCGGCGGATGCCATGGCTGACCTCGTCGGGTGTGTCGATCAGCTCGTAGGCAACATTGCCGTAGTCAGCTCGGAAATCGACGTACGCCTGGCTGCTGTCGGCGTGGATCGCAACGGCGGTGATGTGCTCACCGACCGCGACCACCCGCACATCTGCGAACTTCGGTACCCATCGCTGCAGCTGGTGGGTGGTGACGTTGATTCCCCGCAGGTCGGCCAGGTCGGTGTCGGTGACCAGCCGGGTGAAACTGATTTTCCGGACGCCTTGCTCCAGGATCGTGTTCGAGCCAAACAACTTTGTAACGGTCTTGCCGGTGGCGGCGAACTCGCGCACGGTGTCCGCCTCGTTAGTGACCACGGTGTCCGGCACAGCCAGGCCACCGCGTCGCGCGGCGACCAGCTGCACAGGTTTATAGGCGGCCGCCGCGAGCCTGGCGGGGTGGTTGACCCACAGCACGGGCAACGACATCAGCACTCCACCGAGGCCGTATTTGGCCTCCAGATTCGCGTGGGCCTTCTCCGCGGGGGTGAGCTCGGTGGGGAACTGGTAGGCCCGTGGAGTTCGGTACCAGACTGCGGTGATCTCCTCCAGGTCGATCACCCGGCCTGGAGTGCGCATGTGCCCGACCCACTGGTCCCCGCGCAGCCGAGCAGACACGCTCAGCCGCGCGGGGAACCACGCGGTGTTCACCCGATGCACGACCTGCCCACGCTCCCGCAGGGCGAGGACCATGCCGTCGCAGGTCGCGTCGGTGTCCTCGGCGAGGATCAAGACAGCCATCTACACGGCGGGCTGCGGGGAATCGGGGCAGTAGTCGTAGGTGTAGTCCTCCGAGGGGCCTTCATCGCCGTCATTGTTGGTGACTTTGTTCGCGGTGGGCTCGGCCATCGTCAGGGGCTGCCCGCTGAGACTCAACGCGATCTGCCGGTCGTGGTCGTAGGTGAACGCCTCCCGCAGCGGATCGCCCTGGTGGCGGGCCGGGCGCATACCCCGCAGACCCCACGGCCGGATCACCGGATCCGACGGCGATCCCTGGTCCACCGACCCACCGGCACGGCCGAGCGGGAACTGTGCGCTGTGGGAGACCATCGGATCCTCAGCGAAGCGTTCCCACACCACCTCGGTCAGCGCGGTGCCCCGCATCCCAACGGGTTGTGAGGCGGGTTCGGCATACAGCACGGCCATGGCGTTGTCCTCCCTGTCCTGTGCACCATCCCGCCGATCGGGACGGGCGGTCAAGGGGGTACTAGGGGAGAGCGGGAAAAACTGGGGGAGGCGGGGATCTCCCGCGACCCTGGTGATCACCGTTCGGGCCGTTCACTCCAGCGCTACGCCCCACCCCGTCCCCGAGCAGTAGCCAGCCTCCCCCAGTTTTTCCCGCTCTCCTTCGCCACCTGGAACGAGATCGTCGGACTTCCCACGGCTAGCTGACACCACCCCAATCAGGACCACCCCGCACCCCGCGACACCCTCGTCACGCTCGACACCCAACAAGTTGACAGAGCCGTCCCGCCTCCCACGGTTTGCCCCGCTCTCCTGATACGACTTCAGTCGTATCACCAATGCCAGAAAATGCTCATCACGCTGCGTGCGGCCCCGCGCCCACCACACCTCGTCTGTCGTCGGCGTGAACGCCTCGGCCAGCTCCCGCGCGGACACCACCCGCTTGAAGTGCGTAGTCCGATCGATCGACGCCAACCCCACACCTCAGCAAGATCACCACTCGGACCACCAAACCCTAGCCGCAGACGCCGCGCTCGCCACAGACCGGCCTTGACCAGCGTCTACACCCAGCCGCGGCCCCTTTCTGGCGTATTCGGTTCCCACCCCCGGTACATGAGACCGACCCCCTATGGGATGACAACGAGCTGGGATGGTTCCCACGTTGCGGCGGAGGCTGTAATAATGATGTGGTGCAGTTTCACTGACGCTTGCCGCCAAGGGGGTTCGCTGCGCGAGGGCGAGTACTGTTGATCTCTCAACTTACCGTAAAACCTGGGGGTCAAATATGCTATTTTGATGTCCACGTTTTGGACGTTGACGTCAATTTCGTCGCCGACCGAATTCACGGTCACCTATTGCTACCGTCACCCACGCTTGAGTACTCAACAAAGGATAATTTGAATGTCTACACCAGAATGTCCGCCGAACAATGTTTGCTTCTACAGTGAACCCGAATTTCAGGGAGAAGTCCAGTCTTACCCAGCACCGGTGGATTCATGTGTAACCCTTCCATTTCCGGCCATGTCATATCAAAACAATAGCAACGGCGCGCTGATAGGGTATATGGAACCTGACTGCGAAGGGGAAGGTCGCCCAATCGATTCATCTGACCCAGACTTGGACCCTCCTATTCTGTCTTTTGGGCCTGCTCAGTAATGAGTTAAGACATAAACGCACTATGCTTTTTTGGGCTCTCCTGCTGTGGTGCTGTCATGTTGTTTGGTGTCCAGTGTGGTGTCGCGTGTCAGGGGTGGGAACCGAATACGCCAGAAAGGGGCCACGGTGACCGTTTCCCCTGGTCAGCGAGACATGAGGTCAGCTGAGCAGGCATGGTGGCCGGTGATGGTTCCCGTGATGACAGGGGATCAGTCTCAGGGCGTGCCGCGCATCGTGCCTGGTCACGAACCACGGCAAGCTGTTTTCGTGAGACAAGGTCACTCTCACAGGAACCACTGGAACAAGCGTGGCCCATTTCTGGCGTATTCGGTTCCCGCCTCTATTAGAGAGTCGGACACTCCCGTAAATGGTTGTCCCGTGGGCCGTCAACACATCCGGCCAGTCGTCGAGCGATTACTGCAGTCCTGGCGTGATAAGATTGATTGTCTTGGTCTCGGTGTTCAGATAAGCGGGGACGCCCAGAGGTATGGTCAGCTGCGGGATGCCGTGTCCAAAGTCCAGACCAGCTAAGATTGGAACGCCCAGCGGCGAGAGTCGTTCGATTAAAACACGGTCAATTTCGGCGGGACTGCCGCAGTTCTTCCAGGTGCCGGCCACAACTGCGGTTACGCCGGTGAACCAGCCGGCGCGCAGGAGCTGAGTGAGCATCCGATCGATGCGGTAAGAGCATTCGTCGACATCTTCAAGGAAAACGATTCCCCCGGCCGCCGGACGGTGGGTCGTGCTGCCGACTACAGCGGTGAGCAGGGTGAGGGTGCCACCAGTGGTGATTCCGTGAGCCTGGCCACCAACCAAAGTCCGCGCTCTTAAGCTGGTGAATACCCGGGCCTGCTCGGGGCGAAACAAGGCGGTGTGCAGGGCGGTGAGAGACACTGGGTCGGGCTCCCCAGGGGTGGTAGTGGCGAGCAGGGGGCCGAACAAGGTCGCTACTCCCAGGTGGGTTGCAAAGGCCTGGTGAAGCGCAGTGATATCGCTGGACCCGAGAAAAACTTTGGGTGCTGCACGCGACATAGCTGCCCAGTTTAAGTGTTCTAAAATCCGCATGGCCCCGTACCCGCCACGAGCGCATACTATTGCAGAAATATCCGGATCTAGCCAGGCTCTTTCTATGTCAGCGGCGCGATCAGCATCGCGCCCCGCCAGATTCGCTACACCGCAGCAATGGTCCAGTACATGCGGGCCGATGACAACGCGCAGGCCCCAAGCGGCCAGGACCCAATGCCGTTAAGTTAGAGACCTGAGCCGGGGTCACGAGAATTGCGTGGACGTGCCACAAATAGTACGGCGTGTCGAGTGTCGAGAAGCAGGGATAACACGATCCGGCTCGATATTATTTGTCACG
>JBOHFR010000139.1:0-5259 GCA_050699715.1 Pseudonocardiaceae bacterium
GGAAAGGAATCATCATGGAATTGTATAACTATGCCAACCGTCCAAGTACTGGTCGCCGTAAGGCGTTCCCCGCGACGTGTGCGCTGCACCGGGGCCCGATCGGTTTCGCCAACCTCATGGTGAGCCTACAAGGCAGATCAGTTGTGCTCGATCCCCATGTCACGGGCGAATGCGTGATCACTTTTCAGGAGCAGAGCGCCAAGATGTTGCGTGACATCTTGACCGAGTGGCTTGGGTGAGCGGGGGCGGGATAGCGGCCAACAGGACTCACCAGATGGCGGCCCTGGCGTCGGGTGCTGCGGTGAGGCAGAGGGCATCCCATAGCTCGGGGTCGGCGAGGGTGGGGAAGCTTCGGTGGGCGACTGGGTGTGTTTCCGCGAGGTTGGGGATGGCGAAGACGATGGTGCCGGCGGCACGTGCGGCCTGCACGCCGATGAGGGAATCCTCCAGGACCACTACCTGGGAGCACGGGACACCGAGCCGCCGGCAGGTCTCCTGGTAGAGATCGGGTGCTGGTTTCGGGTGATCGGCGTCGCCTGCTCCGACGATGGTGTCGAAGGTGTCGGGAATGCCGGTGGCTTGCAGGTAGTCGCGGGTGATCTCTGCTGGGCTGTTGGAGGTTATGGCCAGGGGCCGGGTCCCCGTCAGAGCGGTGACCAACTCGCGGGCACCGGGCAGTGCGACGACTCCGGCGCCGGTGTTGGTGGCCACGAGTTCGCGGATCTGTTGGGCGAGCGCCCCGGGTGGGACGGGGTGGTCGAGCAGGTCGGCCAGGGCATGCCCGAGGCGCTCAAGTCCGAGACCGACCAGGTGTCGTCGATCGGCCCGGCGCAGCGGAACCCGGTAGCGGGTGAACAGGGCGGTGTAGGCGCGGTCCCAGTGCCCGTGGGTATCCACGAGCAACCCGTCGCAGTCGAAGATTACCGGCGGCGGGGTCATCAGGGGCTCTTGCGGTGGGCGATCGCGCAGGCCACGAGTGGGAAGTCCGGGTCGTGGTGGTCCAGCTCAGCGGGAGTGAGGTCTTCGGCGGCCTCGCCGATCAGCGCGGCTAGGCATACCCGGAGGTTGCCGTGTCCGGTGACGGTGACCGGCCCGTCCCAGGCGCTGAACAGCTCCCACAGCCCGGCGGGAGTGAACCGCCACCGGTCTTGGGCGCGGCTGCTGGGGCTGATCCTGCCCAGGCATGGCACCGTGACCAGCAGCGCGCCGTCGTGGTGCAGCGCCTGGTGGCAGTTGGTCAGGGCGGTGGCGGGGTCGGCGAGGAGCTGCAGGGTTTGGGTGAGCACGATGCAGTCGAACGTTTCGGTGGGCAAGCTGCGTGGGCGGGACAGGTCGGCGCGCAGTTGGGCCTGCAGGTTGCGCGGGTCAATGTCGATCACGGTGGTGTGGCGGACCTGGTCGCGGCCGAAGCGGCGCAGGTAGCCATCGGTCTTGATTTCGGCGCCGTGACCGCGGATATCGTGGCGGTGGCAGCGGAGGAACGCTTCAATGTAGGTCCGGTCGACTGGAGTGCCGCGGTCGTAGCCGTAGCAGTCGCTGATTGGATGGAGCGGGCGTCGCATCGGGGCCTCCGGAAGTGGTCGTGTGGTGAGTCTGGGCCCAGACGATCTGTCGGTGGTAGGTCTCGACGTGGTCGAGGGCCACAACCAGGTCGCATTGGAGCCGTTCGGCCCGGGTTCGACGGGTGGCGTTTTGAGGTCCGCGCCGATGTGAGGTGATCTCTCGTAGGCATACCAGCACTGTGCTGCACCAGAAGGCCGCGTGGCGTTCCGCGGCGCGACCAATTCGGGAGATGAGCTGCTTTCGCATACTGGGGGAGTCGCCGAGGAGGACCCAGAGCATCGCCAGGTCGTAGCTGGGCCACCGCCAGGCGGTGAACTCCAGGTCGATCAGCGCCAGCCGGCCGTCGGGTTGGCGAATCACGTTGCCCAGGTGCGCGTCCCCGTGCTGGATCTCAACGCCGAGTCGGCCGCAGATGGCGGTATAGAGCTCGACGGCGCAGGAGTGCTCGATGTCGCTGATCTCCGGGCCACGGACTGCGGCAAGTTGGCTGGGATAGTCGTCGTCGTAGGGCAGAGCCGAGGACATGGCGGGTCGCCAGGCGTGAACGTGAGCCAGCAGGCTCAGGACGGCACCGAGCTGTTCGGTGTGGATGGTTCCGTTGGGGTAGCGGTGCGGGTGCACCGGCTCTCCATCCAGTGCGGTCATGACGATCAGAGGATGCATAGGGTCGGCGGCCACTATGTCGGGCACGGTCACAGGTAGCGGAGCGAGCGCGGGCAGTGCCCGATACACAGTGATCTCGTGGCGAGCGCGGGCGAGCCAGAACGGGCGTCGGTCGACGGGGTACTTCGCGATCACCGCGCGGCCGTCCAGGGCACCGCGCAGCAGCATCGAGGTCTCGGTGTAACTGGGCTCGCCGCGAGCGCGGAAACCGGGGCACAGCGCGGTTACTGCGTCTAGGAACGCAGCCTCGACATCCCGCACGCACGATGCAGCCATTACGTGTCTGTGCGTGCAAGAGCTACCGGAGGAGCGAGGACGCGCCAGCTCGGTGCCGGCTGCTCACCGGCTGGCGGGAGGTTAGCCACGAAGCGGGCGACCGCATCAGTCAGGTCAGCCACGGATGCGCTGCCGTCCAGGATCACCCGGCGCCGGGGCGGGAGAGCATTGAGGTAGGTGCGGTCGGTGGCCTCGATTCCGGCTTGCGTGACCGGGTTGGTGAGGTGCGCTGGGAGCCGACCCCGACGCGCCTCGCGTACAGCGCGCACCGAAGAGGGAACTCGCAGGTAGACGTAGGCGTCGGGAGTGAGAATGAGCCCGCGCTCGGCGGCCTCGGAGAACAGGTGCACGGCCAGGTCCGGCTCGGCAGGAACTCCGAGGCGGACCATGCCGAACTCGTGGGCGATCAGCGTGAGCGGGCTGCGGTCCAGCGCCACCAGCCGACCTGGTGTCCGGTGAGCGAAGATGCCGCGCTGCTGCTCTAAGCGCAGGAAGTGATGCAGCGCGGCGGTCACGTCCTCGCGGCTGTACGGCGGCCATGGTGGCAGTGGCGCGAGATCGGTGTATTCCGGCACCACCAACGCTCCCAGCCGCGCGGCCAGCGCATGGACCAGGGTGGTCTTGCCAGCGAGGCACAGTCCCTCGACAGCGACCACGGTCCGTGCGCTCAGTGGCTGGGCGGGTTTGTGCTGCCAGATTCTCGGGCGCACGGTGAGCCTCCGCCAGTCAGGTCGGTCGGACTGCTAGCGTCGCCCGGCGATGAGCCTCAAAGATCTTCCTCCAGCCGACCACGCGCTGATCACTGCGGCGCTGCACGGTTTCGGCCTGGCCGAGCCGACCGACGCCCGGTCGGTGGCCGACGGTTTGATGAACCGGAACTGGCGGGTGTGCACCCGAGAGGGCGTGTGGGCGCTCAAGCAGGTCCTGGACGTGCCCGCCGATCAGGCTCGCCGGCAACACCAGGTCACCCGCACCCTGGCCGGGCTGGGTCTTGCGGTCCCGCCGCCACGGATGACTCCGGACGGGGACACTCTGGTCGACGTGGAAGGCATCGGGGTGTTCGCGGTGCTGCCCTGGATCGACGGGGTGCACCGGGACGGCCGTGATCTCACGCTTGGCGAAAGCCGGCACCTGGGCGGGCTGCTGGCCCGGATTCATTCCGGCTTGGGTGGCCACGGGTTGGCCAGTGTGCTGGCCCCGGCGCCTGAGTCCCAAGTGGTCGCCGTGACCGAGGCGGCCAGGGCCAAGGCCAAGATCGATTACTACCTCGGGCTCGTTAATAATGACCGTGTTGAGCTCGACGAGTTCGACCACCTGGTGCGCCAGCGCTTGACCGAACGGCAAGACCTGCTGGAACGGCTGGCCTATCTGCAGCCGGATGACACCCGGTCGGTGGCGCCCGTGGGGTGGGTGCACGGCGATTTCCACGACCTTAACCTGCTCTGGTCGGCCGCGCGGCCCAGCCGAATCACCGCGGTCCTGGATTGGGACCGGCTTCGCATCGGGCCGCTGGCCGCTGAGGTGGTCCGGACGGCCACCCTGATTTTCGGCTATGACCTCACCCCTGAGCTGCGGGCGCTGGATGTGGCGCGGGTAGCGGCGTTCACCGCTGGGTATCGCGAGGTGATCCCGCTGGCCGACGCCTCGCTGGCCGATGCTGTCCACCGGTTGTGGTGGGAACGGGTCTGCGACTTCTGGCAGCTGAAGTGGCACTACGACAAGGCCGACAGTTCCTGTGACCATCTGTTCGTCTCGGCTTCGGCGCTGCTGGCCTGGTGGAGTGAGCATTGCAATTCCGTCTCTTCGGCTTTCACCACGGCCTGATCGGTGGTTGCCCCACGGTCTTGCCGATCTGGACTGACAGCGCGAGCACTTCATCAGGTGAGCGGCCAGGCTGGATGCCTTCGGTGAGGAACCGGGCGCCCCGCTGCAACCCCTCACGCCACGCCGTGTCGCGGTCATCCCGCCCGGGCCGCTCGGTCACGGTCAACGAGTAGATCTGCCCGTCCTCCACGAACTCCCGCCACATTCGCACCGCCCACGCCAACCCGCCTTGCAGGCTCCGGCCGGCAAAGAAGGCAAAGAAAGCGCCGATCATCTCGGCGTGGAACACCGCGTCCGGTACCCGGCAACCTGTGTCGATCCGCGGTTCGCACGCCAGGTTGACCAGCTCGGCGAACGGGCGCCGCAGCGCGGGAATTACGGTGGCCAGGTCGGTGTTCTCAACCTGAAAACGCCCGGCTGCGCCGAACTTCAGGTGCGCGGCCGACACTCTCGGATCGGGGCAGTGGTACAGCGTGGCGCCGATGTCGGTGAGGTCGGCGGACAGGTGCAGGTGGTCGGAGTAGGAGCTGCGCCACGCGCTCGACAGATCCCGAAAACCACATGTTTTGCGCAGCCAGCCCAGATCCAGGATCGTCGTGCCGCCAATGAGACGCACCGGCAGAGGCGCGAACAGTCCGCTGCGCTCATCGAGCCGGGGCGGGTGCGGGAGGTACTCGGCGGGCCAGGTATGAAAGCCGGTGGCGAACTCCGCTGTTTCTGGGGTGAGCATGCCGATCCGTGCTGTGGGCAGGATGTGACGGGGGCGCAGAGCGCGGTAGTAGAAGGGCAACATCACGCCCGCCGTCTCGGAACCTGTCAAACTCGATGGGACATCAGGCGGCGCGGTTGTTGTGTGGTGTCTCCTCGTTTTCGGTGGTCGCGGGGGGCTGGTTGATCCAGGCTGCGGTGGGCAGGGGTGGTGGTGTGGGTCGG
>JBOHFR010000140.1:0-5221 GCA_050699715.1 Pseudonocardiaceae bacterium
AGCTGGCCGCGGTACCGAGCGAGGTACTGGCCGACTGGGTGACCGCCCGGGGCCGCTGCCTGTGGGAAACCACCTTCGGGGAGCCACCCGAGTGGACCGGCGAGGACGACCCGGACCGGGAGCTCGCTAATCGGTTGTGCGCCGGTTGCCCGGTGCGTGGCGAGTGCCTGGAGCTCGAACTGCGAGTGGGCGGTGCGCACACCCTCGGGGTGTGGGGCGCGCTGAATGCCGAGGACCGCCGCGCTCTGCACAAAGTCTGGTCCTCCCGCCGACGCGAGGACATCCCGCCGCTGCCCGACGACGAGAAAGGAACCGAGCGATGAACGGCGGGGAATTGTTCCTCGGCGGAATGACCGCGTTCGCCCTGCTGGCCCTCGCGCTCAAGGCCCAGGCGGGCGTGCGGCGCGCCCGCGCGGCGGCCGACATCGCCCGGGTCGGGACCAGCGCGGTGTCACTGATCGGGCGGGTGCTCACGACCGCGCTGGTGATCGTCGGCGCGCAATGGCTGGTGATCACCCATCCGTCCAATCACACGCTGTTCTGGGTGGTGCTCGCACTCCCGGCGCTGGTGAGCTCCTACACGCTCACCAAGGCGCTGACCGTGACCGAGATCCGCCCGTCCTCACGAGGAGGGAGTGATCAGCGATGACTACGCCACACGACGGGTCGGGTGCGGTGGTGGGTCCGGTGTTCGAGGCCGAAGTCCTGTCCGAGGCGCAGAACGCCGAGGTCGCGCGCCGGTTCGCCGAGTTCGGGACGCTGGTGCGGCGTCGGCCGGCGGACCTGGCTCGCCTTTCCGCTCAGCTCGCGGGCCGGGCGCTGCGGGTGGCATGGAAATCGGACCATCTGGCGCGGGCCCGTTCGGTGGCCGCGTACCGGGCCCGACAGGCCCCTCGCGACCTGGGCCGACTGTCCTGGTTCGCGATCCGGGGGCACGCCCGGTGGATCAGCAAAGCGTGGACGTACCTGACCTACGGGGATCTGCGGGCCGACACCCGCGCCGCCCGGCTGGCCGAGGATCCCCAGGGACGGCGAGCGGCTCAAGAGCTGATCCGCTCCGACGCCCTGGCCCGGTGGGCCAGGCTCGGGCTCTTCGCGCGGCGCGCCGCGACCGCCGCCGCGATCGGGTCGGTGCTGACGTTGGTGCTGTGGGCGATCGACTCGCTCATGACACGAGACCAGATGTGGCCCTGGCTCGCCACCCTCTACCGCGCCATCGACACCGGGTGGTCGGCGCTCACGACCATGGTGCCGATTCTGGTTGCGCTCACGCCTGTGGGCTGGATCGTGGCCGCCGTGTACGAGGGGCGGGACAAGACCCCGGGCGCGGCATGGTTGGTACGCCCGGACCGAGATGACGCCGATTCGTGGATCGACGAGCGGATGATCTCCCAAGCCCTCGCCCACCTAGGCATCGCCCCGCTGGACCGGTTCTTCAAAAACGGGGGCGAACTGGCCTACACCATCCCCGCCCGGGTAGACGGGAACGGCACCTTCGCCCAAGTCAGGCTCCCCATGGGAGTGACGGCGGACATGGTCGCGGACCGGCGGGACCGGCTGGCCGCGAACCTGGGCCGGGCGAAGCTGGAAACCTGGCCCACCGAGGGCACCGAAGCAGGACAACTCGACCTGTGGGTAGCCGACAAGGGCAAGCTCCACTCAGGGGCCGGGCCGTGGCCACTGCTGCACGACGGCGAGGTCGACATCTTCCACGGGGTGCCGTTCGGCCGCTCACAACGCGGCCAGGTCCTCAACGCGCCGATCATGGAACGCAACTACATGATCGGGGGCATGCCAGGGCAGGGGAAATCCTCAGCCGCCCGCACCCTGTGTCTGGGGTGCGTGCTCGATCCCACCGTCGAAGTCAAGGTCTACGTGTTCGCCTCAAACCCGGACTTCGACCCGTTCACCCCTCGCCTGTCCACCTACGTCAAGGGCGATGACGACGACGCTGTGCAGGCCGGGCTGATCGAACTGCGCACCCTGCGCGAGGACGTCACCCGGCGGGGCAAGCTGCTGGAACGCCACGGCGCGGCCAAGGTCACCCGCAAACTGGCCACCACCGTGCCGGGACTACACCCCATTGTGATCATCTTCGACGAAGCCCACGAGATGTTCGAGCACCCCACCCACGGCGCCGAAGCCGCGGCGCTGTCGGTCAAGGTCATCAAGAAGGCCCGGAAAACCGGGATCACGCTGATCTTCCTCACCCAGTCACCGACCGCGACATCGATCCCCAAGGATCTCACCCGCAACTGCTCCAACGGAATCGCCTACGCCGTGGCCGACCACGTCGCCAACGACGGCCTGCTCGGCTCCGGGACCTACCGCCAAGGCATCCGCGCCACCGAACTACGCCCCGGCGAAGACCGAGGCACAGCGGTGACCACCGGGCTCACAGCCAACCGGTTCGAACTCGTCAACAGCTTCTACATCCCCTTCGACGAAGACCGCGACGACATCACCCCCGTCATCACCCGCGCGATGACGCTGCTAACCGAACACGGCCAACCCGTGCCCACCACCCTCAATGCGGACGCGCAACCGGTCGCCGACCACCTAGCCGACATCCACACCGTGCTGCGCGCCGACAAACGGGTCCGCACCCAGATCGTGCTAGCCCGGCTAGCCGAACTCAACCCACCCGAATACGAGAACTGGACCTTCCAAGACCTCGCCGCCGCGCTAGCCGCCTACCAGATCGAGCCCGCCAAGTCTCAGGGAGTCAAGGTCGTCCGCGCCGAGGACGTCATCCAGGCACTCACTGAACGTGACGGATCTGATGACGAGGAAGCGGGGACCTAGACAGGGACCCGCCCGGGGACCCGGGGAGTTCTCCCTACCGGGTCCCCAGCCTCGCCTCCCCTATCTGATCAGCACATACGTTGGTCGGGGACCCCTCCAATACCGGGCCAGAAGACCTGAAAACCACCCAAGAATAGGAGAGTACGAGCACACCAGACCGGAGCCCTCCCCATCCTCACCGCACCCACCACTGGCTACGCACTGTTATAGAGGGGACCGGTCGCCCATGGACACCATCAGCGACAGCAACCCCGTCTAGGTCGGTTGAGTGACGTGGCGCGGCGGCCTCGGCTTGCCGTCGCCAGGTCGGTCGAGGTGAGCAGGACCATCGCGCGGTGCGCTGTGCCAGCGGACACGCTGGGAGAGTCGGTCACACCGTCCTCCCGGCCCGGCGTGCCCCGGATCCGCCCCGCCACGAGTTGAAGGAATGCCACCGCCATGAGCACGCCATCACCGGAGGAACCCTCGCCCACCCGGGCTTCGAGATCACGCGCATGGTCGCTGGGAGAGATCCGCGCTCTGGGCGCCACGACAGATCTGCTCACCGCGGCGTCCGTGCTGCGCATCGGCCGCACGAAGGCATACCACCTCGCCCGCGCGGGTGAGTTCCCCGTGCCCGTCCTGCGCACCGGGCACCGCTACCTCGTCGCGGTCACCCATCTGCTGCGGGCGCTCGGCGTGGACACCACCACTGGCGTGTCAGGGCTTGCCCTTTGCGCGGATCAGAGCGTCCATAGGCGTCGTCTAGCCAGCGGATTCCACAAAGGGGAGCGCCCATGAAGGGACGCACGTTCAAACGGTGCGGCTGCACCGACCAGCGGACCGGCAAGGAACTCGGTAACGCCTGCCCGAAACTACGCCGCCGCAACGGCACCTGGAGTGCTGACCACGGCGTGTGGCACATCCAGATCGAACTCCCCCGGCGCGAGGACGGCACTCGCCGCCCCCTGCGTCGTGGCGGGTTCACCACACTCCGCGACGCCGACACCGAAATCGACAAGATCAGTGCCCTGATCGCGGTCGCTGATCCCCGTGACACCACCGCGCGGGCCAGAGTCGGTGACCTCATTGAGCACGCCGCTCGGACCAAACAGCCACTGCCCGACCCCGAGAATGTCCGCGCACAACTGGACGCCGGCCTCGACCTCCATCACATGCCCACCGTGGGGGAGTGGCTCGAGCGTTGGCTCGCCGGCCGCAAGAAGCTCCGCAACGGCACCGTGCGCGGCTACAGCGGCCACATCCGTCTCTGGCTCACACCCCAACTCGGGCACCTGCCCCTGGACAAGCTCACCGTCGATCACGTGGCGGCGCTGTTCGACGCCATCGCCGAACGCAACGACGAGATCGACGCCGCCCGCTCCAGCGACGACCCGCGGATCCGGGCCAGCGTCACGGGCATCCGCCCCACCGGCCCGGCCACCATGCAGCGCTACCGCGCCACCCTCCGCGCCGCGCTCAACGCCGCCATCCGCGCCAGGAAGATCTCGTTCAACCCGGCCAGCTACGTCGAGCTGCCCTCCGGGAAACGACCCAAAGCGCTGCTGTGGACCGACGAACGCATCCACCGCTGGCGCCAGACCGGCCAGAAACCCTCCCGCGTCATGATCTGGACACCCGAACAGACCGGACAGTTCCTCGACCACGCCGCCGACGAGCCGCTCTACGCGCTGTTCCACCTCATCGCCTTCCGCGGGCTGCGCCGCGGGGAAGCCTGCGGCCTGCCCTGGAGCGAAACCGACCTCACCACCCAGACCATCACCATCACCGCGCAAATCACCCAGATCGGCTGGGCCGCCGAATTCGGCGAACCCAAATCCGACGCCTCCGGCCGCGTCGTATCCCTCGACACCGACACCACCACGGTCCTTCGCGCCCACCGGGCCCGCCAAAACCTGACCCGCCGCGCACTCGGCGAATCCTGGGTCCACAGCGGCCTCGTGTTCACCGACACCGACGGCAGCCCCTTGCACCCCGCCAAGGTCTCCACACGGTTCCAGGACCTCATCACCGAAGCCGGACTCCCACCCATCCGGCTGCACGACCTGCGGCATGGCGCCGCCACCCTCACCCTCGCCACCGGCGCCGACCTCAAAATCGTCCAAGACCTCCTCGGACACTCCTCCATCACCATCACCGCCGACACCTACGCCCACGTCCTACCCGAACTCGCCCGCGACACCGCCGAAGCCGCCGCCCGCATCGTCCCCCGCACCCGACGCACGACACGGGAATCCACCGAGCACGACATCACAGACAACGACCACCAACACGGCCTCATCGGCCCCCATGGGGTGCCCCGAGGTTCTCGGACCACGACCCGATAGGGTTGTATCCGAAAGGCGCCATCGAAAATGTCTCGGAAGTATCGGAAGTTCAGTCTCGAATTTCGGGACGAAGCCGTTCGACTGGTGAT
>JBOHFR010000141.1:0-4990 GCA_050699715.1 Pseudonocardiaceae bacterium
GTCATGGGTGTGCGCACCACCCGAGCTGGTGGTGCGCAGGCGGGGCGATGGGCAGCTGGCGGCTCACCGCCTGCGAGCGCCGTATCGATCGACGTTCATGACCTAACTTCAGGAGGTCTGAGTCTCGACGTCCGCAGTGGCCACGGGTCACTTCCCGTGTTTGCCGGGTTTGGGTTCATTCGGGCTCGGCGTCTTGTCCGACGGCACCTGCTTGTCGTGCTTGTTGGGTTCCTTGGGTTCCTCGCCCATTTGTTCCCTATCTACTTTCGATCAGACGGAGACCGCGATTTTGCCGAGCATGTCGATGTTAGCGGTGATGTCGTGGCCAAGAGTTACCGCGTGATGGGGCAAGCACGCGAGCCACTCACAGGCGATCGCAAGAGCCTTGGTCACGGGTGGCGGCACGGTCGTTTCAAGATCGCTTATAGAGTCGCGGTGGTCGCATCTCCCCCTCTCGAGATGCCCTGGCACCGGCGGGATCATTCTTGGGTGGCGGCTGGTTGCAGATTCCTGGCTCACTTATACGATCTTGAAACAACCGTGCGGGTGGCGGAGTCGCCGAGAGCGAGACCGAAGATATCGGGATAGCGGTCCTCGGTCTTGGTACTGAAAAAGTCGGCCTCAGTGAGGCTTCGGCATTGCTCGACGGGTGCGGCCGGGGCTCCGGGGACGACGACGGTGGGGAACAGCAGGACGGCAGCGCGCCCGCCGGTGGCCAAGAGGAGCCCGAACCAGGTGTGCAGCTGCTCGGCCAGAGCAGCGTAGGCAGCGTGGATGCACCGCTTCGCCGTTCACGAGGGGGTGGCTCAGCCCTCGCTGTTAGGTGGGTGGGTCCCGCAGCGCGGTGCGCAGGGCGGCGAACACCTCGAACTCTCGGCACCGCCGCAGGGTGTCCGCCTGGGGTGGGTGCACCCAGGTGAGCGGTCCGTGGGCGGTCATAGTCGGGGGCAACGGCAGGGTGCCGGTGGCCCGGTGCACCCAGGTTGGCCAGGGCAGTGCCCCCTCGGGGCTCTGCCCTGCCAGCAGCACCCAGTGCTCGGGGGTCTCAGGGTGGATCAGGGTAGGCGCAGGGCAGCCTCGCTGGGCGAGGATCCCGGTGACCTGCGCGGCCAGCAGCACCGGGATGGCCAGGGCCACGGCGTCGGGGTGCAGGGTCAGCCAAATCTGGTGACCGCGCGGGGTGACTGGCCAGCCCCACGCCTGGTAGCTGACCACGGCCACCAGGGGGTCGGTCTCGCCGCTGATGCCCTCACCTGGGGGCACGGCGGCTGGCGTGGGGGGCGCGCCAGGGTGGTTGGTCATGCACAGGGTGCAGGGCGTGCCCTGGCCCGGGGTGACCGTCTCCACCAGGTCCGGGCGCAGCAAGGCCCCGCACAGCGCGACCCCAGCGGCGCCGGCCTGGTCCTCAGGGGGCAGCGGCACCAGATGCACGACGCGCGCGGCCTGCCCGGTGCTGCCGGGCCGGTAGCGCAGCAACGCCACTGGCCAGGCCCCGGCCACCACCGACGGATCGGCCTCACGGTGATGGCCGTTGGCGGCACTCATATGTGCAGGACTCCGGAGGAGGACCACCGACCTGCCCAAGTAAGGGCAGTGGTGGATTGGTGGGTAGGGTCCGGCTGCCCCGCCCTGGGGAACCTGGGGGGGAGGAAACGAGGGCGGGACAGCCGGGGTCTCTGGGGTGGCTAAGCGTCAAGGGCGGATCTGGCTACCAGCGCGCTGATCCGGGTGAGGTGGGTGGTAACACGGCGTCCAGCCCCAGCTCCTCGATCAGCGGACTCAGCAGCAGCACCTCGTCAAGCTGACGCAGACACAGATCCGCCTTGTAATACACCCGGCACGACTGCCACCGCGGCCCGAACACCGACCCAGGCCAGCGGCACGACCGGCAACGACCCCACTGATCAACCGGATGCTCCCCCAACAACTCCCACAACGCCGCGCACGCCCGCAGCGGAACCGACCCAATCCCCCCCGGGGCACGCGGCCCAGCCTGCGCCCCCGCCACCAAGACCGCAAGCAACATCCGGCGCAGCAGGCCGTGATTGGTCTGGTCAACACCCGAGCCACCACGGATCACCACTATCACGCCGCCATCGCCGGGAGCACGGCCCAGCACCCCGGGCCGGACAACGTCACCAGTGGCGGTAGCACTGCCGAACGATTCTGATGACGACGGGACTCGGAGTCGCACCAGCGGGTGGACATAGACCGACACCTCCCAGATCTGTGGAGCCGTGACGAGCGAGCGCTCGCTGTTCGCGTCTGCCCAGCAAACCCGCTTCTGAGCAGCAAGCGCGATCACTTGCTGGGGGAAACCAGCGGTCAGGGGCTGCGTTACCCTTCACGCATGGAGTGGACTGCGGCGAGGATCCGCCTGTTCCGCGCGCAGGGGCTGTGCCTGGCCCAGGACCAGTTCGCCAAAGCGCTGGGTTTCACCAAGCGGACGATCGGCAACGCCGAGCGCGGCGCCCACCCACCAAGCCTGGCGCTACGCCGCGCCCTCGACCACGCCTTCGAGAAAGCCACCACCGCGCAACGGGACCGCTTCCTCGCCGCGGACCACGACCCCGCCCCCGCCATCCCCCGAGCCAACCCGACACTCGAATCCCTCGAGCTGCTACGCCACACCGAGGCAACCGAGCTCGGCACCGGCACCCTGGACCAACTCGAGGAACTCATCGAACAACTCGGCATCGAGTACTTCACCCTCCCCCCAGCCCAATTCCGCGAAACAGCCCTGTCCTGGCGGCGATACGTCACCCGCCTGCTGGGCGGCACACTCACCCTGCGAGAACGCCGCCACCTCTACGCGGTAGCCGGCTGGCTCTCCGGCCTCATCGCCGAAGCCTCCCTCGCCCTCGGCGAGCCCGCCGAATCCCACTGCACCACCGCCCTATCCCTGGCCCAAGAAACCGGAGACACCCGCCTCGCTGGCTGGGTACGCGGCACCCAAGCACAAACCGCCCTCTACACCGGCGACCCACGAGAAGCCGTCACCTACGCCCAAGCCGGCCGAGAAACAGCACCAATCGGATCCGCCGCCCTCGTCCGGGCATGCACCCACGAAGCTCGCGCCAGCGCGCGGCTTGGAGATCGTGTCGGCACACAGGAAGGCCTGGACGCCGCAGAACACGCTTGGAACGTGTTGTCGCAACCCCTCGTCCGAAGCATTTACTCGTTAGGGGCCTCCTACCTGCCGTATTGCGCAGCGACTTCCTTCGTCTGGCTCGGCGACACCGCCAATGCACGCATGTGGGCAAGCCGGGCGGTTGAGCCGACAGGCAACCAACCGGAACCATCGGTTGGTCGGGCCACCGCACGGATCGATTTGGCGATTGCACTTGCGCAAGATTCCGAACTGGAGGAGGCATCAACTGTAGGGCTCGAAGCCCTAGGCATCTGCGCGCAGCGGCTAACGCTTCCAGCTAGAAGGCGAATAGAGGAGCTTATGGCGACGCTGCGCCCCTTCACTGAGCCGTGCGTGGTCGAGCTGAGAGAACAGTGGCGGTGGATCTCCAGCTAGCAGGTAAGGCCGCTCTCGTCACCGGTGGTAGTCGGGGGATCGGCCGGGCGGTCGCGCTGCGGCTGGCCGGCGAGGGCTGCTCGGTGGCGATTTGTGCTCGTGGTCCCGAAAGTCTTGATCAGACTATCGGGGAACTGCGGGACTATGGCGTGAAGACCTGTGGTGTCCTTGCTGACGTGGGACAGGACGGTGAAGTCGAACGCTTCGTCGCCGAGGGCGCCGCCGCGCTTGGTCGTGTCGATCTGCTGGTGGCCAACGCAGGTCCGAATGCCGGAGAACGACGGTTCCTCGCCTCAACGCCGGAGGACTGGCGACAGACATTCGAGTCCAATGTCGGACACACCGCTCGGGCTATCCGCGCCTGCGTGCCGCATATGCAACAGGCAGGCGGCGGTGCGGCGATCATCATCGCATCGATCTCAGGATGGAAGCCCGCGCCTTATCCCCAATACGGCTCAGCCAAGGCAGCCGAGGTCTACCTCGCCATGGAACTGGGGCGCGAGCTAGCCCCCGAAGGGATCCGGGTGAACGCCGTCAGCCCTGGCTCCATCCTGTCGCCTGGCGGTGACTGGGATTCCTTTCGCAATCGTGCTCCCGAGCGCTTCGCGAGGTTTATCGAGCGGGACTTCCCGTTCGGGCGACTCGGTACACCCGAGGAGGTCGCGGATGTGGTGACATTCTTGCTGTCCGAACGGGCCAGCTGGATCAGCGGTACTCAGATCTGCGTAGACGGCGCGCAGGGCCGTCCCACCGACTCTTCCTGGTAACACAATTTGACAAGGTGAGGCGAACTAGGCCAATTTGCTAGATTAGGTCGGTATTCTGCGCACAGGCACGTTGCATGGTGTGGGCGTCGGCCGGATGCGCGCGGCTGGCCGTCCTGCGTTCTCTGGTTCACGAATGGCAAAGCCAACCACGAACGCCCTGCACACAACAGCCGGCCTGCCCACGCCCTGGTCTGTTCCAGAGGCACAACATCCGACCTGATCGTGCCGTCTGCAGCCCCGCCGCCGACTGGGCCACACGAACCCGGCCAGCATATCGGTCTCGAACGCCGCCAACTCATCCGGACTCGCTAGCGTCTGCGCCTCCCGCAGGTCCCGCACCACCGCCAGACCCAGTCCGCGTCTCCCTGCCTTCAACCCAGCCGCGATGACACCAGCCCTGCTGACATCTGTTCAGAAATTCCGAAGTTGAGTCAGGACACGCCAGTACCACCTGAACGAGCAAGGACGTCCTGGTCCAGGGCAGGAAGAGGACGCAGAGACCTCAGGAAACCCAGAGGTTATTTGTTAGATCCACGCGCAGGCCACCGGGTCGCCCGGGGGGATTTCACCCCAGGGCCCCGGCAAAGTCCTGTTTCGGCAGATAGATGCCCATAGATCACTGAACGAGAGGGGCGATCATGATCTCGTGTGCTCTCAGTGCGCCGAGTTCGACATGAGAGCTGCTCGGCCGGCCTCT
>JBOHFR010000142.1:0-4725 GCA_050699715.1 Pseudonocardiaceae bacterium
TCCTCCCGCACGGAGGACGGCATGTCTGCCATGGTCAACGTCACTGGTCTTGAAGTCCTGTCCTCGCCCTACGCGCTACACAGATTCACATGATCGCCATGTCCCACGAGAGTTTGACAGAGAGGGCCGCGGTGCGTTCCTCGCCGCGGGCGAGCGCGACCGTGGTGTACAGATCAGCGAGCAGGCTGGGCAGCATCTTTCCCATCGCGGCGAAGTCGCACACAGTCCGCAGCGCCACACACCTATCCACCTCGGCGACCACATCATTCACCGGGCGTGCCGAGCCGGTCCCCGATTGCCCGAGCTCGGTTCCCACGAGCGCCAACCGCGATCACTTTCAACGATGTGCCGCGCCACGCGCGCAGCTCCCGCAGCCGCCGGGCGATGTCCTGTCGCTCATCCGCCATGTCGCCACCTTTCATCGCGGTACAGCAGACGTCAACAGCAGCAGCCGCCGCGCTGAGGTTGAAAGACCGTGGTCGCTCGTCACGGTCAGTAACTACACCGATCAGGTGGTCTCATGCCGCAAGGGGGTTACTTGGCACGGTGACAAGCGGGGATCGGCGCGTCATCGTACGGTTCAGGTCGGAACGTGTGACACGAACGTGCCGGTCGCAATTTTTGACAGAACGTAGGATCGAGAACATGAGAGAGGTCAAGGTGTTCACCGTGGGCGGTATCTGTGTTGATTCTTGGGTGAGGGTTGAAGGTCACTGCGGCATTACCTGTGACGTTGTGGGCGACGAGGCTCAATTTCGATTCGGCGGAGCACGTTCCACTGGACTACAGATGATCGTCACGGAAGACGCCTTGGAAAAACTCGCTCACACGAGCATGGACGCGCTTCGCACAATGCGTGCAGAGTTGGACGACCACGAGCGTGATGAGAGCAGGACACCATGAGGCCACGTCATCGAGCCGTTCGCGAAGAGCAATGTGGAACCCAACAGCTATCGTGTCACCCTCGGCGACAGTCTGCTTGTGAGTACCGGAGTCACCCTCGACGCTCGGAAGATTCCACAGATGCGGCGGGACGTTATCCCCGTCAACGGTTATATTCTAGAGCCTGCCGAGCTTTATCTCGGGGAGACCGTCGAGATCTTGGGGGCTAACTCGTTCGCCGCGACGCTTCACACGACACGATCAGTCGCCTCACTGGGAGTATGGATTCACTTCAGCGCACCATTGGGGCATATGGGCGCAATCGTCCGCTGGACCCTCGAGCTTAGAACCGCTCAGCGAATATTTGTCTATCCACGAATGACAATAGGAAAGCTCGCATTTTGGTTGACCTTTGGCGATGCCGCTCCATACCGGGGTCGCTACCTGGGGGCGACCGGCGTGCAATGCTCGAAATTGTCCATCGACCGGCACTTTCAAGACCGAGGTAAGTTATGATTTTAACGGGCGCTCAGATTCTCGCGGAATTCCTTGCCGGACGAATCACCATTGACCCATTTGACCCTGTTCGGATGAATCCGAACAGCTACAATTTTTGCATTGGTGACAGCCTGCGGGTCTATCGAGACGCGGTGGTCGATCCGAAGAAGGAACCCGCTACGGATGTCATCTTCATGCCGCCGAGCGGCTATATGCTGCGCTCGCAGCGCCTGTATCTGGCGTCGACGGTGGAGAAGATGGGCAGCAACTACTATGTCCCTACCTTCGCCGCGAGGTCATCGGTGGCACGCCTCGGACTGTTTATCAATCTGTCGGCATCGCTGGGCAACATTGGATATGTCGGGCAATGGACACTGCAACTGGTTCCGGTCAAGAGCTTGGTGATCTATCCCGGGATGGGGATCGGGCAGATGGTCTGGTGGAAACCGGTGGGCAGCATCGAGTTGTATGACGGAAAGTACCAGCACAGCTCCGGTCCGTGCGCGACGAGGATTTTCCATGATTTCGCCCGAGCGTGAGGAGCCTGTCGCAGTCGGCGACGCTGTCAACATCGCGACATGTGGCCGTAAGGCTGTAGGGTTGGCTCAGGCCGGGGCGTTCGCCGCAGTTCCGGATTTCATGGTGATCCCCGAAAGCTGGTTTCGGACAGCAGCCGGTACGCAGCTTGAGTTGGTCGCCGCTGAGTGGCCGGGGTGGGGCTCTGCTTCTGCGCGAAGCGGCGGGGCAGCCAGACTGTTGGCGGCGGTGGATCTCACGACGGCTATGCGAGAAACACTGCGTGCCGCAGTGCACAAGCACCTGTCCGGCGCTACGAAACTCGCGGTGCGGTCCTCTGCCCTTGATGAGGACGGCCGGCACGCTAGTCGAGCGGGCCTGTACACGTCGGTGCTCAACGTCTCTCCGTGTGCGCTGAGCCTCGCGGTGATCGAGTGTTGGAGATCATGGTTCTCAACCCCGGCCCAGACACACCGACTCCACGCGGGGTGGCGACCGCCGCGGATGGCCGTGGTGATTCAGCGCATGGTCGATGCGCATTACGCAGGAATCGCAGCCGTGTACCGCGACGTGGTCGAGGTGGAAATCGTCGCTGGCCTCGCAGCCGAACTAGTGGATGGCACCGTAGAACCCGATCACCACAGCTTCGCTCTTCCCCTCGAAACACCGCGACTGCCCCAGGAGCACGCCGCGCACACAGCCTCACATCTGCGACGGCAGCTCGGCGGCGGTGACCTCGAAATCGAATGGGCGTGGGACGGGACACAGATCCAGGTCATCCAGGCCCGCCCGCTCACGGTTGCGCCGCCAGGCCCTCGTTTTTCGCTCGGCACTAGCCAACGGCCTGTTCTTCGTGTTAGCCCGCTCTACGGCGAGACGCCCCCGGAACACGAGTTTCCCTTGGGGCAGCTCGATGACGTCATCGCCCACTATCGCCGCAAGCGACGGCGTCTCTACGCGGTGGCCACCGACTATGGCTGCTCGCTCGGTTCAGCTCTGGTACTGCGGTTCAACCACCGAGGAACGGTCGGTGACGTGTGGGCCAGTGTGGAAGATCAGCTTGGCGAGACCGCGCTGCTCGACATCGCGCCGAGCAAGCGCCAGCGGATCATCCCGACACCTCAGCTGCGTGTGGCACTGCGGGATCTGTGCGGAGACACCCCGAGCACTCTCATGACCGTCGTCGTACGGGAATTCATCACCGGCCGTGGTGGCGCGCTCAGCAGCGTGCTCGCCGACGGTGGCGTGCGGATCGAATACAGTGATGAAGGGCTACTTGCGATCAACCGAGGACTCGCTGAGACCCACGATCTCACCGTATATGAAGGCCGGCTTGTCGAACCGCAGCTGATTCCGACGGGGTGGACCTCCCAGATGCTTTCCACCATCGCTGACGTGACGCGGCTCTTCACTGCACGGTGTGGACCCGCCGTGGTGGAGTGGGTGCTGCGTGGCGACCTCGCCATCCCTGTGGACTACTCCCGAACAGGCGACGTCGACAACGTCGCAGCCAAAGGTGCCGTGATCAGCGAGGGAACCTGCGAAGGGCTCGCTCTACTGATCGATTCCTACGGTGTCGCCGACCTGATCAAGGCAAGCGAGGAACCAATCGTGTCGGTGGGACAACCGCTGCCGCGGCCCACCGAGGGTACGTCTCTCGGCTCGTACAGCGAATCAGCGCGTACTCGCAGCGGCCGGTCGTGATCGCCGACCGGCCCTACGCCATCTTGGCAACCTTGATCCCACACGTGGCCGGCTTCGTGTTCCACCGCGGAGCTGCCCGTTTCTGTCACCTCGCCATTCTGCTCCGCGAACATCGTGTTCCCGCAGTCACCGCCCCGATGAGCCCGATGCCATTCAACGGCGACATCGTCTGCGTGGGCCCGAACGGGTACATCAGCATCGGAAGGACATCGTGACCAGCAGCTTCGCACCGAGGATCGCGTTGGTGGGCCTGTCCGGGACAGGGAAGTCCACCCTGGCCGCCGCCCTCGCGCAGCTATTGTGCCGCGACGGCTACACCGTGAAGATCGTCAAGCTGTCAGCTCCGCTCTACCGCCTCCAGGACGCCTTCTATATCGAGGCTGGCGTCATGGTGGACGAAGCGAGGCAGGACCAGCAGCTCATGGCGGACATAGCGCGGCAGCTACGGCGGATCTCGGACCGGGCACTGCTTGACAGGTTCCTGCAGACGGTCGCCGAGCTGGCCCCGGATACAGCGGTGATCAACGACGATCTGCGGGAACCGGCGCCGGACGCTCACGGTTTACGTGAGGCCGGGTTCGCGATAATACGACTAGAATGTCCTGAGGAAGTTCGCCAGGCGCGGCTCGTGGAGCGCAATGATCTCTCGGTCATTGACGAGCGTGCGGTATTCGGTCCAGCGCTCGAGCGCATACTTGTCGACCTCACGGTCAGCACGGTCACCCGTGACATCGCGGCCACCGCGGAACTCGCCCTAGCTCGATGCCGCCAATTCAGGTAACGGTGGTACTGATGCTCGAACGAGACCAGTCGCGAGTGTTGTTGATCGGCCCCGCGCTGTGGCGCGTCGGCGAGGGATGGGATGGCCGACAGTCAGTACTGGTGAGCGAACTGCCCGATGGTGGAGCGGATCACAATACTACGCTGCTGAACTGGCCGCGCCGTTGTTTCGCAGCCTGAGCACGGGCCCGGCACTGCGAAGGCTAGGCCGCACGCTGTGGCCAGGACAGGCCGCCGCACCCCTGTTCATCCTTGGCCGAGCGGGCGACACCATCATCCTGCACGCACAGGTCAGGCTCGGTGATCGCGATGCGCTGTTCGTCCGGGCAGGCACCACCCACGCCG
>JBOHFR010000143.1:0-4485 GCA_050699715.1 Pseudonocardiaceae bacterium
CGGCGTGGGTGGTGCCTGCCCGGACGAACAGCGCATCGCGATCACCGAGCCTGACCTGTGCGTGCAGGATGATGGTGTCGCCCGCTCGGCCAAGGATGAACAGGGGTGCGGCGGCCTGTCCTGGCCATAGGGTGCGGCCTAGGGATCCTTGGTCGCTAGTTGGGGCCATCCCGGGTGGGTCACGGCGGGGTTGAGGGCTGGGACGCTTCTCAACCCCGCCGTGACCCGGTTCCGGCCGTTCCGTGGGGGGCGGAGTCGGCGAGACGGCCGGGGTCGACGAGAGATCAGCGGGCGGATTGCTCAGGTCGGGCTCGGTCTTGGGCGGTACGGCGGTGGTCTCCGGATCGGCGGCGTGGGGCAAGGGCGCCAGGGGCCGGAGGGGCTCACCCGAGCCACTCGGTCAAGATGTCGCGCAGCGCCTTGGCGCCCTGCTCGTCGAAGGTGATCAGGCATTCGCCGGTGACATGGGGATCGAGGATGAACGACTCGCCCTGTTTGCTGATCATGAGGTTGGCGAAACCGATCGGGCCCCGGTGGAGTCCACACGTCGCGGGAATTCCTTTGCGGAAGCGGTTGCTGGGACGTCGTGATTCCATGATGGCTTCTTTCTTTTCCGGTCACCGGTCGGCGGTTTTCCGGCTCGGCTCGGCGGATATTGTCAGGTCTCACGTATCTCGCTATGATCAGCGCCTCCACCGTGCTGAGGGGTGATTCGGGTCTTCCCCGATCGTTGAGTGGGGACCGACGTGCGGCACGGCTGGCAGTAGCCATTCCCGGGCACCTGGGTGAAAAGCGCGGGGAACACGTCCGCCCCGCACAGGGCGACGTGACAACCCCGGGCTCCGGGCGCCGCAGCACTATCGGGGGTCACGAGGTGCGTGATGAGGGTGTAAACGTCCACCATCTCGGCCAGGGTGGCGCGACGCCGACGCCCCGCAAGAAGCTTGTGTCTACCGCTCATGGTCCAGTGCCTTCACGCGTGGCGGACCCGGCCGGCTGCGGGGAGCGCGCTGGTAACGTCGGCCAGTGGCTTGGGTTCTTGATCCACACGGTGTCCGGGATGAACTCGTGTCGAGGCACCGTCGCCAGCGCCGACCGCCACGGCGCCACCGCCACGCTCCAGGGGGCCATGTTGTCGCCGGCCAAGAGTCGATCAGTCATCCGCAACCGCAGCTCGGTGGGATCACCCGGACCCACGGTGGTCTGCTGCAGGCTCGGGCTTGCGCTGCTCGCTGGCCGGGGGTTGTTCATGCGGCGCCATCTCTCCTTGCGTTTGCTCGGATCCGGTGGGACCTGTGCGTACTAGGACAGCAGTCCCGGTAAGATCGCGAAACGGGTCAAACGGGCAGGCTGGCCGTTTGACCCGTGTTGACCTCCCGTGACCGCCCCCTGCGTGTGGAGACCACCGTGGCAGCAGATTCCGGACTCGGTGACGACCGGCCGTTGCCGCTCGCCCAGCGGCTCGCGGAGGAGGTCAGGAGGCTGCGTAAGGCCGCTGGGCTCAGTCAACCCCAGCTGGCGGCGCTGATTGGCTACACCAGGCAGTACGTGTCACTCGCTGAGCGGCCGAATAAGGGTCTTCCCTCTGCGGAACTGGTCAGGGCAATCGATGACGCTCTCCAGGCTGGCGGCGTGTTGGAGGCCTTGCGGCAACAGGCTGACACTGAACGGAAGACATGCCGTCCAGGCACCTCGCCCGTCAACGCGGCGGCTGCGGCCGGGGCTGGGCGGGCAGCGGCTGAAGATTTGGCCATTACCTACCAAGGCGCTGTAGTGACAGGTGCGTCGGGTAGGCCTTCTGACGATATGGAGCTTGGTCATGAGCTACTTGGTCTGCTCAGCATGGCCGGGGTGCTTGTTGCGGCACCTGACCTCGACGATCAGCTAGACTCAGACCGACTGGACCACTTTCCCCCAAAGGTGGGTCCCCTCGATGAGGTATCCGTAGACGAGTCTGCGGTGCTGAACACGCATCTGTGGCGAGTTTTCGTGTTGTCGAAGCGTAAGAGAGCTGTCTTTCCTCTGGTGCGCAGCCAGCTCGACGCACTGACAATGGATCTCAAAAAACCGCGCGGACTTGCGAGACATCAGCGACTGTGCGCGCTAGCAAGCGAATTATTGCAACTGGCGGGTGAAATCTTCTTTGACGCCAACAGGTACATGGACGCGGCCCATTGCTACACTTTGGCGACTACCGCCAGCAAGGAGGCCGGCGCGTTTGACCTATGGGCTTGCGCGATGGCCCGTCATGCGTTTATCGAAATGTACGAAGGGCGCTTTGGTAGAGTGGTGTCGATGCTAGATCTAGCCGCGTGCCTGGCTCGTAGAGGAGATCAATCGCTCTCGACGCGGTATTGGGTTTCCGCTGTTCAAGCGCATGCATTCGCCGGTCTTGGCGAGGTAGACGCTTGTCGGCGAGCGCTTGACGTCGCCGAGGAGGTAAACGGGTTGTCAGATGATGCGAGTAACGGCGGCTGGCTTCGTTTTGATGGTTCTCGGCTGGCCGAGGAACGTGGTGCCTGTTATGTCAAGCTTCGATCCCATGACCTTGCTGAGGCTACCCTCGGCGAGGCTTTACGGCAGAATCTATCTTCCCGTCGCCGCGGCAGTGTCCTGACCGACCTCGCCATGATTGGGGCCCAGCGTTGCGACACGAGTCAGCTTGTGACCTATGCTGATGCGGCCCTGGAAATAGCCACACAGACCGGGTCGGGTTTCATCAGTCGCAAGTTGCTGGCGCTACAAGGTCATCTCGTACCGTTGCTCGGCAGCAGGGGCGTTCGGCAACTCAACCATGAGATCATGACCTTGTCAGGAGGTTTCAGAACGTGAGTGATTTTAAGGACAACGTGAAGGTCGAACAGGGGCGTGTCTTCCGCGAGGCATGGATTGCGGGTGTTGCGCGACATTATCCCGGAGAGCCGAAAGCCAGCTACATTGCACCGTGGGAAGAAACCCCTGACTGGGAACGGGAAAGTGCCGCTGCCGTCTACGGCCAGGTGCGCGCGTTCATTGTAGCCACTGACGGTGGTACCGCGAGGCTTACCCGTTCGCAGAAGGGACGCTTTGTGGCCCTCTGTTGGATCGGGCAAATCCTCAAGTACTTCCCAGATCCGAAACCGGCCTACGTGGCGGACTGGGACGATATGCCGCAGTGGCAACAAGAAACTGATGCGGATATTTTCGAGCGCATCGAGCAGGACACGTGACATCGGCGATCAGCCTTGCCGGGCAGGTCCGATCGGCGCGGCAGCAGAGGATCGCGCCCAACTCTGAGATCGCGCCCCAGCGTACCTCGATCGCTAGCGGCATGGTGATCTTGGTGAGCTAGCGGGCCTGGTCCAGGACGACCTTCTTCTCCACGCTCACCGGGTGCACGGTGTCGCCGTTGACCAACAGAGCGCCGGTGGTGAGGTGCTCGCGCGCCAGCCAGAGGGAGTACGCGGTGTTCCACTCCTCGGCCTTGTCGTTGTGCACCAGGGTGAGCACGACGCCATGCTTGTCTTGTAGCGCCGCCTGACGCTCCTCGACGGCCTCAGCGGCGTACCCGACGACGCCGGTGGCATCGGTCAGGCCGACTGCGGCGAAGTTGCGTAGCGCGATGTCCAGGATGGTGGTGTCACCGTCCACTGGCACCAGTGTCTTGGGCAGTGCGTTGGTGTACGGGCGCAGTCGACGCCCCGCACCAGCCGCGAGAACCACACCGATCATCCGTTGAACGACCTTCGGTGGGGTGGCACCTTTTCGTCGATCGTTTGATCGCGCCGAAGGACGAGATCCCGGCAAGGCCGGCTCACCACCGGGTGCGCGGTGAGGCCGAGCTGGTGCTCGACTTGTTCCAGGAGTGCGGTGGCCCCGTTCCCGTTGATCGTGATCACTTCGGTCTCGACGAATGTTCCCACACCGGTGATGGTGTCGAGGTTGACTGTGACTTCGTCGCGTTTGGCGATGACGTCATCGGGGCTGTGTGCTCGGGTCGGAAGCCGGTTTGTAGGTGATCTCAGCGAAGCCATCCCGCTGTCGTACCCGCAGGCACTCCACGGTGTCCAGGTAGTCGACCTCTGGCCTGCTGTAGTAGGTGTCGACTTCCACGAAGCAGCCGTATGCGCGGTAGCCCAACTGGTTGAACTCCTCGACTGACCGCCGCCCCGCCGCCGGGTCCAACCTCGACCACCTTAGGTCGCGTGCTCTGGACGCGACCTAAGGCGCGGCGCACCAGGAAGCCTTTCTCCGCACCGTGCGCGTTCGCCGCCAGGTCAAGGTAGCCGGCAGCGGACTTGTGTGCTCGGGCGAAGCTCAGCGGGGGTGCGCGCATGAGCGTCAGGGTAGGAACACGACCAATGCTGAGCCCAGCGACGGGCAGTGGCAGTTGGTGTGGCGGCGTGCTCGGGACTGCCCCGTGGTGGGGTGGTTCAGGGGCTGATCTGGAGGAAGTCGGCGAGGTCGCGCAGCTCGTGGGGAATGGCGCGGGGAGTGGCCTGCAGT
>JBOHFR010000144.1:0-4247 GCA_050699715.1 Pseudonocardiaceae bacterium
TCATAGACGGGCTGGGATCGAACCGGAACGAACGCTCACGACCCGCGCAACCCTACCCCTGAGCACCCACTCCGACCTGCCCGAACCCGCTTAACGTGCGTTCCGGTTCCGTTGCAGGTCCACCCCCTGTTCCTCGACAACCGGCGGTCCCTGCGCCCGGAAGCCGAGTACCGCGAGCCCACCGAACAGGAGTGGCGCGAGTTCCAGGCGCACTTCCAGGCCCGCAAGCTGGAACTCGGCGAATGCGGCCGTCCCTACGGCTCGACCTGCAAACATGAACATTCGTGCATGCGATGCCCGAGTCTTCGGCTGACGCCCACCGCCCGCCCCCGACTCGTAGAGATCATCGCCAATCTGAGAGACCGGATCAGCGAAGCCAAGCTCAACAGCTGGTTGGGTGAGGTCGAGGGCTTGAAGGTCAGCCTGGAAGCCGCTTCCCGGAAACTGGTCAGCCTGGACCGGACGCGAGACCGCCAACCCAGCGGCCCAGTCAACCTCGGTATCCCCGTGATCACTGACCCCCCACCCTGATGAGCCCCGCGCCGCTGGCCGGCTCAACACAGAGATCACACGCGGTCAGCGGGCCAAACATGACCACGAACCTCGCTAGTTCGGAAAAAACGCATGGTCAAAAAACAGCAGATGCGCTGGACCCCTCGCGGTGCCCACCTGCTGCTCCAGGTCCGCACCCGGATCCTCAACGACACCCTCACCAACGACTTCCACCGCTGGTACCCCGGATTCACGCACACCACGACCGACCGACACGAGCCCGCCGCCTAACCTCCCCCAGTTTGTTTCGCTCTCGTTGAGGCCCTGACCGCGCATCGGGCGCAGTCTTCCAAGCTGGCCATACGGGTTCGATTCCCGTCCCGCTCCACGCCGTCCACGTCCGGTTCGACGGCCCGTAGGTACACGCCGGTGAAAACTGCGTACGGCTCGGCTACACACTCCCCTTGGTGATCATCTCCACCATGCAGAAATAGAAGTCCTCGCGGTCTAGGACCCCAGATACCGGGTCGAACGCCTTACTCCACCGCTCCCTGTCATCGTCGGACAGATGCGGTGCCGCCACAGCCCCCAGCCATCTCGCGTTCCCCTCCACATACCGCTTCGCCGCCTCCCCAAGAGGAGAGGTCAGCTGGATCGCGTACGGTCGCGTCTCCACGTCCCAGAACCCCGCCGACCGGAAAGCACCATGCATCTTCCGGCCAATGAAGTTGTCGAACGCGGGCTGCGGCGGGGCCTCCTGCAGTGCCCTGGCCGCAGCCGCCAGCACTGTCGCCGTCAGGCGTTCCTCCGCCGGGTGGTAAATGACCGTCCCGCCATCGAAGTCCTTCGAGAACACCCGCCCCCGGGAGACACGCTTGGCCTCCCGCAGCACTCTGGAGAAATCAGACGCGTAACAGCAGCAGTTGCCGAGGAATACGGCATCGAAAGCGCCGTCGTCGAACGGCGTCGCCTCGAAATTCCCCACCTCGAAACGCATGCTCCCGCTCAGCGGATGATCGGCAATGCGCAAGACGGCGTAGTCGATCAGCTCCTTCGAGATGTCTACCCCGACGACGTTCCCACCGGGCGCGACTTTCTCGGCGAACATCGGCGTCCACAGGCCTGGGCCGCACCCAAGGTCAAGCACCACGTCCCCCGGCCTGAGCCCCAGGTCATCCACCATCCGCCGCCGATCAAGATACTTCACCGCATGGTGGTCCAGAAGCCATCCCAGACTGGATAGCTGAAAATCACCGCTGGTCGTCACTGGTTCCTGCCCTTCCCTAGTGAGGCTGCGCCTCAGACCGCCAAGTCTGTGGGCACGCCAAATGGCCCCTGCGGCTTCCTGAGCGCAAGCTCCCGCAGGGACTCCGGTCTGGGGTGGCTGACCGTCGCCATCCGCTACGCCGAGTCGGGTGGAGTGTTCCCGATTTTATTGACACCGATTTAGGCTGCCAGGTCGGTTAGTTTCCTGTATCCTAGCTCGTATTCGGTTGGTGTCAAGTAGTCGAGGGTGGAGTGTCGCCGACGGCGGTTGTAGTAGCCCTCGACCCAGAGGAATGTCTGTTGCCGGACGTCGGTGAGGTCGTTCCACGGCCGGGTGTGGATGAGCTCCTTTTTGTAGGTCGCGAAGAACGACTCGGAGACAGCGTTGTCATAGCGCGTGGCGCGCCTGCCCATCGAGCGGCGCACACCGTTGATGGCGCGGAAGTCCGCGAATTCTTTCGAGGTGTACTGGCAACCGCGGTCGCTGTGGAAGATGACGCCATCGGGGGGTTTGCGAGTCACGAGGGCCGCGGTGAGTGCCTCGATGATAAGGCTGGTACGGAGGTGGTCGTCCACGGCGTAGCCGACGACCTTGCGGGAGTGCGGGTCGATCACGGTCGCGGTATAGGCCCAGCCGTCGACGGTGCGTATGTGGGTGATGTCCCCGCACCAGCGGGTGTTGGGGTCCGCCGCGGTGAAGTTCTGCCCGATCAAATCCGGTGCGTCACTAGGTCGCTGGCCCGCGACGGTCGTTTTCTTCCAGGCCCACGGATGGCGTCCGCGCAGGCCAGCGGTCTTCATGAGGCGCCAGACCCGTTTAGCGGCGACGCGGACGCCACGCACAAGCAGTTCGGCCCAGACTCGGCGCACGCCGGGGTGACCGCGCGGGTCGCGGTGGATATTCCGGATCGTCTCGGTGAGCTCGGCGTCGGTGCGCTCGCGCTCGCACGGCCCCGCCGAGCGCCACCGGTAGTAGCCCTGGCGGACCACTCCGAGCCGCTCGCACATGAACGTGACCGGGAACTCTTTCTTGTCGGCCCAGTCCGCGATCGCCGCGTACTTCACGGCTGTTCCTTCGCGAACCAGGCTGCCACTTTTTTTAGGTTATGCCGACCTCGGCATAACCTAAATTATGCCGAGGTTCGGGTTATGCCGATGTCGGGGTGATTTGGCTGGTCAGGGCGGTGGCCGGGTGGAATAGTTCGGCATAACTGAGCCGATCTGGTCGATGCTGGTCCTTCTGAATCGATGGAAGGACAGTGACCATGGATAACCCGTGCACAGCAGGTGGCAGCGGCCTGGCGGGCGAGCTCGAGAACCTGCTGGACGACTTCACCGGCTACCTGCGTCGTGAGCGTTCGCTGGCGCCCACGACGGTGGAGAACTACCTGAATCAGGTTCGTCCCTTCACTGACTGGTATGCCCAGCATCGCCGGATCACGTTGGCGGAGTTGACGATTCGTGATGTGAACCGGTTCTTGGCGTGGCGTTCGGGGGGCTGTTCGGCTGGCTCACTGACCGTCGCGGCGACGGCGTTGCGGGCGTTGGTGCGGTGGATGTTCCTGGATGGACGGCTGGATCGGCAGCTCGCCGAGGGGGTCGGTCCGGTGCGGTATCCGGCGTTGGCTGGCGTGCCGAAGGCCCTGTCCCCGGCGGAGTTGTCGTCGATGCTGGCGGTGGGCATGTCGGCCCGGGACCGGGCACTGGTGTTGTTGTTGGCCCGCCTGGGGTTGCGCTCGGGAGAGGCCGCTGGGCTGCTGCTCGATGATGTGGACTGGCGCGCCGCCACGGTGAGAGTCACTGGCAAGGGCGACGATCATCAGCTCATGCCGCTGCCCGGCGAGGTCGGCGACGCCTTGGCGACCTACCTACGTGATCATCGCCGCGAAGCCTCGGCCGACCGGCACGTGTTCTTGGGCGTGATAGCCCCGCACCGGCCACTGGATCGCTGCGGCGTCTCCTCGGTAGTGACCCGGGTGGCGCGACGGGCCGGCGTCGGTGGGCGGGTCGGTGCCCATCGGCTGCGGCATAGCGCCGCGACGGCGGTCTTGGCCGGTGGGGGCACGCTGGTCGAGGCCGGCCAGCTGTTACGCCATCGCTCCAGTGCCGCGACAGCGATCTACGCCAAGGTCGACAACAACGCGCTCGCCCAGCTGGTGCGGCCCTGGCCGACGACGACGGCGCGGGCCATCTGATGCCGGCGGACCTGCGGGCCAGCGCGGTGGAGTACCTGGCATGGCGCCGCGCGATGGGCTACCGCCTCAGTCGCCATGACGGCCTGATCGGCCAGTTCCTCGACTACCTCAGCGACCAGCACGAGAGCGGGATCAGCGTCGAACATGCGTTGGTGTGGGCATGTCTCGGGGGTGGACCTGCAACGGAACCGGAACGCACGTTAAGCGGGTTCGGGCAGGTCGGAGTGGGTGCTCAGGGGTAGGGTTGCGCGGGTCGTGAGCGTTCGTTCCGGTTCGATCCCAGCCCGTCTATGA
>JBOHFR010000145.1:0-4212 GCA_050699715.1 Pseudonocardiaceae bacterium
AACTCGGCAACAGTAGAGTTGATCACAAAAAAGAGATCAACAGGCACGCCCTCACCAGCTTGCACGCCTTGCTGCCGGGCATAGCCGCAGTTCACAGGTGTTCCCGCGACTTTGCCGGGGCCCTGGGGCCTACCTTCAGTCGCTACGGAGTATGCTTCATAGTCCCGAGAGGTGGTCGTGCGCGTGACGACGAATGGCGCGCGAGTGCCGCTAATCGACTCATGGTCGAGTCCGATGCGGGTTCCCGGCTCAGGAGCTTCCCAGAGGATATGCGGGTAGATCTGAGCGAGGATTGGTAGCATACGCTGGTGAGTGATGTGGAAGAAACGGTGGTTCAATTCGGAGTACTCCGGCGGGTAACACCACCCCTGCCCGCTGAGCACAACACGGGTAGGCGCCATTTTCTCGACACCACTGATTATTCTGGCACGTGTCCAGCGCGAGATTCAAAGGACCAACCCTGATGGCCGAGATACGTAACAATCACGAGATCACTTCTTACTCCGATTGACAGTTGGGTGTCCGAGCGCGACGGCAACGATCGGGATGGCGCCAGGAATGGCACAGGAAGGTCGGCCGGCTGGTGTCTGTAAAGCTGGCACGATCACGTCGAGCAGGTTGCCAGTAGTCAGCGGTCGTGAAGTGAAATCCCTGCACGACCAGCGCTGGCCTTGCAACGTCGTCAACGACTCCGTGGGCCAATTAATCGGCGCGGCGGCGCAAGTCGCGTGGCTACCTGGTGGATGCGAGTCCACGCTTGTCACCTCCACCGGCCGCGCTACTCGATCGACGTAGGGCAACGTGCTGTGCACGGAACCTGCTCGATTGAATCAATGGGTGGTTTTATTGACAGAATCGATGGCCGTGCCGATTCTGTCGTGGCGATGCTGGTCGGCCGTGCACGATTGACCGGCATCGCGCACCATCAATTACAACGAGCCGTGAGTGTCCCTGAGAGGACAGCCTCGTCGATGGTCTCAACGATCTCCACCTGCGGGGAGTCTGCGGGCTCGATGGTGAAGTCGAAATCGTCGGTCGTAACCTCATCCTCCAGCTCGACCTCACTCATACCAATCCTCCTCGTGCAGTTCGAGACTACGTCGTAACTTGCGGGGATAGTGGCTGGCCTCCCGCCGGGCACGTACTATGAGCCGAGATCCAGGGTACCGGCTGCGCGGATGCTTGTGAATGACACGGGCTCATTGAGGAGCCGAGGCTCCAGGCTCCTGCGCGACGGGTGCGGCTCCGCAGGCCGTAGCCTGTCCCTTGCCGGTGGTCTGGCCGATCGCTCGCACGACCTCACGGAGAGCGTCGGGGATAGCAAGCGGGTCGGTGCCGCCGCCTTGGGCGATGTCGGGCTTGCCGCCGCCCCCGCCCTTGAGGACCGTGGAGGCGACTCGAACCAGGTCGCCGGCCTTGATCCCACGGTCCCGGGCCCTGTTGTCGACCGCCGCCACGACGATCGGCTTGTCATGGGACAGGCTCGTCATGACCACTACGGCGGGCCGGTCCTGGATCTTGTCCCGCACGTCGAGCACGAGCTTCCGGAGTTCATCGGTGCTGGCTGGCTCGGGTAGGTGCCGGGCCACCACCGCGAGACCGTCGATGTTCTCCGCGGTAGCCGCGAACCGACTCGCCCACTGCCGGAGCTGCCCGGCACGGAGCTGCTCGATCTCCCTCTCGGCGTCGCGCAGCCGTTGCAGCAGCCCGGCGACTCGATCCGGAAGTTCCTCAGGACGAACTTTGAGTTCCTCGGTGAGCTGGGCCACCAACAGGTGCTCGCGGGCCAGGAACCGATAGGCATCGGTTCCCACCAGGGCTTCTACCCGTCGGACGCCCGCACCGATTGAGGATTCCCCGAGTAACTTGACCAAACCTAGTCTGGTGGAGCGGTCGACGTGGGTACCACCGCACAGCTCCCGGGACCAGTCCCCGACCGAGACTACTCGGACCCGGTCACCATATTTCTCACCAAACATCGCGATCGCGCCCACCTCACGGGCCTGTTTCATGCTCATGATCTCGGCGCTCACCACAAGATCCCGCGCGAGTACCTCGTTGACCTGCTGTTCCACGTCAATCAGCACTGATTCGGGCACCGCGCCCGGCGAACTGAAGTCGAACCGGAACCGGCCAGGAGAGTTCTCCGAGCCGGCCTGCGCCGCCGTCTCACCGAGCGCGTCCCGGAGCGCCTTGTGCACCATGTGGGTAGCTGTATGCGAGCGGGAGATCGCTTGCCGACGCACGGTGTCGATGTCGGTACGCACCTCCGCGCCCAGCTGGACTTCGCCGTGGGCGACCCTGCCTCGATGCACGATCAGACCAGGGACCGGGGACTGGACGTCGGTCACCTCGATCAGCGCTCCGTCGCCCGAGCGGATCCCTCCCCGGTCCGCGAGCTGTCCACCGCCTTCGGCGTAGAACGAGGTGCGGTCAAGCACCACTTCCACCATGTCGCCCGCACCGGCCGCGTCAACTGGGGAACCGGCCACTAAGAGGCCGCGCACCGTGCCATTGGTCGCGAGTTCCTCGTAGCCACGGAACACCGAGCTGCCAACGGCGTCCAGGATCTGCCGGTAAGCGGAGACGTCGACATGGCCGGTCTTCTTGGTTCGCGCGTCCTGTTTGGCCCTGCTGCGCTGCTCGTTCATCAATCGGCGGAACCCGTCCTCGTCCACGGACAGGCCCTGCTCGGCGGCCATCTCCAGCGTCAAGTCGATGGGAAACCCGTAGGTGTCGTGCAGTTGGAATGCTTTGCCAGCAGACAGCACGGTGCTACCCGCCCGGCGGGTCTCACCCGTGGCGAGATCAAAGATCGCGGTTCCGGACTTCAATGTCTGCAGGAATGCCGCCTCTTCCGCGACGGCGGTGGCGTCAATGCGTCCGGCATCGGTCGCCAGCTCCGGGTAGGCCGGGCTCATCACCGCGACAGTGCGCGCCACCAAGTCGTGCACCACCGGATCCTTCGAGCCCAGCAGGCGCATCGCACGCACGGCACGGCGCAGGATGCGTCGCAAGATGTAGCCTCGCCCCTCGTTGGACGGGATCACCCTGTCACCAATGAGCATCACACTGGCCAAGACATGATCCGCCACGACCCGCAGGGCGACGTCATCCTGGGGATTCTTACCGTAGCGGGCGCCACTCAACTCGGCAGCCACGCTGAGGATCTGGCTTGTGGTGTCGATGTCGAAGAGCGAGTCGACACCCTGGACGAGGGCCGCCACCCGCTCCAAGCCAAGGCCGGTGTCGATGTTCTTGGCGGGCAGGTCACCGAGGATCGGGTAGCCCTCCTTGGCTGGTCCTTCCCCTCGGATGTTCTGCATGAACACGAGGTTCCAGATCTCCATGTAGCGCTCGTCGTTGGCGATGGGACCACCTTCGCGTCCGTACCGCGGGCCACGGTCGACGCAGATCTCCGAGCTCGGGCCGCATGGACCGGGCACGCCCATCGACCAGAAGTTGTCCGCCATGCCGAGGCGCTGGATGCGGCCGGCGGGCACGCCGACTGCGGTACGCCAGATGTGCTCGGCCTCGTCGTCATCGGTGTAAACTGTGATCCACAGCTTGGACTCCGGCAGACCCAAACCGCCCTCGGCAGCGGAACGGGTGAGAAACTCCCAGGCGTAGGGAATCGCCTTCTCCTTGAAGTAATCCCCGAAGGAGAAGTTGCCGATCATCTGGAAGAACGAGGCATGGCGGGTGGTTTTGCCGACCTCCTCGATGTCAACAGTGCGCACACACTTCTGCACGCTGGTCGCCCGAGGGAAGGGCGGAGCGACCTCGCCGAGAAAATAGGGCTTGAACGGCGCCATGCCCGCATTGATCAACAGCAGCGTCGGGTCATCCGCGATCAGTGACGCCGACGGAACCACGGCGTGTCCCCGCTGCTCGAAGAAACGAAGCGCACGGCTGCTGATCTCTGCTGACTGCATGGTGACGCCTTCCAGAGGGTTCGGTTGTTCAGATGTAGGCGCCACACGCAGCCGTCCCACCGGTCGCTGGTAAGCCATGGCCTGACCATCGTTAGCGGATGGGTCACAGACCTCCTGGAGTAGCTTCTTGATCAAGCTCTGACCTGGGGTGCCCGTGAGGCGTTCGCAGGAAAATCTTGTGAATATCTTAGGCCCGCGAAAGACCGGGTGGTGCCCGTGAGGCGCGTGTTGCAGTAGGTACTAGCCGAGGGAGGTCGGGGACTCATGATCACTGTTT
>JBOHFR010000146.1:0-4211 GCA_050699715.1 Pseudonocardiaceae bacterium
GACAATCGCCAACTTCAAGACCTGGAGAATCATGCACACCGACTACCGTCGCCCCATTGCAACATTTGCAACAACCATCTCAACCGTAATCGGCCTGCACTTCTACACGACCGGCTGAATAACCCTCCTACTACTACTGGGGGGCACTGGCGATCTCGACGCAAACCGCCAACACCTCTTCCGCAATCGACTACGGCTCCGCGGCGGACGCGACCAACGCGGCGGTTAACGCATGCGGTGCCTACGATTGCCGGTGGGTTGTGTACTTCGTGAATGGGTGCGGGGCCGTCGCCCAGGCACGCGATCTGTCCTGGGGTTGGGCTAGGGGTGGGTCTCTGTACACCGCCGAATCGCGGGCGATCGCGAATACGCCCGGATACGGGGCGCGAATCGTCAACTGGGCATGCACGACTGGCCACCAGTAAGTAACTGTAAGTAAATAAGGGGGGTGACCAAGGTACGGGACTCGCTGAAGCTCTGACCAGGCGCAACACGCCGATGGCAGGTTCCCGCCGTATCTGGGCGCTACCCCCTTAACGACACCCCCAGTACCGCGATCATCTCCCGGGCCAGCGTGACCGCGTCCTGGGCGTGTCCGGCCGTGGTCAACGAGCTGATCGCCACCACCGCCTCGCTGACCTGGTCGCTATAGGCACGGGCCTGGGAGTAGTCGACGTAGCCCTGTCGGCCATAGTGCCGGGTGTCGAGCAGGTCCCTGATTCTGGCGCGTACCGCGGCGACATCGGCATACGCGGTCGCCGCTCGCAGCTCCAAGCGCCGGCGCAGGTCCTTGTCCTGGGCCAGCTGCTCCCGTAGCAGACCCAGCACCGCCTCGCGGGACAGTGAGTCCAACCAGGCGTCCAGACTCTGGCCCCTGGCCGGGGTCCGCATAATCGGCAGTGTGTCGCCAAGACGCACGACGGTCAAGCCAATCAAGCACAATCTCACCCCCTGCCCCCCGCGCGATGCGGTCCCCGTCAACCTGACAATGCCATGGGGAGGCGCCAGCGGGGGCCGTTGTGCGGGTCGTGGTGCCAGATGTGGTGTTCGGTGGGTGTGGCGGTGAGCCCGAAGTTGTGCCAGGCGGGTGCGCCTAGTTCGTGCCAGCGGTTCCAGGCTGTCTCGATGTTGTTCCACAGCGGTGTTGGACCGGCGTCGCGCACGGTGTAGCGGCCGGTGGCGTCGGGTTCGCGGGTGATCTCGCACCACGATCCGTCTGGGGCTCGTAGTTCGGTGATCGCCGCGTGGTCGTCGGTGAGTCGGATGCTGCGGAAGATGCCGGGGGGGAGGTAGAGCTGGGCGAGGAAGGGGAATTGTTTGCCGCCGTCGAGTTCGGCTGGGTCGACGCTGGTGTGGCGGGTGGCTGGTTGTTGGGTGGTTCGGGTCGGGCGTGGTGAACCGACCGTGGCGCTGGCGGTGGCACGTCGGCGCATGAAGCACCCCCACCAGGGCAGGAACCGTCCCTGCAGCATTGGGTCGTCGCCGCGGCGCAGCGTGAGCAGGTTCCCCGCGCCTAGCGGCCCTTCGACGTGGACCAGCGCCAGCCCACCGGGTCGGAGTTGGTCGATCCATGCGGCGGGGATGGTGAACAGGGCGCAGGTAGCGATGATCCGGTCGAACGGGGCGTGCCCGGGCAGGCCATCGGCGCCATCGGCGGTGGCCAGCGTCGGGGTGTAGCCGAGCCGGGACAGTCGCTCGCGGGCTTGACAGACCAGGTGGGGGTCGATATCGACTGAGCACACCTGGGCACTGCCGAGGCGGTGGGCGAGCAGTGCGGCGTTGTATCCGGTGCCGGTGCCGATCTCCAAGACGCGCATGCCCTCGGTGACGTCGAGGGCTTCCAGCATCCGGATCATCAGGTCCGGCTTGGTCGAGCTCGACACCGGGGCTTGGACGCCTCGGTCGGCGTAGTCGGCGAGGTCGGTGATCAGCGTTGTCGGTGAGTAGACCAGATCGAGCCACCGCTGGGTGCTCTCGGTGTCGCGCGGTTCGTGTGTGGTCCAGCGCAGCGGGCGAGCGTCCCGGTCGGGCATGTAGTAGCGCGGAATGAATTCATGGCGCGGGACGGCGAGCAACGCTTCCCGCCAGGCCGGCGTGTGCAGGTCACCGTCTGCGTCCAGTTCGTCGGCCAACTGGCGGGCCAGAGGCTGCCATGTCGAGGCGGGCACGGTGATGGTCATCAGTGGTGTCCGTGGGCCAGCAGTCGGATCAGGCTGTCGGTGATCGGCACGCCGGTTGCGGCTTCCAGGAAACCGTATTGGCCCCCGGGATTGATCTCCAGGAATGATACGATCTCAGCGTCGCCGTCCCGGCCGACCGCGAGATCGAAAGCGCCGTACACGAGGCCCAGTTCCGCCATGAACGCGCGGAGACCGGCGGTGACCTGTTCTGGTAGTTCGGTCACTTCGTAAGACAGCGCCGGGTAATCCGAGCGCCAGTCAACGTAGGATGCTTCTGAACCCGCGTGAATGGCCACCGCGAAAATATCCTCGCCAACCACGACGACGCGACACTCCCAGCACTTGGGCGCCCAGTCCTGCACCAGGTGTGCGGTGACCTCGATTCCGCGCAGATCGGCGACGTCGTCAGCGGATAGTTTCCGGGTCCAACCCATCTTGTAGGTGTCGTCTTCGTAGATGAGGTTCGTGCTCAAAGGTTTGAGCACCACTCCCGGGGCCGATACCTGGGCAAATCGTGACACCGCCGCCGGGTCGTTGCTGACCAGCGTTCGGGGCACCGTCAATCCGCACCGTGCCGCCGTTGCCCACTGCACCGGCCGGTACACCGCAGTCGCCGCCAGGTCGGGACGGTTCACCCACAGCACGTCAGGTAGCGCCAGCAGCACACCACCGACACCGAGTTTGGCCTCGCGCTTGGCGAACTCCCGCTCCACCGCGGACATGCCTTCGGGCATTTGGAACGACGACGGTGTACGTACCCACACCGACCGGACGGTCGCGAGGTCGACCTTATGATGCTCGGTCCGCAGATGTCCCCGCCACGATCCCTCGCGGAACTCCGCGTCGAGTGTCAGACGCTGCGGGAACCACGACAGGTCCAACCGCATCACCGCAACGCCGCGCTCGGTCAACCCACTCACCACGCCATCAGCCGTTCGATCCAATTCCGAGGCAAGTACCAGGACGGTCATCGTCAGTCGTCGTCCGGGACGATTTCCCAGCCGTAGTCTTTCGATGGCCCTTCGTCCCCGTCCTTGCTGGCGATCGTGGTCCAGTCCACCTTGCAGAGCGGAGGACGCGGTTCACCAGTCACCACGTCGACCGCGACCTGTCGAATCGGACAATAACGATAGGACCTCGGAGCGGCGGGCACGCCAATATCGCTCAACCACCGCAGCGCGAACGGCCGCGTCGCCGCACCCGACGGTGGCTCGCTGCGATCAGGCAATGCGAAATCGCAGCGACCGAGCGGAAACTGCCCCGAGGCCGTCACCAACGGATCGTCGACATACCGCAATCCCGACATGTTAATCACCTCCGCTGCTGTTTAATTATGAGATGCGTCATGCGGGCCACCACTTCACTGCGTCTAAGCCTAAAGACGGTATCCGTGCTACTGCTATGGCCATCATGGCATAGTTTGAGGACGAGAGCGGGACAAACCGGGGGAGGTAGACCGTTGGCGGCGCTGAGCTGGGGGTCAGTACCGGCGGAGGCATTGTCAGGTTGACGCAGCTGGGGTGTTCGGTGAGAGTGGGGCAAACCGTGGGAGGCAGTGCTGAGCTGGGGCGTCAGTGCCGGCGGCCGAGGTCCAGGGCGGCGATGCTGATCCGCATCCGGGTGCTCAACGAGCAACTCGCCGGCACTGGACTCACAGACCAACCGCGCTCGTAGCTTGCCTCCCACGGTTTGCCCCGCTCTCGTGCCCGCCCTGTTGTCTGACCCGTCCCTGACCGGCATGCCCCGCGCGCAACTAGGCCTGTGACGAGGATGCGTACCGGATCCTGAGCGCTCCTGGTCAAGCGGTCTCCGGCGTTGATGATCATGCTCTCCGGGTACTGGGAAGAGCCGGGCGATGGCAGCGGCGAGAACGTGTCACTGCCATGTCGGAGACCGACCAAAACCGTGGGAGATCAACTGCTCGACGTGCGTCCGGTGGTCCTCCGGCGCCGCCAGGTGCGGATCTCCGCGTCTGCGGTGGCGCCACCCTCGCTGAGCTCCACGAGGTGCCGCAGGTCCGCACCCGGATCC
>JBOHFR010000147.1:0-3851 GCA_050699715.1 Pseudonocardiaceae bacterium
TAAGATGAGTGATCTTGGTCTCCATGTGTGGCGAGTTCGAAGATCGTTGAAGCACCCGATTAAGGGATCCCTGATTCGCGTTTCTACATATAGGCTTGGCACCACGCCGGGGTTGAGGGCTTTCCGGCCGGCGATCGGCGAGGGTGTTGTTGGTCTATGTTGGAAATTTGACCGTGAACACAGCGTCGACGTAGAAATGCTATCTGACTCCGTTGACAATGAAGTACGGTTTCGTGAGTATAGGGAGAAAAATGGCCCAGACTCGGTGATGAATCTCAGCTGGCGACAGTTCGAAGAATTTCGCCACCGCGGCGCGGTCTTCGCGAGTCCGGTTCGCAACGGTCGCAATAAATTCGTCGGTTGCGTCAGTGTTGACGCTAGCCGAGGTTTTAAGGCTCTAGATTCGGATGAGCTCTGGTCGGAGCTTAACAGTGTGTGCCTGCGGATCGGGCAAGTTGGTTTTGACGGTGCTTAAGGCGATGTCAGATGTTCGGCGCATGCTCCGTCAGCTCTACGACGACGAGGCCCGTGATTATGCGGCAAATACCGATAGCTATGCAGATTTCCCGGGTCTTAAAGAGGATGTGGACGCTTTCGTAGCTCAGTTTGCGCAATCCGCGCTTATTCTCGATTTAGGTTCCGGGCCAGGGCGGGATAGCAGGTATCTCGCAGCGCGGGGTTTTTCCGTTGTCGCGGCTGACTTCAGCCTGGAGATGTTGCGGATCGGTCGTTCAGCAGGGGTGTCTCAAGTTCAAGCAGATATGGCGCGGCTCCCTTTTCGATCAAATACTTTTGCAGGTGCTTGGGTCTGCGCTAGTCTGCTGCATCTGCCGTCCCGCAACCACGACCAAGCGCTCATTGAACTGCTGCGGGTTCTCGCTCCTGGAGGCCTGGTTGCGGTGAGCATGAAAGCGGGTGAAGGGGAGGGGTGGACCGAAGGAAGATCAATTAGAAGGCCGCGTTGGTTTACGCTGGTTGATCCAGTAGAATTTGTTGCAACGCTGGCTTCGCGCGGCTTTATGGAAACGTCTTGGTCCTGGTGTCATAGAGGTTCCTGGTTTATTGCGCAGGGCTCGAAGGCCGTGTAGGTGTCCCCCATGTATCGGGGTCAAAATTGGGTACTACTTGACGGATTCCTCCACGTGGATCAACAACATCGCCTTTGTATCGCGGGATCAGGTGGATATGCAGATGATCAATACTCCGGCCGGCAACTCTTCCCTCGTTGACGCCGATGGTGTAGCCGCCTGGGTCGTGTAGTATGGAGAGTTTTTTTTCGACTGCTCGTATGAGAGTGTACGCGTCGATGATTTCGGATTCGCTCAAATCGAAGAACGACACGACGTGGCGCTTAGGTACGATCTCCACGTGTCCAGGCGTCGCGGGGAAATTGTCGAGCCGGGCATAGAAAGTCTCGTTCGCATCAATTACTGTATTCAGGTTTTCATCGTCTCGCAAGCAAAATAGGCATGCGATGGGTGGTGCATCCGCCGTCCGTTGGACTGCGGCCTCGGCTGCTGGTTCGAAACGACGCCCGCGCGGGAGCATGAGGTCATTGTTTGGTACGGGCCTGTGGTGAGTGGACGTTCCGCTACGGAATGTCCGCCAGCTCAGGGCGGCATCAGTTTTTAATGGACTGAGAGCTGCTGCGGCGATGTGTGCGATCCGGTGAAGAAGTGCCATGTCAACCTGCCCCCGTCATCGATCTTGCAGCGAAGCGGTCAATATGCTGGCTAGATAGCAGATAGTCGATGATCGAAATTTTCTGAAGATTGTTGAGCACTAACAGGGCTCCGTTCGCTGCTTGATCGTCAGATGGCGGTGTCGAATCAAGGTGGCTGAGCCGTGGAGAAGCGTGACTAGCGCCGGGCCAGAACCCACGTGTGGCTAACGAGCGCGGAAGGCTGAGGGTCCGGGAAGCGCAACGATGGAACGGGTAAATTTATCGGCCCAGCGACCCACACACCGCGACGGACGCGGCCGCCTTTGCTCGGGCAACACCCATCGGTCATGCAGTCAACCAGCCCTGACTTTTGCACCGCTGGTGGCGTAGTCAGGCGAAATCCGCGGTGCGGAGACTGGTGGTGAAGGCGGTCCATTCGGCGGCGGGGACGGTGAGCGCTGGGCCGGTGGGGTGTTTGCTGTCCCGGATGGCGCGGTGGCCGTCGGGGAGGGCAGCGACCTCCACGCAGTTGCCGGTGCTTGTGCTGCGGGTGGACTTTCGGTAGGTCGCGTCGGCCAGTGCGGCTGGGGTGGCGACGCGGGTGGTGGTCATGGTGAGAGCTCCTTGATGACGGTGTGGATGAGGTCGAGGGATTCCCGGGGTGGGAGGGCTTGGGCTTGGACGGAGGCGAAGGCGTGCACGTACTGCCGGATGACGCCGCTGCGCTCGTGGACGGTCCAGCTGGTCTGGCCATCGACGTAGATGGCTTCGGCGTCATTCTCATTGGGCCATTGGATGATGACGAAGGAGTCGCCGAGCGCGGCGTGGGCGTCGGCGGTGAAGGGCACCACTTGGACGGTGACGTCGAACTCGTGGACCGCTCTGTTGATGTGGCGTAGCTGCTCGCGGAGCACGTCGGGGCCGCCGACCTGTTGGCGGATCGCGGCTTCGGAGAGGATGGCGGTGAAGCGCATGCCTTCGGCGAGGCGTTTTTGGCGGCGCATCCGTAGCTCCAGGTAGCGGTCGATGTCGGCCACCCGCATGTGCATGGAGCCCACGGCGATGATCCGTTCGGCGTAGTCGCGGGTTTGGAGCAGGCCGGGGCTGACGTGGCCTTCGTAGCTGCGGATCCAGGAGGCCTCGACTTCCAGTTCGATGAGCATCTCGACTGGTTCGCTGAGGACGTCGCCGTAGTCTTGCCACCAGCCTGGCTCGGCCGAGCGCTTGCGCAGTTCGTCGAGCTTGTGGGCGTCAGCTTCGGGGATGCCCAGCAGCTCGACCAAGCGGGCCAGCGTCGCGGGGGTGATCTTCGCCTTGCCGGTCTCCATCCGAGACCAACTGCGGCTGACCCACCCCCAACTCACCCGCCAGCTGCGCACCGGACAACCCACGAGCGACGCGGCAACGGCCCAGCCGCGCCCCCAACCGTCGGCTCCGCACCGTCGCACGCATGACAGCCTCCCTCAAGGTCTGTGGGGACGGGCGTTGCCTGCGGGCGCGATCTCAGACGGGCACGCAATCACCCGATCAGTGAACTTCATGCCACGCATTATGCTTGGCATGATTCGTAGCGGGCAACGTCGGTCTCCAACTCCCGACTTTAGCCCCTGGTGGAGCGCCTGAGGGATGCGCCTGGGCGCTCCGCCAGCCACAGGCTGACGGCGGCCTCGGCCGTGCCCACCCCCCGATCCGGCCGGGGTCGCCGTCGTCCACACACCGCAAGGAGTACGTGATGCCAGGCTCGCAAGCATCGTCGGCGAGGCGTTGGACGATCCCGATCACCTGCTTCCTCGACGGCCGGGCGCACGACGTGACCGACGAGAACGTGGTCGCCGGTCGGCGCACGGGGAAGTACCTGGCGGAGTGTGGACGTCGCATCGTGGCTGCGGCGATGGCTGCGCCGGTTGGTCGGCCGTGCGCGAGGTGCACCGCAGTGTTGGTTCCGGCACGACTGACCACGGGCCCAGTTGGTCGCCGCCGCCATCACCGGCCCGGGTGGCTGTGGCGGATGCTGTATCCCGGCAGCAGTGCTGGCGTCGGCGCCCAGTGGCTGGCTTGACCCGGGCCCGCACTAAGACCCCGGCTGGCCGCCGGTCGGGTATCGCCGCACAGTGTTCAGCTCCTGGCGGCCAGCCGGGCTCCAGCCCTGGGCGGACCGAGGACCCAGGTAATCGAGGAACAGGGCCAC
>JBOHFR010000148.1:0-3835 GCA_050699715.1 Pseudonocardiaceae bacterium
ATCACCAGTCGAACGGCTTCGTCCCGAAATTCGAGACTGAACTTCCGATACTTCCGAGACATTTTCGATGGCGCCTTTCGGATACAACCCTATCGGGTCGTGGTCCGAGAACCTCGGGGCACCCCATTGACAACGCTGTCGTAAGCTTGTCGTCGCTTGCCGGTGTGAGTCCGGTCCGGGTAGCTGCCAGGAGGCCCGGTAGCAGGCTGGCGCCCGCTCGCACGGCTCGGACCTGCCGAACGCTCGGCGAACCGGGCATGCGATTGCGGTGCTAACCCTCGACGAACGTGACCGTCTCGTCGAGCGGCGCCCGGCCCGTGCGGGCGTGCTTGACAACCCTAGATAACGGTGGCGCCGGCGTCGCCGGGCTCCTAGGGTGTGGTGGTTGCGGTGCGGTAGAACTCGGCTGCGGTGACGGTGGCGGGGACGCCGAGTTCGGCGGCGACCGCAGTGATCGCGGTGGCGCCGATGGCGAGGTCGGCTTGGCCGTCGGTGGTGAAATACGGTGCGATGAACGTCTCGTAGTGGGCTCGGGCCTCGTCCACGGTGTGTCGGCCGAGGAACGTCTGCATGTAACGCACCGTGGTGTCGGGATCGTGGTGGATCACCTGCAGGGCGCGCCGGTGGGCTCGTACGACGGCCTGGACCGCGGGGTCGTCCGGGTGGATGTAGGTGGGGTCGACGGCCACGCCCACGGTGGGGATCGGGAAGTGGTCGCCGACCCAGGCCAGCACCTGCCAGCCGTGCTCGGCGGCGACCGCTTCCGGCGCCATGGTGCTGCCGACGAAGGCAGCGTCGATCTCGCCGTCGTGCAGGTGGCGCAGGTCCATGCCGTAGTCGCCGGGAGGACGGACGATGGTGTGGATGTCGCGGTCCGGGTCGAGGCCGGCCTGGCGCAGCACGATCCGGGCGAAGCACCCGGGCGCGGTGTGGGGGGCGTGGACCGCCAGCCGTCGGCCGGCCAGGTCGGTCAGGGCGGTCAGGCCGGGGCGGGCGAGGAACCAGAACAGCGGGCGGTGGGTGTTGACAGTGAGTGCGACCCAGGGGATGCCATCGGCCAGTCGGGACAGCAGTGCCCGGCCGAGCCCGATGGTGGCGCCGTGGCGCAGCCGCTGCTCATCCCAGGAGCAGCCGTCGCGCAGCGCGACGTGGACGCTCTCGTCGGCGTAGTAGCCCTGCTGGTCGGCGATGTAGGCGACCAGTTCCTCGTGCAGGCCCCGCCCGACGTAGGCGAGATCGATCGTGTATATGAACGTTTTTCCTTGATCGTGTCACCGCCATGCGCCCGCGCGTGCTGCGGGCCCGGCCGCTGCGGCCCATAGTGCTGAGGTGACGGTGTGCCGGATGCGGTCCGGCCGACGGCCGGACCGGGACGGTATGCCCGTGTGCGCAGGACAGCGGGGCGTCAGTACATGGACATCCCGCCGTTGACCGCGGCCGTGGTGCCGGTCATGAAGGCATTGTCCTCGCTGGCGTAGAAGGCGACCGCTTGGGCGACGTCACCCGGATGTGCCAGGCGGCCCAAGGGGGTAGCGGCCACCTGCCGCTGCTTGTGCTCCTCGTCGAACACATCCGCCATGCGAGTGCCCTCCACCGGGCCGGGCTCGACGACGTTGACCGTGATGCCCCGCGGGCCCAGTTCCTGGGCGAGGTACCGGGCGAACTGCGCCAGTGCGGCCTTGGCCGTGCCCAGTGCGATCATGCCTTCCCGGGGCTGGCGGCTGAGGCCGGTACCGAGATAGATGATGCGTCCCCAGCCCTGTTCGGTCATGGCGGGCAGGACGGCTTTGGTGACCGCGAACGCCGCACGCATCTCGTCGTCGAGCTTGCCGCCCAGTTCTTCCCACGTCATGTCCTGGAACGGCTTGATCACATACGGGGTGAGCGCGTTGTGCACCAGCACGTCGACGCCGCCCCAGGCCGCCCCGACACGTTCGATCATGCTCTCGACCGCCGCTGCCTCTCGATCGTCGGCCTGCACGGCCATGGCCTGGCCGCCTGCGGTCTCGATGCCGGCCACGACCTCCTCGGCTGCCGTGCCGCTGCGGAGGTAGTTGACCACCACGCGCATCCCTCGCGCGGCCAGAAGGCGCGCGGTGGCCGCACCGATTCCGCTGCTGGCCCCTGTCACCAATGCCACCCAGCCGGTTGCCCCAGTCACGGGCCCACCTCCTGCTCACCATCGCGGGCCCTCAGCATGACCGCCCGGAGTTGTTCATCGTCGATGCCGGGGTGTGCTGAGCGGATCGCCCCGTAGAGCACGGTGTCGACGGTCGCCCGCAGCAGATCGGCCGCGGTCCAGTCGAGTTCGCGCGGCAACTGCGAGGTGAGCAGCCGCTCCAACACGCCGCGGGTGATCTCACTCAGCAGCTCAGGCGGCGCCGGCAGCAGTCCCCGCCGGTGCCCGTCCCGGAACAGCTCGTCGAGCCGCCGGTAGACCACCGCGTCCACACGCTGTTCCACATACTGGCGCAGCATCGCATCGCCCCGCCCCGTCGCGAGCTGAGCCGCGCCGATCCGCCCGAGCTCACTGCCTGCCGCGATCAGGAACCGCTGTACCCGCACACCGAACGGCTGCCCTTCTGCGTCCTCGGCCGCCGCCACCAGCGTGCGCTCCACCGCCGCGAACTGCCGATCCAGCACCGCGGCCAGCAGGCTGCGCTTGTCCGGGAAATGACGGTAGATCGTCTTCTTGCTCATCCCGAGCTCACGAGCGAGATCGTCCATGCTCACCCGCGCGAAACCCGGCGCGAAGAACAGCCGGCCGGCCGCCTCCACGATCAGGTCAGAACGCTGCCCGGCACCCTCAAAAACTTGAGAAACTGATTTAGTTTCTATGGTTCCCATGGTGGCTCCCCACCCCTACGCTGTCAAGGCACGCCTTCCGGGCACGTGGGGCTACGTGACCGAATGCCGTGATCTCGGCCCAGCGCGGAGGAAGAGGACGTGCGCGGCGTGGACGCGTGGTTTCTTCACACGCCAGCCGGAGCAGATCACGCGGGTGTGCCGACGATGATGATCGACGCCATCCGCGTGTCCTGCGGCTACCGGCCGAGCCGGCTCGCAGGACGGCGCACACCTCAACGACCACTCATCCCGGTGCCGATCTGCCGCCTTGCCCCCGGCGGCACCGCAGCCGCCAGACGCCGCCAGTCCGGTACAGCCGCACGCTCCGGACCGAGATGATAGGAACCCCCTGCGGCCAGGCAGACGGAGCCTATGGCGGAGTACATCGAGATCGAGCCATTGGGCGACCACGGATACCTCGTGCGCATCCGCGAGAGTGCCGAGGAAGCCGAGGTCCGGTTCCAGGCCAGCACGGCCGTACTCGACGAGTTGAACATCACCGGCGCCGACGAAGCCCAGATCGCGAAAGAGACCGCGGCCTACCTCACCCGCCACCAGCCGGTGATCGACCCTCCTCCGATGATCGACCTCTACGACGTCGCGGCCGGATACGGCGAAAACATCTCCAGGAACTGAGGCGACTAGCTGTCAGCGGAACTCCATTGGAAGATCCGGTGCCAGTGGGCAATGACGGCACCATCTTTGAGAACACGACCATTCGCTTAAAACACACCTAACGGGTGATCCGCGTCCACGCGGGCTGAGTGTGCTGCGAGGTCGTTGGTCGTCGATTCGAGAATGCCGAGCAAGACACGCCCCCGCAGACCACCCCGGCCTCGGGAACGGACCGTGTCCGGCACTGTTGCGTTAGCTGATGACGTGCTTGGGCAGGCTGAGCTGATGGGTCGTCGTCATCGTCGAGTACCTCCGCCGAGGTCGGGCTTCGCTGGGTTTCGCTTCCCTGGTGAGGTCCTCGTGCTGGCGGTGT
>JBOHFR010000149.1:0-3623 GCA_050699715.1 Pseudonocardiaceae bacterium
ATCGCTCCGATGACGTGGAACAGGAAACGCCCTGCCGGGGTGGTGGTGTCGATGCCTTGCTTGAGCACGACCAGGTTGGCTCCGCGTTCGCTGAGCAGGGCGGCGACCTCGGTGAGGTGTCGGACTGAGCGTGCCATGCGCGACAGCCGGGTGATCACCAGCTCGTCGCCGGCGCGGAGGTAGTCCAGGCACTTGTCCCATTCCGGACGCCGGGCGAGTCGCCCGGAGGCGATGTCGGTCCAGATCCGCTGGCAACCGGCGGCGCGCAGCGCGTCGAGTTGGGAGTCGTCGGTCTGGGAACGGGTGCTCACTCGTGCGTAACCGTAGCGCGCCACGCCAAGATTGTGTCGTAAACGGTGCTCGCCTGGCTTGATACGACCCGTTGTTTCCGCCCACTGTTGTGACCCACGACGATCAGGGGCAGCGCTGACCGTTCAAGATCACGTTGTGCTGGGTCGCAAACGAACGTTTCCGGGACGGTACTCGGTTGGGCAGGAAGGCCTCGGGCGTCGCAGTTCGCCGCGCATGATCCCTGCGATGAAGGTGTCGTACTCCGCGTCATCGAAGATGTGGGCGGGTTTGTCGAGGTTTTTCGAATCGCGCAGAGCCACGATGCCGCGTGCGAGGAACGCGACTTCGACGCAAGACTGGCCTCCGCTGCTGGCGGTGTGCCACTGGGCGCCGGTGAGCTGGCTCTGGAGCCAGGCCGGGTCCAGGTCGTTGGGGTTCATGAGAGTTCCTTGACGATGGTGTTGAGCAGTGACAGCGAAGCCTTCAGTCCTAGAGCGTCGGACTTCAGGTGGTTGCTGGTAGTGCGGTAGATCTCCACGGTGTCGGGCTCGTTGAGGTGCAGCAGTGCCCGCGCGCCCTCGATGGCGACCGTGTCGCGCCCGGCGGTGAAGGACATCAGCATGAACGGCCCGTCCATGCCCGCGTGCGCTCCCGCGCGCAGGGGCAGGACCTGGATGGTGATGTTCGCATCTGTCCTGGCCAGGTGGATCAGGTGCTCGAGTTGAGCTTTGGCCACCGCCCGGCCACCGACCTCCTGGCGCAGGAGCCCTTCGAGGACAACGGTCCAGATCTTCAGCGGAGGGTCACGGTCGAGCATGTTCTTGCGGTGTTCGGCGCGCATGTCGACGAAGCGGTTGATGTCGTCGGCCGTGGTCCAGGCCCGACTCCCCTCGATCACCGCCCGTTCATAGTCGGGGATCTGCAGGAGTCCGTGCACGACGGCGGGGTTCCACACGAACAGGCTGGTGGCCTCTTCGACCTCGGAGAGGTAGTCGCCGAGGGGGTCGTCGACCACGCCCTGGTAGCGCTGGTGCCAGTCCGGCTCCCCGGCCTTGCGGGCCAGGTCGCGCAGCTGCTCGCGCTGGTCGGGGTCGTCGATGCCGAGCACTTCGAAGAAGTGGGCCAGCTGCTGGATCTTCAGCCCCTGCACACCCTTCTCGATTTTGCTGATCGTCGACATGGACTTGTAGCCCAGGCGCTCGGCGGTCTCCTCCTGGCTCCAGCCCAGGGTTTCGCGGGCACGCCGAATTTCGGCGCCCAGGCGCCTACGGCGCGGGGTCGGCTCGACGGGCATCGCTCCTCCTCTGACGGGGCAAGGGTAGCGCCCACGCCAGCTTGTGCACATGACGAACAATCGAAAAGGAAATAGTTTCTTTTGCGATGGCCTTGCCGTTCGGCTCGTGCGAGGTCATTATCAAGGTGCATTCGTCGCATGAAGAAGTGGGGCGTACCGGTTGCCCGAGAGGGCGCGTTCACGTCGGCGACGTGCTGCGGACTGGTCGCGGAGTGCGGCCGGTCCGCAAGGACTCCGGCTGCCAGCACCACCCCGGACCCGTTGGGGGGCCGGGAAGCATCGGAAATAAGGAGGACACCATGGACGACATCCAGGTCGCCGACGGCGTTGACTTCGACCTCGACGTCAGAATCGTGGAGTCCGGCGACGCAGCTGAGGCGCTGCTGGGCAGCACCGACAACGGGTGTGACACCCAGAAGCAAGGCGACTGCTGAGGGCCACCTGCGGCGATCTCTGGAGGGTTGCCGGCCGGAGATGACTGCAGGCCTCACGTCGGCTGTCTGGGCTGTGCGGAGGCATCGGGGTGACGGTGCGGGAGTGTTCGCGGTGGTATCGATACGTTGATGCGGCACTGATCCGTGCGAGCGTGCATACCGGCGATGTCGTTTCCCGGCCATGGCCTGAGCTGGACGACGATGCCGAGATCGAGCAGTGGTGCTCCTGGCTCGCTGAGGTCTGGTCGCCACCGTCGGTCGCGGAGGCCGTCGCGGTGGCCAGCCCGGTGTTGGCAGGCCGCGTCGAGGCGGTGTGCGATGGGCTGCGCCCGGGTGCTGGTCAGGTGCGGCGCATGGTGGTGTCGCTGGCCCGGTATCTGGTGCGGATGCGCGGTCGGGCCACTCCTTTCGGGGTGTTCGCCGGTGTGGCTGCGCTGCGTTTCGGCCCGCGGTTCTTAACACGGTGGACTGACGACCACTATGTGCGGACCCGGGCCGACGCGGTGTGGCTGGCCGCGGTGATCGCCTCGCTGGAATCATGTCCTGCCCTGCGGCGCCGCCTGCCGGTCACGGTCAACGATCTGGTGGTGGTGCGCGGTGAGCGGCTGGTGGCGCCCTGGCAGCCGGGAGCCGGCGCTCCCGGTCGTGGCACGTCGGTAGAGGTGTCGGTGCGTCACACCCCACCCGTCCAGACGATCATGCAGGCGGTCAGGTCACCCATCCGGATCGGTGACCTGACTGACAAGCTGGCCGCCGAGTTCCCCGACGCTGAGTTCTCGGCGATAGATGGCATGGTGGCGGAGCTGGTGGCACGTGGCGTCCTGATCACCAGCCTGCGTCCTCCCTCGACCAGCACCGATGGACTCGCCCACGTCCTGCACCAGCTGCAGGAGGTGGACGCGGCCGCGCTGGGGGACGTGGCACCGCTGGTCGGGGAGCTGCGCGCGATCCACACCCAGTTACAGGCGACCGACAGGGCGACGAGCTGGGTCGATGGACAGGCCAGGCGGGCGACGGCCGCGCGGATGCGGGCGCTGTCGAACGCTGCCGACCAGCCGCTGATGGTGGATTTGCGGCTCGGCGCCACGATGGTGTTGCCCCCACCGGTGGCGACCGAAGCCGAATCGGCTGCAGGGGCGTTGCTGAGACTGGCCCGGTACCCGACCGGGAATCCGGCATGGCACGAGTATCACGGCAGGTGTGTTGACCGGACTAACTGGCGACACGCCGGCACGGTGTAGCTGCCGGGTTCCCGGTGTTCGGTAGACCTCATGCCCCTTGATGAGAAAGGTGGCGGTGAGGGTGTTCGACGATGTGGAGCGGGACATCGGGTCTATCGAGTTACCTCGGTGGGGCCGCGTCGTTCCCGCCGAGGGGGTGGTGCCGTGGCTGGTCGTCGATCCTGATGGTGTGCCGGTGGAGCCGATCCGGCGGTACTTGGTGGACTTCGTCGCGCGGGACAACCGGACTGGGTCGGTCGGAACCTGTCAAACTCGATGGGACATCAGGCGGCGCGGTTGTTGTGTGGTGTCTCCTCGTTTTCGGTGGTCGCGGGGGGCTGGTTGATCCAGGCTGCGGTGGGCAGGGGTGGTGGTGTGGGTCGG
>JBOHFR010000150.1:0-3547 GCA_050699715.1 Pseudonocardiaceae bacterium
CCGACTTCGGACTCCCGGCGGCCCGCCGGCCCCCCACACCTTGAGGTGACATCCACCATGCCGCTACCGCTGGCCTCTCCTCCCCCGCGCGACGCCGACGGCACCCTCATTCCCCTGCGGAGCTGGGTCGAACAGATCAAGGTGGACAAGAACCACGGGGCACCACTGTCCCGGCTGCACCAGAAAGGCCAGGTCATCGACCATGGCATCTACCTCATCTACGTGCGCTTCGACCTGGATCACCGGCTAATCTGCCTACGGCCCAACCTCGTGTGCCTGATCGAAACACCGGCCAATCACTGATTCCCCACCACACCGGCCGGGCCAGCTCAACCGACTCAGGGCTTGGCCGAGCTGGCCGCGGCCGGCGTGCGTTGGGCAACGCGAAGCCAGTGCCGCTGTCGCGGGAGTTCGTCACGGAATCCGCATCATCGAAGGCCGGCACTGCTGGTTGCCCGCGGTGGGGCAGGCGCTGTGGTGGTGCTCGGTGGGCGCGGGATTATCGCGGGATTATCACTGTCACCAGCACCGCCACGACCAGCAACAGCACCACGACCGCCACCGCCAAGAACACGACGAGGAACTCCGGAAGGGTGTCCGCGGGTATTGTGGGCGTGAGGATTGGCTGGGCCGGAGGCGGGCGTAGTCCCTGATCCCCCTGCCGGGCGGCCGGTTCGGGGCTCCAGTGCCGGATGAGGGCTTCGTGTTCCGTGAGTGCTCGTTCCAGGACGGCGGCGGTCTCCGGCCCCGCCTCGGCGCGGACGTGCTCGAGACAGCGCGCCACCGCGGCGTGGTCCCCGGTGGTGAGTGCGTGTCGGAGAGTGTCCAGCTCGGCGGCCAGGTACGCCTCGGTCTCGTGGTAGTCGCTCATGCCGCTCCCCTCGGGTTCGCCGACGACACCGACCCGTGGCCGGCGCTGGGTTCCACGACGTGATCTCCGCGCTGTCGGGTGCGCACGGTACGGATTCCGCCCGTCACGCCGAGTTGTGCGAGGGTGGGCGGGTCGGGGTCGTGCCGGCCGGTCGCGGCCCTGTGCGGGCGCGGCCTTCCGGCGGAGGGCCCCCCGCTGGGTCGGGCGCTGCACGCCAGCACGGTGCGCCGGCAGGTGCAGGCCACCGCGCGGCGGCTGGAGGACGAGCTGGAGGTGATCGCCGGCAAGGCCGTGCCCGCCCAGGGCCGGGCGAGCTGTTTCGGGTACGTGCAGACCTACGACACCAAGCCGAAACGCCGGCTGTGTGAGGTGCTCACCGCCCAGGGCATGGCGGCCAACCAGCAGGTCACGTTCCTCACCGACGGCGGCGCGGACATCCGTGACCTCCCGCGCTACCTCAACCCCCAAGCCGAGCACCTGCTCGACTGGTTCCCTATCACCAGGCGGATCACGGTGATGACCACCATGGCCAAGTCCCTGCGCCCGCCACCTGCGGATCCGGACCTGGAACTGACCACCGAGGCGGCCACCACCCTGATCAACGAGGTCCGCGCCGACCTGCAACGGCTGACGTGGTTCCTCTGGCACGGCACCGTCTTCCGCGCCCTGAACACCGTCAAGGGCATCACCATCGACCTGGAGACGCCGCACCCGAACGAGGGGCCCAGCGACTCCCCGAACAAGCTGCTCAAGGCCCAGTGCTCGGGTCCGTGTCACCAGCCCCAAAGTAGAGCATTCTCGCAGGTCAGGAGGTTGGGCTTGATGCCGTTATCCGTCGCACGACTAGTCTCTGGACTAATCTCCGGTGCACCGCTGACCAGGAACGACGGCCCAGTTTGGGGCTGGTGACACGGACCCGAGCACTGGGCCCTGAACGGATGCCGTCCATGGTGTCCAGCGCGTTGGATCAGGTGGAGCACGCCTGGTCGACCTCGCCTAGGCGCGCCTGCATGGCGCCGAGGTATCCGAGGGTCACGGCGTGCGTGCGGGTGAACGTCGTTGCCTTGCGGGTGCGCGCGCTGCGGTTGAACTCCTTGAGGGCGCCGGGGTAGGTCTCCGGTATCGCGCAGCGTGAGAGCAGTCTCGTGAGCGAGGCTCGCCTCGCCGAAGAAAGAACACCCGCGATGGCTCATCATCGCCGGTGGTCGCTGAGGCCAGGTCGTCTTCCGTTTTGATCAGTGCCTCGGCAGCAGCCGACTTCTGCCCTGCCGCGTTGAGCGCTCCTGGGTAGACGACGCCGAACAGTGCGCGTTCACGCGGGCTGGCCAGTAAGTACCGCTTGTCGTCCATCGACGCAGCGGCCAGCTCCAGCCTCTGGTGAAAGCGGCCCAGGCCGACAGCTTGATGCGCCATGGCCCGAAGGACATGACCCGCCATGGGAGGGTCGTCAGCCTCTGCGGCAAGCTTTACCGCTATGGCGAAGTAGTGCTGGGCGATGAAGTGCTCCGCGTTATCGAAAGTCGTCCAACCCGAAAGGTAGGCGAGCTCGCTGGCCGCAGCGAACATGTCTTTTCGCACTCGTTCGTCGGTGTAGCTTCCACGCAGGTAACTCGCGACATCCGAAGTCAGGTACTGGATGAGAGCCGTGCGAGCGTGCCCGCCTCCGCGCCTCTGGTCGACACGCGAGAAGATCGATGCCATCTCGCGAACGGCCTCAAGATCACCGCGACCGAACCAGCCGAAGGCGGAGTTGCCAGCGGGTGTCGTGAGCGTCTCGTCGCGCTGCTCCATGCCGTCGAGGTGCGCGGTGAGCTGGCGGGAATTAGGTGAGCGGCAGCGACGCCACGTGTCGTGCGTCATCGTGTGACGCGGCGGCTTCGGCGGCGAGGAAGCGGTTGCGTTGCGCCTCGGGGGCTTGTTCCAGGGCTTGGTCCCAGACCTCCTGAAGTAGTTTCTTGATCAAGCTCTAACCTGGGGCACCCGTGAGGCGTTCGCAGGAAAATCTTGTAGATATCATAGGCCCGTGAAGGGCCGGCCTGGGACTCAAGATCACGGTTTGGGTGCCTCAGGTGACATGTCGTGTCACTTTCGGCACCGAAACCGTGATCATGACCGTAGTGCCGTCCTGATGGGGGCCACCACCGCCCGCGGGCGCGACGTTGTTCGCCCGCGCCTGCCTCATTGCCTGCTGAGGCAGCCCCCGGTTGGCGGGATCATGGGTGTGCGTGACCACACAAGCTGGTGGTGCGCAGACGGGGCGACGGGCAGCTGGTGGCTCGCCGCCAGTGAGCGCCGTATCGATCGACGTTCATGACCTACTTCAGGAGGTCTGGGTCCAACGCGCGCCGTAGCGCCAGGCTCGGCGGATGGGCGCCGCGCTCGGCGTTGCCGATCGTTCGCAGGGTGAACCCCAGCTCTTTCGTGAACTTGCGTTGCGGCAAGGACAGTCCCGTCGCGCGGAACAGACGAATCCGGTCCGGTGTCCATTCCATCGTCAACCTCCGTCGTCGAGTTGGCCGCGTTGTTGTTGGATGCCGGCGACCTTGTTCAGGGAGATGGAGAGGTCGCGGAGGGATTGGGGGGTGTCGCCGTAGGTGGTGTGGATGCGTTGAGCTAAGTGGAGGGATTCGGTGTAGGTGGTGAGGGCGTCGTCGAGTTGGCCGCGTTGTTGTTGGA
>JBOHFR010000151.1:0-3207 GCA_050699715.1 Pseudonocardiaceae bacterium
CAGGGTCCTCCGGAGGAAGGTCTACGGCCGACTTGCCGCAGAGTCCTGTTTAGACAGCTGGCACGAGCTAGAATCTGGGACCGCGTGTCACGAGACGCGCTCATCAGAGCGTATCCGACAACAGGAACAGAAGCCATGCGGCCAAGGAGCTGACGAACAAGCACGGTCAGCGGCCCGCCGCGCTCGCTGCGGTGTTGGCCGAACAGGACGCTGCTGAGCGACCACGCTCGTCCCCACCACCGGGGGTGGCCCGGTGGCGGGGACCGGACGGCAGTGAGTAGTGAGACTTGACCGAGCCGAGGGGAAGGGGATGGTGATGACCGGCAACACCGGGGAGATCAGCCAGCGGGACATGGCTGTGTTGATCGAGCATGGAGCGGCGCGACCGCTGATGGCGGGCTATGACCCGGTCCCGGTGCGCCACGCGCGGCGGTGGTGGCACGTGCCCGCCCACGCCGCGCCGCAGGCGCCGTATGTTCCCGCCAGCCCGGCCCAGCATGAGGTGTTCGACGAGCTCGCTGGGCGCCTGGCGCTGGCTGACGCCGCGCTCGCCCGCGCCGCCGCTAGTGACGGCCAGGACCGGTCGCGGTGAGCTCCCCCCAGGAGCCGCCGACCAGCGCCGCTGACCTCGCTGAGCGTGCTCTGGTCGGGGCGTTGCTGTGGGATTGCGGCCGGGTCCGTGATGTGCGGGACTGGCTGCGGCCCGCTGACCTGGCTCAGCCGAAGGCCCGGGCGATCTACCAGACTCTCACCGGCCTGCACCGCGAGGGCCGCGGCGTGCCGGTCACCGAGCTGCCCGCCGTGATCACCGCCGGGACCTACCACGACAGCCCCCGACTTGAGGTCAGCGCGGTGGACCTGCACACCTACCTGCGCGCCACCCCGGCTACCCCGGCGGCCAGCGTCGAGTTCCCCGCCCCGCTGGTCCGCAGCAATCATGTGATCTATGCCCGCCGGGTGCTGGAGGCCGCCGCCCGGCACATCGTCACGGTCGCCGGCTCCCGAATCCAGGAGGCCACCGAGCACTCCCGGGAGTACCCCGACCTGGGTTCCGGCGCCATCCAGGCCACCCTGGCCGCCACCCAGCGGCGCCTGACTGACCTCGCCGAGAGACTCCGCCACTCCCAGGGATCCCCCGGCTCTCTGATCACCGCCGTGCTCGGCGGCGGCCCGGCCCAGGACCCACCGGCCCCCGAGCCCGCCCTGGAGCCCGCGGGGATCCGGCCCGGGCCACCCGCCCCGCCGCTGACCACCCGGGCGGTCAGCGAGGCCGAGCGCGAGGTTCTCGCCACCTGCCTGACCGATCCCACCCTGCGGGCCGAGCTGCTCGGCTGGCTGACCCCGGTGACTTCCGCCAACCCGACCACGCCGCCACCTGGGCCGCCTTCGGTGCCCTGGCCGAGGCCGGCACCCCCATCGACTACGTGACGCTGGCCTGGGAGTGCGAACGGGACAACCCCACCTACGTCAGTAAAGGCCTGCCGGCCGATGAGCTGGCCACCATGGCCCAGCACACCCCCAGCTCGCCCGCTCCCGCGGTGGCGACCGTCGCCCACGCCTCCCTGCTCCGGCACACCGACGCCGCCCGCCAGCAAGTCCAAACCATCCTCGCCGAGGACCGCGACGCCCTCACCCTGGTCTCCGCCGCCGCCGACGCCTACCGGGACGTCGGGGACCACGCCCACCGGCTCACCGGCACCACCACCACCGTCAGCCGGGCCAGCGCCGCGCTCACCCCGCCCGCCACCCCACCCGGGATACCGTCACCCTCGGCGGCCCCACCACCAGCGCGACCACTCGAGGAACCCCCGCGGCGAGACCACCAGCGGAGCTGGTGAGTACGAGGCACCGTCCAGGTACGGCCCCACGAGGTGAGGGCCATCTGGTCCTCCGGATGGGTGTGGATGACCTGATGGCCCTTGTAATGCGCTGGAGGCGGGGGCTCACCGCCGCGCCGGTACCACACGGACAGGCGCGAGGGAAGAGTCACCGGGGATACCCGCTGCCGAATATCCCCCAGCACCGGCTGGCGTCGTGATCATAAATACCAGTCACCGAGGGGCGGGGAAGCCCACGTGGGTAGGCACGCACAACACACCCCTGGCCCACCCGTCACCAGCCGTCGGATCGCCGACGGGACCCCATCGGATCAGGCGGCGGTGGAGGCCAGGCGGTCGCGGAGCTCAGCGACACCGGCACTGGTGTGGAGGGGTTCCAGCGCGGTGTTCAGGACCCGTAGCCGGTCGTAGGCGCGGGGGGAGTGCAGTGCGGTGACCGCGTCGATGGCCTGGTGGCCGAGGGTGACCCCGGTGTCGATGTCCCCGGCGATCGCGTGCGCCCCGGCGAGGTCCGGCAGGTACAGTGCCCGGACCCGGCCGTAGCCGGGGCCGAAGCCCATAGCCTGGCCCAGCAGCGGCACCGCCCGGCTGGCGGCGCGCGGGTCCCGGCTTCGCAGGGCGAGCGTGTAGTGGACGGTGCCTTGGTGGCCGGGGACGCCGGTGTCACCGAGATAGGCGGTCCACGGCGGGGCGGTCGCTGGGTCGATCGCGGCGACGTTCTCGAGGGCCTGACCCAGCGCGCGGTCACAGCCCCCCGCGTCGCCTTGGGCGGCGTGAGCGCGGGCTTGGATGCTCGCCAGCAGGCTGATGGTGGACGCCGACACCGGGTGTGGTCCAGCTGCGGTGATGTGGCCGAGGTGGACCAGGTGCAGCGCCTCATCGGGGCGGCCCAGGCGCACCGCCTGGAGCGCCATGTCGGCCAGCAGGTAGACGGTCAGGTCGCTGCCCTGGGGATGGTCGGCTGTGCGGGCGATGTCCAGCCCGATCAGCCACAGCCGCCGGGCCGCGTCGTCCCGCTTGACGTCGAAGCTCATCCATCCCGCCTGCGTCGCGAGGCGCGCAGTGGCCAGGTACAGCCGGGGCCGCACGTCAGGGGTGACTTCGGCGCCCAGCAGCGGGAGAGTGGCGGTGAGGTGCGCGACGGCGGTGTCGCGGGCGATCCCGCTGCCGTGGGCGAAGTCTTGTCGAGTGAACTCGGCGGTGGCCTGTTCGATGGCCTGGACATCGGCCGCGCTGACGTGCCGGGTGCCGGTGGGCTCGGCCTGGGGTAGCAGGGCGGTCAGCCGGTCGATGTCCAGCCCGGCGACCCCGGCGCCGATGGTGAGCCCGGTGATGTGTTCGACGAAGTTTCTGCGGTACACCGCACTGT
>JBOHFR010000152.1:0-3146 GCA_050699715.1 Pseudonocardiaceae bacterium
GTGGGCCACCACTGCCTGCGGGCGGGACGTTGCTCGCCCGCGCCTTGAGGCAGCGCCCGGTTGGTGGGGTCATGGGTGTGCGCACCACCCGAGCTGGTGGTGCGCAGGCGGGGCGATGGGCAGATGGCGGCTCACCGCCTACGAGCGCCGTATCGATCGACGTTCATGACCTAACTTCAGGAGGTCTGAGCCTTGGTCGATGTCCGCTCACGCACATCGTGCCCAGGAGCGCAGACCGCGCCGAGGCAGTACCCCTTTCTGGTGGTCGCTACGCTTGGCTGGGCATGGGTGCGTAAGCGGCAAGGCGTTCCTCGAAGTCCGCTGCGTCTCGCGCGTTGCGGGCGCGCAGTACTCCGCAGAACTCGGTGAGCACCTCAACGACCCGCCCAGAGCCGAGGCCGCCGCTGAGGATTTCCAGAGCGCCTTCGGCCGTGTGTCGGCCTTCCTCCAGGTCTCCGTTGAGGACCTGGGCGGTTGCCGTGTGGCCCAGCCACAAGGCCCGGTCACGGGTAAACTCCTCGCTGGCTCCGTCAGCGGCTTGCTTGAGATGTGTGACAGCGGTCCCCGGCTCGTTGGCGAACATGTAGGACTGGCCGACTACCCCGTGCAGGTCTTTGGCGGTGAACCAATAGATCCAGGCGGGTTCTTCGGCGGGATCGGATGAGGCGAGGAGTTCTTCGGCGGTCTCGAACGCGGCAGCAGCTCCTGACGGGTCGCCCAAACGTGCGCGGGCCATGCCCAGTCGGGCATAGATGCTTCCTTCGACTGCCGGGGTCAGCGTCGCTCGTCCGCCGGCCAGAGCAGTCCGGCTGAAGGCCTCGGCGGCGAATCCGTCGCCTCTGACGGAGGCTTGGCAGGCGGCGAATCCGAGCACGTTCGCGCCGACCTGGCGGTCCTCTGCGGAGTGGGCGGTGCGCAGCGCCAGCTGTGTGTAGTGCTGCGCGAGCCCGTGGCGGCCGGTGTCGAAGCAGAGCCAGGAAGCGAGTCGCGCTTGCTCCGCCGTGGCCGAGTACAGGCGGCGGCCTACCTCAGCTGAATAGGAAGCGCGCGTCAAGAGGGCGATCGAGATGCGCAAGTCCTCGCGGACCGCGGCGAGCAGGGAGCCGCCACCCACCGCGTCGTCCATCCGCCGCCGGGCAGCGGTGATCGATTCAATATCGGTGACCGTGGCGGGACCGATCCGTCGGCCGTCGATTCTGTCGACAACCCGGTCAACCGGATCGAGGAGCCACGGGTTCGCCAGACCGACGAACGCAGGCCCGGACTGTGCAAGGAGCAATCGACGCTTCATGTCGTCTCCTATCTCTGTGTGCAACATCTGGAGGTTGGTGCGCAATCCCCACGCTTCCGCGGGATCCACATGATTCGGCGGGATGAGCGACTCGCTGGATGAGGGAAGTGGTGCGCCCATGTGGGTGAGGAGCCTGCAGTAAACGGCCTGTGGGCGTCGCACAGCTCCCGTTTCCCAGCGGGCTATGAGCCGCTCGTCTAAACCGTGCCCCCTGTTTTCGCCCAACTTGTATGAGGTTGCCTCGACTTCGTCCCTGAACTCGGCCCGTGACCACTGTTTCACGCCCTCCCGCCACGCTCGCAACCGCTCACCCCACGGGCGTTCCTCATCCCGGCCATCGGCCATTCGCCACGAACCGGTCACCTTTGCCCTCCTCATGCCCAGGTCTTCCCTGGGATTACCCGCCCGCTGGTTGGTGTACTCATCTTATGCACTGCGCAACACCGCCAGGGCGCCCTTGGCCCCGTCCTCCCGCGCCAGACGATCACGCCAGACCCAGTCCGGCGGGGGCGCTGGCCATCAGCTGTGTTGTCGGGATCCCCGCCGGGATGCCCGACCCCACCCTGCGGGGCGTCGTCCCCCTCATCGCCGGCTGACACCGAGGCGCAACGCAACCCTGCCCCGGGTGTGGCTCCTCTGCTTCCCGGTGGATCAGGTCGTCCAGTTCGACGCCATGGCCACGGTCGATACGACCGTATGGGCGTGCCGGATCTGCGGGCGGGAAGGTACCGCGAGAACAACACCGCAGGCGACCAGCGGCGCCCACACCTGTTGGCGCCTTCTTTCAGGAATGACAGCCAAGGAAGTGAACCGTGACAACCGAACGCAATCCGTCTGTGCCCGACTCTGGTGGCCACTCGACTAACCACCGCCGTAAAGCGATCCCGGCAGCATGTGCGTTGGAGGGGGATCCGGTGGAGCAGGTCAACCTGATGGTGAGCAAGCGCCACGGGACGATCGTGCTCGACCCTCAGATCGCCGGCTCATGCGTGATCTCCCTTGATGAGCAGGGGGCCACGACGTTGGGCGACCTGCTGAGCGTGTGGCTGGGGTGAGCCGGGAATAGCGGGCTGCGCCCTCAAGGACTGGCATCGGGGCGGGTGCCGCCACTCAGAGCCGCCCGCCCCGATGCCTTCCACGCAATCCACGAAATGGAGCATGAGTTGATGCTGGTAGACGCCATAGTGACCGACAACGCCACAGCGGAGATCATCAGAGACACTGGGACACGACTGACAATCAGGATTCCCGGTGGACTGTTGCCCGTGCACCTGACCGTGGACCCCTCGGGAGCGGCGCGACTGGTCCACCTGTTGGCCGAATACGCGGACAGAGCGCAGGCCGCCGACTGAGGACACCGAGAAACCCCACACCACCATGTGCGCTCTGCCGCCGCCCTGATCCCCGACCCGTCCGACCCAACTACCCTGAGGACCCACCGGCCCGGGGAACTGGTGCCCACTCGACGCGACAGCCGGTCACCACATCTCGACCATCACTCAGTAATAAGATCAGCAAGAGGTTCGCGCATCTCGCCCCGGCGTGTCGCCCACATGATCAATTACGATGAAAGCCCGAGGCTAGGGATGGGTGAGCTGGGTATCCGGTGCGGTGGGCCGGACCGCTGGGTTCATGGTTCTGTGCCGGGGTGTAGTAGCGGTCGTGAGGTTGGAGGCTGAAGAGGCGGCCGTTGTGGTCGAAGCACGCGGCGCGGAGGTATCGCCACGCGTCGCCGGTGGTGGAGAGTAGCCGGTTGTCGGTGGGTGACCAGGACGCGGCGGCGTTGTTCGGGAAGTTCGCGGCGAGCCAGATCAGCTGGCCGGTGGTGCTGTCCCACAGGCGCGTGGTCCGGTCG
>JBOHFR010000153.1:0-2860 GCA_050699715.1 Pseudonocardiaceae bacterium
TGAGTGAAGGGAAGCAGGCCTGAGGATGCTGGGCCAGCGCCAAGTCGAGCATTGTATCGGCGGAGGATGGGTGGCCAGCCGAGGTGGCCAGCGTTATCCATGGCACCGGGCCGATGCCGGGGTGACGCCCTCGCTCGCCACCCCGGCGTCGATATGGTGTCCTTCACCGGTTTCACCCGAGCTGGCCGCGAGGTTGCTCGTCGCGCCGGCGAGACCCTGAAGAAAGTGACCCTTGCGTCACGTCGCGCGGCTGTAGGCATCGCTGCGGAACAGCGCCGTGAACTCCCCGGGGCCGTAGCGGTCCTCCAGCCAGCTCTGGAGCGGGGAGAGGTTCCCGTCGAGGGTTGCGCGGATGAGCAGTTCGTGTAGCTCGTCGGAGTCAGGCCCGCCGATCTCAGCCAGGAACGCGGCGTAGGGAGCCGTGACCGATGCGGCATAGCCGTTCATGGCGGTCAGCCAGGGATCGGCGCTCTCGGGAGCGTGAAGCGTGTCGCCAGTGCTGTCGTGCCAGGCGTAGCGATCCACTCCGGTCGTCGGGCACGGGATTTCCGCGGTGGCGGCCACCTCCCGGGCCACGGCCGCCGCTTCCCGGTCGAACGCGCCTTCCATGATGATGTCGAGGTGACGCCGACGAAGACGCGCTCGTGGGGAAGCGGTTCGAATAGCCCCAGCTCGGCAAGTCGCTCCCGCGCCAGCCGCGTGCCGAGGGCGAACACTTCGCGGTCGCCGAAGCCGGGGAGGACTATATCGAGGGTCTGGAAGGTCAGCGTCGGATGTGTCTGGCGACAGTTTGAGAGTGCGGTCGGGATGCTGACGGAAGCGGACCAGTCGCTCAGAGATCTCCCGCTTCTGTTGCGGCGTGCCCGTGAGCTTCTCGTTGGGCGTGAGCACGGTCACCGTCGTCCCCCTTGAACCAGTAGCGATGGTGGGCGATCAGGTCCCGGTGCTGCGGCAGCAGGCCGTCTGGCAACTCGTCGATGGTGAAGAAGCGGGCGTCGAGGACCTCCTTCCGGTCGGGCCGGTAGGTGCCGCCGACGTGCTCGGCGAGGTAGGCGACCTCGGCGCGTAGCTTGAAGCCGGTGACCAGGCAGACCGGGTTGGGCTCGACGGTCACTTCGAAGCCGGTCTCCTCGCGCGCTTCACGGACGACGGTGTCCTCCCAACGCTCCCCGGACTCCGCGTAGCCGGTGACCAGGCCCCACGGTCGGCTCGGCTTCCACATGCGGCCCTTAATGAGCAGCACCTGGCCGGCGCTGTTCCGCACGAGCCCGGAGACACCGACGATGTACTTGGTGTGGGCGAACCACAGGATGCGCCACTGCACGCCGCCTGCGTGCCGTCCGATGAACGTCCAGATCTTCTCTCGCATGGCCGTCAGCCTCGCAGGCGTCACCGGGTCGCGGTGGGAGAACCCGCCGGACAGCGCGCGCCGGCGAGGGCTCTCACGCGCCACCGTCCATCAGGGGGCAGGCACACGTCGATCTCCTCGTCGTCGCGGTACCGCGTCTCGGCGGGGGCTGACCAGAAGACAGAAGCCGGATCTGTCGGTGCCGTGTCGTGGAACACTCGGCTAGGGTGGCCGACTCAGGCTTGCGATGACGAGCCATTCGCGGGTGTGGGCAACATGTGGCAACACGATCCGGGGGTGGCCATGGACGACGCGGTCAAGCCGGGCAGGGCACTACGTCAGCTCCGCCTCACCAAGGGTGTTGGCCTGCGAGAACTTGCTCGGGACATGTGCTGTGACCCCGGCCATCTGTCCCGGATGGAGTCCGGCGTTCGCCCGCTCGCGTTGGAATGCGCCCAGATGGCGGACCGCTGCCTCGATACCGGCGGAGCCCTCACCGCCCTGGTGCGTGCGGGTTACGCTGGTCAACGATGGTGTGACGGACAGGCAGAGCCCAATGGCGGCCTGCTGATCGTCGAGGTGGCGACACCGGAAGGAGAGATCACCGTGCCCGTACCGCGACGCGACGTGTTCATGGCACTGGCTATCGGTGCCAGCTCTGTACTTCCCGACCTGCACCGCACCACCGTTCCCCCCGAAGCGGTCGGTGAACTGGACAAGGCCCTGGAAGGCTTCCGGATCGCTGGCCGGGTGATGCCGTCCGGTCAGCTGCTTGATGCGTTGACCGGGAAGGTCGCGGTCATCAGCGCCATGCGCCGGAAAGCGAGCCCCGATCTCGCCGTCAGGCTGGGGATCACGCAGGCCCGCTATGCCGAGTTCTTGAGTTGGATGCACGAGGAGGCCGGTAACCTCGCGCAGGCGATCTGGTGGGTCGACCGGGCCGGTGAGTGGGCCAATGCCAGCGGGTGGGCACCCATGGTTTCCTTCGTCTCGGTGCGCAAGGGCGTGATCGCGAGCATGCACGCCGCCGATGCCCACCGCACTGTTGACTTTGCCCAGGTAGCCTTACACACCGACGGCGCAACCCCTGCGGTGCTGCGGTTCGCCGCCGCCCAGCTTGCCTATGGTCACGCCCTCGCCGGTGACCTGGGCGCCAGTCGTCGTGCACTGGACCTGGCCGGCAGGTATTATCAGAAGGCCGCTGTGCAGCCCGAGGACGAGCTGTCCATCGGCCCCCGGCTCCTAGACGATGACCACGTCGGGCGTAACTGGGCTACCTGCAACATCTTCGCTGGCTACGGTGCGCCTGCCATCGACGTGCTGTCTCCGCGGATGACCGCTATCAAGGGCGACTCACCCCGCGCCTACGCGCTCCATGGTGCCTGGCTAGCCCATGCCTACGCGCTGGCCGGGTACCCCGATGAGGTCGGCCGCACTCTTGCTGAGGTGCTCGACACGGCTGCGGTCACCGAGTCGGCGACCGCGCGCCGGGAGCTCGGCCGCATTCGTCCT
>JBOHFR010000154.1:0-2680 GCA_050699715.1 Pseudonocardiaceae bacterium
GTGGCTCGCGGGTGGCGCAGTTGCGCAAGGAACGCGCGGTGACTCAGGTGGCTCTGGCACGCCGGGCCGGGGTGTGGCTGAGTTTGCTGTCAAAGATCGAGGTCGGGGATCGCACACTCACCCCGGCGATTGCCGCCGCCATCGCTCGGGCTCTGCGGATCTCTCTCGGTGCGTTCTACGGGGAGGCCGAGGTCTCCTTGGACCAGAACGTGCTGCTGGAGGATCTGCGTACGGCGGTGCGCTGTTACGACATCCCCGATCAGGCCCCCGTGCCTGACCACGGACAGCTGCGCATCGATTGGTCTGGAGAAGGCCGTTGCCGTGCGGGAGCAGGCTGATCTGGCGACGCTGCTGCGGATGCTGCCCGGCCTGCTCACCCGCGCCACCCTCTACGCGCACGCCGCAGCCAGCAGGGGTGGGCACTGCTGGCCGGTGTGTACAGCGTCGTTTACGCCCTTGGGCCTGGGTGTCACGTGATGGGTGCACCCATCCGCTTGACACCCAGGAGGTTGAGTTGGTGGCTAGGCCCAGTTTCGCTCATGCCCTTCCCGCGCCACCAGCTGAACGCTGAGCGACATGCCGGTACTGCTCATGGAAATCACGGGCGCAGGCCAGCTTCGGATAACGGCTCACCAGCGCCCTGTCAAGATTGCGGACGTAAGTCACCATCCCTGACGTGACCACATGAGCTGACGTCAATGCCTGACTTCCCAGGGCCGCAGCGTCGTTGGGCGTGCCACACCCCACCAGCGCCGTGGCCAGGATAAGCTGGGCAAAAGACGACCGTTGTTCTCTACTGTCAGGCGGAGCTGACTCGATTGCTGCCAAGGCTGCTTCGCCATGTGTCCGAGCTGTCTCGAAATCCTCCAGCCAGATATACGCGGACGCCGGGTAGGCGGTCATGGCGTAGGAAGCAATGATGCCGGTGTCCGTAGCGAACCGGCAGGGTGGCTTGGCTGGCAGTCGCTCATGCAGCCGCTGGGCTTCGTTGAAGAGTGTCTCGCATGACTCCCGCTGACCCAACCGGGCATAGGCGCGAGCCGCGTGGGCATGGAGCCGAACAACCAGCGGATGACTAGTCGAAACCTTGGCAACACCTTGCATAGCAGCTCTCATCGCACTGTCAGGCTGCCCCGAATCCATGGCGATTGACGCCATGATGTTGGCCGCCCACCCGCACAGCTCACCGTGTCCTGCCTGATTAGCGTGGGTGTAACTGTCAAGCGCATATGCCCGCGCGGCGCGGTTATTACCGAGATCGTACGCCAGCCATGCCAACCGTTCTGACAACCACGCGGCATAGACGTAGAGCTCTCGCAACTCTTTCAGCGTGTGACGGCCACGGATCAGTTCATCGACTCGTGACCGATAGACACGAGCCACGACGAACTGCTCCGCCGGTGGCTCCTTCGAATAGCCCAGGTTGAGGTCGCTCACCACTAACTCAAGATGCTCAAGCGTGCCCTGCCCGACCGCGGACACCCCGGCGAGTTGGGTGAACTCCATCGCCTCAGCGGCGGCGCCAGCCAACACCCTGCCCAGCACGTCGGGAGTGATAGCCACGGCGAGACCCAAGGTGAGACTTTCTCGCCGCCGCACTCTGCCACCTTCTCCTGACGAGGTGGGTGGTTCACCCACCGAGTTCTCCCGCCTTGCCGCGTCGCGCCTGGCTGTCTCCAGGGCCTCGTAGGCCGTGATGAGCGCTCCCTTCGCTCCTAACACTGTATCCGCGTGGACCCAGAACTCCCGTGGTGCGGGATGACGGCCGGCTTCCAGGTGGGAGATCGCGGTGCGGTGGTAGTGCATCTGCTCGGCGAGTTTGCCTTGGCTGAACCGTGCTTGTTGGCGGCAGGCCGCCAGGCAGGAGCCCAGAGCACCCCTCAGCTCCAGGACATGCTCCGATTCACGGGCCACCTCCCGCACCCCCCTTGTGACGGTTTTGTCCCCTGTGGGCGTGATCTAGGCAAGCCTAGCGATGAGGGGGGAGCACCGTGATGAGACACCGTGAGGAAGATCCCTCACGGCTGCTTCACTGAGCAGTACGACCGGTGTGATGGTCGCCAGGCCCCCACGGTCGTCGTCATTGACCACGGATGGGAGGAGGAGCAGCGGTGGACCACGTCCCACAGGATCTCCAGATCCCGGCGGGATTGAGTGCCGGGCGGTGGTGGACGCGCCACCGTGACCAGAAGCGCCTGCAGGCAACCGCCGATGTTGTTGGTATCGCCGCCACCGGGGATCACGCCCGGGGGTTGCGCGGGCGATGGCTTCCTACGCGAGGTCGCATCTTCACCGGCCCGGCTGGTCCATGACTGGGGGGTGGTGTTGGTGGCTGAGCGGTTGTTCACGATCCCGATCACTTGCTATTTCGATCGTCGGGCCCATGAGGTGACCGACGAGAACATCGTCGCTGGCCGGCGCGCCGGGCATTACGAGGCGCTTTGCGGCTATCGCGTCGTCGCCGCGGCGATGGCCGCGCCCGTTGGCCGTTCGTGCCCCGAGTGCGTGGCCGTGGTGGTCGCGGCGCGATCCCCCGCAGTCCCGGCCCGGCGTGGGCGGCACCGCCGCCCGGGGTGGCTGCGGCGGATCCTGCGCCCCAGCTGTGTCACCGGGACCGGTGGCCCGGTCTGCTCACGGGACAGCCGGGCTGGTGTGCCGCTGCTGGGTGGTGGTCGTGGCT
>JBOHFR010000155.1:0-2374 GCA_050699715.1 Pseudonocardiaceae bacterium
AATGCCGTGAAATCCAGCGGGGCTTGTGGAGCGCCCGGTGCTCAGTAATGGGCACGCCGGGTGCGGAGGGCGGGCCAGGGAAACGGGCCGGTCGAAATACCGGTACCGCGCCTTGGCTCGACCCTACCCGTCGGGGTCCAGGCACTTGTTGTCTGGTAGGCCGACCGTGAGGGGAGCGGAACTCCTCGGCGGGAAAGGATGCCCAAGACGCGGATGCCGGTGGCCGAAAGGCGACAGGAAACCCACGGCGACATGGTCGACCCCTCCGTCGGCCGCCGGGGATAACTGGCCGGATACCAGCCCTGGTGGCTGGGCCCGAAAGGGCGCTGACGTGGGCAGGTGAGCCGTTGAACACTGATGCTGGTCAAGCCTCCCGAGCTGAAGGGCAAGTTGGACACCGTGACGGTGAACGGACTGGAGGACGTACCGGATTGGGACGCCATCGACTGGCGGGCCCATGAGGGCAACGTAGGGAGGCTGCGGCGCAGGGTCTTCAAGGCGACGCGGGAGCAAGACTGGGCGCAGGTCCGGTCCTTGCAGAAGATGCTGCTGCGGTCATGGTCGAACACTCTGGTGAGCGTGCGGCAGGTGACCCAGCGCAACGCTGGGCGTGGGACCCCCGGGGTCGATGGGCAGGTGGCGCTGTCGTCGAAGACCAGGGCGGAGATGGCGGTGCGGGTGCACCAGACGATCTCCACCTGGGACCCGGTGCCGGTCCGGCGCGTGTATGTACCGAAGGCCAATGGGAAACGCCGCCCGCTTGGTATTCCCGCGCTCACGGACCGCTGCCACCAGGCACGGGTCCGCCACGCGCTGGAACCCGAACGGGAGGCCCGATTCGAACCCCGATCGTAGGTGGTTCCGGCCGGGCCGTGGCTGCGCTGACGCGATCGCCTCGCTGTTCACCACGCTGAAAGGCAGGAGCAAGCGGGTGTGGATCGTAGACGCTGATCTATCGGCGGCGTTCGACAGAATCGATCATTCCCGGCTACTCGCGGCGCTCGGATCGTTCCCCGCCAGGGACATGATCGCGGGCTGGCTGAAGGCCGGGGTGATCGAGGACGGGATCTTCACCCCGACCGAGGAGGGAACCCCCCAAGGCGGTGTGATCAGCCCGTTGATGATGAACGTGGCGCTCCATGGGCGGGAAGAGGCCGCGGGAGTTCGGTACCACACCTCCGGCCGCCATGCCGGGGATACAAGACCGGACTCCCCGATCTTGGTCAGGTACGCTGACGACCTGGTCGCCTGCGCTCACTCCAGAGAACAGGCCGAGCAGGTCAAAGCCAGGCTCGCCGACTGGCTGGCACCCAGGGGCCTTGCCTTCAATGAAGACAAAACCAAGATCGTCCACCTGTCCGAGGGGTTCGATTTCCTTGGGATGAATGTCCGCCGCTACCAAAACGGCAAGCTGCTGATCAAACCGAGTCCAGTGGCCGTCAAGCGGCTCCGTAAAAGGCTCGCGGACGAGATGCGCGCGTTGCGCGGCTCGAACGCTGCGGCGGTCATCGCCGCGCTCATCCCGATCATCAGGGGGTGGGCCGCCTACTACCGAGGAGTGGTGTCCAGCAGAACCTTTGGCGAGTTGGACAATTACCTGTGGAAGCTCACCTGGCGGTGGGCCAAACGCAGCCACTCGGGAAAGCCGAAGAGGTGGGTCGCCCACCGTTACTTCGGCAGGTTCAACAAGTTCAGGAACGACAGGTGGGTGTTCGGGAACCGCACCGGCGCAGACGAACGGGGCAGCATCCCGCACCTGATCAAGTTCGCCTGGACCCCCATCGTCCGGCACCAGATGGTCACAGGCGCGGCGTCTCCGGACGACCCCGACCTGAACGACTACTGGGCCGCCCGGCGGCGACGGGTCAAACCCCCGTTGGACAGCTACAACCTGCGCCTGCTCACCAAGCAGGCGGGCCGTTGCCCACTCTGCCGCGACCACCTACTCACCACCGACCAACCGCCCCAATCCCCACAGGAATGGGAACGCTGGTGGTTGAGCGTGGTCCGGCTGGCGATCGCCGCCGACTACCTCGTTCATCATGACGAGCACGGCAGTCCGGACAAGAACCGAACCCGCTTGATACACACCTCCTGCCGCCGCGAGCTCCAAGCCCGCAAACGCAGGAAGCCGGCACCACCACCCGCAACGCCCTCGCGGCTTGCTTGAGCCGTGTGCGCCGACGAGGCGCCCGCACGGTTCTGAGGGGGCCGGAGCGCAGAAATGCGCTCCGGCTACCCGACTCAGCGATGATCACCTCAGCGGTGGCCTGGCCCACCCCGGGAATGGTCACCAGGTGCTCAAGCTGGCGGTGAAAAGGGCGCATCTGGTCCTCGATCCGCGCTGAGAGCTCCAGGATCGCCGCGGACAGCT
>JBOHFR010000156.1:0-1863 GCA_050699715.1 Pseudonocardiaceae bacterium
CGCCCTCACCAGCTTGCACGCCTTGCTGCCGGGCATAGCCGCAGTTCACAGGTGTTCCCGCGACTTTGCCGGGGCCCTGGCGAGGAAGTCGTCACCGAACGATTCGATGTCCACGACCGGACGGGCGATCTTGTTGTACCACCAGATCGCGACGGCGTCACGTTCGACCACCTCCAGGAAGCCGGAGACGATGGCGTCGTCCATGGAGAAGGCGACCGCGCTGCCGTTGCTGTCGTACACGCAGTACGCGGAATCCGGATCATCTTCCGGCACGCGATAGCAGAATGCCACCGGGAGCCAGCGCTTGACGCCGTTCAGGGATGTAGCGGTGCACCAACGGAGGCTGATGTCCTCCGTATCAACACGGACCCCGCCGCCGAACGCGAAGCGGGCGATGGCGGGATGTCGCATGAACGAACCCGACGAGGCGCTCACCGTGACTGGGGAAAACTTTCCCGGCGACGGGTTCGCATAGGTCGCGACCGCCACCGCGACCGCATTGTCCGGTGTGGCCGGGTAGACGTGGCGATCGCTGACCACCCCGGCGATTGGGTCGAGCAGGGGACCCAGCCGGGTCCGGAGCGTGTACCACAGGTCGACTGCTCGGCTCGCAGTTCCGGGCGTTTGAGATGGGGCCGCCCCACCACCCCGGGTGGTCGTCGATCTCCCGCATGCGACGCACGTCGCGAGGGGAACAACCGGATGCACGGACACACTAGCCGCCGACGTGACACGCACGAGGCATCCCGGCGGGGGCGCGTCCCGCCGCTCGGCCAGTTGCCGTTCGATCTGGGCAGCCACGGCCGCGACGCTTTCCCGCACGAACGCGCCTGTGCTGGGTGATGGGCCGGGGGCGAGAGTCACCTGGCGGTAACCGCCGTACAGCAGGAGAGCCAGCCTGTCGTCCTGAGCGAGAATGCGGGTGCGCACGCAGTTCCAGCAGGGTGCTCGGCCCTCGGCAAAGACCGGACTCACCCATACCGACCCGGTACCCACCTTGACGAGCAGCCAAGGGCCACCTTCGGCCGGCGCTGGCGTGATTTCGGGCCGGAGGTAGGAGTCAGTGATGACAATTCGCGCGTCCGCCCGCAGTGGACGGGTGACCAAACTCAGCGCCGAAGCGAACCAGCGGGCTACGGGGCAGGTGACGACCGCGCTGCGTCCGAGTACACCCGGGTCCGCGGTCGACGGAGACCGACCGGGCGGCTGGTCGTTGCGTGTGAGCAAGCCCCGGCGTCCCAGAATGCGCAGTACCTCGTCGATTCGTCTCGTGCCGTGGATCCGCGACAACGTTGTGGTCGGTGTGGCGCCATCGAGCGCCAGGATCAGGTCCGAGATCGCGGGCCCGCGCACCCTCAGGTAATCTTCGTCGGCCTTCAGGATCATGTTTTCCGAGTCGAGCTGGTAGAGCTCGACCAGGGGGTCGAGCGAAGGCCAGCGATCCGCGTGATGAGCTGGCGAGGGGGGTGACGTCTCGATTGTCATCGGGCGGCACCGGAGGTCACAACACCAGTAGGGTAGATCTCGAAGATGAAATGCACCCGGTCGAGATCCCCCGCGTTCTCGACGCTGTGCACCAGCAGATTGTTGATCTCGTACGCTCGGCCGACCGCGAGATGGTGCCGCTCGTCGTCGATGACGAATGTCACGTTCGGATTGGTGATCAGCGGAACATGCACCTTGTGCGGAACCAGGGAGGAGGGATTGGAATCCACGTGTGGCGGCACCTGTGCGTGCAGGGCCCCGGCAAAGTCGCGGGAACACCTGTGAACTGCGGCTATGCCCGGCAGCAAGGCGTGCAAGCTGGTGAGGGCGGGCCTGTTGATCTCTTTTTTGTGATCAACTCTACTGTTGCCGAGTTCG